>DYFR01000015.1 GCA_020725115.1 Thiohalomonas denitrificans
TGCGGCCTTTGGCCGCGAAGTATATTTACCCTAGCCCCTAGCCCCTAGCCCCTAACCCCTAGCCCCTAGCCCCTAGCCCCTAGCCCCTAGCCCCTAGCCCCTAACCCCTCATGAATTTCGTTTTCTACTTCCTCGTCGCCGCGGCCTTCGTCACCGCCGCCTGGCATCAGGTGCGCTGGGCGGGTGAGGGTGCCGCGCCCATGGATGCGCTGTCCAGGGCGATGGTGGAGTCGGCCGCCGGTTCGGTGGAGCTGGCGCTGGGGCTGGTCGGCGTGATGACGTTATTCCTCGGCCTGATGAAGGTGGCGGAGGCGGGCGGGCTGCTCACCATCATTGCCCGGCTGATCCGGCCGCTGATGGTGCGGCTGTTTCCCTCGGTGCCGGCGGAGCATCCGGCCATGGGGGCGATGATCCTCAATCTCTCCGCCAATGCCCTCGGGCTGGGCAATGCCGCCACGCCCTTCGGTATCCGCGCCATGCAGGAACTGGAGCGGCTCAACACGCGGCCCGGCACCGCCACCGATGCGATGGTGCTGTTTCTCGCCATCAACACCTCCAGCGTGACCCTGCTGCCCACCGGCGTCATCGCCCTGCGCGCGGCGGCGGGTTCAGCTGACCCGGCCGGCATCCTGCCCACCACGCTGTTTGCCACCTTCTGCGCCACCGCGGCGGCAATTATCGCGGCCTTCGCCTATCGCCGGTTCTTCCCGCTGGAGCGGGAGGCCGCACCGGCAGTCGTGCCTACCGAACTGCCTGCAGAGACGGAGGTGCTGCCGGCGGAGGCCGGGCAGGCCTATCCGCTGTGGGTGTCGATGCTGGCCATGGGAACCTTGCTGGCGCTGATCCCGTTCAGCGTGCTGTATGGCCAGGTCATTGCACCCTGGATCCTGCCTGGCCTGATGCTGGCCTTCCTTACCTTTGGCCTGCTGCGGCGGGTACGCATCTACGAGGTATTCGTGGAAGGGGCGAAGGAGGGCTTCCAGGTGGCCCTGCGCATCATTCCCTATCTGGTGGCGATCCTGGTGGCGGTGGCGATGCTGCGTGCCAGCGGCGCGCTGCAGGCGGCCATAGGTCTGCTGGCGCCCTGGACCGGTGCCGTCGGCCTGCCGGCGGAGGCCCTGCCCATGGCCCTGCTGCGGCCCTTGTCCGGTTCCGGTGCCTACGGCGTGCTGGCGTCGATCATCAATGACCCGGCCATCGGCCCGGACAGCTACACGGGCTACCTGGTCAGTACCCTGCAAGGCTCCACCGAAACCACGTTTTACGTGCTGGCGGTCTACTTCGGCGCGGTACAGGTGCGCCGCATCCGCCACGCCCTGCTGGCGGCACTCACCGCCGATGTGGTGGCGGTGTTTGCCGCGGTTTTCGCCTGCACCTATTTCCTGCTGTAGGGCAAGCTCGGGGCTATACTTTCAATATCCTGGTATTTTTGTTTGGTATTGATTGTGTTGTGAGGAGGTGGGCATCATGGGTCATGTCGATATCAGCAAGTTCATCCACGGTGAAGAGGCGGTCAGCCGTGATCCGGCGGGCCACATGCTCGATTTGCCGGACTGGGACGAGGAAGAAGCGCAACGGCTGGCGCACGCAGAGGACATCGTGCTTACAGCGGCGCACTGGGATGTCCTGCGGTTTGTGCGCGAACATTACCGCCGCCATGGGCGGGCGGAAAGTGGCCGGGTGTTGTCCGGGGCGCTGGAACGGGCCTTTCATGATCACGGCGGGCGCCGCTGGCTTTACACTCTGTTTCCCCACGGTCCGGTGGCGCAGGCTTCGCGCATCGCCGGTCTGCCATTGCCGCCCTATACCACCGATTCATCGTTCGGCAGTGCGGAGTAACTACAGATACAAGTGGCAAGTGGCAAGGAAAACCGGATCGGTTTTCTCCTTGCGGCTTGTGGCTTGAAGGCACCGCTCTGATCAGAACAACGCCGCGATTTCACCGTTTTCCATGTGCATGGCCTCCTGTTCCAGCAGCGAACAGCGGGGAGACAGGCTGTTTTTGTCCATGACCATTCGCCCTTGAGCGGCAACTGCTCGCCCCCGTTGTGGGGGCCCGGTTTATCGGGCGGTGGCGGCCGTTCCGGCGCCGCTTTCGCCCGATGGTGGCTTCGGACTTCCTGTCCTCTCGCCACATAAGGCCTTCCATGGCCAAAAATCGGGCTCCCACCACATCTTGTCGTTCCCTTGAGCAATGGTGGGCGTGCTCCCGGCAGACGGCACCGGCGGAGGTGCCGGTGCCGCGCCGCGGGGAGGAATCAGAGGGGCTTGCGTTCCAGCACGGCGGCAAAGAAACCGTCGGTGTTGTGGCGGTGGGGATACAGCCGCAGCATCTCGTTCATGTCCGGCAGCGGAATGTTGCGCCGTGCCAGCACCTCGCCCACGGGGACGAGATGGAAGTTGTCGTGGGCGGCGAGGAAGGCGTTGACGATGTCTTCGTTTTCCTCCCGCAGCAGGCTGCAGGTGGCGTAGACCAGGCGACCGCCCGGCTTCACCAGGGTGGCGGCGGCGTCAAGGATGCGTTGCTGGGTGGCGGTGATCTCTTCCAGATTGAGCGGGCGCCACTTGATGTCCGGATTGCGGCGCACGGTGCCGCTGCCGCTGCACGGTGCGTCCACCAGCACCCGATCCGCCTTGCCGGCGAGGCGGCGCACGCGTTCGTCGCGCTCGTGGGCAATGACCACCGAGCGCACGTTGTCGAGGCCGGCGCGAGCCAGGCGCGGTTTCAGTTTCTCCAGCCGTTTGGCCATGATGTCGAAGGCGTAGAGGGTGCCGGAGTTGGCCATCAGCGCGCCCAGCTCCAGGGTCTTGCCACCGGCGCCGGCACAGAAATCCACCACCATTTCACGCCGCTTCGGTTCCAGCAGCAGTCCTAGCAGCTGACTGCCCTCATCCTGTATCTCGAACAGCCCGTCCTGAAAACTGGGACTCTTGAACAGCGGCGCGCGGTCGGCACGGCGCAGACCGAGAGGAGAATAAGGCGTCGGTTCCAGGGCGTGGCCTTCCTCGGCCAGTCGGGCTTGTACCGTGGCGCGATCGGCCTTGACGGTGTTGACGCGCAGATCCAGTGTCGCGGGCCGGTTCAGTGCCGCGGCCAGCTGCAGCGTTTCTTCCTCTCCCAGTTGTGCCACCAGCCGTTCCGCCAGCCAGGCGGGCAGATTGGTACGCACCTCGAGCGGCAGATCCGGCGCATTCAGGGTACGGGCGCGCTCCGCCAGCACGCGTCCCTCAAAACCAGGGCGTTCGGGATAGCCGGCCTGTTCCAGCGCCCGCGCACTCCAGCCCTCGGTCAGCAGTTGTACCGCCACCAGGGCCGAGGCCGGGGCGTCATTGCCCGCGGCGTGGCGCAGCATGGCGAGGCGGCGCAGGCAGGCATAGACATTCTCAGCCACCGCACCGCGATCGCGTACACCCAGTTCGCGGTGCTCACGGAAATAGCGTTCCATCGCCTTGTCCGCCGCGGAGTTGCCGTTGAGGATGGAGGCGAGCAGGGCTGCGGCGTGTTTGAGCAGGGCGTCGTGTTTCATATTCAAGTCGCAAGTTTCAAGTCACAAGTTGCAAGTTAAACAAAGGGCAAGAAATGGTTTTCTTGCAACTTGTAACTTGTCACTTGCAACTGGGGTTAGTGGGTCGTCTGTGCCAGCAGACGCTGTGCCTCGGCGAGAAACGCCTTGCGTTTGAACAGCAGCTGCAGTCGGCCGCCACCGCTCTGGCTCCACAGTACCGCGGCACGCATGCCGGCCAGCAGCAGGGCACGCACGCGGTTGGCGGTGTCCGGATTCTGCAGGTGGCCGTGTTCACCGCTGACCATGATGCGTGGTTGCAGGGTGCTCACGCTGTTGGCGTAGACATCGGCCAGGGCGGCGATGAGGCTGTCGTGGGTGATATGAAAGTGGTTCAGCTGGCGCTCTGCCTTTTCCAGCCCTTCGGCAATGGTGGCGAGAAGGTCCTTGCGTGCTGACATCTTGCGCTCCAGGGCGAGCAGGGCCACCGCGTAGCGGGTCAGCTCGAGATCCCGCGCCTCGCCATCGTTGCCGAGCTGGCGCAGCAGTGTCTGCAGGCCGGGGCGCAGGGCGGAGAGATCGCCGTAGATATCGACGGTGGCGTCGGCATTGCGTACGAACAGGCTGCGGATCACGGTCTCGAACGGCGCCTGCTCCACCATGCCGCGGCGTGCGGTCTGTGCCACCAGGGAAACGGCCTGAAACAGGCCCGCCAGGGCCAGGGTGCGGTCGGTAATCGTCTTGCTCATATTAAGTCCGGAAAGGCAGGCGTGGTTCGTTCAATAATACCGCCGCCGAGGCATATATCGCCGTCGTAGAACACCACGGATTGCCCCGGGGTGACGGCACGCTGCGGCTGCTCGAAGCTGACCAGACAGCGCTCGGCGTTCAGGGTCGTGATGGTACAGGGTTGATCGTCCTGGCGGTAGCGAACCTTGCTGCGGCAGGGGTGCGTAACGGCCGGGGCTCGGCCTGCGACCCAGTGCAGTTGTCCTGCCTCCAGGCTGCGGCTGAACATGCCGGGGTGGTCGTGACCCTGGGCTACGACCAGTACATTGTGCTCCAGATCCTTGCCCACCACGTACCAGGCGGCCTCGCTGTGTTCCTTGCGGCCGCCGATGCCGAGGCCCTGGCGCTGGCCCAGGGTGTAGTACATCAGGCCGTCGTGGCGGCCGACCAGCTCACCGGCGGGTGTGCGCATTTCGCCGGGGCAGGCCGGCAGATAGCGGGCGAGAAAATCCTTGAAGCGGCGCTCGCCGATGAAGCAGATGCCGGTGCTGTCCTTCTTGTCGTGGGTGACGAGGCCATGTTCCTGCGCCAGGTGGCGCACCTCACTCTTGTGCAGTTCGCCCACCGGAAACAGGGCGCGCGACAGCTGTTCCTGCTGCAGGGTGTAGAGGAAGTAGCTCTGATCCTTGTCCGGGTCGAGGCCCTTGCGCAGGCGGTAGACGCCATTTTCCGCATCGACGCGGGCATAGTGGCCGGTGGCGATGGCGTCGGCCCCGAGGTGCAGGGCGTGGTCGAGGAAGGCGCGGAACTTGATCTCCTTGTTGCACAGAATGTCCGGGTTGGGCGTGCGTCCGGCGCTGTATTCGGCGAGGAAATGGCTGAATACGCGCTCCCAGTATTCGGCGGAGAAGTTGATGGTATGCAGCGGGATGCCCAGCCGGTCGCACACCGCACGTGCATCGGCCAGATCGACGGCGGCGGCACAGTACTCGGCGTCGTCGTCCTCCTCCCAGTTCTTCATGAACAGGCCTTCGACGCGATAGCCCTGCCGTTGCAGCAGCAGGGCGGCGACGGAGGAGTCGACGCCGCCGGACATGCCGACGATGACGTAGGGGCGGGTCATGCCGCGGCCTCCGGAACGTCAAACAGCCAACAACAATACCCTGGCGCAGAGACGCAGAGGGCGCAGAGAAAACCGTTCCACGTATTCTCTGTGGCTCTGCGCCTGGGAAATATGTTCCAGACATTTCCAACCGACTGCGTCCATGCAGTCGTCTGCGGCAGGTTGTGGAAGTTTATCCAGTAAAGCATGAGGAGTGCCGCTACATCTCGGTCAGCAGGTCGAGCGGGTAGCGCTTGCCGGCAAGGTAGTCATCGATGCAGCGCAATACCAGCGGGCTGCGCAGGGCGCTGCCCAGTGCAGCGACCTCGTCGCGTGTGAACCATACGGCACGCAGGATGCCGGTATCGAGCGGGCGCGCGGGGTCATGGCCAGTGATGCGGCCGGTGAAGGCGAAGCGCAGGTAGGTGATATCGCTGTCCGGCTTGCGCCAGCGGTACACGCCCAGCACGGCCTCGGGGACATGGCTGTAGCCGGTTTCTTCCAGGGTCTCGCGCGCCGCGCCGGTGATGGGGCTTTCGTCATCTTCCAGATGACCGGCGGGCTGGTTATACACCACGCGGCCGTCGGCCTCTTCCTCCACCAGCAGGAACTTTCCGTCCCGCTCCAGCACGCTGGCCACGGTGACGTGGGGTTTCCAGATTTCCATGATCTCTTTCCTGTAACAGGTTTGTGTATTCGTGTGGCGCCAGTTCGCGCCATTGTCCCGGCGCCAGTCCTGCCAGTGTCCACGGGCCGATGGCCCAGCGTATCAGGCGCAGGGTGGGGTGGCCCACGGCGGCGGTCATGCGTCTCACCTGCCGGTTGCGCCCCTCGCTGATCTCCAGTTCGATCCAGCAGGTCGGGATCGCCGCACGATAGCGGATCGGCGGAACCCGCGGCCACAGCTCCGGCTCGGCCATCAGCCGCGCCCTGGCCGGTGCGGTCGGGCCGTCGTTGAGTTGCACGCCGCAGCGCAGTCGCTCCAGTGCAGCCTCATCCGGTGTGCCCTCAACCTGCACCCAGTAGGTCTTGGGCAGCTTGTGGCACGGATGGCTGATGCGGTGCTGCAGCCCGCCGTCATTGGTAAGCAACATCAATCCTTCGCTGTCCCTGTCCAGCCGGCCGGCGGGATATATGCCCTGCTCTGTCAGATAGCCGGCCAGGGTGGGGCGTCCCTGTTCATCGGTGAACTGGGGCAGGACACCGTAGGGCTTGTTGAACAGGACGACTTTTATCACGAATCAGACACGGGTACGGTTGGGCTGCGTGGCGCGGGATGTTGCGGGTATGGTACCGTTGAGCGCCTGGCAATACCATATTCCACAATAAAACCCAACAAGAATAATGCCATGCCATACGGGTTACGCAGCATACGTCGGCGCATTATCGCGCTGTCCCTGATCTTCATCGCGTTCTTGCTCGGTGCGGTGTTGCACACCGAAAGCCAGGTGCGGGAGGTGGCTGCCCGCTCGCAGGAAAACATTGCTCGCCAGCAGGTATTCACCGACGATTTCGTCGCCTTGAAGAACAGTGTCGACAACCTGGAAGGCGGGTTGTACCGCTATGCCGTATTGCAGGACGAATCGGCACGCACCAGCGTGGAGGGCTTGCTGCCGGAGATTGACCGGCGCACAGAGGAACTGAACGCGGCGGTCGTCATGACGGACGATGCTGAGCTGCGGGACAGTTTCATATCCCTTGTCGCCTTGCTGCGACAGGCCGACCTGGAAGTGCGTACCCTGCTGGATATCATCGCAACACTCGAAAAGCGTTATCCCGCCTCACCCATCATTACCGACAAGCTCTATCCGCTGAACATGGCCTTTCTGAACGCCATGGATGACGCCATTATCGGCGTAGAACTGGAAACGAGCGGCAGCTATACCAGAGATATGTTGAACGTGTTGCAGGAGGTGCGTTACCTGTGGTCGCAGCAAATCAGCAATGTCCGACTCTATATTGCCAATCGCTCCGGCGTCATCGGCATGCCGGAAGCGGGGATGCAGCAGCAGTTGTACGATCGTGCCCTGTACATGCTGGAGATCCGGCGCCATCTGGACAACCTGCAACGGGAGGCAAAGCTGGCGCAGCTCAAGCACCTGGATGCTTCCCTGGCACGCTTGCATGCGGTGGTCACCGAGTTCGATCAGGATTTTTCCAGGATTATCGGGATATACCAGTCTGAGAACTGGCGCGGGGATATCGCGGCATTACGCAATACCATCCAGCCGTTGTTTGGCAAGATACGTCGAGCCTACAACTCCGTAGAGGAGCGGCTGGGCATCATGGTTTCACAAGACATGCTGGGTTCGATACGGCAGACGGAGGAACTCACCAGATTCCTGTGGCAGATGGCCGGTCTGTTCATAGTGCTGCTGATACTTATCTATCTTGCCTATGAAGTGGTGATCCGCCGCCCCATCGATCAGGTGATCATGGCCCTGCAGGCATTGGGCGAGGGTGAGGCCTACACCCCGCTGTTGAAGACGCGTACGTATGAAACGGAGTCGCTGCTGAGGGCTTTCCGCGAGATGCAGAATAAGGTGAACGGACGCGAGACGCGCCTTTCCTCCATTCTTGACAATGCCAGTGACGGTATCATCACCATCAATGAACAGGGCGTGATTGAAACCTTCAATGCTGCCGCTGAATCCCTGTTTCGCTATCAGGCGGAGGAGATGATCGGACAGAAGGTCAATGTTCTGATGCCGCATCCCATGCGTGAGGAGCACGACCATTATATCAGGCACTATATCGAGACCGGCGAGCAGCGCATCATCGGCAATGAGATGAACGTCAATGCGCAGCGCAAGGACGGTTCGGTGTTTCCCATGTCGATCAAGGTGGGCGAGATGCAGCTGGACGGACAGCGCTATTTCACCGCCATCGTGTCCGATATCAGCGAGCGCAAGGCGATGCTGGATCACCTGCGTCATCTGGCGGAGCATGATTCGCTTACCGGGCTGTATAACCGCCAGTATTTCACCGATGAAATGGAGCGGGTAATGCAGCGTTCCATGCGCCAGAAGGGTTTGAATAGTGCGCTGCTTTATATCGACCTGGATAACTTCAAGTTCGTCAACGATACCCTGGGTCATCTGGCCGGTGACCGGGTGCTGATCGAGGTGGCGGGCCTGATTACCAAGCGCAGCCGCAAGAGCGATCTCATCGCTCGTCTCGGCGGCGATGAATTCTCCATACTGCTCTACGATGTAACGCTGGAGCAGGCGCAGTCTACGGCGGAAAGTTATCGCCAGATGATGGCGAACTATACCTTCCGGCATGAGGGTCGGGTGATAGATATCGGCTGTTCCATCGGCCTGGCCATGTTCGACAGCGATGTGGTGTCGCGCGAGGACCTGATGGCGCGTGCCGATATTGCCTGTCACATGGCAAAACGGGCAGGGCGGAACTGTGTGCATCTGTACCAGGCGGATGATCGCGCCAGTATGGATACGATGTTTGCCGGCATGGGCTGGGCGCGCAATATCAAGCAGGCCATCGAGGATGACGGTTTTGTCTTTGCGCTGCAGCCAATAGTCAGCATTCCACAGCGCGCCATCGTCAGCCACGAACTGCTGTTGCGTATGCGTGGCGAGGGAGACGAGATCATCCTGCCTTCCGGTTTCATGCCATCGGCGGAGCGTTTCGGACTGATTCTTGATATCGACCGCTGGGTGGTGCGCAATGCCATACGCCTGCTTGCCGAAGGGCGGGTAGACCCGTCAAGCCGTCTGTCGATCAATCTCTCGGCGATGGCCATTGGTGATCAGGAAGTGCTGCGTCTGATCACCGAAGGGCTGGCGCAATACGGTATTGATGCCCGCCGCCTCACCTTCGAGATCACCGAGACTATCGCCATGGCCGACATCGGGGCAGCGGTGGAGTTTCTTGTCAGCTTGCGTACTCTTGGCTGTACTACTGCACTGGATGACTTCGGGATCGGCTACAGTTCCTTCGCCTACCTCAAGGATTTGCCGGTGGACTACGTCAAGATCGACGGCTCCTTCGTGCGTGACATCGCCAGGGACACGGTGCAGCTGGCGATGGTGCGGTCAATGAACGACATCGCCCATGCCATGGGTAAACGCACCGTGGCCGAATATGTCGAGAATGAGGAGATATGGCGCCTACTCGACGAAATCGGTGTCGATTTCGCTCAGGGCTATCTCACCGGCAAGCCGCGCCTGGTCGACGCACCGGCGGACGTCTGAACTGCCAACTGACACTATCCTGTCACGGGTGGTAGAATTCGGCCTCATTTTTCCCGCTATCCCACGGAGCAGTCATGGCCTACGACAAGATCCAGGTGCCCGCCGACGGCACGAAAATCACCGTCAATCCCGATTTTTCCCTCAACGTCCCGGCCCGTCCGATCATCCCCTTCATCGAGGGTGACGGCACCGGTGTGGACATTACCCCGGTGATGCGCAAGGTGGTGGACGCGGCGGTGGCCAAGGCCTACGGTGGCCAGCGTTCCGTCGCCTGGATGGAGGTCTACGCAGGGGAGAAGGCCAACGCAGTTTACGGCGAAAACACCTGGCTGCCGGCCGAGACCATGCAGGCGGTGCGGGACTTCGTGGTGTCCATCAAGGGCCCGCTGACCACCCCCGTCGGCGGCGGCATCCGCTCCCTCAACGTCACCCTGCGCCAGGAGCTGGATCTGTACGTCTGCCTGCGCCCGGTGCGCTATTACGCCGGCTGCCCCAGCCCGGTGAAGGAGCCGGAGAAGACCGATATGGTCATCTTCCGCGAGAATTCCGAGGACATCTATGCCGGCATCGAGTGGGCCGCCGGTACGCCCGAGGCGCAGAAGGTCATCGAGTTCCTGCAGAAGGAGATGGGGGTGAAGAAGATCCGCTTCCCGGCCACCTCCGGCATCGGCATCAAGCCGGTCTCCAGCGAAGGCACCAAGCGCCTGGTGCGCAAGGCCATCCAGTACGCCATCGACAACGAGCGCGACTCGGTGACCCTGGTGCACAAGGGCAACATCATGAAATTCACCGAGGGTGCCTTCAAGAGCTGGGGCTACGAACTGGCCCAGGAGGAATTCGGCGCCCGGCTGCTGGACGGCGGCCCGTGGATGGTGATGAAGAACCCCAGGACCGGCAAGGACATCGTCATCAAGGACGTCATTGCCGACGCCTTCCTGCAGCAGATCCTGCTGCGTCCGGCGGAGTACAGCGTGATCGCCACCCTCAACCTCAACGGCGACTACATCTCCGATGCCCTGGCGGCCCAGGTGGGCGGCATCGGCATCGCCCCCGGTGCCAATCTGTCCGATACGGTGGCCATGTTCGAGGCCACCCACGGTACGGCGCCCAAGTATGCCGGCCAGGACAAGGTCAACCCCGGCTCCATCATCCTCTCCGCCGAGATGATGCTGCGCCACCTCGGCTGGCTCGAGGCCGCCGACCTCATCGTCAAGGGCCTGGCCGGTGCCATCAGTGCCAGGACCGTGACCTACGATTTCGCCCGTCTGATGGACGGCGCCAGGGAGCTGTCCTGCTCGGCCTTTGGTGATGCGATGATCGACCATATGTAACGGGCGGCAAGCAAAACGGGGCAGGCGCCAGCGGGATGCCTGCCCCGTTTTCATTTCTGGGCTGTTTTCAGACGGGGCCGGAAACCCGACCCGATTATCCCCCACAAGCGCATCTCTCCTGGCACCACACCCAACGTGGAATTTTATCGGCCGAACGGGTTCCAATCGAAAACCACCAGCTTGTTACACTGACCAGGCTTGGAAATGACCGGCCGAGTCTTTATGTTAGTAACCGTGGATAGGCACAGGTAAGGAAATATGGCAGACAGCGATCATCAGCATGGAGACCTGCGCGACCTGGCGGTCGAAGAGGAACGCCCCAGGCTCAAGCGCCCCCCCATGTACAAGGTGGTGCTGTTGAACGACGACTACACGCCGATGGAGTTTGTCGTGCATATTCTGGAATATTTTTTCGACAAGGATCGCCCGGCGGCCACACGTATCATGCTGGCGGTCCATACTGAGGGGAAGGGGGTTGCCGGTGTCTATAGCCGGGATGTGGCCGAGACCAAGGTACAGCAGGTCAACAGCTACTCCCGCCAGAACCAGCACCCGTTGATGTGCGCCATGGAGGCCGAGTAGGCTCAAAGAGAGGCTGACCATGCTGACCAAAGAACTGGAATTTACCCTCAATCAGGCGTTCAAGGCGGCGCGTGACCACCGTCACGAGTTCATGACGGTGGAGCACCTGCTGCTGGCACTGCTGGACGAACCAACTTCGCTGGCCGCACTCAAGGCCTGCGGCGCCAATATGGAACAGCTGCACGGCGATCTGGTCGGCTTTATCGAGGACACCGTGCCGCTGCTGACCGCCGACAGCGAGCGCGAAATCCAGCCTACGCTCGGTTTTCAGCGCGTACTGCAGCGCGCCGTGTTCCACGTCCAGGCCTCGGAGCGCAAGGAGGCGAACGGCGCCAACGTACTGGTAGCCATGTTCAGCGAGCAGGAGTCGCAGGCAGTCTATTTCCTCAATCAGCAGAACATCACCCGGCTCGACATCGTCAATTACATCTCACACGGCATTTCCAAGCTCACCGGTGAGGGGGAGGACGAGACGGCCCGCTCCAGTGAGGAGGAGGGTGGCGCGGAACCGATGCAGAAGCCGCTGGAGGCCTATGCCTCCAATCTCAACGCGCTGGCGCGTCAGGGGAAGATCGACCCCCTTATCGGCCGAGCCGCGGAGGTCGAGCGCACCATCCAGGTGCTGTGCCGCCGCCGCAAGAACAATCCGCTGTTCGTCGGCGAGGCCGGTGTGGGCAAGACCGCCCTGGCCGAGGGGCTGGCCAAGAAGATCGTCGATAGCGAGGTTCCCGAGGTGCTGGCCCACAGCACGGTCTATTCCCTTGACCTGGGCGCTCTGCTGGCCGGTACCAAGTATCGCGGCGACTTCGAGAAGCGCCTCAAGGCCGTATTGTCCCAGCTGAAGAAGGAACCGGGTGCCATCCTGTTCATTGACGAAATCCACACCATCATCGGGGCGGGTGCCGCCTCCGGTGGTGCCATGGATGCCTCCAACCTGATCAAGCCGGTGCTGGCCAATGGCGACCTCAAGTGCATCGGCTCGACCACCTACCAGGAGTACCGCGGCATCTTCGAGAAGGACCGCGCCCTGGCACGCCGCTTCCAGAAGATTGATGTGCCGGAGCCGACGGTAGAGGAAACGGTGCAGATCCTGGAGGGGTTGAAGTCCCGCTTCGAGGAGCACCACGAGGTCAAGTACACCAAGGCGGCGCTGCGCGCGGCGGCGGAACTGGCGGCGCGCTACATCAACGACCGTCACCTGCCGGACAAGGCCATCGACGTCATCGACGAGGCCGGTGCCAATCAGCGCATGCAGCCGGTGTCGAAGCGCAAGAAGACGCTGGGGGTAAAGGATATCGAGGCGGTGGTGGCCAAGATCGCGCGTATCCCGCCCAAGAGCGTGTCCGCCTCGGATCGCGAGGGCCTGAAGAATCTGGAGCGCGACCTCAAGCTGATGATCTACGGCCAGGACGAGGCCATTACCACCTTGTCCTCGGCCATCAAGATGGCCCGTTCCGGTCTCGGCGTCGATCACAAGCCTATCGGCTCCTTCCTGTTCGCCGGTCCCACCGGCGTCGGCAAGACCGAGGTGACGCGCCAGCTGGCCAGCATCCTCGGCATCGAGCTGATCCGCTTCGACATGTCCGAGTACATGGAACGGCACACGGTATCGCGCCTGATCGGTGCGCCGCCGGGCTATGTCGGTTTTGACCAGGGCGGTCTGCTCACCGAGGCCATCACCAAGCATCCGCACGCGGTGTTGCTGCTGGACGAGATCGAGAAGGCCCATCCGGACGTGTTCAACCTGCTGTTGCAGGTGATGGATCATGGCACGCTGACCGACAACAACGGTCGCAAGGCCGACTTCCGTAACGTCATCCTGGTGATGACCACCAATGCCGGTGCGGAGCAAACCAGCCGCCGCTCCATCGGCTTCACCGAGCAGGATCACAGCAGCGACGGCATGGAGGCGCTGAAGAAGATGTTCACGCCCGAGTTCCGCAACCGTCTCGATGCGGTGATCCAGTTCAAGCCGCTGGACGAGGAAAACATCAAGCACGTGGTCGACAAGTTCATCATGGAGCTGGAGACGCAGCTGGAACAGAAGGGCGTCAGCCTTGATGTGGATATGGCGGCCCGCCGCTGGCTGGCCAGGAATGGCTACGACCCGCAGATGGGTGCCCGCCCCATGGCGCGTGTCATCAAGGAACACATCAAGAAGCCGATGGCCGAGGAACTGCTGTTCGGCAAGCTGGAAGGCGGCGGTCACGTGCTGGTGACCGAGCACGACGGCGAACTGAGTTTCGAGTTCGAAGGCAAGGAGGAGGCCGCCACGGTGCATTGACCGCCGGCCGCCGCCGCCAACAAAAAACGCCCGGCGCATAATGCGGCCGGGCGTTTTTTATTGGACTGCGGAAGGCGTGACGCGATGGAGGCCTCGTACCTCGCCGCGCGTAACTGTCTTCCTAGCGGGCGCGGAAGGTGATGCGTCCCTTGCTCAGGTCATACGGGGTAACCTGAACGGTGACCTTGTCGCCAGTGAGGATGCGGATGTAGTGCTTGCGCATCTTGCCGGAGATATGGGCGGTCACGACGTGGCCGTTCTCCAGCTCTACGCGGAACATGGTGTTGGGCAGGGTCTCGATGACCGTGCCTTCCATTTCAATGCCTTCTTCCTTCGCCATACGGTGGTGCTCGTGCCTCGCTCGAAAGGGAACCCGGGATGTGGACCGACGTACAGTCCGTACAGGCCGTGAATTAGCCCGCAAGTTTGCCTCATTTCGCGTTGCAAGGCAAAGATTTATGGTGGGGGAAAGAAAGGCACACACCCGGCCATGAGGCCGGCAAGAGGAGAATTGGCCTGCGCTCAGCCCGCGGCCTGTTGCCAGACCAGGCGGGTCCAGGCGACGTGCGGGTGAACCACTTCCTCGGTCAGCACGATCTCCATCCCCAGGCGCTCGCGCAGGGTACCCTGTTCGGCATCGGTGGGGAGATCCGCCCGCAGGGCGCTGTAAAGGCGGTGGTTCAGGTAGAGCAGGTTGGGCGGATAGCCATGTTCCCGCTCGAAGGTGTGGGCCAGCTGATAGACGAAGCTCAGCATATTGCCTCCTTTGTATGGCGGGGGATGCCACACTGTCTATGAGTATAGCGGCCGTCAGGGTTCCTGCTTGAGCCTCCGCCAGTCGCCACCCTTATAGACCTCCAGCGGGCGAAATCGTTTCTTGTACGCCATGCGGGGGGATTCCTCGATCCAGTAACCCAGGTAAAGAAAGGGGAGTTTGCGGCGGAGGGTTTCTTCCACCTGCCACAGCACGGCGTAGGTGCCGAGGCTGCGGCGGGCTTCGTTGGGGTCGAAAAAGGTATATACGGCCGAAAGGCCGTCACTCATCAGGTCGATGACCGCGACCATCAGCAGCCGCTCCTGCAGGCGGAACTCCACAAAGCGGGTATCCATCCAGCGGCTGCCGAGAAATTCCAGATAACGGGCCTGATCATCCACGTCCATGCCGCCGTCGGCGTGGCGGCTGTGGATGTACCTGCGGTAGAGCTGGTAATGCTCTTCGTGATACTCCGCCGGCAGCACGGACACGGCGAGGTCACGGTTGCGTTGCCAGGCGCGGCGCTGACTGCGATCCGGCGTGAACTCCATTGCCGGGATGCGCGCCGGGCGGCAGGCATCGCAGGTGGGGCAGCGCGGCCGGTAGACGTAGTTGCCGCTGCGGCGGAAGCCCAGTTCCGCCAGCACGCTGTACAGCGCCGGCGTCATCGGCGCATGCGGGTCGGCGAACAGGGTGATCGCCTCGCGCTCCGGCAGATAGCTGCACGGGTGCGGTGGGCTGGCGTAGAACACCAGATCGGCGGGCAGCACGGAAAAGGCGTGGGGACTGGTCATGGAGAAAACATATCACACCCGTTCTGCCGCGCCTCCATGCGAAGTCTGCGGTTTTCTCTTTTGCAGCATGGCCGCACTGTCTGCGACAAGCCCGGAAAAACGCTACTATGTGCATCCCTTGCCGCCGCTTTCCCGCACCGGATAAATGCATGTTACGACTTACCGAAATCAGGCTTCCCCTCGAACACTCCGATGAGGATATCACTGCGGCGATCCTGCGGCGGCTGGGCATTGCGGCGCAGGCGCTGCGCGGTTACCGCATCGCCCGCCGCGGTTACGATGCCCGCAAGCGCGGGGCCATCGTCTTCACCTATACGCTGGATGTGGAGGTGCAGGACGAGGAAACGTTGCTGCACAAGTTCCGTGGCGATTCCCATGTGGTTCCGACGCCGGATACCAGCTACCGATATGTTGCGCAGGCGCCGGCACAACTCCATAGCCGGCCGGTGGTGATCGGCACCGGCCCGTGCGGTTTCATGGCGGGCCTTCTGTTGGCGCAGATGGGCTTCCGCCCCATCATCCTGGAGCGCGGCACGCCGGTGCGCCAGCGCACCAGGGACACCTGGGCGCTGTGGCGCGAGGGCAAGCTCAATCCGGAATCCAACGTGCAGTTCGGCGAGGGCGGCGCCGGCACCTTTTCCGACGGCAAGCTGCACAGCCAGATCAAGGACCCGCGCCATCTCGGCCGCAAGGTTCTGACCGAGTTCGTCCAGGCCGGTGCGCCGGAGGAAATCCTTTACATCAGCAAGCCGCACATCGGCACCTTCCGCCTGGTGAGCATGGTGGAAAAGATCCGCGCCACCATCGAGGCGCTGGGGGGCGAGTTCCGTTTCCAGAGCCGCGTGGACGACGTGGAGATCGAAAATGGTGCCATCAAGGCGGTGGTGCTGGCCGGCGGCGAGCGCATCGAAGCGGATCACGTGATCCTCGCCATCGGCCACAGCGCACGCGACACCTTCCGCATGCTGCACCGACGCGGCGTGTACATCGAGGCCAAGCCGTTCTCGGTCGGTTTCCGCATCGAGCATCCGCAGTCGATGATCGACAGCTGCCGCTTCGGCAGCCAGGCAGGGCATCCGGAACTGGGCGCCGCCGACTACAAGCTGGTGCACCACTGCAAGAATGGCCGCACCGTCTACAGCTTCTGCATGTGTCCCGGCGGCCAGGTGGTCGCAGCCACCTCGGAGGAGGGGCATGTGGTGACCAACGGCATGAGCCAGTATTCGCGCCAGGAGCGCAATGCCAACAGCGGCATCGTGGTCGGTATCACGCCGGAGCAGGATTATCCCGGCGACCCACTGGCGGGTATCGCCTTGCAGGAGCAACTGGAGGCGCGCGCCTTCGAGCTGGGTGGGCGCAACTATCAGGCGCCGGGCCAACTGGTAGGCGATTTTCTCGCCGGCCGGCCGTCGACCGCGTTCGGCGAGGTGCCACCGTCCTACACGCCCGGCGTGCACCTGACCGACCTGAGCAGCGCGCTGCCCGACTACGCCATCGAGGCCATCCGCGAGGCCATTCCCGCCTTCGACAAACAGATTCGCGGCTTCTCCCGCGCCGACGCCGTGCTCACCGGCGTGGAGACGCGCACCTCCTCGCCAATCCGCATCCGCCGCAACGAAACCACGTTGCAGAGCCTCAACGTAAAAGGCCTGTATCCGGCCGGCGAGGGCGCCGGTTATGCCGGCGGCATCCTCTCCGCCGCGGTGGACGGCATCAAGGTGGCCGAGGCGCTGGCCCTGGATATGGTGGCGCGGAGCGGGAAAAAACCATGAATCTCGCCAAGACGACTGGAGCGCGTAGGCCGGACATAGCGACAGCGGTGTCCGGCAGGCCATGCCCGATACCGCTGCGTTTTATCGTGCCTACCCCTTGGCGGAAAACCATGACTCTCGCCAAGACGCCAAGCTCGCCAAGAAAGTCTTTTCTGGCAGTTCTTTGCGCTCTTGGCGTCTTGGCGAGAGACTGCTCTTGATGATGAGCCTCTTCACGCACATCACCTCGGCAGAGAATCCGCAGTTCAAGCAGCTGAAGAAACTGGCGACGAGCGCGCGCGAGCGGCGCAAGGCCGCTCAGACCCTGCTCGACGGCGTGCACCTGCTGCATGCGCTGGCCGATACGGGGGGGCAGCCGGAGCTGCTGGTGGTGCGCGAAGGGGCGGAGCACGACGCGGAAATCGCCCGCTGTCTTGCGCGTTATACAAGCGTGCCCGCGCTGCTGTTCGCCCCGCCCCTGTTCGATGCCGTCTCTCCGGTGGAAACACCGGTGGGCGTGCTGGGTTTGCTGTCCGTGCCGACGCCGGAACAGCAGACTTGCCGCAGCGCGGTGCTGCTGGAGAACATCCAGGACCCCGGCAATCTCGGCAGCATCATCCGTACCGCGGCCGCGGCGGGAAGCGATGCGGTGTTTCTCTCGACCGGCTGCGCCGAGGCCTGGTCACCCAAGGCGCTGCGCGCCGGGATGGGGGCGCACTTTGCCATTGCCATCCATGAGGGACAGGATTTGGCGGAAACGGCGCGGCGTTTCGAGGCCGTGATCGCCACCCGTCTCGATGCAACGCATTCCCTTTACGACATCGACCTCTCCGGCTCGACCGCTTTTGTCTTCGGCAATGAAGGGGCTGGATTGTCGCCCGCGCTGTCTGAGTGTGCCACGCAACAGGTGATCATCCCCATGCCGGGGAAGGTCGAGTCGCTCAACGTGGCGGCGGCGGTGGCGGTGTGCCTGTTCGAGCGGGTGCGTCAATGCGGAGAATGCAAAATCTAATCAGCCAGGCTTGCCGGCTCATGCCGGATAGTCGAGTTCCAATTGATGGCGGATGGCGAGGATGCGAACCTGATCGCGTGCCGGGACGAAGCGGTATAGGGCAACGTGGCCCGATTTGCCGTAGGAAACAATGAGCTCCCGGATGTCACCCTCGATACAGCGCCCGATCAAGGGGTGTGCTCCAAGTGTGTCGACTGCGCTCGTGATGGCGGTGGTGGCCGCCATGGCTGTTGCAGGGTCCTGCGCGAGCAGGAAATTAAACAGACACTCCAGATTGGTGGGCGCGTTTTCGGAGTAGATTACCTGCGCCAAGGTTTCGGCCTTTCGGTGGCAACTCCCTGCGCCATCCGTTTCAGCCAGGCATGTACGTCGTCGGCACGGTATATATTGCCGCCTTCTTCAATGTCCTTGTCCGACCGTATCGCCTCCTGCACGAATTCATACAAGCGCTCCTCCCGCGCCACCTCCCGTTCCAGTGCTTCAAGCATCACACTGTGGGGCGAGCGGCGGCTCAGTTCGGCCAGCCTCTGAATCCTGGCCTTGAGTTCATCGGGAAGCTTTATCGATGTGGAGACAATGGGCATGGATGACTCCCGCTGCATAAGTAGTCACATAGTAGTACCAGGGGGCGTTGGGTGCAAGATGCGACAGGTAGCGGAGTAGCCTAGGGATCGGTACATGCAGGGCACATCATGGTTTCGCGTAAAGGCGCAGCAGTTCGACGAAACGCCGCCGCGGAATATCCTCCGCGCCCAGGCTGAGCAGGTGATCTGTGGTCACCTGGCAGTCGATGAGCACCACGCCTTCTTCCTGCAGTTTGCGCACCAGATGTACGAAGGCGACCTTCGATGCATCGGTCCTGCGGCTGAACATGGATTCGCCGAAGAACACCCGGCCGAGCCGTATCCCGTACAGCCCCCCGACAAGTTCCTCTCCATGCCAGCTTTCCGCCGAGTGGGCGTAGCCCAGTTGATGCAGTTTGATATAGGCCTGCTGCATCTCCGGCGTGATCCAGGTGCCGGGCTGGCCGCGGCGCGGCGTGTCGGCGCAGGCGCGGATCACCTGCGCAAATGACGTGTCGAAGCGCACGTGAAATACACCCCTGTTGAGGGTCTTGCGCAGGCTGCGCGATACCTTGAGCTGCTCAGGAAACAGTACGGCGCGTGGATCCGGTGACCACCACAGAATGGGCTGGCCGGGGCTGAACCAGGGAAAGATGCCGTGGCGGTAGGCGTTGATGATGCGTTCGGGCGCGAGGTCGCCGCCGATGGCGAGCAGGCCGTCGGGCTCGCGCAGGGCCTGCTCCACCGGCGGGAAGGCGTAACTCATGTCGGCGGGATCGAGCCAGAACGGGCCGGTACGGTTCATTTCTGATCCGCCGCAGTCTTGAACGGCAGGTGTCCACGCAGTTCGGCCATCTGTTGCTCCATCGCGTCCTTTTCCTGTTGCAGATAGCGCCCCACCGCATCGGTGAAGGCCGGATGAGCCAGGTAATGGGCCGACCACACGGGCGTCGGCTCGAAACCGCGCCACACCTTGTGTTCGCCCTGGGCGCCGGGTTCAAAACGTTGCAGGCCGTGGGTAATGCAGTAGTCGATGCCGACATAGTAACAGGCCTCGAAATGCAGGCTGTTGAACTCTTCCATGCAGCCCCAGTGACGGCCGTAGAGGGTGTCGCTGGAGCGCAGGTTGAGCGCGCCTGCCACATACGCGCCCTGATGCCTGGCCAGTACCAGCACGACACTACGTGGCAGCTCACGACCGATGGCCTGAAAGAACGGCAGCGTCAGGGTGGGATGGCCGCCGCGCTTGTCGTAGGTGCTCTCGTAGAAACGGTGGAAAATTTCCCACTGTTCGGCGCTGATTTCGTCGCCGTGCAACACATCGATTTCGATGCCGGCGTCGCGCACCCGGCGCCGTTCCTGCTTCACCTTCTTGCGCCGATCGCGGGTGAAACCTTCGAGGAAATGCTCGAAGGATGCGTAGCCGCGGTTGTGCCAGTGGTACTGGCAGCCGGTGCGGCGCATGAAGCCGTGCCGCTCCAGGGTGTCCATCTGGACGGCGTCGGGAAACAACCAGTGCATGGACGAGGCACCTTCCTCGCGCAGCAGGTCATGTACGGCGGCGATGAGTTGAGTCTCCACCGCGGTGCGGTCGGCGTCACCATGCACCAGCAGGCGCGGACCGGTGATCGGGGAGTAGGGGACGGCGGACACCAGCTTGGGGTAGTAGCGCAGGCCGCTGCGCTGGTAGGCATCGGCCCAGGCCCAGTCGAACACCAGTTCGCCGTAGGAATTGTCCTTGAGATAGAGCGGCACCGCGCCGAGCAGGGTGCCGTCCTCGCCGCGTACGATGAGGTGACGTGGCCGCCAGCCCCAGTGCTCGCCGACGCAGCCATGGCGCTCCAGGTTGGCGAGGAATTCGTGGCGCAGAAAGGGATTGTCGAGGCCGCCTTCGAGCGCGTTCCACTCCGCGGCGGGTATGTCATCCAGGCTGGTGAGGAGATCGATGCGGCTCATAAAATCTTGGGACAGGATGAACAAGATAAAACAAGATGCACAAGAATGGCTCTATCTTGTTAATCCTGTTTTATCTTGTTGATCCTGTCATGTTTTTTCTCCATCCAATAAAAAACCCGCAGGGGACGCCTGCGGGTTTTGATGGGGCCGCGGGGACCTGAAAGCAAGCTTAGCCCTTGCCCTCCAGGAAGGCCTCGGCGTCGAGCGCGGCCATGCAGCCGGTGCCGGCGGAGGTGATGGCCTGGCGGTAGTTGTGGTCGGCCACGTCGCCGGCGGCGAACACGCCCTCGATGTTGGTGGCGGTGGCGTTGCCGTTGCGGCCGCCCTGGGTGACGATGTAGCCGTGTTCCAGGGTGATCTGGCCGTCGAACAGGTCGGTGTTGGGCTTGTGGCCGATGGCGATGAACACGCCGGTCAGTTCCAGGTCCTTCTTGCTGCCGTCCTGGGTGCTCTTGATGCGCAGGCCGGTGACGCCGGACTTGTCACCCAGCACCTCGTCCACTTCGTGGTTCCACTCGATGGTGACGTTGCCGTTCTTCGCCTTCTCCATGAGCTGGTCGGTGAGGATCTTCTCGCAGCGGAACTTGTCGCGGCGGTGCACCACGGTGACGTGCTTGGCGATGTTGGACAGGTACAGCGCCTCTTCCACGGCGGTGTTGCCGCCGCCGATCACGGCGACGTTCTGATTGCGGTAGAAGAAGCCGTCGCAGGTGGCGCAGCCGGAGACGCCGCGGCCCTTGAACTTCTCCTCCGACTCCAGGCCCAGGTACATGGCGGAGGCGCCGGTGGCGATGATCAGGGCGTCGCAGGTGTAGCTGGCGGAGTCACCGGTGAGGGTGAACGGGCGCCTGGACAGATCGGCCTGCATGATGGTGTCGAAGATGATCTCGGTGTTGAAGCGCTTGGCATGCTCCTCCATCTGCTGCATCAGGCCGGGGCCGGTGAGGCCGTGCTCGCCGCCGGGCCAGTTGTCGATCTCGGTGGTGGTCATCAGCTGGCCGCCCTGCTGCATGCCGGTGATGATCACCGGATTGAGGTTGGCGCGGGCGGCGTAGACGGCGGCGGTGTAGCCGGCGGGACCGGAACCGAGGATCAGCAGGCGGCAATGCTTGGTTTGGCTCATGTGGTAGACTCCATCGCAGTTAAATTCCTGAAATTCTGTGCTGTAGCGGCGTTGCAGGCACGGGATATCGGGGTGAATTCGCCAAGTTCAACTCGCAGTAGCGGCATGTTACGGAATGCCTCCCCAAGGGTAAAGGACAGCGTATGCGCATCGGTATTCCCCGCGAGGTGAAAACCCTTGAAGGCCGCGTGGGCTTGATCCCGGCCGCGGCCGCCGAACTGGTACGCGTCGGACACGAGGTTGCCGTCGAGCGCGACGCCGGCCGCCTCAGTGGCTATGCCGATAGCGATTACGCGGCGGTGGGCGTGAGTGTGCTGCCCGACGCGGCGGCCCTGTATGGCTGGGCGCAGCTGGTGGTGAAGGTGAAGGAGCCGCAGCCGCAGGAATGGCCGCTGCTGCGCGCCGACCATCTGCTGTTCTGTTATCTGCACCTGGCTGCCGAACCGGCGCTGACGGCGGAGCTGCTGCGCATCGGCCTCACCGGCGTGGCCTTCGAGACGGTGGAGGAGGCCGACGGCCGTCTGCCGCTGCTGGCCCCCATGAGCGATATTGCCGGCCGCATCGCGGTACAGGCCGGGGCACATCTGCTCACCGCGCCGCAGGGCGGCAAGGGCATACTGCTGGGCGGCCTGCCGGCGGCGGAGCGCGGTCATGTGGTGATCCTCGGTGCCGGTGTGGCCGGCGGCAGTGCTGCCATGGTGGCGGCGGCCCTGGGGGCGCGGGTGACGGTGTTCGACCGCAGCCGCGACAAGCTGGCCATGATGCGTGCCCTCGGCCCCAACGTCACCGCCCTGCATCCCTATGCCGATGCCATCGAGCAGGCGGTGCTGGGCGCGGACCTGCTGGTGGGGGCGGTGCTGATCCCCGGCGCCCGCGCCCCCCATCTGGTCAGTGCCGATACCGTGCGTGCCATGGAGCCGGGCAGCGTGGTCATCGATATTTCGGTGGATCAGGGCGGTTGCATCGAGACCACCCGGCCCACCACCTGGGCGGCGCCGACCTTCATCTGGGAGAACATTCTGCACTTCGGGGTGACCAATATGCCGGGCTCGGTGCCGCGCACCGCCTCGCAGGCGCTGTCGGCGGCCCTGATCCCCCATGTGCAGCGGCTGGCGCAGGGGGACTGGGAGGCGCATCCGGCCCTGGCGCGTGGGGTGAACGTGCGGGATGGGGAAATCATCCACCCGGCGCTCAAGACGGTGTAATGTGTGGCGTTAATCTGTAGAATTACAAAGCGTTAGTTCTCACACTTACAGTAAAAGGTTAATTTAATTGGCCCAGGCGAGCAGCAAGAAACCGGATCGTTTCGTCCTTGGACACCAGTTGCGGCGCGGCCTGCGCGAGGCAGCGCTGTACCTGTTCGGCGCCGTTGCCATCTATCTGCTTATCGCCCTGTACACCTATCACCCGGCCGATCCGGGCTGGTCCAGTGCGGGGCGTCCGGCGGGTATCGCCAATCTGGGCGGTCGCGCCGGCGCCTGGTTTGCCGACATCTTTCTCTACCTGTTCGGTTACATGGCCTATCTGTTCCCGGTGATGGTGGCCTACAGCGGCTGGCTGCTGTTCCGTGGCCGCAACGAGGAGGAGGACGCCTCCAACCATACCGAACTGGCCCTGCGCGGCGCGGGCTTCGTGCTCACCGTCACCGCCGGGGCCGGCCTGGCCTTCCTGCATTTCGATTACAGTGCGGTGGCCCTGCCGCTCAATGCCGGCGGCATCCTCGGCGACGTGACCGGGCGCAGCCTGGTCGGTTCGTTCAGCTTCCTAGGTGCCACCCTGTTTCTGCTCGCCCTGTTCCTCGCCGGCGTCACTCTGTTCACCGGCCTGTCCTGGCTGTGGGTGATGGATATGGTCGGGGCCTGGACCCTGCGTCTCGGCGTCTGGTTGCGCCGGCTGCTGCCGCAACTGAACGAGTTCCTCGCCGCCCGCCAGGCGCGCCAGGAGCGCGAGCAGACCGTCAAGACCGAAAAGGCCCGGGTGGCCAAGCGGCCGCCGCCGCGCATCGAGCCGGTGATCAGGCAGGCGCCGGCGGTGTCGGAGCGGGTGGAGAAGGAGAAGCAGGTTCAGCTGTTCGAACCCTCGGCGGGCGAGGGGGGGCTGCCGCCGCTGGCCCTGCTCGATGTGGCGGAGCAGGGCGGCAACCGCATTTCGCCGGAGGCGCTGGCGGCGGTGTCGCGCCTGGTGGAAATGAAACTGCAGGACTTCGGCATCGAGGCACAGGTGGTCGAGGTTCACCCCGGTCCGGTGATCACCCGCTTCGAGCTGCAGCCCGCCGCCGGCATCAAGGTCAGCCAGATATCCAACCTGTCCAAGGACCTGGCCCGCTCCCTGTCGTCCATCAGCGTGCGTGTGGTGGAGGTGATTCCGGGCAAGACCACCATCGGCCTGGAGGTACCCAACGAGACGCGGGAGATCGTGCGCCTGTCCGAGGTCCTGCGCTCGCCGGCCTACGAAAACGCCGCCTCGCACCTGACCCTGGCCCTGGGCAAGGACATTGCCGGCGTGCCCATGGTGGCGGACCTGGCCAAGATGCCGCACCTGCTGGTGGCCGGCACCACCGGCTCGGGCAAGTCGGTGGCCATCAACGCCATGATCTTGAGCCTGCTGTACAACGCCACGCCGCGCGACGTGCGCATGATCATGGTCGACCCCAAGATGCTGGAGCTGTCCATCTACGAGGGCATCCCGCACCTGCTCTCGCCGGTGGTCACCGACATGAAGGATGCCGCCAATGCCCTGCGCTGGTGCGTGGCGGAGATGGAGCGGCGCTTCAAGCTGATGGCCACCCTGGGGGTGCGCAACGTCGGCGGCTACAACAAGAAGATCAAGGACGCCGTCGCCGCCAAACAGCCGATCAAGGACCCGTTGTGGAAGCCGCTGGTGCCGGACGCGCCGGAGCTGGAGGAACAGCGCCCCGAACTGGATACGCTGCCCTACATCGTGGTCATCGTCGACGAGCTGGCCGACATGATGATGGTGGTGGGCAAGAAGGTGGAGGAGCTCATCGCCCGTCTGGCGCAGAAGGCGCGTGCCGCCGGCATTCATCTGATCCTCGCGACGCAGCGGCCATCGGTGGACGTCATCACCGGCCTGATCAAGGCCAACATCCCGACGCGCATCGCCTTCCAGGTGTCCTCGCGCATCGACTCGCGCACCATCCTCGACCAGCAGGGCGCCGAAAGTCTGCTCGGCAACGGCGACATGCTCTACCTGCCGCCGGGCCACGGCGTGCCGGCGCGCATCCACGGCGCCTTCGTCTCAGACCAGGAGGTGCACCGCGTGGTGGACGACCTGCGCAAGCGCGGTCGCCCCGAGTATGTGGAGGAGATCCTCAAGGGCGGCGGCAGCGACAACGGCGAGGGCGGTTTCGCCGGCGAGGGCGGTGAAGGCTCCGAGTCCGACCCGCTGTACGACGAGGCGGTGCAGATCGTGCTGGAGAGTCGCCGCGCCTCGGTGTCGGGCATCCAGCGCCGGCTCAAGATAGGCTACAACCGCGCCGCGCGCATGGTGGAAATGATGGAGCTGGCCGGTGTGGTCGGCCCGCTGCAATCCAACGGCGCGCGCGAGGTGCTGGCGCCGCCGCCGCCGGAATGAACTGCAGTTTCAGTCCGCGAATGAACGCGAATAAACGCGAATGGTAAGGACGCAAATCATTTGCGTTTATTTGCGGATAGATTCTTTCACTGTTTGAGTAATGCGATGAAGAACATTATCCCGATTTGTCGAACCATCTTGTTGTCGGCGTTGCTTGCCCTGAGTGGAGCCGCTCACGCTGCCGACGGCAAGGCGCGGCTGGACGCATTCTTCAAGGGGCTGAAGACCATGCGCGCCGAGTTCGTGCAGACCCTGGTGGATGCCGAACAGCGGGTGAAGGAGGAGAGCGAGGGCGTGCTGCTGCTGGAGCGGCCCGGCCGCTTTCGTCTCGACTATTCCAAGCCCTACAGCCAGCTCTACGTCGCCGACGGTACCCGCATCTGGATGTACGACAAGGATCTGGAGCAGGTGACGGTGCGGCCGCAGGATGAGGCCCTGGGCAGCACCCCGGCCATGTTGCTGTCGGGCAGTGAGCCGCTGGAGCGCAATTTCACGCTGCAGGAACTGGGCGATCACGAAGGATTTACCTGGATCGACCTCAAGCCGAAGGAAAAGGACGCCAGCTTTGCCTATATCCGCCTGGCGCTGGATGGCGAGGTGATTCGGGCCATGGAGATGGTGGACAGCTTCGGCCAGATGACACGCCTGTTTTTCCATACCGTCAACCGCAATCCCAAGGTGGATGCCGGGGCCTTCCGCTTCACCCCCCCGCCGGGTGTCGACGTGGTGGGAGAGTAGTGTGCAAATCTGTGTCTACCGCCGAGACGCCGAGAACGCAGAGATGGATCAGGTAGGTATTTTTGCCTTGGCTATCTCTGCGCCTCTGCGTCTCGGCGGTGAGATTTCTTGATGAAGGACCAGGACCGTTTCCACCCGCTGGCCGACCGCATGCGGCCGGCCGCGCTGGAGGAGTTCTTCGGCCAGTCTCATCTGCTCGGCCCGGGCAAGCCGCTGCGCCTCGCCATCGAGTCGGGCAACCTGCACTCCATGGTGTTCTGGGGCCCGCCGGGCACCGGCAAGACTACCTTGGCGCGCATGATCGCCGGGCGCGCCGACGCGCAGTTCCTGGCCCTCTCTGCGGTGCTGTCCGGGGTGAAGGACATCCGCGAGGCCATTGCCCGGGCGCAGCAGGTGCGCGCCGCCTACAACCGCGGCACCGTGCTGTTCGTGGATGAGGTGCACCGCTTCAACAAGTCGCAGCAGGATGCCTTCCTGCCCTACGTGGAGGACGGCACGGTCACCTTCATCGGCGCCACCACGGAAAATCCATCCTTCGAGCTGAACAACGCGCTGCTGTCCCGCGCCCGTGTCTACGTGCTGAAGAGTCTCGGCGCCGACGAAATCCGCGCGGTGCTGGAGCGGGCGCTGCACGATACCGAACGCGGCCTGGGTGAACGGCGGCTGTCCGTCGCGCCGGAACTCTTGCAGCGCATCGCCGAGGCCGCCGACGGCGATGCCCGCCGCGCCCTCAACCTGCTGGAGATCGCCGCCGACCTGGCCGAGCGGGTGGACGGCCGGGAGGTGGTAGCCGAGGAGACCCTGCATGAGGTGCTGGCCGGCGGCGGGCGCCGCTTCGACAAGGGTGGCGAGGCCTTTTACGACCAGATTTCCGCCCTGCACAAGTCGGTGCGCGGTTCCGCCCCCGACGCCGCCCTGTACTGGCTTACGCGCATGCTGGACGGCGGTTGCGATCCGCTCTACATTGCGCGCCGGGTGGTGCGCATGGCCACCGAGGACATCGGCAACGCCGACCCGCGCGCCCTGCGCATCGCCCTGGATGCCTGGGACGTGCAGGAGCGCCTCGGCAGCCCGGAAGGCGAGCTGGCCATCGCCCAGGCGGTGCTGTACATGGCCTGCGCACCCAAGAGCAATGCGGCCTACATGGCTTACAATGCGGCCATGGCCGACGTGAAACAGCACGGCTCCTACGAGGTGCCCATTCATCTGCGCAACGCGCCGACCAAACTGATGAAGGAACTGGGCTACGGCAAGGCCTACCGCTACGCCCACGACGAACCGGAGGCCTACGCGGCGGGGGAAAGCTACTTCCCCGAGGACATGCCCGAGCGCCACTACTACCAGCCGGTGCCGCGCGGCCTGGAACTGAAGATCGGCGAAAAGCTGGCCCACCTGCGCGACCTGGACCGCGCAGCATGGGGGAAGAAGGACAAAAAATGAACGGCCAACAACCTGTCGCAGAGACGCGGAGACGCAGAGGATCAGTGGGTGTTTCCCTGCCATTCTCTGCGCCTCTGCGTCTCTGCGACGGAAGGGGTTCTTAGTGCTCCAGCTAGCAGCCATTGCAGGGGGCGGAGCCGTCGGGGCGCTTATGCGCTTCTGGGTGGCGGGCTGGGTGTACGGCCTGCTCGGGCGCGGCTTTCCCTGGGGTACGCTGGTGGTGAATGTCAGCGGCTCGCTGCTGATGGGGTTCCTTTACGTGATGCTGGTGGAGCGCCTGGCCGTGGCAGCGGAATGGCGCGCCCTGCTGCTGGTGGGTTTTCTTGGCGCCTTCACCACCTTTTCCACCTTTTCGCTGGAAACCCTCAGCCTGATCGAGGACGGCCAGCTGCTGCGGGCGATGATGAACGTGTTGCTGAGTGTCGTGCTGTGCATAGTCGCGGCCTGGGTGGGGATGGTGTTGGGGAGGCAGCTATGAGCGGCACAGAAGTTACCGTGGTGCGAATTTATACCAGCGAAGGACAAGGGCAGGCGGACAACCTGCTCAAGCGTCTGCATGACTGGGAACATGTGCGCGGCGTCACCGTCTACCGCGGCATCGCCGGTTTCGGCGCATCGGGCAAGGTGCACACGGCGAAGCTGGTGGATCTGGCGCTTGACCTGCCGATCATCGTCGAATTTTTCGACGCACCGGACAAGGTGGCGGCGATCCTCGAGCATCTGAGCGCGGACATCAAACCGGGCCACATGCTGAGCTGGACCGCACAGGTCAATGATTGAACCAATGCAGGGTGCGCACTGCGCACCCTACGAAAACCGATTTCGCCGCAGAGGCGCAGAGGACGCAGAGACTTCACGTGTGGGCCGGACTGTACGACTCTCGAAAATCCTCTGCGTCCTCCGCGTCTCTGCGGCAAGATATTTTTAATCTGATTCGCTAAAGGAAACCGACATGCTTGACCCCCGACTGTTCCGGGCCGAACTGGAAGCCACCGCGCAGCAGCTGGCGCGCCGCGGCTTTGTGCTGGACACCGCCGCCATCGGCCGCCTGGAGGCTGAGCGCAAGGACATCCAGGTGCGCACCCAGGAATTGCAGGCCGAGCGCAACAGCAGCTCCAAGGCCATCGGCCAGGCCAAGGCCAGGGGCGAGGACGCCGCGCCGCTGCTTGCCGCCGTGGCCGATCTGGGCGACAGGTTGAAGGAGGCGGAGGCGCGCCTCAACGCCATTCAGGATGAGCTGAACGCGATCCTCATGGGCGTGCCCAACATCCCGCACGAGAGCGTGCCGGCGGGCCGGGACGAGAACGACAATGTGGAGGTGCGCCGCTGGGGTACGCCGCGATCCTTCAGTTTCACACCCAAGGATCACGTCGACGTGGGTGAGGCTCTGGGTCAGCTCGACTTCGAGACCGCCGCCAAGATCACCGGCTCGCGCTTCGCCGTCATGCAGGGGCCGCTGGCGCGCATGCACCGCGCCCTGATCCAGTTCATGCTGGACCTGCACACCGGCGAACACGGCTACACCGAGACCTATGTACCCTACCTGGTCAACGCCGACAGCCTGCGCGGCACCGGCCAGCTGCCCAAGTTCGAGCAGGATCTGTTCGCCCTGCGCGGCGAGCAGAACTACTATCTCATTCCCACCGCCGAGGTGCCGGTCACCAACATCGTGCGCGACACCATCGTCGAGGCCGAGCGGCTGCCGCTCAAGTTCGTCTGCCACACCCCCTGCTTCCGCAGCGAGGCCGGCGCCTACGGCAAGGACACCCGCGGCATGATCCGCCAGCACCAGTTCGAAAAGGTGGAGCTGGTGCAGGTGGTGGCCCCCGAGCAGTCCTGGCAGGCCCTGGAGGAACTGACCGGCCATGCCGAGGAGGTGCTCAGGCGCCTGGAGCTGCCCTACCGCACCATGGCCCTGTGCGCCGGCGACATGGGGTTTTCCTCAGCCAAGACCTACGACCTTGAAGTGTGGCTGCCGGGGCAGGATAAGTACCGCGAGATTTCCTCCTGCTCCAGCTTCCAGGACTTCCAGGCGCGGCGCATGCAGGCGCGCTGGCGCAACCCGGAAACCAGGAAGCCGGAACTGGTTCATACCCTGAACGGCTCCGGTCTCGCCGTGGGCCGCACCCTGGTGGCGATCCTGGAGAACTACCAGCAGGAAGACGGTTCGGTGGCGGTGCCCGCGGCCCTGCAGCCCTACATGGGCGGCCTGAGCGTGATTACTGCACGCTGATTGCGCGGAGTGAAGGACATGAGACTGACTCTGGCGGTGATGTTGCTGGTAGTGATGCTGCCCGTGCAGGCCGGGGTGTGGGACGACATCAAGTCCGATGCCCGCGAGCTCAAGCAGGATATCAAGAGCGGTGCCAAGGAATTGAAAAGCGACGTCAAGGACGGCGCCAAAGAGCTGAAGAACGATGTCAAGGAAGGCGCCAGGGAGCTGAAGAAGGAGGTCAAGGAGGAATCCAGGGGCACCTGGCACAGCATCAAGAGCGGCGTGAAGGACGGCTGGTCCGGGGTCAAGCGGCGCTGGAACGAATTCTGGGACTGAGGGAGGTCATGGCGATGAATCGTGGCATGGGCGGTTGGAGTGCGGCGCTGCTGCTGGCGCTGACTGTGGCGGCATCTCCTGTGATGGCCGATGAGGCCAAGTCGGACAAGGGCTTCAAGCAGGAGGTCAAGGAGGGCGCCAAGGAAACCTGGCAAGGCTTCAAGGAAGGCGTGAAAGATGCCGGCCGTTCCCTGAAGCAAACCGGCAAGGCCATCAAGGAAGACGTCAAGGAAAGTGCCGACGAGGTGAAAAAGGATTTGAAAGACTAGCGTCGGAACCGATCGGCCGCTGGGCAAGGGGGCGCTGCGGCGCCCCTTGCCGTTTCGGCGTTGCGTTATCGGCTCCCGGCCCCATATCGGGCTAGGTTACGCCTGTACTTCGGGGTAAACTAATCGGCCTTTTTGCCCGCCAGGGCGGTACTACGAGTAGTAAACCGATGGATTTATTGCCAATTTTCATGAATGTACGCGGTCGCCGCACCCTGGTGGTGGGCGGCGGCGAGGTGGCGGCGCGCAAGGTCGGGCTGCTGCTCGAGGCCGGCGCCGCGGTGACCGTGGTGAGTCCGGCACTGGGCTCCACCCTCAAGGCGCAGGCCGACAGCAATGCCATCACCTGGCGCCAGGCGGCGTTTGCGCCGGCCGATCTGGAAGACGTGGCCCTGGTGGTTGCCGCCACCGACGACGAGAAGGTCAACCGCCAGGTGTCCGAGCTGGCCCAGGCGCGCAGCCTGCCGGTGAACGTGGTGGACAACCCCGAACTGTGCAGCTTCCTGATGCCCTCGATCATCGACCGTTCGCCGGTGCAGATCGCCGTGTCCACCGGCGGCGCCTCGCCGGTGCTGGCGCGCCTGCTGCGGGCGCGGCTGGAGTCGGCCATCCCCGCCGCCTACGGCCGTCTGGCCCAGCTGGTGGAAAGCTTCCGCGACCAGGTCAAGGCACGCTTCAAGGACACCAATGCCCGGCGCAATTTCTGGGAACACGTGTTGCAGGGCGAGATCGCCGAAATGGTATTTGCCGGCAAGGACGAGCAGGCCCGGGACGCGCTGGAGGCCGCCGTGGCGGCGGGCAAGGAGGAGCCGGTGGGTGAGGTATATCTGGTCGGCGGCGGTCCCGGCGACCCGGACCTGCTTACCTTCCGCGCCCTGCGTCTGATGCAGCAGGCCGACGTCATCGTGCACGACCGCCTGATCTCCAAGCAGGTGCTGGATCTGTGTCGTCGCGATGCCGAACGTATCTATGTCGGCAAGGAGCGTGACAACCACGCCCTGCCGCAGGACGACATCAACATGCTGCTGGTGAAGCTGGCCAAGGAAGGCAAGCGTGTCTGTCGCCTGAAGGGCGGCGACCCGTTCATCTTTGGCCGCGGCGGCGAGGAGATCGAAACCCTGGCGGCGGAAGGCGTCACCTTCCAGGTGGTGCCCGGCATCACCGCCGCCATCGGCATGTCGTCCTACGCCGGTATTCCGCTGACCCACCGCGACTACTCGCAGTCGGTCACCTTCGTCACCGGTCACCTCAAGGACGGCAGCATGAACCTCAACTGGACGGCGCTGGCCCAGCCCAACCAGACCGTGGTGTTCTACATGGGGCTGAAGGGCCTGTCGGTGATTTGCGACAACCTGATCAAGCACGGCCGCTCGCCCGACACGCCGATGGCCCTGGTGCAGCAGGCCACCACGCCGCGGCAGAAGGAGTTCATCGGCACCCTCGGCACCATGACCAAGGTTATCGCCAAGCAAGAGATCAAGCCGCCGACCCTGATCGTCGTCGGCGAAGTGGTGCAGCTGCACAAGCAGTTCAGCTGGTTCGAACCGCAGGCGTATTACGGAGATAAATAAAGTTTCGAGTTTGTAGTTTCGAGTTTCGAACGGCGGGTCTGTGCCTCCGTTTTCGAAACCTGAAACCCGCAACTCGAAACTGGTTTTTAAGTCGGTTTTCGCTGTTCCGGACGCAGTCGGGTGGTGAAGTAGTCCTCGCCGGTGTCTTCGTCGACGGGGTTGTTGTCGGCGTCCAGCATGGGCTGTTCGAATTCGAACCAGCCGCGCATGCCGGTCTTGAGGGAGTAGACGTGCTTGAAGCCCATGCGCTGCATGGTGTGGGCGGCGAGGACGCTGCGGTAGCCGGAACGGCAGATGACGACGATTTCGCGCTGGCGGCCGGCGGCGAGTTCCGGCACGGTTTCCTCGTAGTCCCACTCACAGGCCGATTCCAGCACGCCGCGCGGTACGTTGATGGCACCCTCAATATGCATGGCGGCGAATTCATACGGTTCGCGCACATCGACGAGCAGCAGGTCAGACATGCTGTTGAGCTTTTCCTCCAGATCCCAGGGAAACAGCTCGTCCACATCGGACAGGCACTCGGCAACCAGATCGGTGTAATGCTTCATGGCGACGACCTTGCAAGTTCAGCGGGTAACACGGGTGAGGCAGAGGCAGCAATATTACTTGCTTTGGGCGGCGGACTCAAAGCACCGCTAATGATGTAGAGAGGCAGAACCATGGCCGTGGAAAAATTCATCCCCATCAAGAATGAACAGCAGCCGGAGCCGGAAGACGAGCGGCTGGCCGCATTCTCCAGCCCGTGCGAGGGTAACGAGCCCTATGCCCTGATGGTGCTGGGCGACAGCATGTTGCCCGAATTCACCGAGGGCGACGTCATCATCATCTACCCGAAGAACGTGGTGAAGGATGGTTCCTATGTCGTCGCACAGCACAACGGCGAATATACCTTCCGTCAGTATGTGGTGCAGGACGGTCGCAGCTACCTGAAGGCGCTGAATCCGGCCTATCCCATGGAAGAGGTGGCGGGGGTGGACGTGGTGAAGGGAGTGATCGTGCAGAAGAAGGGGAAGGGCGGCGGTCGCAAGAACATCAAGCATTACGTTTGAAGCAGATACAAGTCACAAGTTACAAGCGAATGAATTTGTTGCGCTCATGCCGGAGGAGTTCCGGGTGTGAAGTTCACGACTCCTTGCGTGTTTCGTATTTTTCCTTTCGTCCCTGCCTGATTAGACGAGGCGCAGAGGCCACAGAGAAAACACATTCGTAATCTCTGCGTCTCTGCGTTGGATTTGTGTTGATTTGTTGTCAGTGCTGATGGCCGCCGGCGCCATGCACGTGGCCGTGCTCCAGTTCTTCCTCGGTGGCGTCACGCACCTCGACGATGGTGACGTCGAAGTTCAGGTTCTGGCCGGCCAGCGGATGGTTGGCATCAACGGTAATGGTCTCTGCTGAGGCCTCGACCACGGTGACTACCATGGGCTGGCCGCTCTCGGTCATGGTGTGGAACTGCATGCCGACCTGGATCTCTTCCGGGGTTTCGAACATCTGGCGCGGTACGGCCTGCATCATGCTGTCGTCGCGCTCGCCATAGCCTTCCGCCGGTGCCACGGCAACCTTCAGCGCATCGCCGGCCTTCTTGCCCTCCAGCGCAGACTCCAGCCCGGGGATGATGTTGCCGATACCGTGAATGTAGGCCAGCGGATCGCCGCCCTTCGAACTGTCGATGACATTGCCCTGATCATCGGTGAGGGTGTAGTCGATGGTGACCACTTTCTGCGAGGTGATATGCATGGGGAAGAGTCCTTGGCTTGTAGTCTGAGGCCGCCAGTTTACCCCGGTCAGGCGCAAAGGGCCACCGCGCAGCGGGCAGAAAGGCAATAAACGCCCTGTTTTCAGGCGGGTTACCTCTACGATGGTATTGCCTCGCACCAGGGGGGGGATGGCTCAGGGTGCGTCTGAAGACCACAGCTGTCTGGAGGTGTTCTGCCATGCGTTCCTTGCCGCATTTCGCGTATTGCGCATCAGGGTGTCGGATAAAAAAAACGGCGGCCGAGGCCGCCGTAAAAGTCCACAGTTGCAGGGGTGCGACTGATGGAATCAGCTGCAGGTATTGCCCTCAGGTACGCCGGCCTTTTTCAGCGTACGCGTGGCGTTGCCGGAGAGCCAGGCAGGGGGGGCGATTACCTTGTGGTCTTAGTCACGCACCGCGATGGTTACGCTCATCAGTCCAATTACATCGTTTATCTCCAAGCCATCTTTCTCGAATCCCAGCATATCGAGTTCACCCTGGGGTTTTCCGTGGCAACCCATGCAGGGAGGGATTAGCCGGATCGGTTCCATATACCGATAAACTTCCTGTTTGCCCATCTGTGCGAATGTTCCGTGGGCGGCTCCGTCAAAACCCGGCTGGACGAAGCGGGTCAATGTCTCCCGCTCAGCTGAATCGGGGATGTTCACCGGGTTTCGATAGTTGCGAGCCGGTTGTTTTGTAAGGATGCCGGTACGCGCATTCAATAGGGAACCCATTTCGCGTTCCCATTTCGCCGGCAAAAAATGTTTCCAGGCCACACCTTTTACGTTGAGTCGGTCCTGGTTATTGTCCATCGCCTGCTTTCCGGCCCAAAAGACCTTTTCCATAATCCGCTGCTGGCTCGGGCTGGCATCAATCTGTAGATGTTCGACGGATGCACGCCACTGCTTTTCAAAGACAGCGCCGGTGTAACCTTTGTCGCCGATATTTGGATCGGTCAATTTTCCCATCTGTGAAAAAATCACCATTCGTCCGGCAAATATTGCCTGAGCAATCTTGGTGGCCGTATCGTGGGCTTCGGCACGCGTTACGCTTTCGATGAACAGATACTCTGGCCAACCGCCCTTCGCTGGGATGCCGACCTCGGCATGTATCACGGGACTGCTGACGATGCCGGCAAGTGCCAACATTATTAGTTTTCTCATTGTCGTTCCCTCCAGGTGCTGCGACTGATGGAATCAGCTGCAGGTATTGCCCTCAGGTACGCCGGCCTTTTTCAGCATGAAGGCCAGCGGGCAAAAGCTGGTGATACCGCTCTGGGCGAGATTGAGTCCCACGAAGGCAGTCAGCCAGATCCAGTCCGGGTGGTGCAGATTGGCCAGCAGCAGGCTGAGCAGCACCATCATTCCCGCCACCAGATGTACGATGCGATCGACATTCATTGTATTGCCCTCGATTAGTTGCGGTAGCTGATCTGCAGGTTGAGCACGTTCTGCTCCAGCTCAATCGATCTGCCGGCGCTGTTCTCCACCTTGTTATGGAAGGCGCGGACATAGGACAGGCTGACGGATGCCTTGTCACTCATCTGGCGCGTCATGCCCAGCGACAGGTGATGCTCGGTGACGGCGAGGGAACCGTAGTTGTTGGTGACATCCTCCGGCCCGATGGGAGAGGCGCCGTAGTTGTAGCCGACGCGCACCGTGGTCTTGTCGTTCATCTTGCGCTGCACGCCGATGGCATACACCGTCTGATCGCTCCAGCCGAAGTTCATCACTTGGTCGCCGCCCGGCGTTTTCAGCGTCACCTTGTCCAGTACATCACTGAACTGGATCTGTTTTACGTCGAACTCGACCAACAGGCCGGGGTTGGGCATGTAGGCCAGGCCCAGCTGCAGACTCTGCGGCGCATCCATGGTCATCTCATAACGTCCGCCGGTGGTGTTCCACTTGAAGGCGTCCATGTTCTGCTGACTGATGTACGCAGCACCAAAGCGCAAGGTGTCGCTGATCTGATAGGTCAGGCCCAGGGTGGCGCCGAAGCCGAATACCTGGTTCTGCGGCAGTTGCCGACTGCTGTTGTACATCGCCAGGCTCTGGTAATCGATGTTCAGTGCGGCGCCGACATTGAGTTTTTCGTTGATCTTGTAGGCAAAGCCCGGTGCGATTTTGTAGAACTGCTTGGTGGTGACGACCGTCTGGTTGCCAGGTAGGTCTGACCTTGCATCAGTAAAATCTACTCCCATCCCTGACAGACCGGCCATGCCCATGCCCAAGGTCAGTTGATCGTCGATGCGGAAGGCGAGGGCACCGGACGGCATCATGTACAGGTCGGACTCAGAGCTATAGCCATCGGCCTTGCGCGGCGGGTTGAGAAAGCCGAAGCCCATGTCGGAACGAAACTCGTTCATCTCCAGCGTGGCGAGGCCGGCCGGATTGGTGAGTACGGTACCGGCATCCTGCGGTGCAGCTACCACGGCACCGGCCATGCCCCACTGGGTGGCGGTGACGCCGAGCATCTGATCGCCGTTGGTGGCATGGGCAACACCGGCCGTGCCTAGCAGTGCAACAACGAGTGCATTTCTTTTGAAGTTATTGGTTTTCACAGTAGATATCCCCCTGGGTTGGTGGTGTATGTGCTGCCTGTGTTTTATTTCTTCGGCACGAGGTTGCTGGAGATGCCGGGTTGACCACGGAAATAGTTATGGCAGGCAACGCAACCCTGGGCGATGGGGCCGAGATAGCCGGCAGCCTTGGCCATGTCTCCTTCCTTGGCGGCATCCGCCAGACGCAGGGTGTTGCCTTCCACCATGTCCTGGAATACCAGCAGGGCATCGACGGTTTCATCTTTCACCTTATCCAGCGGCATGTAGGGCAGCAGGCCGCCACGCGGCAGGCGATGATGTGCCAGGTTGTGGGCGGCATCTATCGCCATGTCGGCATTGTCAGTGGCAATGGCGGCGGCCATGCGCTGATAGTCGGCCAGTATCTCTTGCATCACCTGTACCATGGTCAGGGTGTCGCTGCGGCGGTCGTGCAGCATTTGCAGACGAGTCAGCGTCTGCTTGCTCTGCGGCGAGAGGGCCTGCACTTTCTGCTTCAATTCCGGGGTCATGAGCGACATCATGTGTTGCATCATTTTCTGGGCTTCAGCGGGATTGGCCGGCTTGGCCGCGGGCTCGGCCGCGTGGGAGATGGTGCCGAAAGCCAGTGCCGCACAGAAGGCTACCGTGCGCAGTTTGCCGTTTGCTGTAAAGTGAAGCATATAATTCCCCTCGTTATGGTTGGTGGTCTGGAACGAGAGTGGCGCGAGGGTGTTGCCGGCGGATTGCGCAGTTGTAACAGTTTGTAACAGAGTGTTTCGCTGCTGTGTCGATGGGTGATTAAATATGATCAATGGCAAGGAACATGTGCTGGTAGTGGATGATGATGCAGCCCTGCGCGGACTGTTGACACGCTATTTGAGCGAAAACGGTTATGCGGTAACTGCGGTGGCCGATGGCGTGGAAATGGGCGCGGCGCTGGCACAGCAGCGTCCTGATCTGGTGATCCTCGACCTGATGCTGCCCGGTGAGGATGGCATCTCGCTGGCGCGCCGCCTGCGCAGCGAAAGCACTATCCCTATCGTCATGCTGTCGGCACGGGGCGAGGACATCGATCGCATCATCGGACTGGAGGTCGGTGCCGACGATTATCTGCCGAAGCCGTTCAACCCGCGCGAGTTGCTGGCACGGATTCGTGCCGTGATGCGGCGTCAGCGTCCGATGCCGGTGGCGACAGGCGATGCGGCCATTTGTTTTGGTCCCTATCGCCTGGAGCTGGAAAGTCACCGCCTGCTGCGCGACGGCACCGATGTGGTCTTGACCACCGGTGAATTCTCACTGCTGCGGGTATTTGCCGAACATCCGAACCGGGTGCTGGAGCGGGATGTGCTGCTGGAGCGCCTGAAAGGTTATGAACGCAACCCCTTTGATCGCAGTATCGATGTTCGTGTCACGCGCCTGCGTCGCAAAATCGAGGCCGACCCGGCGAATCCGCACTATATCCGTACCGTTTGGGGCGAGGGCTATATGTTCTGCCCGCATGCAGTCTGAACGGTATTGCTCATGTTGCGTACCCTGTTCAGTCGCATCCTCTTTACCATCGCCGTGGTGTCGGTGGTATTTCAACTGTTCACTGCATGGGTCATAGGTTACCTGATGCTGGTGCCGGTAGGACAACGTTCCGCAGCTGATCTGGTGGTGGTGATGATGCAGGCTGCCGGGAACTGGCAACAGCTTCCGCCGGCTGAGCGTGAGGTTTATGCCGGGGACGTGCTGCGTGCGCATCTGTTATATGTCGGTGCGCCGGATCGAGCCCTGCCGTACTCCACCAGTCTGCTGCCCTACCTGTACTTCGTCGAACGCGAACTGCAGACCCAGATCGGTCTGCCGGTATCCTTGCGCATGAGCCGGCAAGACGAGGACGACTGGTTCTGGGCCGATGTGCCGGTACAGGGCGAGATGGTGCGGCTCGGTTTCAGTCGTAACCGCATCGGCGTCCATCCTCCCTTCGCGCTGTTTCTGGTGCTGAGTGTCGGTGGACTGGTCATTCTTTCCACCACCGTACTTCTGGCTCGGCGTCTGAGCCGGCCACTGGAGAATCTGGCCGACGCCGCCCAGCATATCGGCCATGGTCAATGGCCGGCACCGCTGCCGGAGGACGGGCCGCGGGAGCTGGCGGCGCTGGCACGCAGTTTCAACCAGATGGGGCAACAGGTGCGCGAACTGCTGGCCAATCGAACCACACTGCTGGCCGGCATCTCACACGACCTGCGCACGCCGCTGGCGCGTATCCAGCTGGCGCTGGCCATGCTGCCGGAAAACGCGGAGCCGGAACTGGTGCAGGGCATGCAGCACGACCTGGAGGAGATGAACCGCCTCATCGGTCAGTTTCTTGAAATCAGTCGCGGACTCGGCGAGGCGAAGCCGGAATGGGTGGACGTGCGGGATGCCCTGCAGGAGTTGAGTGACAACGCGCGCCGCGGCGGTGCCGTGGTGCACTGGCACGATGCCGGAACATGCCGCATCCAGTTGCACAAGCTGGCGCTGTGCCGCATCGTCGCCAACCTGCTGGAGAATGCCGTGCGTTACGGTGCCGGCCAGCCGGTGGAACTGCAATATGAATGCGGTGCCGACGGCCTGATACTGGCCATCCTGGATCGCGGCCCTGGTATTCCGGAAGGGGAGCGGGAAGCGGTGTTCCGCCCGTTCCATCGCCTGGAACAGTCGCGCAGTGCGCAGACCGGTGGCAGCGGCCTGGGTCTGGCCATCGCACGCCAGCTGGCCGAGGCCAACCAGTGGACCATCGAGTTGTTGCCGCGGTTTGGTGGCGGGACGGTGGCGGAGGTGAGGATACCGATGGGGCGCAATGTGTAGGAGCGGCGCGCAACGTGGTTACGCGACTAATGTGCCCTGCGTGGGAGCACAATTCATTGGGCGACAGCGCGCACCATCCTGGTGGATGCGCTGCGCTTATCCCTACGAAGGCTGATAATTGGGTTGGGCGGGCTCAGTCCCGCAGTCGCTTGAGCAAATCCTCCAGCAACTTGAACCGGCTCTCCGCATCCGGCATATCCATCACGATGCGCAACCGTTCCTGCCCATCCAGTTTGTAAATCTTCGCCTGGGTCTGGATCAGCTTGATGATCTTCAGGCCGTCGATGTTGGGTTGCGGGTTGAAGGTGATGCGGCCGCCGGCGGGGCCGAGTTCGATCTTGCGGATGCCGAGCGGGGTGGCCTGGAGTTTCAGTTCGGTGACGCGGATCAGGTTCTTGGCCGGTTCGGGCAGCAGGCCGAAGCGGTCGATCATTTCCACTTGCAGGTCGCGCAGTTCTTCCAGGCTTTCGGCGCTGGCGATGCGCTTGTACATGATCAGGCGGCTGTGCACGTCGGGCAGGTAGTCGTCGGGGATCAGGGCCGGGATGTGCAGGTCCACTTCGGTGCCGTGATCGAGCGGGCGATCCAGTTCCGGTTCCTTGCCGGCCTTGAGGGCGGCGACGGCGCGTTCCAGCAGTTCGCTGTACAGGCCGAAGCCGATCTCCTGCATCTGGCCGCTCTGTTCCTCGCCCAGCAGTTCGCCGGCGCCGCGGATTTCGAGGTCGTGCGTCGCCAGGGTGAAGCCGGTGCCCAGTTCCTCGATGGCCTCGATGGCCTCCAGCCGGCGCATCGCATCGTCGGTCATCTGGCGGCGCGGCGGCACGACGAGGTAGGCGTAGGCGCGGTGGTGCGAGCGGCCGACGCGGCCGCGCAGCTGGTAGAGCTGGGCCAGGCCGAAGCGGTCGGCGCGGTTGATGATGATGGTGTTGGCGCTGGGGATGTCGATGCCGGTTTCGATGATGGTGGTGCACACCAGGATGTTGAAGCGCTGGTGGTAGAAGTCGGACATCACCCGTTCCAGTTCACGTTCGCGCATCTGGCCGTGGGCGTGGCGCACTGTAGCCTCGGGGATCAGGGCGGCGAGTTCCTGTTCCATCTTCTCGATGGTGTCCACTTCGTTGTGCAGGAAGTAGACCTGGCCGCCGCGCTTTATCTCGCGCAGGCAGGCCTCGTGGATCAGCGGCTGCTGCCATTCGGTGACGAAGGTTTTCACCGCGAGGCGCCGCGCCGGCGCGGTGGCGATGATGGACAGGTCGCGAATGTTGGCCAGCGACATGTTGAGGGTGCGCGGGATCGGCGTGGCGGTCAGCGTCAGCACGTCCACCTCGGCGCGCAACGCCTTGAAGCGCTCCTTCTGCCGCACGCCGAAGCGGTGTTCCTCGTCGATGATGACGAGGCCCAGACGATTCAGCCTGATGTTCTCCTGCAGCAGCTTGTGGGTGCCGATGATGATGTCGACCGAGCCGTGTTGCAGGCCTTCCAGCACCTTGTCCTGTTCCTTCTTCGAGCTGAAGCGCGACAGGCTTTCGATGCGCACCGGCCAGTCGGCGAAGCGGTCGCGGAAGTTCTCAAAGTGCTGCTGGGCGAGCAGGGTGGTGGGCACCAGCATGGCCACCTGCTTGCCGCCCATCACCGCGGCGAAGGCGGCGCGCATGGCCACTTCGGTCTTGCCGAAGCCGACGTCGCCGCACACCAGGCGATCCATCGGCTGCGCCGTCTCCATGTCGTGCAGCACCGCGTCGATGGCGGCCTGCTGATCGGGCGTGGTCTCGAAGGGGAAGCCGGCGGCGAAGGCCTGATAGCCGGCCATGTCGATGTTGTAGGCATAGCCCTTGCGCGCGGCGCGCTGGGCGTAGATGGCGAGCAGTTCCGCCGCCACGTCGCGCACCTTTTCGCTGGCCCTGCGTCTGGCCTTCTCCCACTGGCCGCTGCCCAGCTTGTGCAGTGGGGCCGATTCCGGCGCGGCGCCGGTGTAGCGGCTGATCAGGTGCAGCGAGGACACCGGTACATAGAGCTTGTCGCCGCCGGCGTATTCCAGGGTGAGGAATTCCTGTTCGATGCCGCCGGTGTCCAGGGTCTGCATGCCGAGGTAGCGGCCGACGCCGTGTTCCTCGTGCACCACCGGTGCGCCCGGCTGCAGCTCGGCCAGGTTGCGGATCACCGCATCGGAGTCGCGGGTGGCGCGCACCTTGCGGCGGCGCCGCTGCATCACCTGTTCGCCATACAGCTGCGGCTCGGCGATGACGGCGAGCGGCGGATCCTGCAACAGCAGGCCCTGTTCCAGCGGCGCCACCAGCAGGCCCAGCGGCATGTCGGCATCGAGGAATTCCTGCCACGACTCCACCGCGCGCGGCTTGATGTCGGCCCCGCCCAGCAGGTCGAGCAGGGCCTCGCGGCGACCGGCCGATTCCACCGCGAACAGCACGCGTCCGGGGAATTCGCCGAGGAAGCGGCGCAGGGCGGCGGTGGGGTGTTCGGAGCGCACGTCCAGGGTCAGGCTGGGCGGGTTGTCGCAGGCGAAGTTGTGGTGGCCGGCCTTCGGTTCCAGCTCGAAGCGCTGCAACTGGGTGCGCGGATAGCGCGCCAGCTGGCCCAGCACCTCGTCGCCGCGCAGGAAGATGTTTTCCGGCGGCAGCAGCGGCCGTTCGATGTTGTGGCGCAGCTGCTCGTGGCGCGCCTTGCACTCACCCCAGAAGCCGTCGGCGGCGTCCTCGGCGCCCTCGGTACTGAGCACCAGGGTCTGGGCCGGCAGGTAGTCGAACAGGGTGTGGGTGTGTTCGAAGAACAGCGGCAGGTAGTACTCGATGCCCGGTGGGGCGAGGCCGTTGCTGACGTCGCGGTAGATCAGGCTGCGCTGCGGGTCGCCCTCGACGGCCAGGCGCCAGGCGGAGCGGAACTGCTTGATGGCGGCCTCGCCCATGGGGAACTCGCGCGCCGGCAGCAGGCGCACCGACTCCACCTTGTCCAGCGAGCGCTGGTTCTCCGGATCGAAGGTACGGATGCTTTCCACTTCGTCGTCGAACAGTTCGATGCGGTAGGGCACCGGGCTGCCCATGGGGAACAGGTCGAACAGGGCGCCGCGCACGGCGAACTCGCCGTGCTCCATCACCTGCGACACGCAGCGGTAGCCGCTGGCGTCGAGGCGCAGGCGCATCTGGTCCATGTCCATGCGCTGGCCGACGTCCAGCACCAGGCTGTGGCCCTCCAGGTACTGGCGCGGCGCCAGCCGGTGCATCAGGGTGGAGATGGGGGTGATCAGCACGCCGCGGCTGAGGGAGGGCAGCCGGTACAGGGTGGCGAGGCGCTCGGAGATGATGTCCTGGTGCGGCGAGAAGGCGTCGTAGGGCAGGGTTTCCCAGTCCGGAAAATGCAGCACCGGAAGGCTGCCGTCGTCGCCCAGGTAGAAGCGCAGCTCGTATTCCAGCCGGCTGGCGGTGGGAGCGTCGGCGGTGACCACCAGTACCATGCCGTCCTGTTCGCGCGCCGCGGAGGCGATGGCCAGGCCGAAACTGCTGCCGTACAGGCGGCCCCAGCGCAGGCGTTCGCCGGGGCGACGCGCGGCGACGGGATGGAGCGGCGAGTGGCAGTGTTCGGTCATTAATTCAGAATCCGGCGGGTAAAAAGCGGCTATTGTATATGCACTTGCACCACGGACAACAAACGATGGGCCGGACGGGAGCCGGGAACAACATGGATTGGCTGGACAAACTGCCCTGGGGGCCGCTGCTGCTGGGTGCCCTGTTGCTGGGCCTGGCGCCCTTCGTGCCGGAACCTCACCTGTGGGAGAAGCTCAAGATGCTGGCCGCCGGCCAATTGGTGCGGCCCATCGATATCTTCGATCTGGTGCTGCACGGCGCCTTGCCGCTCCTGCTGGTCACCAAGGGGCTGCGCAACCTGACACGCCGGGGCGGATAAGGGTTTTGTGGCATAAATATTGCCTTATGATTGCGCGAGGATGAACAAGGACTGGCTTCGGTCGTTTGAATACATGAGGGGGAGAAGTTAAATGGCACATATCGTCATTATGGGCGCCGGCATCGGCGGTCTGCCTGCGGCATACGATTTCCGTGATGTTCTGGGGCGCGAACACGACATCACCGTCGTGAACAGTTCCGACCATTTCAGCTTCACGCCCTCCAACCCGTGGGTGGCCGTGGGCTGGCGCACACGCAAGGACATAACCTTCCCGATGGAAGCTTATCTGGCCAAGAAGGACATCAAGCTCATCGCCCAGCCCGTCACCGAACTGAAACCGGACGAGAACACCCTGATCGTGCAGGACGGCAGCGCCGTCAAGTATGACTACCTGATTATCGCCACCGGCCCCAAGCTGGCCTTCGAGGAGGTTGAGGGCCTGGGCCCCCATGGCGGCTTCACCCAGTCCGTGTGCACCACCGACCACGCCGAGAAGGCCTACGAGGAATGGCAGAAGTTCGTGCAGGATCCGGGGCCGCTCATCGTCGGGGCGGTACAGGGCGCCTCCTGCTTCGGTCCGGCCTACGAGACCGCCTTCATCTACGCCACTGACCTGCGCAAGCGCAAGATCCGCGACAAGGTGCCCATGACCTTCGTCACTTCCGAGCCCTACATCGGCCATCTGGGCCTGGGCGGTGTGGGCGATTCCAAGGGCATGATGGAGTCCGAACTGCGCCAGAACCACATCAAGTGGATCTGCAACGCCAAGGTCACCAGGGTCGAGGCCGGCAAGATGCACGTGGCTGAGCACAACGACAAGGGCGAGGTGATCAAGGAGCATGAACTGCCGTTCAGGTACTCCATGATGCTGCCGGCGTTCAAGGGTATCGACCCGGTGATGAAGGTGGGGGAAGACCTGGTGAACCCGCGTGGTTTCATCAAGGTGGATGCCTTCCAACGCAACCCGAAGTGGCACAACATCTACTCCGTGGGTGTCTGCATCGCCATTCCGCCCGTCGAGGTCACCCCGGTTCCCACCGGCACCCCCAAGACCGGCTACATGATCGAGTCCATGGTGTCGGCCACCGCCCACAACATCAAGAACGCCCTGGAGGGCAAGGAGCCGGACGAGAAGGGCACCTGGAACGCCATCTGCCTGGCCGACATGGGTGATACCGGCGTGGCCTTCGTCGCCATGCCGCAGATTCCGCCCCGCAACGTATCCTGGATGAAGAAGGGCAAGTGGGTGCACATGGCCAAGGTGGCGTTCGAGAAGTACTTCATCAACAAGATGAAGAAGGGCTCCTCCGAGCCCCTGTTCGAGAAGTACGTCCTCAAGGCGCTGGGCATCGAGCGCCTGAAGTAAGCAGCGGAACGGGGAATGAAAAGCGGCGGGGCGAGTCCCCGCCGTTTTCATTTTCAGCCGAGGATTTGCCTCCCCAGCTTGACATGTCAGCATGACAAGCAGAGCATGTCATGACATCAACTGCCAAAAATAACAACAAAAATCATTATAACTGGAGGGGTAACAATGGCCTGTAACAGCATCGCCAAGCCGTCCTGCGAGCAAATCATCAACATCCTGCCCGATCCCTTCGTGGTCATTGACCGCAATTACCGCATCATGGCGGCCAATACCCAGTACCGCAAACGCTATGGCCTGGGCAACGGTGACGATGTGGTGGGTCGCTTTTGTTACGAGGTATCGCACCGGGTGGATGCCCCCTGCAGCCAGCACGGTGAGCACTGCCCGCTGGAGATCGTGTTCAGCACCGCGCAGTCGACCCAGGTCATGCACGTGCACTACGACATGAACGGCCACGAGGAGTACGTGCAGCTCCAGTCGACCCCCCTGTTCGACGACCACGGCAACGTCCTCTACGTGGGCGAGTACATCTTTCCCATCAGCCAGAAGCGGCAGGACACCCTGCTCATCGGCCGTTCCCGCCCCATGGTGCGCATGACCAGCCTGCTGCAGCGCGTGGCACCTACCACCACCACGGTGCTGCTGCTGGGCGAGAGCGGCGTGGGCAAGGAATGCGTGGCCAAATATGTGCACGAATACTCGCCGCGCATGGGCGGCCCCTTCGTCATCGTCGATTGCGGCACCCTGGGAGAGAATCTCATCGAAAGCGAGCTGTTCGGCCACGAGAAAGGCGCCTTCACCGGTGCCGCCGGACGCAAGAAAGGCCTGTTCGAGGTGGCCCATGGCGGCACGCTGTTCATCGATGAGATCGCCGAGTTGCCGCTGGCCCTGCAAACCAAGCTGTTGCGGGTGCTGGAAACGGGCACCATCCGCCGTCTTGGCGGCACGGAATACATCAATGTCGATGTCCGCATTGTGGCAGCGACCAACCGCGACCTGCAGCGGATGGTCGAGCGCGGTGAGTTTCGCCAGGATCTGTACTATCGCCTGTCCGCCTTCCCGGTGCGTATCCCGCCGCTGCGCGATCGCCCGGACGACATCGCTTCCCTGGCCGAATACTTCCTTACCGGCAGCGAGGATGGGGATCGCTATGTCCCGCTGTCGCCGGAGGTGATCGAGGCATTGATGACCTACGACTATCCGGGCAATGTGCGTGAGTTGCGCAATATCATTGAGCGGGCCTGCATCCTGGCCTACGGCGAAGACATAATTCGCCCCGAACATCTGGTGTTCGAAGGGCCGCGACGTGAGGATGTGCAGAGACCGGGTGGTGACAGACTGGTGGTGGAGGAGGGGGGCAGAAGGCTGCTGCAGCGCCGTCATGGTCGACTGACCGATGACGAGGTGATGCATGCACTGGAAACTTGCGATGGCCACCGTGCCCGCGCTGCACAGCGTCTCGGTGTCAGCGAGCGTACCCTGTATCGTTACGTGGAGCGCATGCGCGGTGCCGGGTAAGAGGGGGCGCAATCAAAAACAGCGCTTTAACCCGGATGCTTCCGCCAGGCTCTGGAATGAAAAAAGCCGCGCCATTTCGGACGCGGCTAAAAAACACCACAGTGTGGAAGGAGGGGAATCCACTGCGCACCACCGAAATGATGCTCAGCTTTGCTCCACGACTGTAACAATAGCAAATCCTGTGCCATCTCAAAAATAACTTTAAAAACAGAAGCTTGTCTGTTTTGTTATATACCGTCGGCATGACATTGACTGCCACCTGGCATGTCTGTCGTGTTTGCCTGGCCTGTCAGGTTCTATTCTTTCACCCCGGCACGTAACGCCGCTGCCCGGCGTTTTTCATAGGCCTCGCGGGCAATGGCCACATCCTCCAGAAAGTGCGGCAACTCACTGAGCAACAGGGCCTGCGGTCCGTCAACAAGGGCCTTGGCCGGCTGGGGGTGAAAGTCCACCAGCACCATATTGGCGCCGGCGACGATGCCCTGGGCGGTGACATGGAATACGTCGAGCAGGCCGTCCGGGCCGCGATCGCGTGTACCCACCGAGTGCGACGGGTCGATGCATACCGGCATGCGCGTCATCCGCTTGACCACCGGTACATGGGCAAAATCGACCATGTTGCGGTGTGGGTCACCCATGTTGGTCTTCATGCCGCGCAGGCCGAACACCACGTTGCGGTTGCCCTCCGAGGCCAGGTATTCCGCAGCATTGAGAGATTCTTCCAGGGTAATGCCGAAGCCGCGTTTGAGCAGCACCGGGAACTCCTGCTGGCGGCCGACGATCTTCAGCAGTTCAAAGTTCTGCGTATTGCGCGTGCCGATCTGCAGCATCACGCCGGTGGGGTTGCCGGTCTGGTGCAAGGCCTCACGAATCTCTGCCACATGACTCTCATGGGTCACCTCCATGGCGATGACCTTGATGCCGTACTTGCCGGCCAGCTCAAAGACATAAGGCAGGCAGGTCTTGCCGTGGCCCTGGAAGGCATAGGGATTGGTACGTGGCTTGTAGGCCCCCATGCGCGTGCATACCTGGCCATGGTCGCGCAGGGTGCGCATCATGATTTCCACGTGCTCAGGCGTGTCCACGGCGCACAGGCCGGCGAACACATTGAGCGTGTCCTGACCGAAGCGCACGCCGTTGTAGTCAAAGTGACTGGGGCGCTGGTCATCATGGTGGCGGCCGAGTACGCGGTATTCACGTGACACGCGCACCACCCGTTCCACCCCGGGCAGGCTGGCCATGTCGTCCTTGTCCAGCGCCGCGGTGTCGCCGATGAGATAGATCTCGGTCAGCGTCTGCTGGCTGCCGCGCTCCTCATGCACGCGCATCTGCACGCGCGGCAGGTTGGCGATGTGGTTGCGCAGGGCGTCGAACTCCGGGCTCTGCGTGGTGACGTGCGGCTGCAGGATGATGATCATGGTGGGTTAACCTCTATGAGTCCGCAAATGAACGCGAATAAACGCAAATTGTCATGTTAAGAAATTATTGATTCTCGCGCCAAGGCATACAGCGTGGACACCGCATCTCCATGGGCTGTGCGGCAATCATTCCACGCTCTCGCCCTAAATAATATTCGCGTTTATTTGCGTTCATTCGCGGACTGAATGGTTTATTTAGTCGCGGTAGCGGCGCAGCAGGTCGGCGTAGGCGTCGATGCGGCGGTCGCGCAGGTAGGGCCAGGCGCGGCGCACCTGTTCGCTGCGGCCCAGGTCCACCTCGGCCACCAGGAAGGTGGGGTCGTCTTCCGGCGCCTGAGCGAGGATTTCACCCTGCTGGCCACAGATGAAACTGTAACCCCAGAAGTTGATGCCCGGCGTCTGCCCGGACGGGTCAGCCTCATAGCCGACGCGGTTGCAGGCCATTACGGGGATGCCGTTGGCGATGGCATGGCTGCGCTGGATGGTGACCCAGGCATCGCGCTGGCGCAGCTGCTCGTCCAGCTCCGCCCGCTCATCCCAGCCGATGGCCGTGGGGTAGAGCAGAATCTCGGCACCGGCCAGGGCCATCAGCCGCGCCGCCTCCGGATACCACTGGTCCCAGCACACCAGCACGCCGAGACGCCCCACCGAGGTGTCGATGGGGGTGAAGCCGAGATCGCCCGGCGTGAAATAGTACTTTTCGTAATAGCCCGGGTCGTCGGGAATGTGCATTTTCCGATAGATGCCGGCGATACTGCCGTCCTTCTCCAGTACCACGGCGGTGTTGTGATACAGGCCGGGGGCGCGTCGCTCGAAGACCGAGCCGACGATGACGATGCCCAGTTCCTGCGCCAGTTCCGCCAGGGCGTTGGTGGTGGGGCCGGGGATGGACTCCGCCTGGTCGAAGCGCGCCGGGTCTTCCGACTGGCAGAAATACATGCCGCCGTGCAGCTCCTGCAACAGCACCAGTTCGGCACCATCCTCCGCCGCCTCGCGGATATTCAATGCGCTGTAGTAAAGATTGGTTTCCCGATCCTCGCTGCAGGGTTGTTGGACCAGACCGACACGCAGGGTACGTGATTTCATCACATCCTCCAGAGCTTATGAGTCCGCAAATGAACGCGAATGGACGCAAATTTAACGACTTTCACTCTCGCAAAGACGCCAAGCACGCCAAGAAAGAACAATTGCACCCAGCGCGACTGGTCTATGCGCTCCGCCTATCCACCCCTCCATCTCTGCCTTGCTTGCGGTTTTCTTTGCGTGCTTGGCGTCTTGGCGAGATTCAATTGATGTGTTCAGGTTCATCTGTGCTGCGTCCATTCGCGTTCATTTGCGGACCAAATTACAGCACCCCGGCCGGCAACTGCATGGTGACGCAGTGCAGGCTGCCGTACTGCTGGATCAGGGGCAGGCAGTTGATGGCGATGAGCTCGCGGCCGGGGAAACAGGGCGCCAGGCGTTCCAGTGCCACCGCATCCATCACGTCGTCGTAGACGGGGACCAGTACCGCGCCGTTGAGAATGAGGAAGTTGGCGTAGGTGGCGGGCAGGCGCTTGCCGTGTTCATCACGTTTGGGGGCGGGCAGGGGCAGAGGCACCAGGCGGTAAGGCCGGCCGTCGTTGTCACACAAGGCCTGCAGTTCGCGCTCCATCTCCTGCAACGGTGCATAGTGACTGTCCTGCGGGTCGTCGCAGCGCACATAGGCAATGGTATGTTCATCGCAGAAGCGTGCCAGGGTGTCGATGTGGCCGTCGGTGTCGTCGCCTTCCAGTTCGCCATGATCCAGCCACAGTACACGTCGGGTACCGAACAACTGGGCGAACCGGCCTTCGAGGCCGACGCAGTCATATTCCGGGTTGCGTTGCGGATTGAGCAGGCAGTGACGGGTGGTCAGCAGGGTGCCCCGGCCATCACTTTCGATACTGCCGCCTTCCAGGATCAGATCCACGTTCCGCAACGGTGTGTTGCCGAACACCCCCTGGTCATGCAGGGTACGGGTCAATGCATTGTCCAGGTCGTAGGGGTATTTGCGGCCCCAGCCGTTGAAGGCGAAATCAAGCAACAGGGGATGGTCGTCCCGCAGTACGGTGATGGGGCCGTGGTCGCGTGCCCATACGTCGTTGGAAGGCGCAATGAAGAGCTGCACCCGTGCCATGTCGATGTCGGCTGCCGTGAGCTGTGCAGTGATGTGGCTGCGGTGTACTCCATCCAGGCAGGAGATGAGCACTGACTCATGGGCGCTGATGGCGCGGGCAAGGGCGACAAATACCGCCTCGACCTGCTCCAGTATGCGGCCCAGCGGGCCATGCCGGTGGGGCCAGGTGAGCATCACCGCGCTTTGCGGAGACCATTCGGCGGGCAGTATCTGCATGGTGGGGTGCGCCAGGGTTGCGGTTGCTCGACACAACCACAAGGGTTGAACGGGTTGGGTTTATTTGCGTCTGACAACCGTGTGGATTACATACTGATGTTCGAAATAGACGGTATAATCCGGGTAAACCCAGCGGCTGATCGGCGGCTTGCCTACGGCAGGCAGCTTTTCTTGAGGCGCGCCGAAGCGTGCCTCGACCTGTTGGGTGTTCATGCCACGGAGGGGCAGGTTCATTTGTACGGCCTGCTGCGCAGAGAGACCCTCTGTCCCGGCGGATGGCATCTGCACCGTATCGCCATTGGCGGCGGCGATACTGCTGGCGCCCAGCAGGATGGCGATGAGATTGAGATTGCTCAGACGCATGTTTCGGCTCCTTGATCGTCGTCTTCGATGTATAGCCCTTCAAGTCGATAATATTACATACCCTCATGCAGCACGCACGCGAACTTTTTTCCTACCGCAAATTCTGGGCGCACCGCTTCGGTGTGGCGCCTTTCCTGCCCATGTCGCGGGAAGAGATGGTGCGACTGGGCTGGGACTCCTGTGATGTGATTCTCGTCACGGGTGATGCCTACGTGGATCACCCCAGTTTCGGTATGGCCATGGTCGGACGCCTGCTGGAGGCGCAGGGCTTTCGCGTCGGCATCATCGCCCAGCCGGACTGGACCTCGGCGGAGGATTTCAGACGCCTCGGCCGTCCCAACCTGTTTTTCGGCGTCACTGCCGGCAACATGGATTCCATGGTCAACCGCTACACCTCGGAACGGCGCATCCGCAGCGACGATGCCTATACACCGGGCGGTGAAGGCGGCAGGCGGCCGGACCGCTCGGTCGTCGTCTACAGTCAGCGCTGCCGCGAGGCGTACAGCGATGTACCGCTGATCATCGGCGGCATCGAGGCCAGCCTGCGCCGCATCGCCCATTACGACTACTGGTCGGAGAAGGTACGCCGCGCGATCCTGCTCGACGCCAAGGCCGATTTGCTGCTGTACGGCAATGCCGAGCGGGCGCTGGTGGATGTGGCCCATCGCCTGGCACAGGGAGTACCGGTCGGCGAGATTACCGATGTGCGCGGCTCCGCCTTCATGCGCAAGGCCGTGCCGGATGACTGGCATGAGGTCGATGCCGGTGACGTGGATACGCCGGGCGCGCCGCCGCGGCATCCCGATCCCTATGCCGCCGCGCCCGCCTGTGATGCCACGGGACAGGTGGTGCACCTGCAGCGCAAGCCGCGCGTCGATCGCACACATGAAGTGGTGCGGCTGCCGTCCTATGAGCAGGTGCGTGACGATCCGGTGTTGTACGCCCATGCCTCGCGCGTATTTCATCTGGAAACCAATCCGGGCAACGCCCGCGCCCTGGTGCAGCGCCACGGCGATCGTGAAGTGTGGCTCAACCCGCCGCCGCTGCCGCTCAGCACCAGGGAAATGGATGGCGTGTTCGACCTGCCCTATGCGCGCGCGCCGCATCCATCCTACGGCAACGCGCGCCTGCCGGCCTGGGAGATGATCCGTTTCTCCATCAACATCATGCGCGGCTGCTTCGGCGGTTGCACCTTCTGCTCCATCACCGAACACGAAGGGCGCATCATCCAGAACCGCTCCGAGGATTCCATCGTGCGCGAGGTGGAGGCGATCCGCGACAGCGTCGCCGGTTTCACCGGCGTCATCTCCGATCTCGGCGGACCCACCGCCAACATGTACCGCATGCACTGCAAGGAGGAACAGATCGAGGCGGCCTGCCGGCGTCTGTCCTGCGTGTACCCCGACGTGTGCGGCAACCTCAAGACCGATCACGCGCCGCTGATCCACCTCTACCGCCGCGTGCGCCAGCTGCCGGGCATCAAGCGCGTGTTCGTCGCCTCCGGCCTGCGTTACGACCTGGCTGTGCGTTCGCCCGAGTACGTGAAGGAACTGGTGACCCATCATGTCGGAGGCTATCTCAAGATCGCCCCCGAGCACACCGAGAGCGGCCCGCTCAGCATGATGATGAAGCCGGGTATCGGCACCTACGACAGATTCAAGGCGATGTTCGAACAGGCGACGAAGGAGGCGGGCAAGGAGCAATACCTGATTCCGTATTTCATCGCAGCCCATCCGGGCACCAGCGAGACCGACATGCTGGAGCTGGCGCTCTGGCTCAAGCGCAACAACTTCCGGCTGGATCAGGTGCAGACCTTCCTGCCCACGCCGCTGGCCATGGCCACTGCCATGTATCACACCGGCCGCAATCCGCTGAAGCGGGTGCGACGTGACGGCGCCGGCATTGAAGTCCCCAGCGGACTGCGCGCACGTCGCCTGCACAAGGCCTTTCTGCGTTATCACGATCCGGAAAACTGGCCCCTGCTGCGCGAAGCACTGAAACGCATGGGACGCGGCGATCTCATCGGTAACGGCAAGCGTCATCTGGTACCGGCCTGGCAGCCGGAGGGCACCGGGAGACCGCTGACGCCACAGAAAGGCAGGCTGCCGGTACGGCGGACCGACAGTGGCCCCTCGGCAAAACCACGCCGCAAACGCTAAACTTCCGTTACGGCTAACGTCAAAGAATTCACCGCAGAGAACGCAAAGAACGCAGAGAAACGGAACAACATGCACGCAGACCACTTGGGTCTGTGTGCCGATCGAAAGACTTTTTGTTCTCTGCGTCCTCTGCGCTTCGGCGGTGAAAGAGGATTTTCCAGGTACCGCATGGTCTACGTCGAATCCACAGTTAAAGATGCCTCATTAGAGGAAGCCGCGGGGCGCAACGCCTGGCTGGACAGCCTGGCGGAAGGGCGCTCGGCCGATGAGGTCGCGCTGATCCGCCGTGCCGTCGATCTGGCGGAACGCGCCCACCGTGAACAGACCCGCGCCTCCGGCGAGCCCTATCTGGCCCACGCCATTGCCGTGGCCGATATCCTCGCCGGCCTGCGCATGGACCATGAAACCCTCGCCGCCGCCATCCTGCACGACGTGGTGGAGGATACCTCCATCACCCTGGAAGACATCGAACAGGCCTGCAGCCCGGCGGTGGCCCATCTCGTCGATGGACTCACCAAGATGAAGGTGATCGGCGAATATCAGGCGGCCGAGCAGGGCAACAAGAAGGAGCAGGTCAAGGCGGAGAGTCTGCGCAAGCTGCTGCTCGCCATGGCCGAGGACGTGCGCGTGGTGCTGATCAAGCTGGCCGATCGTCTGCACAACATGCGCACCCTGCAACACCTGCCGCCGCACAAACAGCAGCGTATAGCCCGTGAGACGCTGGATATCTACGCCCCGCTGGCCAACCGCCTCGGCATCTGGCACGTGAAGTGGGAGCTGGAGGACCTGGCCTTCCGCTACCTGGAGCCGCAGGCCTACAAGGAGATCGCCAAGTCCCTCGACGAGCGCCGCGTCGATCGCCAGCGCTATATCGACAAGGTGCTGTCCACCCTGCGCGAGGAGCTGGAGCGTGCCGGCATCACGGCCGATGTAAAGGGTCGGCCCAAGCACATCTACAGCATCTGGAAGAAGATGCAGCGCAAGGGCCTCAGTTTTCATGAGCTGTACGATGTGCGCGCCATGCGTATCCTGGTGGATACGATTCCCGATTGCTACCATGCCCTGGGCGTGGTGCACACCCTGTGGCCGCATATAGCCAAGGAATTCGACGACTACATTGCCACACCCAAGGAAAACCGCTATCGCTCGATCCACACCGCAGTGATGGGGCCGGATGGCAAGACCATCGAAGTGCAGATCCGCACCCATGAAATGGACAGCGAGTCGGAGTTGGGTGTGGCCGCCCATTGGCGCTACAAGGAAGGCGGCAAGAGCAATCGTGACTTTGAACAGAAGGTGGCCTGGCTGCGCCAGCTGCTGGAGTGGAAGGACGAAGAGAGCAGCGCCGGCGATTTCATCGACCGTTTCAAGTCCGAGGTATTTCAGGATCGGGTCTACGTGCTGACGCCGCAGGGCGAGGTGGTGGACATGCCGCAGGGCGCCACCCCGCTGGACTTCGCCTATTACATCCATACCGAGGTGGGCAACCGCGCCCGTGGCGCCCGTGTCGACGGGCGCATGGTGCCCATCACCTACGAACTGAAAAGCGGCGAGCAGGTGGAGATACTCACTGCACGCCAGGGCGAACCGAGCCGTGACTGGCTCAATCCCCACCTCGGCTATCTCAAGACCTCACGCGCCCGCGCCAAGGTGCGCCACTGGTTCACCCAGCAGGCGCTGGAGCGCAACCTGACCGAGGGGCGCGCGGTACTGGAAAAGGAATTGCGCCGCTTCAGCGTGTCCGACCTGCCGCTGGAACAGCTGGCGGCACAATTCGGTTTCGATCAGCTCGATCCCTTCCTGCTTGCCATCGGCCGCGGCGACATCAACACCAGCCAGATTGTCCGTGCCCTGCAAAAGCAGGTGGTACCGCCGCCGGCCGAGGATGAGTCACTGCATATCAGTGCACCCACGCCGGGCAAAGGCAGCGAGGGCGGCATCCACATTCACGGCGTCGGCAACCTGCTCACCACCATGGCGCGCTGCTGCAAACCGGCACCGGGCGACGCGGTGGTGGGCTACATCACCCAGGGCCGCGGCGTCACCATTCATCGGCGCGACTGCCGCAACATCCTCAACATGGCAGCGGACAAGCGCGTGCGCCTCATCGAGGTGGACTGGAGCAGCAAGCAGCGTCAGACCTATCCGGTGGACATCGAAATCCTCGCCTTCGACCGCCAGGGCCTGTTGCGCGACATCACCTCGATCCTGTCCAACGAGAAGATCAACGTGTTGTCGGTCAACACCCAGACCGACAAGCAGAACTACAGCGTGCGCATGCAGCTCACCCTGGAGATCGCCAACATCGATGAGCTGTCGCGGGTGCTGGGGCGCATCGGCCAGTTGCCCAACGTCACCGAGGCGCGGCGGCGAATACATTGAAAAGCAGATACAAGTTACAAGATACAAGTTACAAGTTAAAACCGAATGCAAAATGCAGGGTGGATAAGCGCAGCGCATCCACCAAGAGAAGAGATACAAGATGCAAGTGACAAGATACAAGGGAATGAACTCGCTACGCCCGTGTTGTTTTGGATTCAAGCAAGCGTGCGCGCAACGCACTCCACTCCTTGTTACTTGTATCTGATTTTATCCACCCTGCATCGATTGATCGAAAGTGCGATTTGAAAGCCCGCTGATCTGCGGTACCCTGCTGCAACGCTACAAGCGTTTTCTGGCCGACGTGCGCCTGGATGACGGCAGCGTCATTACCGCCCACACCCCCAATACCGGCAGCATGCTGGGCTGTGCCGAACCGGGTAGCCGGGTCTGGCTGCGTGATGCGGACAACCCGACGCGCAAATACCGCTATGCCTGGGAGCTGGTGGAAAACAACGCCGGGATAATGATAGGCATCAATACCGGTGTGGTTAACCGCCTGGTGGCCGAGGCCATCGCCGACGGCGTGATACCGGAATTGCAGGGATATGACTCGCTGCGGCAGGAGGTACGCTATGGCAGCGAAAACAGTCGTATCGACCTGCTCCTGGAGGCCGCTGGTCGTCCAGGCTGCTACGTGGAGATCAAGAACGTTACTGCCGTCGATACGGACGGCACGGCCTTCTTTCCGGATGCGGTCACGGCCCGCGGCAGCAAGCATTTGCGTGAATTGATGCAGGTGGTGGCAGAAGGTGGGCGCGGCGTTCTGCTGTTCTGCGTCCAGCGCAACGATGCGCATGCCGTGCGTCCGGCGGATGAGATCGATGCCCGTTATGGTCATACATTGCGGGAGGCAATGGCGTCCGGGGTGGAGGCGCTGGCCTGCCGTGCCACGGTAACGCCGCGGGCTGTCGTGCTGGATACCTTGCTTCCGGTGCTGGTCTGATGGGGATGGAGAAACAGATGAAGCTGGTCACTACCACGGTCATGGAGGCGCTGACGCGCCAGGCGGCAACTGCAGCACGTGGCCGTGCCAACCTCAATCTGCATCCGCAACTGGATGATCCGGTGCAGCGCTTTCTCAATGCCATTGAGCCGGGCAGTTATGTACGGCCACATCGCCATTCCACCCCGCCACGCTGGGAGATGTTCGTCGTTCTGAGCGGGGCTGCCGTGATATTGCTGCTGGATGATGCCGGGATCGTCATCGAGCGGGTCGAACTGGACGCGGCGGCACCGGTGCGTGCCGTCGAGATACCTGCCGGCGCATGGCACACCGTGGCCGCCCGTGTTTCGGGCACGGTATTGTTCGAATTCAAACCGGGGCCGTATGCGGCGCCGGCCGACAAGGACTTTGCCGTGTGGGCGCCGGCCGAAGGCGATGCGGCGTGCGCCCGCTGGGTCGAACGCTTTCTTGCTGCGGTACCGGGGACACCGTTGGCGGGCGGCACTCCATGAGCACATCTCAGCCGGAGCAGCTTTTGCAGCAGGCGGTGCAGGCGCATCAGGCGGGTGACCTGGCGCGTGCGGAGACACTGTACCGTCAGATACTGGCTTATCAACCCAATCACGCCGATGCGCAGCACCTGCTGGGATTGGTGTGCTACGCCCATGGCGATCTTGCGGCAGCTGCGGAGCACGTGCAGTGCGCCATTGCCGCGGCGCCGCTGATGGCCGTGTTTCAATTCAATCTCAGTAATATCCTGCGGGATGACGGCGATCTGGACAGGGCGCGGGCGGCCTGCGAGGAGGCCGTGAGGCTGCAACCCGACGCAGCGGACTATCACAACAATCTCGGCCTGCTCAACGAGGAGAGCGGTGCGCTCAGGCAGGCCGTTACCTGCTACCGGCAGGCGGTTGCTCTGGCTGCCGACGATGCCACCCTGTGGGTGAATCTGGCTGTTGCCTTGCAGCAACTGGGGCAGGGTACCGAGGCTGCAGAATGCTACCGGCGGGCGCTGCGTCTGCAACCACTGCACGCGCAGGCATTGAATAATCTGGGCGGCCTGTTGCAGGCCGGGGGCGACTTTGTTGCTGCGGCGCGACTTTATCAGGCCGCCCTGCAGGCGGCGCCGGAGATGGCTGAGGCGCATCGCAACTACGGCGGTCTGCTCGAGGTCGGTGGCGATCGGGAAGGCGCGCTGCATCATTACACCGAGGCCTTGCGCCTCAAACCGGATTACGCCGAGGTGGCGTATGTGCTGGCCGCCCTGCGCGGCGAGGCGGCGCCGAACACGGCACCGGGAGACTATGTGGCGGCGCTGTTTGACCAGTATGCCGACGAATTCGATGAGCACCTCACGGGCGTGCTGGGCTACCGCACGCCGGCCATGCTGCGTAGCTTGTATGACCGCTGTGCCGGGCAGGCGGGAGGTAAAGTGCTCGATCTGGGCTGTGGCACCGGCCTCGCAGGCGCAGCGTTTCGCGATGTTGCAACTTATCTGGCAGGTGTCGACCTGTCGCCGCGGATGTTGGAAAAGGCGCAGCTACGCGGTATCTATGACGAGCTGACAGTGGCTGATGTGGTTGCTGCACTGCAACAGCGGCCACAGGCATGGGATGTGCTGGTGGCGGCGGATGTGTTGGTCTATATCGGCGATCTTGTGCCGATATTCGCCGCAGCGCAGTCGGCGCTGCGGTACGGCGGCTGGCTGCTGTTTTCAGTCGAGCAGGGTGAAACGGACAGCTTCGTTCTGCGCGAGGCCGGGCGCTATGCCCACAGTGCGGTGTATGTGCGCGAACTGGCCGTCCGATACGGCCTTGCGGTACGCGCGGAGGAGGCCGTCGTATTGCGGCAGAATCTCGGCGTCGATGTTCCGGGCTGGTTGTACGCCATCCAGCAGGCCTAGGTGCCCACGCCCTGGGCGGATGCCGCACCTACGATTTCTTCTCCAGTACCCGAAACACCACGTCCACGGTCAGGTGGATGCGCTCCAGTTGTGCAGCGGCCTCCTTGCCGGCATGACTGGCACGGTAGAGATGAGGTGTCATCACCAGCAGGTCGGCGATTTGCGTCTGGTTGAGCTCGTTCGTTCGGTAGTGGAGCGCCTGGCTGTCGATGAGCTCAAAGCCCATCTCCAGCGCCTTGTCGAGCGCCGACGGCGGTGACTTGCGTACCTCGGGATAGATCACTTCACGCAATTCCAGCAGGTGTTCGGGGCCGGCATCCACCAGCAACAGTCGGCCACCCGGCTTGAGTATCCTGGCGAAGGCAGGATAGACGGGGAAACCGAACATGCACAGGATCATATCCACCGTTGCCGGCAGTACGGCGGGATTGTTGTTGGACGCTACCAGCCAGGTAATGTGCTTGTTGCGGCGGGCGGCGGCAATGATGGCCGGTTTGGCGATATCAAGGCCGATGAGCGTGGCGTCGTGTCCGCTTTCGATCAGTGCTTGGCTGATCTGATCGAGGTAATAACCCTCGCCGCAACCGGCATCCAGTACACACACGTCAGCGCCGGGCAAGCAGTGCAGTGCCAGTGCCTTGAGTTGTTCGGCGATGGGCAGATAGAAACCGGCGTCGAGAAAGCGGCGGCGTGCCTCCACCATGGCGCTGCTGTCGCCGGGTTCGCGGGATTTCTTGTTCTGTACCGGCAGCAGGTTGACGTAGCCCTGACGCGCGATGTCGAAGCTATGGCCATTGGCGCAACGCCATTGGCGCTCGTCGAGCGCCAGCGGCAGGCCGTCGAGGGGGCAGGCGAGATGGGTGGCCTTGTTCAGTTGCATCTTGAATTTCGTTCCTCACGCCGCCAGCAAGTCCACGATGCGCTGGCGCAGCCGCTCCATCTGTGCCGTGTCGTGCAGCGGGTGGTTTTCCGCATCGGTGACGAAGAAGATGTCTTCCACGCGGGCGCCGAGGGTGGCGATCTTGGCGTTTTGCAGGCGCACTTGGCATTCCATCAGGGCCTTGCCGATCTGCGACAGCAGGCCGGGGCGGTCGGAGCTGATCACTTCCATTACCGTGCGGTCGTTGTAGGGATCGGGCTGGAACAGCACCTGGGTCGGGATGGTGAAATGCTTCAGCTGGCGCGGCAGGCGGCGCTCGACCTTTTGCGGCGCAATATCGGGGTGGGACAGCACCTCGTGCAGCGTAGCCTCCAGTTCCTGGATGCGCCAGGCTTCGCTTACCGGGGCGCCGTCTTCTTCCAGCACGATGTAGGTGTCCAGGGTGTAGCCGTCACGCGAGGTCATGACGCGCGCATCGGTGATGGTGAGGCCCATCTGATCCAGCGTGCTGGTGGCGAGGGCGAACAGATTGTCGTGCCGCGGTGTGTAGATGAATACCTCGGTGCCGCCGTGTTGCGTCTGCTGGCGGATCAGGATCAGCGGCAGTTCCGCACCTCGTGCAGCAATGATCGCCTCGGTGTGCCAAGCGATGGCATCAATGGTATAGCGCAGGAAATAGTCGTCGTCGAGGCGTGCCCACAGGGCGTCGATGGCCTCGGCCGAGACGGCACGGTCACGCACGCGCATGCGCGCCTCTTCCTTGGTTTCGGCGATCAGTTCGTCGGCGTCGATGGGATTGGTGAGGCCGCGGCGCAGGGCATTGCGGGTGCTGTTGTACAGCGTATTGAGCAGCGTGCCCTTCCAGGTGTTCCACAGCGACGGGCTGGTGGCGCGGATGTCGGCGATGGTCAGCAGATAGAGATAGTCCAGGTGCACGCGGTCGCCCACGGCGGCGGCGAAGGCATTGATCACGTCCGGGTCATTGATGTCCTGACGCTGCGCGGTGGCCGACATCAGCAGATGGTTGCGCACCAGCCAGGCGGCAAGGCGGGTGTCGTATTCGGAGAGCTGATGGTTATGGCAGAACTCAGTCACCTCATCGGCGCCGAGTACGGAATGGTCGCCGCCACGGCCCTTGGCGATATCGTGGAACAAGGCGGCGACATACAATACCTCGCGCTTGGGGATCAGATCCATCAGCTCGCTGCACAGCGGGAACTCTGTCTTGTACTGCGGGTAGGCATAGCGGCGCACGTTGCGCAGCACGAACAGGGTGTGCTCGTCCACGGTGTAGACGTGGAACAGGTCGTGCTGCATCTGGCCGACGATGCGGCCGAAGGCCGGCAGGTAGGCGCCGAGCAGGCCGAAGCGGTTCATGTGGCGCAGGGCAGTGTGCACGCCGCGTGGCTGGCGCAGCAGCTCCATGAACAGGCTGCGACAGCGCAGGTCGGCGCGGAAGTCGTCGTCGATGAGGTGCAGGTGGCTGCGGATCAGACGGATGGTTTCGGCGCGTATGCCCTTGAGGTTTTCATGTTGCGCCAGCAGCAGGAACAGCTCCAGCAGGGCGAAGGGCTGGCGGCGGAACACCAGTTCGTTGCTTACCTCGAGAAAACCGTTGCGTGCCTGGAAGCGGCGGTTGATGGCGACGATTTGCGCCGGCTCGTTGGCGAGCAGGATCTTTTCCTGAAACAGTTGCAGCAGCATTTCGTTGAGCTGGCCCAGTTCCATCACCGTGCGGTAATAGCGCTTCATGAACTGTTCCACGGCCAGCACGGCGTTTTCGTCCCGGTAACCGAACTGGCGGGCGAGGGCGCGCTGATGATCGAACAGCAGGCGATCTTCACGACGGCGGGCCAGCAGGTGCAGGCCGAAACGGATGCGCCAGAGGAAATTCTGGCCGTCGATGAGGGTGCGGTATTCGGCCGGGGTAAGGAAACCGTGGCCGACCAGTTCGTCCAGGGTCTGGCCGCCGAAGTGGCGCTTGGCCACCCAGCCGATCATCTGGATGTCGCGCAGGCCGCCGGGGCCTTCCTTTATATTGGGTTCCAGGTTGTAGGCGGTGTCGTGGAACTTGCGGTGGCGGGCGATCTGCTCCTGCCACTTGGCCTCGAAGAAATCCCGTGTCGGCCAGATGCGATCCGGGCCGACCACCTGGCGCATGGCGTAGTACAGGCCGGCGTCGCCGCCCAAGAGGCGCGATTCCATCAGATTGGTGGCTACGGTGATGTCGGCCTGCCCCTCGCGCTCGCAGTCCGCCACCGAACGCACGCTGTGCCCCACCTCCAGTCCCATGTCCCAGAGGAACAACAGGAAACTCTCCAGCGCCTGGTGCAGGACGGGCAGTTCCCCTGCCGGCAGCAGCACCATCAGGTCGATGTCGGAATGGGGGTGCAGCTCACCGCGGCCGTAGCCGCCCACCGCCACCAGCGCGGCCTGCTGCTGTTGCTTGCCCATAAGATGTTGCCAGGCGCGGCCGAGCAGCTGGTCCACCACCCAGGCGCGGCCGCGCACCAGCTGGACGATGGGCGCGCCGCGCTCGAAGCGCCGTGCCAGTACCGCCTGGGAATGGCGCAGGGCATTGCGGAACAGGGTGAGAGGCGGGGTGTCGGCGGCGAGGGCCGCGTCAAAGGCCGCGCCGTCGAACAGGATGTCTTTTTCCATGGCCTATCAGATCACAGTCCGCGAATGAATGCGAATGGACGCAAATAAAGACGATATGGGTCTTCTTGTGGGCAATTCGCGTGTATTCGCGTTCATTGGCGGAAAAAGGCTTAAATTACTTCGCCCTGGCGCAGGGTCAGGACCTCGTAGCCGCTGTCGGTGACCAGGATGGTGTGTTCCCACTGGGCGGAGAGGCTGCGATCCTTGGTCACCACGGTCCAGCCGTCGGGCAGCAGCTTGATGGGGCGCTTGCCGGCATTGACCATCGGCTCGATGGTAAAGGTCATGCCGGGAGTCAACTCCAGACCGGTGCCCGGGGTGCCATAGTGCAGTACCTGGGGTTCTTCGTGGAACTCACGGCCGATGCCGTGGCCGCAGTATTCCCGCACGATGGAATAGCCGTTGGCCTCGGCGTGGTGCTGGATGGCGTGGCCGATGTCGCCCAGATGGACTCCCGGTTTGACCATGCGGATGCCCATCAGCAGGCATTCATGGGCGATGCGCACCAGACGCTCGGCCTTGATGGCGGGCTTGCCGACCAGGAACATCATGCTGGTGTCGCCGTGGTAGCCGTCCTTGATCACCGTAATGTCCAGATTGACGATATCGCCGTCCTTCAGTTCGCGGTCGCCCGGAATGCCGTGGCAGACCTGATGATTGATGGAGGTACAGATGGATTTGGGGAAGCCGTGGTAATTGAGCGGTGCCGGGATGGCCTGCTGCACATTGACGATATGGTCGTGGCAGATGCGATCCAGCTGATCCGTGGTCACCCCGGCCTGGACATGCGGCGCGATCATTTCCAGCACCTCGGCCGCCAGGCGGCCGGCGATACGCATTTTTTCCACTTCTTCCGGGGTCTTGATAGTGACGCTCATGTGGCGATTCCTGAGAGTTGGCGACGGCAGGGCCGGGCTGGGACAAACGAACGCAGCGGCGGGAATTGGCCCGGTTTCCCCCGCTTTCGCCCCCACATGTACGGCAAAATGGTGAAAACCTTAACCTGTCTTTCCACCCCGGCAGCCCGATGACCCCCGTCCGGCAGGCCCTTGGGGGCGGGTATGCCGTTGTTGCAGAACGGTGATTATGGTATAAAGCGCGGCTTCAATAGGCAAACCCGCCGTTATTGAATGTTGCATTAAATCCGCACACGCACCGTCACGGTGGCCGGGGTGCCCTTCGGGGTCGGTCAACGGGGTGCGTGGAGGCCCAACCCTAGTGAGGAATTAGCAAAATGGCAAACGTGACCATGCGTCAGATGCTGGAAGCCGGTATTCATTTCGGCCACCAGACTCGTTACTGGAACCCGAAGATGGCTCCCTTCATCTTCGGCGCCCGCAACAAAATCCACATTGTGAACCTGGAAAAGACCGTCCCGCTGTTCAACGACGCGATGAATTTCCTGGGTTCCCTGGCCGCCAGGCGCGGCAATATCCTGTTTGTCGGTACCAAGCGTCAGGCGCGTGACATCATCTCCGCCGAGGCAGAGCGCTGCGGCATGCCCTTCGTCAACCACCGCTGGCTGGGCGGCATGCTGACCAACTTCAAGACCGTCAAGCAGTCCATCAAGCGCCTGAAGGATCTGGAAGCCATGGAGCAGGACGGCAGCATCAACCGCGTCTCCAAGAAAGAAGGCCTGCTGATGCGCCGCGAGATGGAGAAACTGCAGCGCAGCATCGGCGGCATCAAGAATATGGCCAGCCTGCCCGACGCCCTGTTCATCGTCGACGTTGGTCATGAGAAGAATGCCATTGCCGAGGCCAAGACCCTGGGTATCCCGGTGATCGGTGTGGTTGACACCAACAACAGCCCGGATGGCGTCGATTACGTCATCCCCGGTAATGATGATGCCATCCGTGCCATTACCCTGTATGTACAGGGCGCCGCGGACACCATCCTGACCGGCAAGAGCGCAGTTGCAGGCGCCAGCCCGGCCGATGAGTTCGTCGAGGTTGAGGAAGCTGCCGCCCGCTGAGTCGGGAGGGCTGGAGAGAAACAAGAAAAAGGGGGCCATGCCCCCTTTTTTGAATGTGTTGCCGATTTGGCGGCTGCGGCCGCCCACAGATTTCAAGAGGAATAGCAAAATGGCTGAAATTACCGCTGCACTGGTCAAGGACCTCCGCGAGCGCACTGGCGCCGGCATGATGGAATGCAAGAAGGCCCTGGTCGAAACCAACGGTGACATCGACGCCGCCATTGAGCACATGCGCAAGAGCGGTATGGCCAAGGCGGACAAGAAGGCCGGTCGCACGGCTGCCGAGGGCCTGCTCGTCGTCAAGACCAGCGCCGACGGCAAGCGTCTGGTGATGGTGGAAGTGAACTGTGAAACCGACTTCGTCACCAAGGGTGATGATTTCCGCAATTTCGTCACTGCCGTGGGTGAGACCGCACTGGCCTCCGGTGCCAACGATATCGATGCCCTGCTGGCCGCCAAGATGGCCGACGGCATGACCGTGGCCGATGCCACCAAGGCGCTGATCGCCAAGATCGGCGAGAACTCTGCGGTGCGTCGCATGGTGGCCTACAACAGCAGCAACCTGCTGGAATGCTATCTGCATGGCACCCGTATCGGTGTCGTGGTTGAACTGCAGGGCGGCAGCAACGAACTGGCCCGTGATATCGCCATGCATATCGCCGCCAGCCGTCCGCAATGCGTATCCGAGGAGCAGGTGCCGGCCGAGCTGATCGAGAAGGAGCGCGAAATCTACACTGCGCAGTCCGCCGATAGCGGCAAGCCTGCCGACATCATCGCCAAGATGGTCGACGGTCGCATCAAGAAATACCTGAAGGAAGTGACCTTGCTGGGCCAGCCTTTCGTCAAGAATCCGGATGTCACCGTGGAAAAACTGGTGAAGGATGCCGGCGCCAAGGTGATTGGTTTCAGCCGCTTCGAAGTGGGTGAGGGTATCGAAAAGAAATCCGTCAACTTTGCCGAGGAAGTCGCGGCTCAGGCGGCAGCCCAGGGTAACTAAGCGATGGAAGCCGTCGCCAAACCGGTACACCGCCGCGTCCTGCTCAAGCTGAGCGGCGAAGCCCTCATGGGCAAGCAGGGATTCGGCATCGACCCCGATGTCGCCAAACGCATCGCCATGGAGATCGCGGCCGTGATCAAGGCCGGCGTCGAAGTGGGACTGGTGATTGGCGGCGGCAATATTTTCCGTGGCGTCAGTCTGGCATCTTCCGGCATGGATCGCGCGGCTGCCGATCAGATCGGCATGTTGGCTACGGTGATCAATTCACTGACCATGCAGGATGCACTGGAGCAGGAAGGGGTGCAGGTGCGGGTGATGTCGGCACTGCCGATTCCCGCGGTGTGCGAGAACTATGTGCGCCGCCGTGCCATCCGGCATCTGGAAAAGGGGCGGGTGGTGGTCTTCGCCGCCGGTACCGGCAATCCCTTCTTTACCACTGATTCCGCCGCCAGCCTGCGTGGCATCGAGATCAATGCCGACCTGGTGCTCAAGGCCACCAAGGTGGACGGTGTCTACAGCGCTGACCCAATGAAAGATCCTGCGGCCACCCGCTATGCCCGCCTCACCTATGATGAAGTGCTGGAGCGCAAGCTCGAGGTGATGGATGCCACAGCCATCGTGCTGTGTCGCGATCATGCCATGCCGCTGCGCGTGTTCAACATGAACAAGGCTGGTGCCCTGATGAACATCATGCTGGGTGGAGATGAAGGCACACTGGTCGAACGTGGAGGGATGGCATGAATAACGACATCAAGAAAGACGCCGAAACACGCATGAAGAAGAGCGTGGATGCGCTCAAGGCGGAGTTGAGCAAGGTGCGCACCGGTCGTGCCCATCCCAGCCTGCTGGAACACATCAGTGTCGACTATTACGGTTCGATGGTGCCGCTGAGCCAGGTGGGCAATGTGAACGTCGAGGATGCCCGCACCCTGACCATCACCCTGTGGGAACGCAACATGATTCAGGTGGTGGAAAAGGCGATTCTTACCTCTGACCTGGGACTCAACCCCAATACCGCCGGCACTGTAATTCGCATCCCGATGCCGCCGCTCACCGAAGACCGTCGGCGCGAGCTGACCAAGGTGGTGCGTCATGAGGGTGAGGGCGCCAAGGTTGCCATCCGCAATATTCGCCGTGACGCCAATAATGACCTCAAGGAGCTGCTCAAGTCCAAGGAGATCAGTGAGGATGACGAGCGTCGTGGCCAGGAAGAAATCCAGAAACTAACCGATCGTTACATTGTCGAAGTCGACAAGGTGCTAGAGGCAAAGGAAAAGGATTTGATGGAAGTCTGAGTTACAAGTGGCAAGTGACAAGTTGCAAGAGAAGGAAAAAAGTCACTGGTCGGTAATGTTCATCTAACAAGGTCCTTTTTCTTGCGACTTGATACTTGTAACTATTCCTCCCCATGTCCGACACGTCTGTTTACACCCGCAAACTTCCCCGCCATGTCGCCATCATCATGGATGGCAATGGCCGCTGGGCACGCAAACGCGGCTTGCCGCGCTTTGCCGGCCACAAGGCCGGCATGGACAGCGTGCGTGCCGTGGTCAAGGTTTGTCTCAGTCAGGGCATTGAATGCCTGACCCTGTTTGCCTTCAGCAGCGAGAACTGGCGCCGTCCGGTGGAGGAGGTGGGGCTGCTCATGAATCTGTTCATGGCCGCCCTTGATATGGAGGTCAGAAAGCTGCACAAGCATGGTGTGCGCCTGCGCATCATTGGTGAGCGCAGTGCCTTCGCCCCTGAACTGCAACAGCGCATTGCCGCTGCCGAGCAGCTTACCGTCGACAATACCGCCCTGACCCTGATCATTGCCGCCAATTACGGCGGGCGCTGGGATATCACCCAGGCGACGCGCCAGCTGTCTGCCGAGGTGGCCCGCGGCGACTTGCAGGCCGACGCCATCACGCAGGAATTAATCGAGTCACGTCTGTCCCTGAGTGGCATGCCGGAACCTGATTTTTTCATCCGCACGGGTGGCGAGCAGCGCATCAGCAATTTCCTGCTGTGGCAACTGGCCTATACCGAACTCTATTTCACCGACTTGCTGTGGCCGGAATTCGATGATGCGGCCTTTGCCGAGGCCTTGAAATCGTTTGCCACAAGGCAGCGCCGTTTTGGCCGTACCGGTGAGCAGGTGGAGAAAATGCTCGATGCTTAAACTGCGTGTACTTACCGCGCTGATACTTGCGCCACTGTCTGTCTGGGCGACACTGGCCTTGCCCGGCACCTGGTTCGCCGTGATCCTGGCTGTGATTTTTGCGCTGGGGGCATGGGAGTGGGCGCGTCTGGCCGGATATGCTCACCCGGTGGCACGTGCCGCATATGTGGCGCTGTTTGCCCTGTTGTCACTGGCCCTGCTTGATGCCGAGCGCCTGCGTGATACGCTGCCATTCCTGATTGTGCTCGCCGTGTTGTGGTGGAGTGCGGCCTTGTTTTTCCTGCTCGCCTATCCCCGCGGCAGTCAGTTGTGGGCTGCGCGTCCGGCGCGGCTGGCCGTGGGTTTGCTGTGCCTGGTGCCGGGTTGGGCCGCCCTGGTGGGCTTGCATGCGCAGGGGCCTGAAGGGCCGTACTATGTTCTGTTTTTGCTGCTGCTGATCTGGGGCGCCGACGTGGGCGCCTATTTTGCCGGACGGCACTACGGCCGCAGCAAGCTGGCGCCGGCGATCAGCCCCGGCAAGACCTGGGCCGGAGTATGGGGTGCCATGCTGACTACGGTGGTGGTGACCCTGGGCGGTGTATATGTTTTGGGGCTGACAGCGCATGTACTGTTATGGCTGCTGCCTCTGACCCTCTTCACCACCGCCATTTCCATCGTCGGCGATCTCACTGAAAGCATGTTCAAGCGGCTGGCCGACATAAAGGATAGCGGCGGTCTGTTACCCGGTCATGGCGGTATCCTTGATCGGATAGACAGCCTTACCGCGGCAGCGCCCCTGTTCGTCCTCGGTTATCTGCTGTGGCGGGGACTGGCATGATCGGTATTACCGTACTCGGTGCCACGGGTTCCATCGGCCGCAGCACGCTGGACGTGTTGGGACGGCACCGTGATCGCTATCGCGTGGTGGCCCTGACCGCGAACAGTCAGGTGGACAAGCTGTACGAGCAATGCCTGGAACACCGGCCGCACTATGCGGTGATGGCCGATGCCGACGCTGCGCAGCGTCTGGCGGAACGACTGCATGCGGCAGCCCCCGAGATTGCCGTCCTTGCCGGCATGGAGGGGCTGGAGCAGGTGGCGGCATTGCCTGAGGCAGAGTATGTAATGGCTGCCATCGTTGGTGCCGCCGGACTCAAGCCGACGCTGGCTGCGGCCCGTGCCGGCAAGCGCGTGCTGCTGGCCAACAAGGAGGCGCTGGTGATGTCCGGGCGCCTGTTCATGGAGGCCGTACAGCAGAACAATGCGGTGCTGCTGCCCATTGACAGCGAACATAACGCCATCTTTCAGTGCATGCCCACCGATTTTGCCCGGGGCTTCGAGCGCGTAGGCGTGCGCCGTATTCTGCTTACCGCCTCGGGCGGGCCGTTTCGTACCACGCCGCTGGATCAGTTGATCTCGGTAACGCCGGAGCAGGCGGTGGCCCATCCCAACTGGAGCATGGGGCGCAAGATATCGGTCGACTCTGCCACCATGATGAACAAGGGGCTGGAGGTGATTGAAGCCTGCTGGCTGTTCAATACCACTCCGGCGCAGATCCAGGTGGTGCTGCATCCGCAAAGCGTGATCCACTCGATGGTCGAATATGTCGATGGCTCGGTACTGGCGCAACTGGGCAATCCGGATATGCGCACACCGATTGCGCATGCCCTGGCCTGGCCCGAGCGGATGGATTCAGGAGTCAGCAGTCTGGATATCTTCAGTGTGGCGCGGCTTGATTTCACGGTGCCGGATTTGAACCGCTTTCCCTGTCTGCGTCTGGCGGTGGAGGCGATGTTGGCCGGGGGAACCAGCTCTGCCATCCTCAATGCCGCCAATGAGGTGGCGGTTGAGGCATTCCTGCAACGCCGTATCGCCTATACCGCTATTCCGCGGGTGATCGAGTCGGTGCTGACGGAGAGCGTGGCACACAGCGCGGAAACTCTGGAACAGATTCTGGCGGATGATGCAGCGGCACGCGCCGCAGCCGAACGGCAGGTGATACTGCACGGAGTGACGCACTGATGTTTGATTTCCTGCTCACCACGTTAATGTTCATCATCGCCATCAGCGTACTGATCGCGGTGCATGAATTCGGCCACTTCTGGGTGGCGCGGCGCATGGGTGTCAAGGTGCTGCGTTTTTCCATCGGCTTCGGCAAGCCCTTATGGGTGCGTCGTGGCGGGCGTGATCAGACTGAATATGTCATTGCAGCCATCCCGCTGGGTGGTTACGTCAAGATGCTCGACGAGCGCGAAGGTGAGGTGGCGCCACACGAAGTGGAACGTGCCTTTAACCGTCAGCCGCTGCGCAAGCGTACTGCCATTGTGGCCGCCGGTCCGGCATTCAATCTGCTGTTCGCTGTCGTTGCCTACTGGGTGATGTTTGTCAGTGGCATGCCCGGCGTGCGCCCGCTGGTTGGCGAACTGGCGCCGGCAAGTATGGCCTACCAGGCCGGGATGCGCAGCGAACAGGAAGTGCTTGCCGTGGGTGATCGTACGACCCCGACCTGGGGTGCGGTGCTGGAGTCCTTGCTGCCCTACACCCTGCGCAAAGAGGCAGTGACCATCACCGTCGATGACGGCGGCGTGGAGTATCGTTATCTCCTGCCGCTGGACCAGTTACAGGGCGAGATTGATGCTGCCACCTTCAGCCAGGTAATCGGTCTGCAAGCCTTTCGTCCACGCATCGCACCGATACTGGATCAGATTACGGCAGGGTCTGCCGCGGCTCAGGCCGACTTGCGGTCGGGTGATGAGATCCTGGCCATTGACGGTACGACGGTCGATGACTGGGAAGCCATGGTGCTCAAGGTGCGCGACAATCCAGATACCGTGCTGATGTTCACCGTGCGGCGCAATGACGAGGTATTTGAGGTACAGGTGCGCCCGGCGGCACGGGAGACGGCATCCGGCGTGATCGGGCGTATCGGCGCCAGTGTGCGTATCGACGAGCATCTGAGCGAGCGTATGCGTACCGAATGGCGACTGGGGCCAGTGGCGGCGATGGGCGCCGCATTGCACAAGACCTGGGACATGTCCACGCTAACCCTGCGCATGCTGGGAGAAATGGTGGTGGGTCGCGTTTCGACGGACAATATCAGCGGGCCCATTACCATTGCCGTATATGCCAAGAGTTCGGCTCTGGCCGGCTTTGCACAGTTTCTTGCCTTTCTGGCCATCGTCAGCATCAGTCTGGGCGTGCTGAACCTGCTGCCGGTTCCGATTCTGGATGGTGGTCACTTGCTGTTTTATCTGGTCGAGGCGATCAAGGGTAGCCCGGTGTCCGAACGCACCGAGGCAATAGCGGCACGGGTCGGCATCATGCTGATTCTGATGCTGATGACACTGGCTCTCTATAATGATTTGGCACGCCTGATGGGGGGAGAATGAAGAAGAGCAGCCCGCAACTGGCGCGCGCAGTGGCAATGGCCTGTGCCGTATTACCGTTTTCAGCCTGGGCACTGGAACCCTTCGTAATCGACGACATTCGTGTCGAGGGTTTGCAGCGTATTTCCATCGGTACGGTATTCAACTATCTGCCACTCAAACGCGGCGATCAGGTCGACGACAAGGCGACAGTGGATGCGATTCAGGCGCTGTATCGTACGGGATTTTTCAAGGACGTGGTTCTGGAGCGTGAAGGCGGCACACTGGTGGTCTTCATCGCCGAGCGCCCCGCGATTTCCGCGATCACCATCGACGGCAACAAGAGTATTCCCACCGAGCAACTGCTGGAAAACCTCAAGCGCATCGGCTTTGCCGAGGGGCGGGTATTCGACCGATCCATGCTGGACAAGGTGGAGCAAGAACTGAAGCGGCAATACCTGGCAATGGGCAAGTATGGCATGCGCCTGAAGTCCACCGTCACGCCGGAGGAGCGTAATCGCGCTGCTGTCCGTATTGATGTGGCCGAAGGTGATGTGGCAACCATCTATCGCATCAATATCATTGGTAACGAGGCCTTCCCGGATGAGGAGCTGTTGCGTCAATTCCAGCTTGGTCCGGCGCCGGCCTTCTCTTTGTTCAGCGACAAGGATAAATATTCCAAACAGAAGCTGGCGGGCGACCTGGAAGCGCTGCGTTCATGGTATCTCGATCGTGGCTATATCAATTTCAAGATCGACTCCACGCAGGTTTCCATTACCCCGGACTACGGGCACATCTATGTCACCATCAACGTAAGCGAGGGTGATCGCTATACCGTGCGTGACGTGCGCATGGCCGGTGAGAGCGTTGTGCCGCACGAGGTGTTGCGTAGCCTGATTACCATTCAGCCCGGTGATATTTTCTCGCGCAAGAAAATTACCGAAAGTACGTCAAATGTCAGCGACCGTCTCGGTGATGAAGGCTATGCCTTTGCCAACATCAACGCAGTGCCTGAACTGGACGAGGAAGCGAAGGAGGTGACGCTGACTTTCTTCGTCGATCCGGGCAAACGGGTCTATGTGCGACGGGTTAATGTGTTCGGCAATGCCAAGACCCAGGATGAGGTGGTTCGGCGCGAGTTGCGCCAGATGGAGGGCGGCTGGATTTCCACCGAACGCGTCAGGCGTTCACGTACCCGTCTGGAAAAACTCAGTTTCATTGAAGGCGTTACTGTCGAAACCCCCGCGGTTCCGGGCACGCCGGATCAGGTGGATGTAAATTATACGGTGCATGAGCGCGACGCCTTCGGCAGCCTCAATTTCGGTATCGGTTACGGCGATGCGCAGGGTCTGCTGTTCAACGCCAGTGTGTCACAGGATAACTTCCTTGGCACCGGGCAGCGCTATTCCATTGATGTGAATAACAGCAAGGTATCCACCGTTTACAGCCTCAATGTCGTCGATCCCTATTACACCCTGGACGGCGTCAGTCGCAGCCTGAATTTCTTTTACCGTACCACCGATGCAGGCCAGGCCAGTGTTTCCTACTATGCAACCAACAGTTATGGTGCGGGTATCGGATTCGGTATTCCGGTGGCGGAATTTGATACCGTGCGCATCAGCGGCGACTACGAACACACCCAACTGCTGAATGTAGGCGAATCCTCGCAGCAGATTCAGGATTTCGTGGCGTCCAACGGCGACACCTTTGAAGCCTACAAGCTGGGCCTGAGCTGGACCCGCGACAGTCGCAACCGTTTCCTGTTCCCTTCATCCGGCCAGCTGATCACCCTGGGCAGCGAACTGGCAACCCCCGCCGGCAATCTGCAGTTCTATAAGTTGAGCTATCGCCACAAGCTGTTCGTGCCACTGAGTGAATCGGTAACCTTTACCGGCGGCGGTGAGTTGGCCTATGGTCACAGTTATGGGGAAACCAGCGGCGACCTGCCGCCCTTCGAGCGCTACTATGCCGGTGGTGCCCGTACCGTGCGCGGCTACCGTGCCAGCAGCCTCGGCTCGGTGGAAACCAAGGACAGTAACGGCGACCCCATCGGCGGCAACGCCCGGGTGGTCGGCAATCTGGAGTTGATTTTGCCCGGACCCTTTGGGGAGAATAGCAAGTCGATACGGCTCGGCGCCTTCTTTGATGCCGGTAATGTATATAATACCGACAGGGAAAATGTGGATTTTGGCCAGCTGCGCTATGCTACCGGCCTGTCCTTGTACTGGATGACTCCGGTGGGGGCGATGACCTTCACCGTGGCCAAGGCGTTGAATGCCAGGGATGGCGACAGCACCGAAGGCTTCCAGTTTAATTTGGGTACCCTCTATTAAGGAGCGATGCATTGAACAAACTCTCTCTGTGGATATTGCTGGGCTTGTATCTGTCGCTGCTGTCCTTCAATGCCGCCGCCGCCGAGGCGCGGGTGGGTTTCGTCAATACACCGCGGATACTGGAACAGGCGCCGCAGGCCAGGGTGGCACGGGAGCGGCTGGAGCAGGAATTCGCGCCGCGTGACAGTGAACTGGCCGCAGTACAAAAGACCCTCAAGGCCCAGGAAGAGAAGCTGGCACGGGATGGCGCCATCATGAGTGAGGATGAGCGCCGCAAGCTGGAGCGCGATGTGCTGACCCAGCAGCGTGATCTCAAGCGTGCGCGCGAGGCCTTTACCGAAGACCTCAACCTGCGCCGCAATGAAGAGTTTTCCCGCATGCAGCGCGAGGTTGGCGATGCGATAGTGGCCATCGCCAAACAGGATGGTTACGACCTGATCTTTGAAACCGGCGTGGTCTTTGCCAGTGATCGGGTAGATCTGACGGAGCGGGTGCTGGGGCTGCTGCGTCAGCAGTTCGAGGCACAGAACAAGAAAAAGACCAAGTGAGTTTCACACTCGCGGAGCTGGCCCAGCGCGTCGGCGCCCGGCCGGTGGGTGATGCCGCTTGCGTCATCGAGGGGGTTGCAACCCTGACCGGCGCCTTGCCCGGTACCATCACCTTTCTCACCAATCCGCGTTACCGCAAGCATCTGCAGGACAGCAAGGCTTCTGCGGTCATTCTGAAGGAAGACGACCTGCCGTTCTGTGCGACCAATGCCCTGGTCGCAGCCAACCCCCATCTTGCCTATGCCCAGGTCGCTGCGTTGTTTGCTCCGCTACCCGATGCCGTACCGGGCGTGCATCCGAGCGCCGTGGTGGCAGATACGGCACGCATCGACCCGTCAGCCAGTATTGGGGCGCATTGCGTCATCGGTGCGGATTGCGTGATTGGTGCCGCCGCAATCATTGGTCCGGGCTGCATTCTGGAGCACGGTGTCAGCATCGGTTCTGCCACGCGGCTGGTTGCCAATGTGACGATCTACTTTGGTTGCCGTATCGGTCAGCGCAGCTTGATCCATGCCGGTGCGGTGATTGGCTCGGACGGTTTCGGCTTTGCGCATGATCGCGGCGCCTGGATCAAGGTGCCTCAGCTGGGTGCGGTAGTGCTGGGCGATGACGTTGAAGTCGGCGCCAATACCAGCATCGATCGTGGCGCGGTGGAAGACACCGTCATCGAGGACGGGGTCAAGCTGGATAACCAGATACAGGTGGCGCACAATGTGCGCATCGGCGCGCATACTGCCATGGCGGGCTGTGTCGGCGTGGCCGGCAGCGCGGTCATCGGCAAGCACTGCGCCATCGGCGGCGGTGCCGGCATACTGGGTCATCTGGAGATTGTCGATGGTGTCACCGTCACGGCCATGTCACTGGTGACAAAATCCCTCAAGGAACCCGGTGTCTACTCCTCGGGGACTCCGCTGGAGCGTAGTGAGCAGTGGCACAAAAATACGGTGCGCTTCAAACAGCTTGACGAAATGGCGCGGCGGCTGCGGCTGCTGGAAAAAGAACTGGATGAACTGAAGAAGAAAGGGTAGTGCCTTGAACACGATGGATATATACGAGATTCTCGAATACCTGCCGCACCGCTATCCGTTTCTGCTGGTGGATAAGGTAATCGACTACAAGGCTGGCGAGTATCTGATCGGCGTAAAAAATGTTTCGGTCAATGAGCCGTTCTTTCCCGGTCATTTCCCGCAGCGCCCGGTGTTTCCCGGTGTGCTGATCATGGAGGCCCTGGCCCAGGCCACAGGCCTGCTGGCATTCAAGACCCAGGGTGGCAAGCCTGACGGCAAATCGCTCTACTATTTTGCCGGCATCGACAATTGCCGCTTCAAGCGACCGGTGCAGCCGGGCGATCAGCTGTTTCTCGAGGTCAAACTGCTGACCACCAAGCGCAACATCTGGAAGTTCAGCGCGGAGGCCAAGGTGGACGGCAAGATCGTTGCCAGCGCCGATCTGATGTGCGCGGAGCAGGTGATGGCATGAGTATCCATCCCAGCGCTCTTGTCGATCCCAAGGCCCGCATAGGTGCGGGCGTAAGTATCGGTGCGTATTCCATCATCGGTGCTGATGTTGAAATCGGTGACGGTACCTGGGTCGGCCCCCATGTGGTGATTAATGGCCCGACCCGTATCGGCCGTGACAACAGGATTTTTCAGTTTGCCTCGCTGGGTGAGGCGCCGCAGGACAAGAAGTACAACGGTGAACCCACAGAGCTGATAATCGGCGATCGCAACGTTATTCGTGAGTACGTCACCATGAATCGCGGCACGCCGAACGGCGGTGGTGTGACCCGCATCGGCAGTGATGGCCTGTTCATGGCCTATATCCACATTGCCCACGACTGCCAGATCGGTGACAAGGTGATCTTCTCCAACAATGCCTCCCTGGCCGGCCACGTGCATGTGGGTGATCAGGTGATCCTGTCCGGTTTCACCCTGGTGCATCAGTTCTGCGCCATCGGCGCTCATGCCTTCACCGGCATGGGTAGCGGCATCTCCAAGGATGTGCCGCCTTATCTGATGGTGGCGGGCAATCCGGCAGAACCGCATGGCATCAACAAGGAAGGCCTGAAGCGGCGTGGTTTTTCCCCGGAATCGATCCAGACCCTGCGTCAGGCTTACAAGGTGCTGTACCGTGCCGGCCTGCCGCTGGAAGAGGCGACACAGCGTCTGAAGGATATGGCGGAAACCTGCGCCGAGCTGAAACCCTTCGTCGAGTTCCTCGACAACTCCAAGCGCAGCATCGTCCGATAGGTAAAGTCAAAAGCGGTTAAACGCAAAGACGCGAAGGACGCAACGCGTTTACCCCCCCAAAATCCAACGCAGAGACGCGGAGGGCGCAGAGTAAACCAAATCACAATCTCTGCGTTCTCTGCGTTCTCTGCGTTGAAGTCTTTTGACTTTGGTGTTCAACCCGCGAGCAAATCCAGCACCACGCGGGCTACGTTGTCGGAGCCGCCGGCGGCGCCCAGTTTCTCCCGCACCAGCTTCAGTCGCTCCCGCATTTGCGCATTGCGCGCTTCGTCGTAGACCAGACTCTCCGCCGCGGCGGCGATATTTTCCGCCGTGGCGTCATGTTGAATCAGTTCCGGGGCGATGCGTTCGCCGGCGACGATGTTGCACAGGGCGATGTGATCGACCTTGATCATGCGGCTCATGATGCGATAGCTGAGCGGGGCGATCTTGTAGATCACCGCCAGCGGCGTGCGCATCAGGGCAATTTCCAGGGTAGCGGTACCGGAGGCGCTGATGATGGCATCGCAGGCGGCCATCACGTCGTAGGGACGAGCGGAGACGATGGTGAGGGGGAGCGCATGGCGTGCCAGATGAGGCGCCAGATCGGCCTCGCTCAGGGTCGAGGCCCGCGGCAGGACGAACTGCAGATCCGGATATTGCGCATGCAGTTGCGCCGCGGCATCGAGCAGCACCGGCAACAGGCGCTTGATCTCGCTGCGGCGGCTGCCGGGAAACAGGCCCAGTACCTTGCGTGCCGGGTCGAGGCCGAGTTCACGGCAGGCGCCTGCCCGGTTGTACGCACTGCCCACTTCCTCCACCAGCGGATGGCCGACGAAGGTGACCGGCACATCGGCGTTGCGATAGAACGGCTCCTCGAAGGGAAATACCACGGCCATGTGGTCGACCAGTTCCTTGATGTGGTGCACCCGTTCCTGGCGCCAGGCCCAGATCTGCGGGCTGATGTAGTACAGCACCTTGATGCCCAGTGCCTTGGCAGTTTTGGCCAGACGCAGGTTGAAGTCGGGATAGTCCACCAGGATCAGCAGGTCGGGCCGTTCCTCGCGCAGCTTGCGCCGCATCAGTCGCAGGGCGCCGTAAATGGTGGGGAAGTGCGCCAGCACCTCGAACAGGCCGACCACCGCCATGACGCGTGAATCCACCAGGGTTTCCACGCCTTCGGCACGCAACTGATCGCCACCGATGCCGAAGAAGCGCACATCAGGCCGCTGGCGCTTCACCGCCCGCACCAAGCCGGCGGCGCGGGCGTCGCCGGAGGCCTCCCCGGCAATGATCATGATCTTGTTCATTTTTGAACTACCCAACGCAGAGACGCAGAGGCGCAGAGAACGCAGAGGATATTCACGTTGTTATGTCCTTGTTCCCTCTGCGTCTCTGCGCCTCTGCGTTGGATTTTTTCAGCCGGATACCACGCCGCGGATGACGTCGAGTACCTGATCCACCTGGGCGTCGGTCAGTTCCGGGAAGATGGGCAGCGACAGACATTCTGCCGCTACCTTCTCGCTCACCGGCAGTTTCACCCCGGCACAGGTATCGGCGAAGGCCGTCTGCTGGTGCAACGGGATCGGATAGTAAATGGCGTTGGCTATTTGCGCCTCGTTCAGCGCCTTGTTGATGGCATCGCGTCTGGGGGAGAGCAGGGTGTACTGATGGTAGACGTGGCGGCCCTTGCCGTCCTCGAACGGTGGCACCACGTCGGGCATCTGTGCCAGCGCGGCGCTGTAGCGGTGCGCGGCGCGGCGGCGGCCGGCGTTGAACTGTTCGATGCGCTTGAGCTTCACGCGCAGGATCACCGCCTGCAATTCATCGAGGCGGCTGTTGTAGCCGATGATGTCGTGGTGGTAACGCACCTTGCTGCCGTGATTGCGCAGCATGCGCAGGGTCTCGGCCAGCTGGGCGTCGTTGGTGGTGATCATGCCGCCGTCGCCGTAGCAGCCCAGGTTCTTGCTGGGGAAGAAGCTGTGGCAGCCCGCCAGGCCGATGGCACTGGTCATCCTGTCGCCGTAGGCGGCACCGAAGGACTGGGCGCAGTCTTCGATCACCTGCAGCTTGTGCTGCTCGGCCAGCGCCATCAGCGGCGCCATGTCCACCGGCTGGCCGAACAGGTGTACCGGGATGATGGCTTTGGTGCGCGGGGTGATGGCCGCCTCGATGAGGTTGACATCGAGATTGAAGGTGCGCGGGTCGATATCGACGAATACCGGCGTGGCGCCCACGTAGGCAATGGCCTCGGCAGTGGCGATGAAGGTGAAGGGGGAGGTGATGACCTCGTCGCCTTCCTTGATGCCGGCGGCGCGCACGGCGAGGTGCAGCGCATCGGTACCGTTGGCGCAGCTGATGGCGTGTTCCACGCCCAGATATTCGGCAGCCTCTTTTTCGAAGGCCTGCACGTTGGGGCCGAGGATGAACTGGGTGGCCTCCAGCGCAGTGAGGATGCCGCTGTCGATTTCATCCTTGAAGGACTGGTACTGACCCTTGAGGTCTACCATGGGGATCATTGCATATTCTCCGTCGGCGCTTGCTGGCCGGACTGTTGTTGGAACAATTCGCTGATGTGGATGGCGGTAGCGAGGGCATCACGACCGTCTTCACCAGTCACCGGCGGCCTGCCACCGGTGGTGATGGCATGGAGGAAGGCGATGATCTCCGCCTTGATGGCATCGGAGTTCTCGAAGATGCTTTCCTCGGATTTGATCTCGGGGATGCCGGGAAACATTTCCTTCTCGCCCTTGCGGTGCACGCTGAGGATTTTGTCCTGGAAGTCCACCGAGATGTAGGCGTCGTTCTGGAAAATGCGCATCTTGCGCTGCGGCTTCATGCTGACGCGGCTGGCGGTGACGTTGGCGACACAGCCGTTCTCGAATTTTATGCGGGCGTTGGCGATATCCACTTCCCGGGTCAGCACCGAGACGCCGTCGGCATCGATGTGCTGGATGGGCGAGCGCACCAGGCTCTGGATCACGTCGATGTCATGGATCATCAGATCCAGCACCACATTGACGTCGGCGCCACGCGGATTGAACGGGGCCAGGCGATGCGACTCGATGAAACGCGGCTCCGACAGCACGCCGTCCAGCGCCATCACCGCCGAATTGAAGCGCTCCAGATGGCCTACCTGCAACACCAGTTGGTTGCGCGCAGCGATGGCGACAAGCTCGTCGGCCTCGGCCACGGTGACGGTGATGGGTTTTTCCACCAGTACGTGGATGCCGTTGTCGAGGAAGAACTTTGCCACCTCGTAGTGGCGCTGGGTCGGCACCACGATGCTGACCGCCTGCACCTTGCCGGCGAGTTCGCGGTAATCGGTGAGGGCTGTGGTGTTGCATTCGGCGGCGACACGGGCGGCGGATTCGGCGTTGGCGTCCACCACGGCCACCAGCTCCGAGTTGGGAAGTGCGGCATATTTCTGGGCGTGAAACCGTCCCAGGTAACCGACGCCGACCACGGCGGTCTTGATCTTGTCCATTGCGTATCCGTCCGGGCGCAGAGGCCCCTGAAATAAAGCGGCAAATGGTCGCATTTACCGCCCGCCAACGCAATGAACCGCAATAAAATCAAATTGAGTCCGCGAATGAACGCAAATGGACGCAAATTATGGCGCAGGATCAAGACCTTCAGGCAGTTGCGCAGCTCCATCCGCCGGGTGAGTGTGCCATCCCCCCGTAGAACCACAAATATTCGCGTTTATTTGCGTGCATTTGCGGACTGATTGAGACTTTTTTTGATGAACGGTCGTGCAACATGACGGCAGGCTACGTGCCCGGTATGCTTGCCACCTTTACGCACATCCTGAAGGCGGTTATGGAACAGCAATTCAGTCTGGGGTTCGGCGGCGGCGTGGTGCTGGTGGCGGGAGTGGACGAGGTGGGCCGCGGGCCGCTGGCCGGGCCGGTGGTGACGGCGGCGGTGATCCTCGATCCGGCGCGGCCCATCGAGGGGCTGGCCGACTCCAAGAAGCTGAGCGAGAAAAAGCGTGAAGCCCTGGCCGAGCTGATCAAGGAACGGGCCCTGGCCTGGGCCATCGGCCGGGCCGAGGTGGAGGAGATCGACCACATCAACATCCTGCAGGCGACCCTGCTGGCCATGCAGCGCGCCGTGGCCGGCCTCGACCCCGCGCCGCAGCATGCCCTCATCGACGGCAACCGCTGCCCCCGGCTGCCGTGCACTGCCGAGGCCATCATCCAGGGCGACGGCAAGGTGCCGGCCATCAGCGCCGCCTCGATTCTGGCCAAGGTGACCCGTGACCGCGAGATGGTGGAGATGGACGCCCTCTATCCCGGCTACGGCCTGGCCGGCCACAAGGGCTACCCCTGCAAGTCTCACATCGAGGCGCTGGAGCGGCTCGGCGTGACGCCCATTCATCGCCGTTCGTTCGGGCCGGTGAAGAAACTGCTGTAATTCGGAGTCCGCGAATGAACGCGAATGGACGCAAATCTGGAGGCGGAATGGATGCTTGAGGCAGCCGCACACAGACCATTTTTTTCCATATCAGGACTATTTGCGTCCATTCGCGTTCATTTGCGGACTGATTTATTTTTTCAGAAATAATCTACAGCGGGCCGGTCGGCTGAAGCCGATCCTTCTGCCGGTCGCTGTCAAGACTTGCATCTCCCGCCCCAACTCCCGACACTTGCCGCCCATGCATCCGTCCTTCATCCATCTGCGCGTCCATACCGAATACTCCCTGGTCGATGGCCTGGTGCGGGTCAAGCCGCTGGTGAAGGCGGTGGCTGCCGCCGGCATGCCGGCGGTGGCGGTGACCGACCAGAACAACCTGTTCGCCATGGTGAAGTTCTACAAGGCGGCGCAGGGGGCGGGGCTGAAACCCATCGTCGGCGCCGATCTGTGGGTCGCCAGTACACAGGAGTCGGCGCCGCCCACCCGGCTGACCTTGTTGTGCAAGGACGCTGCGGGCTATCGCAACCTGTCCCAGCTCATTTCGCGCAGTTACATCGAAGGTCAGCACCGCGGCCTGCCCATCCTCGAGCGCCGCTGGCTGGCCGGGCAGACCCAGGGCCTGATCGCCCTCTCGGGTGGTCGCGAGGGCGACGTCGGGCAGGCCCTGCTGGCCGACAATCGTGACCTGGCCGCCGCACACATCACCGACTGGCTGCGCCTGTTCGGCGACAATTACTATCTGGAGCTGACCCGCACCGGCCGTGACGGGGAGGAGAGCTACCTGCACGCCGCAGTCGCCCTGGCCGGGGCGATGAACGTGCCGGTGGTGGCCACCAATGATGTGCGCTTCCTCCAGCCCACCGATTTCGAGGCCCACGAGACCCGCGTCTGCATCCATGACAGCCGTACCCTGGATGATCCGCGTCGGCCCAAGCGCTATTCGGAGCAGCAGTACCTGAAGACCCCGCAGGAGATGGCCGAGCTGTTCGCCGACATCCCCGAGGCCATCGAAAACACCGTCGAAATCGCCAGGCGCTGCAACGTCACCCTCACCCTGGGCAAGTATTTCCTGCCGGATTTCCCCGTGCCGGCAGGGCTGACCATGGACGAATTCTTCCGCGAGGAGGCGCGCAAGGGGCTGGAACTGCGCCTGCCCAGGCTGTTCGACCCGCAGGCGCCGGACTACGCGGCAAAGTGCCGGCCCTACCGCGAGCGGCTCGATATCGAGTTGGACGTGATCATCGGCATGGGCTTCCCCGGCTACTTCCTCATCGTCGCCGACTTCATCCGCTGGGCCAAGCGCAACGGCATCCCCGTGGGACCGGGACGCGGCTCTGGCGCCGGCTCGCTGGTGGCCTATGCGCTGACAATAACTGATTTGGATCCATTGGCTTACGACCTTCTCTTCGAGCGGTTTCTCAACCCCGAGCGCGTCTCCATGCCCGACTTCGACGTGGATTTCTGCATGGAAGGGCGCGACCGGGTCATCGACTACGTGGCGGATCATTACGGCCGCGAGAAGGTGTCCCAGATCATCACCTATGGTTCCATGGCGGCCAAGGCGGTGGTACGCGATGTGGGTCGCGTCATGGGCCATCCCTATGGTTTCGTCGACCAGATCGCCAAGCTCATTCCCTTCGAGCTGGGCATCACCCTGGAAGATGCCCTGGAGAAGGAACCTGCCCTCAAGGAGCGCTACGAGCGCGACGAGGAGGTGCGCAGCCTCATCGACATGGCACGCCAGCTGGAAGGCCTGACCCGCAATGCCGGCAAGCACGCCGGCGGTGTGGTCATCGCCCCCACCGCCCTGACCGACTTCGCCCCGCTGTACTGCGAGCAGGGCGCGCAGAGCGTGGTGACCCAGTTCGACAAGGATGACGTGGAGGCGGTGGGCCTGGTGAAGTTCGACTTCCTCGGCCTGCGCACCCTCACCATCATCGACTGGGCCATCGCCAACATCCGCCTGCAGACCGGCGAGAGCATCGACATCACCCTGCTGCCGCTGGAGGATCGCCCGTCTTTCGAGCTGCTCAAGGCCTGCCAGACCACCGCCGTGTTCCAGCTGGAATCGCGCGGCATGAAGGATCTGATCAAGCGCCTGCAACCGGACTGCTTCGAGGACATCATCGCCCTGGTGGCCCTGTTCCGTCCCGGCCCGCTGGAGTCGGGCATGGTGGACGACTTCATCAACCGCAAGCATGGCCGCGCCAGGGTCGAGTACCCGTTCCCCGAGCTGGAGCCGATCCTGAAGCCGACCTACGGCGTCATCGTCTACCAGGAGCAGGTGATGCAGATCTCCCAGGTCATCGGCGGCTACACCCTGGGCGGCGCCGACCTGCTGCGCCGCGCCATGGGCAAGAAGAAGCCCGAGGAGATGGCCAAGCAGCGCGAGATATTCCTGGAGGGCGCCGGCAAACTGGGCTTCGACCTGGCCAAGGCCGGTGCGCTGTTCGACCTGATGGAGAAGTTCGCCGGCTACGGCTTCAACAAGTCCCACTCGGCCGCCTACGCCCTGGTGTCCTACCAGACCATGTGGCTCAAGGCCCACCATCCGGCGGCCTTCATGGCGGCGGTACTGTCGGCGGACATGGACAACACCGACAAGGTGGTGACCCTCATCGACGAGTGCAGCAGCATGGACCTCAAGGTGGTGCCGCCGTCGGTCAATACCAGCCACTACAAGTTCACCGTGCGCGCGGATAATGCCGTGGTCTATGGATTGGGCGCCATCAAGGGCGTGGGCGAGGGGGCCATTGAAACGATCGTCAGCGAGCGCGAGGCCCACGGCCCGTTCCGTGACCTGTTCGATTTCTGCAAGCGCATCGATCTGAAGAAGACCAACCGCCGCGTGCTGGAGGCGCTGATCCGTGCCGGTGCCCTGGATGGCCTGGGTGCCAACCGCGCTACTCTGATGGCCGCCCTGCCGCAGGCATTGCAGGTGGCCGAGCAGCACCTGCAGAACCATCAGGCCGGGGTGGACGACCTGTTCGGCTTCGAGCCTGCCGGCACGACGGATGCCTCTGGCCCGGCGGTGTACGAGGAGGTGCCGGAGTGGAACGACGAGATCCGGCTCAACGGCGAAAAGGAGACGCTGGGACTTTATCTCACCGGGCATCCCATCGACCGTTATCTGTCCGAACTGGCCCGCTTCACCAGTTGCCGCCTGGCTCAACTGAGCGCCGACCGGCCCCGTGCCGTGACCCTCGCCGGGCTGGTGGTGGCACTGCGTACCCGCCCCACCAAGCGCGGCGACCGCATGGGTTTCGTCACCCTGGATGACCGCAGCGGCCGGCTGGAGGTCACGCTGTTCGGCGAGGCCTACGCCCGCTTCCAGCACCTGATCAGCCTGGACAAGGTGCTGGTAGTGAAGGGCGAGGCGCGCCATGACGATTATTCGGGCGGGCTGGTGCTGCGCGCCGAGGAGGTGTTCGACCTGGAACTGGCGCGCAACCACTTTGCCAAGCGCCTAGTGGTGGCGGTGGACGAGGGGCGGGCCGGCAATGGCTTTGCGGACCACCTGGAGCGGGTGCTCGGTCCCTACTGCGAGGGACGCTGCCCGGTGCAGCTCGACTACGCCAGGCCCGATGCCCGTGCCCGGGTGACCCTCGGCGAGCAGTGGCGCGTGCGCCCCAGTGAGGAGCTGCTGCATCGCCTGCAACAGCTGGCCGGGGCAGACGGGGTGCGGCTCGAGTATTAGGTCAACCATGGGGAACACGGGAAGCACGGGGATTCAAGACGACAACACCGCGTTCCCTGTGTACCCCGTGGTTGGCTTGTTGACCCGGGGTGCGTATACGCCCCGGACGGAAACGGCTAAACTAGCGCGAACCATTCAAATAACGACATTTCAGCACTGAATCTCCCATGAACCTGAATTTCCTGGATTTCGAACAACCCATCGCCGAACTCGAGGCCAAGATCGAGGAGCTGCGTTTTGTCGGTGACGACAACGAGATCAACATCAGCGACGAAATTTCCCGCCTGCAGACCAAGAGCCGCACGCTGACCAAATCCATCTTCTCCAGCCTCACGTCCTGGCAGATTTCACAGCTGGCGCGCCACCCGCAGCGTCCTTACACCCAGGACTACATCGAGCGCATCTTTACCGAATTCGAGGAACTGCACGGTGATCGTGCCTATGCCGATGACCCGGCCATCGTCGGCGGCGTGGCCCGTCTCGACGGCACACCGGTGATGGTGATTGGTCATCAGAAGGGGCACGATACCAAGGAAAAAATTCGCCGCAATTTCGGCATGCCGCGCCCGGAAGGCTATCGCAAGGCGATGCGCCTGATGGAAATGGCGGAGAAATTCAAGCTGCCGGTGCTCACCTTCATCGACACCCCGGGCGCCTATCCCGGCGTCGGTGCCGAAGAGCGTGGTCAGAGCGAGGCGATTGCCCGCAATCTGTACGTGATGGCACGTCTCAAGACCCCGATCATCTGTACCGTCATCGGCGAGGGCGGTTCCGGTGGTGCGCTGGCCATCGGTGTAGGCGACCGCGTGATGATGCTGCAGTACAGCACCTATTCCGTCATCTCCCCCGAAGGCTGCGCCTCCATTCTGTGGAAGAGCGCGGAAAAGGCCCCGGAGGCAGCCGAGGCACTGGGTATCACCTCAACCCGCCTGAAGGAGCTGGGCCTTATCGACAAGATCATCGAGGAGCCACTGGGCGGTGCCCATCGCGATATCGACGCCGCGGCAAGCAATATCAAGAGTGCGCTCATCGATAGCCTCGGTACGCTGTGCAAGGTCTCCCTGCCCAAACTGCTCGATCAGCGTTACGACCGCCTGATGCGCTTCGGCAACTTCATGGAAGGCTGACTTTAGGGCAGAGGAAAGATACAAGAGAAAAGATACAAGGGAAGGGGTTCGCTGTGCTCGCGCTGTTTGAAATAACCGTGTGCGTAGCGCGTTCGCTCTCTTGTATCTTTCCTCTTTCCTCTTTCCTCTTTCCTCTTGTATCTGGTTTTAAGTGGACATTGCCGATCACCTTCGCCTCTTTCTCCAATCCCTGCCACCTGCCGGGCGCTATCTGGTCGCCTACAGTGGCGGCCTCGATTCCCATGTCCTGTTGCACGCCCTGAGCCGGCTCGGCATCAAGCTGACGGCGCTGCACGTCCATCATGGCCTCAGCCCCAACGCGGAGCTGTGGGCCGAGCATTGCCTGGCCCAGAGCGCGGCGCTGGGTGTGCCGTGCACGGTGCTGCGCGTGCAGGTGGCGCAGGGCGAGGGCAGCGGGCGCGAGGCCGCCGCGCGCAGCGCGCGCTATGCGGCGCTGGAACAGGTGCTGGAGGAGGGGGAGATGCTGCTCACCGCCCACCACCGGGACGATCAGGCCGAAACCCTCCTGCTCATGCTGTTGCGCGGCGCCGGCGTGGCCGGGCTGGCGGCGATGCCGCCGCTGCGCCGGTTTGCCGCCGGCTGGCTGGCGCGGCCGTTGCTGGATCTGCCCCGCGACGCCCTGCTGCACTACGCACAGATGCACGGCCTGAGCTGGGTCGACGATGAAAGCAATTTCGACACCAGCCTGGATCGCAACTACCTGCGCCACGAACTGTTGCCCGGCCTGCGGCGGCGCTGGCCGGCCGCAGGCCGGGCCCTGGCGCGTTCCGCCGCCCATCTGGCTGAAGCGAAGGAACTGCTGGAAGAACTGGCCGTTACCGATCTCAACCAGACGGGGGGTGGACGCCCCGGTACCCTGTCCGTCGCAGCGCTGCATGGCCTGAGTCCACCGCGTCGCCGCAACCTGTTGCGCCACTGGCTGCGCGGCCTGGGCCTGCCCTTGCCCGACGCCGCGCATCTGCACCGCATCGAACAGGAGGTGCTGCCGGCCCGGCCCGATGCCGAACCCGAGGTGGGCTGGCCCGGTGCCGAGGTACGCCGTTACCGCGACGACCTCCATGCCATGCCGCCGCTGATGCCGCTGCCGGCCATGGAGTTGTCCTGGGATACGGCACAGCCGCTACCCTTGCCCGACGGCCGTGTGCTCATCGCCGCCGCTGTCACGGGTACGGGACTGAGTGCGGCACGTTGCGCCGGCGCCGGCATTACCGTGCGCTTTCGCGTCGGCGGCGAGTGCTGCGCCCCGGCCGGACGCGGCGGCCAGCGCCACGAGCTGAAAAAACTGTTTCAGGAGGCCGGTGTGCCGCCGTGGGAACGCAAGCGGGTACCGTTGCTGTTCGTCGACGGCGTGCTGGCGCAGGTGGTGGGCTACTGGATCTGCGAGCCCTACGCGGCGGTGCCGGGGGAAGCGGCGCTGTGCTGTGACCTGCGTACCGTGGCGGACATTGCAAGCCGCGACGAAAACAACGACAATTGCCCCGGCCCACGCGCCTGAACACCCGTTCCCTCTCATAGCATCGTTACTCATTGATGACAAAGTATATTTTCATTACAGGTGGTGTCGTGTCCTCTCTGGGCAAGGGCATCGCCTCCGCCTCGCTTGCGGCCATTCTTGAGGCCCGCGGTCTCAAGGTCACCCTGCTCAAGCTGGATCCGTACATCAACGTCGATCCCGGCACCATGAGTCCCTTCCAGCACGGCGAGGTGTTCGTCACCGAGGACGGTGCCGAGACCGACCTCGATCTGGGTCACTACGAGCGTTTCGTCCGCACGACGATGACCAAGCGCAACAACTTCACCACCGGCCGCATCTACGAAAACGTGATCCGCAAGGAGCGCCGTGGTGAATATCTGGGCGGCACGGTGCAGGTGATCCCGCACATCACCGACGAGATCAAGCGCAGCGTCAAGGCCGGTGCCGAGGGGTATGACGTGGCGATGGTGGAGATCGGCGGCACGGTGGGCGACATCGAGTCGCTGCCGTTCCTGGAGGCCATTCGCCAGATGGGCGTGGAGCTGGGTCACGACCATGTGCTCTATATCCACCTCACGCTGCTGCCGTACATCCCCACCGCAGGCGAGCTGAAGACCAAGCCGACGCAGCACTCGGTGAAGGAATTGCGCTCCATCGGTATCCAGCCCGATGTACTCATCTGCCGCGCCGATCGCCCGATCCCGGAAGACGAGAAACGCAAGATTGCGCTGTTTACCAATGTGGAAGAGCGTGCCGTTATCGCCGCGCTGGACGTGGACAGCATCTACAAGATCCCCGGCCTGCTGCACGAGCAGGGCCTGGATCAGATCGTGGTGGACAAGCTGCGCCTCAACGCCAGGCCGGCGGATCTGTCCGAGTGGCATGCGGTAGTGGACGCGCAGCAAAACCCCAGCGGCGAAGTCACCATCGCCATGGTCGGCAAGTACGTCGACCTGACCGAATCCTACAAGTCCCTCTCCGAATCGCTGATTCACGCCGGCATAGCTACCCGCACCAGGGTGCGCATCGTCTATATCGACTCCGAGGAGATCGAGAAGAAGGGTACCGACTGCCTCCAGGGCATGGACGCGATCCTGGTGCCGGGTGGTTTCGGTGAGCGCGGCGTGGAAGGCAAGATCCAGACGGTGCGCTATGCACGCGAGCACAAGGTGCCCTACCTGGGGATATGCCTCGGCATGCAGGTGGCGGTGATCGAATATGCCCGCGACGTGGCCGGCCTGAAGGATGCACACAGCACCGAGTTCCGACCCAACACGCCGCACCCGGTGATCGCCCTGATTACCGAGTGGACCACGGCCGAGGGCACGGTGGAAAAGCGCAGCCACGATTCCGACCTGGGCGGCAGCATGCGTCTGGGGGGGCAGCAGTGCCGTCTGGCCACAGGCAGCCGCGTGCACGGCCTGTACGGCAAGGACGTGATCGTCGAACGTCATCGCCACCGCTACGAATTCAACAACGGCTACCGCGAAGCGCTGCAAAAGGCCGGCCTGCAATTCGCCGGACTCTCCATGGACGGCAGCCTGGTGGAGGTCATCGAACTGGCGGACCATCCCTGGTTCATCGCCTGCCAGTTCCATCCGGAATTCACCTCGACGCCCCGTGACGGCCATCCGCTGTTCACCGGCTTCGTCAGTGCCGCGCGCGAGCAGCGCGCGAGGACGGTCGACCGATGAAACTGTGCGGCTTCGATGCCGGCCTGGAGCAGCCGCTGTTCCTCATCGCCGGTCCCTGCGTGATCGAGAGCGAACAGCTGGTGCTGGATATCGCCGGCCGTATGCAGGAGATCTGCAACCGGCTCGGCATGCCCTACATCTTCAAGGCCTCCTTCGACAAGGCCAACCGCACCTCCGGCAGTTCATTTCGCGGTCCCGGCCTGGAAGCCGGCCTGCGCATCCTGGAGCAGGTGAAGAAACAGTACGGTCTGCCGGTGCTCACCGACGTGCACGAAGACACCCCGCTCAATGAAGTGGCCGCGGTGGTGGACGTATTGCAGACGCCGGCCTTTCTCTGCCGCCAGACCAACTTCATCCAGAACGTGGCGCGCCAGGGCAAGGCGGTGAACATCAAGAAGGGCCAGTTCCTCGCCCCCTGGGACATGAAGAACGTGGT
>DYFR01000016.1 GCA_020725115.1 Thiohalomonas denitrificans
CCCACTGCTGCCTCCCGTAGGAGTCTGGGCCGTGTCTCAGTCCCAGTGTGGCTGGTCGTCCTCTCAGACCAGCTACCGATCGTCGCCTTGGTAGGCTCTTACCCTACCAACTAGCTAATCGGACGTAGGCTCATCTAACAACGCGAGGTCCGAAGATCCCCCGCTTTCCCCCGTAGGGCGTATGCGGTATTAGCTTGAGTTTCCCCAAGTTGTCCCCCATTGCTAGGCAGATTCCTACGTATTACTCACCCGTCCGCCACTCGTCAGCGCCCGAAGGCCTGTTACCGTTCGACTTGCATGTGTTAAGCATGCCGCTAGCGTTCAATCTGAGCCAGGATCAAACTCTTCAGTTTAAGATTTTTAGTCACTATTAGGGTGACAAATCCTTTACCGATTGAGTTCCTCCGCTCTATTGAGCTTTGGTCTCTCATCGATGATTGCTGGCGAACCAGCTCATCAACGGAGCACCCACACAAATTACCTGATCAACTTGTTAAAGAGCGCTGCTGAATCATTTTGCTTCAGCAAAGAGGTGTGCATTATACAGACCTCCTGGTGTTCGTCAAGCCCGCGTTTCACTTTCGTTACAACGCCAACCTGACTTGAATTCCTGCCCCGCTGCTGCGGGAGGCGCGCATTATACAGCGCCTTTTTGCTTCGTCAACCCCGCCAGCGAAACTCCCGTTTTGCTGCGGTTTTGACTGCTTCACCCTGAAGCGGGAGGCGCGCATTATACGTCGCTCCATCCCTTCGTCAAGCCTGCGTTGCAACTTAATTTTCAACGCTGTTTTGACTGCTTCCACCGTCCTGGTGGGAGGCGCGCATTCTACGCTGCCGCGCCGTTTCGTCAACTCCTTTTTTTGCCTCGTTCAGCCTGGCGTTGCCGCCGTGTCTGCCCGAGAGGCTGCGCATTATACGCAGGGCGTTTTGAAGATCAACAAAAAATCTTCACCCAGATAAAAATGCCTTATTTAAGCTGCCAAACACTCCAATTGCTATACCAGAGTCACGCGGGCCACACGGCGCTTCCCAACCTGAAAGACATGGCTCGCACCAGCCTTGAACAGGGCGCTCTTGTCCTCTGCCCGTTCGCCATCAACGCGCACGGCTCCTTGCTGGATCATGCGCAGGGCATCGGACGTGCTGGCGGTCAGGGCCGCCAGCTTCAGCAACTGCGGCAAGGTGAGCCCCTCGCCGGCCGGCAGCGACAGTTCGTCCATTTGCTCCGGCAATGCCCCCTTTTGGAAACGGGCAATAAAATTGTCACGCGCCGCCGCCCCGGCGCCGGTGCCGTGGAAGCGGTCGACCAACTCCTCGCCCAGGAGGAACTTTATGTCGCGCGGATTGGCGCCTTCGGCCACCTGGCGCCGGAAATGGCCAATCTCAGTCATGGGGCGGAAGCTGAGCAACTCGAAATAACGCCACATCAGGTCATCCGAGATGGACATCAATTTGCCGAACTGCTCGTCCGGGGCCTCGTGGATGCCGATGTAGTTGCCCAGCGACTTGGACATCTTCTGCACCCCGTCCAGGCCCTCCAGGATCGGCATCATCATTACTACCTGGGGCTTCTGGCCGTAGGAGTCCTGCAGTTGGCGCCCTACCAGCAGGTTGAATTTCTGGTCGGTACCGCCCAGTTCGACGTCCGCCTTCATGGCCACCGAGTCGTAGCCCTGAATCAGGGGGTAGAGGAATTCGTGCACGGCGATGGGCTGGCCACTGGTGTAGCGCTTGCTGAAGTCGTCGCGCTCCAGCATGCGTGCCACGGTGTGGCGTCCCGCCAGCTGGATCATGTCCGCGGCACTCATGCCGGAGAGCCAGCTGGAGTTGAACATCACCAGGGTACGGGCCGGGTCGAGGATTTTGTAGATCTGCTGCTCGTAGGTCTGGGCATTGTCGATCACCTGGTCGCGCGTCAGCGGCGGACGGGTGGCGCTCTTGCCGGTGGGGTCACCGATCATCGCAGTGAAGTCACCGATGAGGAACATCACCTCATGCCCCAGATCCTGGAATTGGCGCAGCTTGTTGATGAGGACGGTATGACCGAGGTGCAGATCAGGTGCAGTGGGATCGAAGCCGGCCTTGATACGCAGCGGGCGCCCTTCCTTCAGCTTGGCCTTTAAGTCGTCCTCCGGCAGGATTTCGTGGACACCGCGTTTGAGCAGTTCAAACGCTTCCTCAACCTTGGTCATTCCCCTCTCCCAAACATGTTTCGATATAACCGGCGCCAGGCGCCAAAAGGCGGCTCACCAGCCACAGGGCGGGGCCGAAACTGGCGAGTGGCGGAGTTTACACGAGTAGATGACTGGCGCAGCGCGCCGCACACACGGTTATTGGCATCAATGACTCATTACGGCAGCGGATTCTAGAGTACCATACGCGGCGCGGCACACTTGGCCGCGGAGCCACGCCAACATTGACCCGCAGCCCCAGGCGGAGTAAGTTTAGCCAAAAGGTTTTTCGAGATATTTCCGTGGATTACAACACTATCTTAAACCGGGACTGTAAATCACTGGGAGCGCCCCCCCGGGGCAATCCGTTGCGCCGCCGTACCATACACGCCCTGATCCTGGGCGGGGCTGCGGTATTCGGCCTGCTGGCACTGCTGCAACCGGCACACGACGCCGCAGCCACACGCCATGAGGCTACCCCGCAACTGCTGTCTCTCCCCCTCCCTGCCACGGCCTCCGCAACCATCGCCGCAGAAGAGGCTCTCCCGGCGGTGGAACTGGTCTGGCAGGAAATTACGGTACGCTCCGGCGATACCCTGTCGGCCATTTTTGACCGCCTCAAAATCAGCCCGCGCGAACTCCATGCCTTGATGGCCGCCGATCGCACCATGACGGCTACCCTGCGCCAGATCCTGCCGGGGCAGGTGTTGCGCTTTCAGATAGACGAGGAAGAGGGTCAACTGAATGCACTGAACTACCGCATCGACCCGCTGACTACCCTGGCGGTGGAACGCAGTGAGGACGGTTTCAGCGCCCGCCATATCACTCGCCAGGTGGAAAACCGCCTGGCCTACACCAGCGCCACCATCGAGACTTCGCTGTTTGCCGCCGGCCAGCGCGCCGGCCTTTCCGATGGCCTGATCATGGAGCTGGCCACTATCTTCGGCTGGGATATCGACTTCGCCCTGGATATTCGCAATGGTGATCACTTCACCGTGCTGTACGAGCAGGCCTTCCTGGAGGGTGAACACATGCGTGACGGCAACATCCTGGCGGCGGAGTTCGTCAACCAGGGCCAGGCCTATCGCGCCATCCGCTTTGAAGACCCACAGGGCAACACCAGTTATTACACCCCTGAAGGCCTGTCCATGCGCAAGGCCTTTCTGCGCTCACCGGTGGATTTCAACCGCATCAGTTCAGGCTTTCAGCCGGAGCGCTTTCACCCGGTACTGGGCGTCAAGCGGCCGCACCGGGGGGTGGATTATGCCGCCCCCGTCGGCACCCCCATCAAGGCCTCCGGCGACGGCCGTATCGAATTCATCGGCACCAAGGGCGGCTACGGCAAAACGGTGATCCTGCAACACGGCGGCGCCTACAGAACCCTGTACGCCCACATGTCCCGCTACCGTCCCGGTCTTGCATCGGGCACCCGCGTCAAGCAGGGCCAGATCATCGGCTACGTCGGCCGAACCGGCATCGCCACCGGCCCGCACCTGCACTACGAATTCCTGGTCAACGGCGTGCATCGCAACCCGCTGACGGTAAAGCTGCCCACCGCGGCCCCCATCCCCGCGCAATACAAGGACGAGTTCCAGCAACAGGCGCAAATGCGGCTGGCCCAGCTGGAAGCGGTGAAGCAGACCACCCTGGCCATGAACAACCGCTGACACCTTGACGGACACCCTGTACATCGGCCTGATGTCGGGCACCAGCCTGGATGGTGTCGATGCCTTGCTGGTGGATTTCGGCGCGGCCTCCCCCGTGATCCGGGACAGTTACCACCAGCCCTATCCCGCCGAATTGCGTAGCGCGCTGCTGGAACTCAGCCACGCCAGCCACCCCGAATTGCATGGATTGGCCCAGCTGGATGTGGTCCTGGGAGAGTTGTACGCGGCAACGGTACTGGCCTTGTTGACGCGGACCGGAACCGATGCGGAGGCCATCGCCGCCATCGGCAGCCACGGCCAGACCGTGCGCCATCACCCCCATGGCCCGCACCCCTACACCCTGCAGCTGGGCGATCCCAATGTCATCGCCGAACGTACCGGCATCACTACCGTGGCCGACTTCCGCCGCCGCGACATCGCCGCCGGCGGTCAGGGCGCCCCGCTGGTGCCGGCGTTCCACGCCGCCATGTTTCGCCATCCGCAGCGCACACGCGTCATCCTCAATCTGGGCGGCATCGCCAACATCACCGTGCTGCCGCAGGACATCCGCCAGGCGGTAACCGGCTTCGATACCGGACCGGCCAATGTGCTGCTGGACGGCTGGACGGCGCGGCATTGCGGCACCGCCTATGACGCCGGCGGTCACTGGGCCGGCGGCGGCACACTGCTCCCCCCCCTGCTGGAGCGCCTGCTGGCCGACGCCTATTTCACCCAGGCACCGCCCAAGAGTACCGGGCGCGAACGTTTCAATCTGGAATGGCTGGAGACACAGCTGGACGGTACGGAAGACCCGCAGGATGTACAGGCGACCTTACTGGAGTTGACGGCACGCAGTGTGTCACAGGCTATTGCCGCTCATGCGGAGGCTGCCGAGGAGATTCTGGTGTGCGGCGGCGGCGCCGGCAACGACCTCCTGCTGCAGCGACTGGCCTTCCACCTGGCGCCGCGCGTCGTACACAGCACGGCGGTCTACGGCGTGGAACCCCAGGCGGTCGAGGCGATGGCCTTTGCCTGGCTGGCACGCCAGACCCTGCACGGCACACCGGGCAACCTGCCGGCGGTGACCGGTGCCCGCCACCCGGTGGTACTGGGCGGCATCTACCGCGGACGACTCAGCGCCGATCGATGAGGATGTAGTCGCGCAGCGGCTCGCCGCTGTAGACCTGGGTGGGACGGAAGATGCGGTTGTCGGCCAACTGCTCGCGCCAGTGGGCCAGCCAGCCGGCGGAACGGGCCACCGCGAAGATCGAAGTGAACTGATCCGACGGAATACCCATCTCCGCGTACAGGATGCCCGAGTAGAAATCCACATTGGGATACACGCCCTTGGCGCCCAGCCGCTCGGCCGCCGCCTCCTCCAGCGCCAGGGCGGTTTCGAACTCGGCACTCACGCCACGTTCCCGTGCCAGCTTCTCCACCAGTTTCTGCAGGATGTTGGCACGCGGATCCTTAACCTTGTATTCGCGGTGACCGAAACCCCACACCTTTTCCTTGGCCGCCAGCTTCTGCTCCAGCCAGGGCTTCACCTTGTCCGGTGAGCCGATCTGCTTGAGCATGTTGACCACCTTCTGGTTGGCGCCGCCGTGCAGGGGACCGGACAGGGTGCCGATGGCAGCGGCAACTACACCGTAGGGACTGGCCAGGGTGGAACCGGCCACCAGGGCCGCGAAGGTAGAGGCATTGATGGTGTGTTCGGCATGGAGCACCAGGCAGGTATCCATGATATCGGCCAGCAGCGGATCGGGGTCGTCCCCGTTGAACATATAGAGCAGGTTTTCGGCGAAATTAAGGTCGCAGCGCGGGGCGATGGGGTCGTAGCCGTTGCGGATGTGTTCCCACATGGTCACCAGCACCGGCATGCGGGCGATGATCTTCACCGTCATACGGTGGATATATTCCAGATCCTGACGCAGGCTGCTGTCGGACAGATACTCGTTGCTGGGATAGAACATGCCCAGACTGGCCACCGCGGTCTGCAACAGCTCCATCGGATGACCGGTGGTGGGCAGGTGTTTCATCATCTCGCGGATGTTGTACTTCACCCGCCGGTTGCGCCGCAGATGATCGTCGAACTCGGTCAGCTCGGCCGGCCTGGGCAGGCGCCCGTCCAGCAGCAGCAGGGTGGTTTCTTCGAAGGAGCTGTGCTCGGCCAGTTGCTCGATGGGATAGCCACGATAGGCCAGAATCCCCTTCTCGCCATCGATGAAGGAGATATTGGAACGGGTGGCAGGAACGCCCTCGAGTCCCGGCAGATATTCGCTCATCCTGTCCTCCGAGCACCAAAATAAAGGGGCATAAGGATACCAGATATGCCCAGGCCGCGAAGCCCCACTGCTGCCCGCCGATAAGCTGTTGAAAACAAAAAGCCCCGGGCCGCATCGCGGCGCCGGGGCTGTCTGTCAGCGGTGTCGCGGACTCAGGTGGAGAAAGAGGAGCCGCAGCCGCAGGTAGTAGTGGCATTCGGATTGCGGATCACGAACTGCGCACCTTCCAGGCCTTCGGTGTAATCGATCTCGGCACCTACCAGATACTGATAGCTCATGGGATCAATCAGCAGGGTCACGCCATTCTTTTCCACCGTGGTGTCACCTTCGTTGACGGCCTCGTCAAAGGTGAAACCGTACTGGAAGCCTGAGCAACCACCGCCGGTCACGAACACCCGCAACTTCAGGTTACTGTTGCCTTCCTCTTCGATCAGCGACTTCACCTTGCCGGCAGCGCTGTCGCTAAAAACCAGTGGACTCTCAACATCGCTCATCGTCTATCTCCACAACCATAGGATGGATTCAAGTGAACCCATTATCGTTATCCCTACCGTATTAGTCAAGAATCACCCGCTACAGGTTCCCCCAGAGCCAGCGGCTTGGCTGACGGGCTATCGACAGCCCCCTCGCCACGGTGCACCAGATTACCATTCACCTCGGCACCACGCGCCATTTCGATGATCTTGTAGTACACATTGCCCTTGACCCGGGCCTGCGGCGCCAGCTCGATGTGATTGGCCGCGTAGACATCACCCACCACACAGCCATTCAACACCACGTTGGGAACCCGTACATCACCTTCGATCAGGCCGCGCTCGGAGATACTCAATACCGAACCACTGTCCTGGTCGGCAATGACATTACCCTTGAGGGTGCCGTCCACATGCAGCCCGCCACTGAACACCACATCGCCGCGGATTTCGGTGTTCTGCCCAATCAGCGTGTCGATCTTGGCGCTCTTGGTCGTCGATTTCGATTTTCCCCACATATTCTTTCATGCCTCCTCTACGGGCCATTCGACGATTTTTTCAACCTTGTCGACGCCGCCACCTACCGGGTCAACCTTTACCACCACCCGCAACGGTATAAAACCAGCCGGCAGTGTCATATCCCCTTCGAAGTTCTGAAAATACTTGAAGTTGAAACTGAAAAACTTGATGGCATCGGCACTCACCTCGTGCTGCAACAGGGTTTTGTTCTGCCCTTCCTGCAGCCCCTCCACCTCGAAACTCGCCCTGCCACGGGCCAACCTATCACTTTTCAGTACCTGGGTTAACACCAGCTTGTAACGGAAGCCGTTTTCCACGCCGTTGGCGGCAATTTCGAAGTTTTCCACCCGCAGGCCCTGCTGGGCATCCTTGGGCGAGACGATGCCGCGATAGAAGGCGAGTTCACTCTTGTACTCGGATATCTCGGCCTGCAGTCCGCCCACCGTGGCCTCCAGAGCCTTGTAGGCCTGACGGTCAATCTGGATGCTGCGCTCGAGAATCGCCTTTTCCTCACGCAGCGTCACGATCTCCTGCTGCAACTCGGTATTCTGGCGGTTGAGCTGCCCCTGCTCCTGCTGCGCAGTCAGGGTATCGAAGCCTGCACGGTAGCGGCCATACTCGAACAGCCCCCAACCCGACAGAAGTATGGCCACCACCAGCGCCGCGAGCATGGCCCGGTTGCGCATGGGCCGGTGTGGCGTAACAACGAGACGACTCATGGCAGTACGGCAATCTGATCGATGCCGGCTGCTTCGGCACAGCCAAACATGATGTTCATGTTCTGCACCGCCTGACCGGAGGCTCCCTTGACCAGATTGTCGATGACCGACAGCACCACCACGGTATCGCCGCCCTGGGGGCGATGCACGGCGATGCGGCACAGATTGCTGCCGCGCACGGTACGGGTCTCGGGGAAAGAGCCGGCCGGCATGACGTCGACAAAGGGCTCGCCGGCATAGCGCTGCTCGAACAGTGCCTGCAGATCGGTGTCCGGCTTCTCCAGCCGTGCATACAGGGTGGCATGGATGCCGCGCACCATGGGCAGCAGATGCGGCACGAAGGTCAGCCCCACCGGCTGGCTGGCCACATGATTGAGATTCTGGCTGATCTCCGGCAGGTGACGGTGGCCCTTCACACCGTAGGCCTTGAAGCTGCCCTCCACCTCGGAATACAGGATACCCACCTCGGCCTTGCGCCCGGCGCCGCTGACGCCGGACTTGGCGTCCGCCACCAGACCGGCGGGGGACACCACGCCGTTTTGCAACAGGGGCAGGAAACCCAGGGTCACGGCGGTGACGTAGCAGCCGGGGTTGGCCAGCAGACGCGCGCCCTTGATGGCGGCGCGATTCATCTCCGGCAAACCGTACACGGCCTGCGCCACCAGGTCGGGGCAGGCATGGGGCATGCCGTACCATTTCTCCCACAGGGCGATGTCCGGGATGCGGAAATCTGCCGCCAGGTCGATGATGCGCACGCCGGCATCGAGCAACTCGCGCGCCATGTGCATGGCCGTGCCGTTGGGGGTGGCGAAGAACACCACGTCACACTGCTTCAACGCCGCCATGTCGGGGGTGGTGAAGCGCAGATCGACACGGCCGCGCAGGTTGGGGAACATATCGGCCACGGGCGTGCCGTCGTCGGAGCGGGAGGTGATCACCGTCAGTTCCACTTCGGGATGGCTGGCCAGCAAGCGCAACAATTCGACACCGGTATAGCCTGTGCCACCAACTATGCCTGCCTTGATCATGACGGGTCCTGTGTGCGGGAAGTAAAGGTGGGCATGATAAGCCCGTAAGCCACAAAGAAAAAGTGGCGCGGCGCACCAAACGGAGAACTCACCGAGCCAGCCCGCCCCCCTGTGCTATAGTCGCGGCGCAACGGCGCGGGGAACAGAATGCGCCGCCCGGAGTCGAACCGACGTACATCCTCAGCATGCAACCGATCACACCATGAAGAGCAAAGACCTGATCATCGCCGCCTTCGCCGCGGCCCTGCTGGCCCTGCTGGGCTACCTCTGGTTCAGTCCCGCCGGCCTCAATCCCGCCCCCGCCGTCACCGTCGCCACCCTCGACGGCGGCCAGGTGAACATCGAGCAGTACCGCGGCAAGCCGTTGCTGGTCACCTTCTGGGCCACCACCTGCCCCGGCTGCGTCAAGGAGATCCCCCATTTCGCCGAACTATATAAGGAGCTCGGCCCCCAGGGCTTCAATATCCTCGCCATCGCCATGGCCTACGACCCGCCGGAGCAGGTGCGCTTCATGGCCCAGCAGCGTGCCATCCCCTATACCGTGGCGCGAGACGGCGACGGCGCCGCCGCCCGTGCCTTCGGCGACGTGAAGCTCACCCCCACCACCTTCCTCATCGACCCGCGCGGGCGCATCGTGCAGCAGAAGCTGGGCGAGGTGGACATCGCCGACCTGCGCCGCAAGATCATGGAGATGCTCTGAATCATGCTGTGGCTGAAGGCCTTTCACATCATTGCCGTGGTGACCTGGTTCGCCGCCCTGTTCTACCTGCCGCGCCTGTACGTCTACCACGCCATGGCCACCGACAAGGAGGGCATCGAGCGCTTCAAGGTGATGGAACGCAAGCTCTACCGCGGCATCATGACCCCCAGCGCGATAGTAGTTCTGCTGCTCGGCAGCTGGCTGCTGTGGGACTACGCCTGGGCCGCCTACAAGCACATGGGCTGGCTGCACGCCAAGCTGACGCTGGTGGCCGTCCTCTACGCCTACCACTGGTACTGCGGCCGCCTGCTCAAGGCCTTCGCCGCCGACCGCAATACCCGCAGCCACGTGTTCTACCGCTGGTTCAACGAGTTCCCGGTGCTGATCCTCATCGCCGTGGTCATCCTGGCGGTGGTCAAGCCGTTCTAAGGCCCCCCTCAAAAAAGTCAGGCCCGGTCGAACCGGGCCTGATTGTCGTTCTCCTTCCCCTCGGGTTTACTCGAACGGCTTCGGCGCCGGAGTCTTGTCGGTGGACGGCGGCAGGATCGGCATCAGGAACTGGGGCTGATCGCCGGTCAGGGTCTTGAGGAAGGCCACGATCTGCGCATTCTCCTTCGACGTGAACTTCTTGCCCAGCTGCAGACGGCCCATGATGTCCACCGCCTCGGTCAGGGTCTGCGCCTCACCGTCGTGGAAGTACGGATAGGTCATTTCCACGTTGCGCAGGGTCGGCACCTTGAACATGAAGCGATCCGCATCCTTGCCGGTGACCTCGGCGCGGCCCTGGGCCGGGCTGGTCGACTTGTAGGGTTCCACCAGGCCCATCTTCTGGAACGAGGTACCGCCCATCGCCTCGCCATAGTGGCAGGCGACGCAACCGCTGTCCTTGAACAGCTTGTAGCCGGCCAGTTCATTGGCGGTCAGCGCATCCTTGTTGCCCAGCAGCCACTGGTCGAAGCGGGAGTTCGGAGTGACCAGGGTCTTTTCGAACTCGGCGATGGCCTGGGTCACCATGTCAATGTTGATCTTGTCCTTGCCGAACACCTGCTTGAACTCCACCACGTACTGCGGGATGGACTGCAGCACATCGATGGCCAGGGTGTGTGTGAAGGCCATCTCGCCGGGGTTGGCGATGGGGCCGCCTGCCTGCTCTTTCAGGTCAGCTGCACGGCCGTCCCAGAACTGCGCCACGTTGAGGCTGGAGTTCAGCACGGTGGGGGCATTGATCGGACCCTGCTGCCAGTTGTGGCCGATGGAGGTCTTCAGATTGTCGGTGCCGCCCATGCTCAGGTTGTGGCAGGAGTTGCAGGAGATGAAACCGGACTTGGACAGGCGCGGATCGAAATACAGCTTCTTGCCCAGCTCCACCTGCGCCAGGTTGATGTTCTGCACCGGACGGATCGGATCGATGGGCTCCTTGGCGGCGGCGGTGCCGCCAACGGTCAGGAGGACAGTGGAGATTGCGACACTCAGCAGTTTTCTTTCCATGGTTATACCCCTTTCGGTTATGAGGATAAATTAAAGTCGTTCTAAATGTCTGGACTAAGTCTATGTCCAAGTTGGAGTGGAAAGGAAGGCGTACTCCATTGATGTTATTGACCTGGATCAAGAAGGCATGAAAAAAACCTCCCTTGGGGTCGGCGGGGCTGACTCCCGAACCACTCGGCGCAAACAAATAGGGAGTGAGCTGCGCCGACTTGGCCGGATTGACACCCCTTACTCACACTGCGGCAGCGACTGCTCCAGCCAAGCCTGGTCTACCTCGCCGCTATGGCGAGCGCAGCGGTGGCCGGCAACATCAAGCATGACGCTGTACGGCAAAGCGCCGCTGCGGTTGCCGAAGCGGCGCAGCAGGCCGGCAGGATTGGCGGGAGCCAGCAGGGCCAGGTGGATTTCCGGCTGACCCGGAGTCTGCGGCCAGAAGACGCGGGTCTCGCTGCGGCTCTGCAGGGCAACGGTGACCAGACGGAATCTGCCCTCTTCCGCCGCCGCCAGCAGCAGGGGCAGTTCACGCACGCAGGGCGGGCAGTCGGCACGCCAGAAGTTGATCAGGGTGGGCCGCGGCGGCAGCTCCGCCAGACGCGCGAAGCCGCTGCCGTCGAGGCGGGCCAGCGTAAAATCGGGCCGCCCGGCTGCGAAGGCCGGCAAGGCGGCAAGCGTCAGCAGGAGCCAGGCCATCAGGGGAAGCGCCCCACCCACGGTGGCACGGTGCGCGGTTACAGTCACAGGTTCACACGCACGCCGGCGTAGAGCTGCCGGCCGCGGTTCGGGCCCCAGAAGTGGGTGACGTCGAACTCGCCGCTGCCGTTGACCCAGAGGAAGTCCTCGGTATCGGTCTGACGGTAATCGAACAGGTTGTTGACGCCAAACACCAGGGCCATGCTCTTGCTGAACCGGTAGCGTCCGCTCATGTCCACCACCCAGTAGGACGGGCTGCTGTCCAGCTTGCGCGTGCCATCCAGGTTGTAGCGCGGCTCATTGTCGTAGTCGTAGAAGCGCTTCAGGTCCATCGGGCCGGTCCAGGTGGCACGGGTGAACAGTTCCCAGTTGCCGACGTCATAGTCCAGGCGCAGGTAGACGCGCTCCTCGGGACGGGCGAAGGACAGCACGCCCGGCTCGAACTCGTAGCTGAACTTCTCGCCGCCGACGGTGGCGTCCAGCTGCGGCGTGACCTTGTAGGTGTAGGTGGCATCGACGCCCCGCACCGTCACCGGGCTGTCGGCCTGGGTGAACAGGGTGATGGGATCGGAGGTCACCGGGTCGACGGCGCCGGAGTCGAGCAGGGCGAAGTTTTCTATCTTGTTGTAGCTGGCCGACAGCACGAAGGCGGAACGATCACCGGCATAGGCCAGGGCATAGCTGGCGTTGTGGGAGATCTCCGGATCCTTGATGTCGCGATCGATGCGCGTGGTGGAGAGGATGCCGTGGTCCTGCTCGTAGAACGAGGTAGGCGCGCGGAAGCCCTTGCCCACGGCGAAGCGGCTGCTCAGTTCGTGGCTGTGATGCCACAGCGCGTTGAGGCGCGGGCTGGTGATGCCGCCGAATACGTTGTGATCGTCGTAGCGCAGCGAGCCGTTCAGCTCCAGGCGCTCGTCGAACAGGGCGCGGTAGGCCTGGATGAACACGCCCGGCGTGCGGTACTCGTAGTTGTCCAGACCGTTGACCACGGTGCCGTCGGCGAGGATGCCGTGGGAACGCAAATCCTCGAAGCGATAGTTGAGGCCGGCGGTCACCAGGGTGTCGCCGAAGGGACGCCGCAGGCTGGTCTCGGCATAGATCTGATCCTGGTCGGCCTTGTAGATGTCGCCCTCGTAGAAGGAATCCTGTTTGTGCTGGGCGTAGCCGAAGGCAAGCTTGAGACGGGCGCCGCCATCCAGCGGGCGTTCGCCACTGACGATGCCCTGCACGCGATCGGTGAAGATGATTTCGCTCATGCCGCCGCGGCCGTCGTCGTAGGGGATGACGGTGACGCCGTCGCTGGGGTCGATCCAGCCGGAGGCATCGGGCGAGCCGTGTTTGCCGCGGCTCCAGTCGAAGGGGTTGCCGCTCATGCTGGCCTTGATGGCGTCGTAGTCGTCGCCCATGGCGCCGCCGCCGCGCTTTTCGCTCACCATATCGAGACGGCCGCGCACGCGGAAGCCGCCGACGTCGTCGAGGAACAGGCCGAGGCCGCCGAGAACGCGCTGGTAGCCGGAGTATTCGCTGATGCCGTTGCCGTCGTGTTCCACGCTGTCGTGGTGATTGGCGCTCAGCGACAGGGTCGTCGCGCCGCCGCTGAAGGGCTGCGCCAGGAAACCGTCGAGACGGCGGTAGCCGTACTCGCCGCCCTGCACCTCCAGCACGCGCTCCGCATCCTGCGGCCGGCGCGAGACGATGTTCACCACGCCGGACAGGGCCTCGGGGGCGATCAGGCTGGTGCCGGCGCCGCGCGAGATGTCGATGCTCTCCACGCCGTTGACGCCGATCATGTCGAGACCGTAGGCGCCGGACACCGAGGAAAAGATCGGCACGCCGTCGATCATGATGGTGGTGAAGCGGCCGGGCAGATTGTTGAGGGTGACGTTGCGCACGTTGCAGATGGAGCACTCCACCTGCACGTCCACACCCGGGTTGTTGGCCACCGCCTCGTTGAGGGTGGCGGCGTTGGTGCGGCGGATGTCGGCCGCGTCGATGACGTCGGTCTTGATGATGTCGTCGCGCAGCTTGGGCTGCACCTTGGTCTCATCCTGACCGCCACGCACCTCTACAGTGGAAAGACGCGCATCCGCCGCCGCAACGCCCGGCGCCCCCAGCGCCAGTGCCATGGCCGCGGCCAGCAGCGTGCGGCCGCTGTCCCTTGTTCCCCTTGCCTGCTGTTGCATGATCTCCCCTTGCATCGGTACGCCGCGTAGGCGGCAACAAATCAAACGACGCCCTCCCTGCCGGGCAGGGAGGGCGTCAACCACGGTCAGAACGTGTACTTCGCCCCCAGCTCGAAGCTGCGCGACGGACCGGCGTAGATGCCCTGACGCAGGCTGGCGATGTAACGTTCGTCGGTGAGGTTTTTCACCGCAGCGGAGAGGCTGAACTGCTTGTTCACAGCGTACTGCGCGCTCAGGTCGAGCGTGGTGTAGGCCGCCAGCTTGCCGGTGAAGAAGCCGCTGGTGCTCTCCGTCAGCGCCTCGGTGTTGAGGCTGTCGGTGTACTGCGCGCCGACGTAGTTGGCGTGCAGCGCGGTCTTCAGGCCGCCGCTGCGGTAGGCCAGCATCAGGTTGGCCGCCAGCTCCGGGGTGTAGGTGACGCGGTTGCCGTCTGCGGCCGTCAGCGTGGCGCCGTTGTAGCGATCGCCGATGAACTTGGCCTCCGGCACGTAGGTGGCGTTGACGTCCACGCTGAAGCCGGAATCGAAGTCATAGCCGAAGGCGCCTTCCAGGCCCTGGTGCAGGGTCTTGCCGCCATTTTCCTTCACGAAGCCGCCGCTGTTGGAGGGTATGACCTGGTTGGAGAAGTCCATGCGGAAGGCGGTCATCTCATAGCGCTTGTTGCCGCTCCTGCCGCGCAGGCCGACTTCATAGTTCATGGAGCGCTCCGCCGCCAGCTTCTGGTCGGCGCCGCCGCTGATGGCATCGGCATTCTGTGCCGGAGCGAAGGCCTTGTACGCGCCGCCGTAGACCTGTACCGCCGGTGTGGCCTGCCAGGTGGCGCCGATGCCGGGCATCACTTCGGTGTTGTCGGTCTTGCCGTCGTTGGCGTCGTTGCGCAGGTCGTCGGTCTTCTGCGTATAGCTCTCCACGCGCACGCCGGGGGTGACTGCCAGTGTGTCGCTGACGATGAAGCGGTTCTGCGCGAACAGCGCCACGCTGGTGGCAGACTCGTCACGCTCCAAGGCGATGGTGCCGGAACGCGGATACTGCCGCGTGGCGTTGACGGTCACGTTGTGCATGCTTTCTTCGTCGATGCGCAGGCCCAGTTCGGTTTCGTTCTGCATGCCGAAGCTGTCGTGCGCGATGTGCAGACGCGTGTCGATGCCCTTGCGCTCGAAGGAGCGGTTGTTGCCATTCACGCTGTTGCTGTAATTCCACTGCGTCACACCGTCAACGGTGGTGGTCGGCGTACCGCCCACGGTTCCGAAGCGCCAGTAGTCGCGATACATCTCGCTCCAGTACAGCACCGTGTTGAGGCTCACCGTGGGGCTGATTTCCCACTCATGATTCAGATCCACCGACTTGCGACCGGTGAGAAACCAGTCGTCCGGTGCCGGGTTGAAGGTCGCACCGGCCTTGTAGGCATCGAGAAACAGGCCGCGGTAGGAGATGTTGGCCTTGTTGTCGTAGTGGGTGAACTTGAGGCCGACCCACTGGTTGTCGCCCAGCGCCATGCCGCCCTTGATCATCAGGTCATCCATCACGAAGCCCTTGTCCTGAAAGCCGTCGCTGGACGCCCTGGTGTAGACGAAGCCGGCGGAAGCCTCGCCGGACGGTGAGCTGCCGCCCGCCTCCAGCACGCTCTCCTTGTAGCCGAAGGAGCCGACGCGGCCGGCAACGGAGACGCCGTCCTCCGGCTGCTTGGTCCTGTAGTTGATGACGCCGCCGATGGTGTTGGGGCCGTAGCGCAGGGAGGCTGCGCCCTTCAGCACCTCGATGCTCTCCATGCGCTGGATGCGCGGGCTGTAATAACGGCCGTTGCCGACGAACAGGCCGGGGGCGACGGGCACGCCGTCCTCCAGGATCAGGGATTTGTAATCGGCGGCGCTCAGACCACGCATGCCGATGTTGGCGACGATGGCGGTTTCCTCTTCCGGCTTGATCACCACGCCGGGCACACTCTTCAGCGCCTCTTCGGTGGAACGCGGCTGCTGCAGTTCCAGTTCTTCCTTGGTGACGATGGCTACGGCGCCGGGCTGCTTCGCCACATCCTGTTCGCTTTCGCCGACCACGTCGATGCGCGGCAGGCGCACCTCATCGGCAATGACGGCGGCGGGCGCCAGGGCGGCAGCAATGGCCAGGGCCAGCGCGCGCGGCGCCAGCGGATTACGGAATTGATGCATGGGTACAGCCTCCTCGGTCAGTGTGTTTAATCGCTATTCACTGGCTGGCTGAAGCACGGAGGCTTACTGGCTGGCTGGATCAATCAATAATCTTGAATTTATTTTTCCGGCTCCATCACGAAGCCCAGCCGGGCAACGCCGGCGTTGCGGCCCGCCGCCAGGACGCGGGCAACGTTGTCATAGGGCGTGGTCTTCTCGGCGCGCAGATGCACTTCCGTTTCCGCATCAATGCGTGCCACGTTGGCCAGGCGATCCTGCAGGGCGTCGTACTCCATCGGCGCATCGTTCCAGTACAGCCGGCCGGCGGCGTCGATACTGAGGGTGATGGTGTCCGGCGTGGTTTCGTTGGGCAGGCTGCTGGCCTGCGGCATGTCCACCTTCACCGCATGGGTCAGCACCGGTGCGGTGATGATGAAGATCACCAGCAGCACCAGCATGATGTCCACCAGCGGAATGACGTTCATCTCCGCCATGGGTTCCTCGCGCCCGCCGCCCAGTCCACCGAAGGCCATCACACCGCCTCCGCAACTTTTGTGGTGCGCTGCGCCACCAGGGCGCAGTGGGCCGGCGTCACGCAGGCGCCGGTGGTGAGAAAGGCGTGCAGATCGTGGGCGAAGCCGTCCATTTCCTCCGCCAGCACGCGATTGCTGCGGTTGAAGGCGTTGTAGGCCAGCACCGCGGGGATGGCGGCAGCAAGACCGGCGGCGGTAGCCACCAGCGCCTCGCCCAGCGGGCCAGCCACCATCTCCATGCTGGCGCTGCCGACGCGGGATATCTCGACCAGGGCGTGGTAGATGCCCCACACCGTACCGAACAGGCCGACGAAGGGCGCGGTGCTGCCCACCGAGGCCAGCAGGGTCATGCCGGAGGAGGTATGGGAGGCCTCGTGGTTCATGGCGTTGCGCAGGGTGCGCACCAGGAATTCGTCCACCCCGCAGGCATCGCCGACGCGGGCGCGCGAACGGCAGGTGAAGTGTTCCAGACCGGCAATGCCGCTCTGGGCCAGCCGCGCCAGGGGCGACACGGCATCGGCCGAAGCCACGCCGGCCGCCGCCTGCATGTCGGTCGCATCCCAGAACGACTGGATGAATCGATTATTGGCGCCATGCACCCGGCGCAGCCAGATGGCCTTTACGATAATCAGATACCAGGTCAGCGACGACATCAGCAGCAGGGTGAGAAACACCCCGATCAGCACCCAGTCGCCCTGTTTGAACACTAATGCCAGATTCATTTTTAAAAACCTTCAGTCCGCAAATGAACGCGAATAGACGCGAATATTCATAGTGTTACGAAGAGTGACCGGCTCACCCGAATGAAGCGGTACGGCGGCTTCAGAAGCTTGATCCTGCGGCCCTATTTGCGTCCATTCGCGTTCATTGGCGGACTTAGTCATTTCTAGGTTCACTTTTCACCCCAGACTGAACACGATGGGCACGATGACCCAGGCCTCCACCGCACGGCTGCCGCGCCGTGCGGGGACGAAACTCCACCGCTGCACCACATCCAGCGCCGCCCGATCCAGACGCTCGAAGCCGCTGGAGGTGCTCAACTCCACCCGCCGCGGCTTGCCGTGCGGGTCCACCAGCACCCGCAGGCTGACCTCGCCCTGCTCACCCAGCCGCCTGGAAATACGCGGATAGGCCGGGGCCGGATTGCGCAGGTAGTCCGCCTGATAATTCGGCTCCACCAGCGCCACCTCCTCGTCGGCCACCTCGGCCACCTCCGCCATCGGGGCGGCGGGCTGTGGTGGCGCCGCCGGTTGCGGCGGGATCACCGGCTGCGGCTCGGGCGGCGCCTGCACCTTCTGCGGCGTCGGCCGGGGGACTGGCCTGGGCGGCGGAGGTTCCGGGGCCGGCGGCACCACCTCGGCCGGCGGCGCGGGACGGCTCTGCAACAGGGCCACGGTCACCACCTGGGGCCGGGATGCCGGCGGTGTCAGGCTGGGCGCTACCACCCATACGGCCAGGATCACCGCCAGGGCGTGCAGACCGAAACTCACCGCAGCGGCGGACCACTGCCACCCGCGCCAGCGCGGTACACCCACCAAAGTCACGACGGCATTCCCCTGCGTTCCATGGGGCCAGATAGTAAACGCGGATGAGAATGATTGTCAATTAGATTATTTGTTTTGCAGTAAACGGCAGGCCGGTGTCGTCAAGGCGCACGCCTTGTGATGGAATAGCGCGATGGAAAATCTGAAAACAGACCTGGTCCGTCATTACCGCTGGCTGCGCCAGTACGGCATCAACGACTCCCACAGCGGCAATGCCTCGGTGCGCGACGGCGACACCGTGTGGGTCACCCCCACCGGCTGCTGCGCCGACCTGCTGGAGCCGGACCATCTGGTGCGCTGCCATATCGACGGCACGTGCGACAAGGGCGCCTCGCTGGATGCGCCGCTGCATATCCAGGTCTATCAGAACAACCCGAAGGCCCGCGCGGTGCTGCACAGCCACGGCGCCCACACTGTGGCACTGACCATGAACGGGCAGGACTACCTGCCGCCCGACTTCGAGGGCCAGCTCTACTTTCCGCGCGTGCCGGTGATCACCATCCCCTACAGCCACTACGTCGCCGAGGCGCCGCACAAGGTGGCCGAAGTGCTGGCGGAATACCCGATCACCGTGGTGCGCGGCCACGGCGTCTACGCCTGCGCCGAGACGCTGAACCTTGCCTACAAGTGGACCTGCTCGCTGGAGCTCTCCGCCAGGACCGCCTTCATCGCGCGCCAGGCGGAGACGCTGAACGTCTAAGTCAACACCTGCCGCAGAGGCGCAGAGGCGCAGAGATGTCTTGGTCGTGGGAAATCAACAGACGGGCGGAGACAATTCCGGGCAGGATTTCCGCGTATAAATACTCTGCGTCTCCGCGTCTCTGCGGCAGATGTTCATGAAGGAATAAATAATGACCCAGCACGACATTCCGGTGGTGATGACCTTCGCCGGCAACGACCCCACCGGCGGCGCCGGCATCCAGGCCGACATCGAGGCCATCGCCTCCATGGGTTGCCAGGCGGCGCCGGTGATCACCGCGCTCACCGTGCAGGACACGCGCAACGTGATCCGCTTCGAACCGGTGTCATCGCTGCTCATCATCGAACAGGCACGCGCGGTGCTGGAAGACATGCCCATCGCCTGCTTCAAGCTGGGCATGCTGGGCAGCGTGGAAAACGTCGAGGCGATCCATACGATACTGACCGACTATCCGGACATCCCGGTGGTCACCGACCCGATCCTGCGCGCCGGCGGCGGCAGCGAGCTGGCCGATGAAGAACTCATCGACGCCATGACCGAGCTCCTGCTGCCGCTCACCACCGTGCTCACCCCCAACAGCCAGGAGGCGCGCCGCCTCGCCCCCGAGGCCGACACCCTGGATGCCTGCGGCCAGGAACTGCTGTCGGCGGGCTGCGAGCTGGTGCTGATCACCGGCACCCACGAGAACACCGCTACCGTGGACAACACCCTGTACGGCAACATGCGCAAGCTGGAAACCTTTTCCTGGGAACGCCTGCCCTACAGCTACCACGGCTCCGGCTGCACCCTGGCCTCCAGCATCGCCGGACTGCTCGGCCAGGGTCTGGAACCCTTCACCGCCATCCACGAGGCACAGGAATACACCTGGGAGGCGCTGAAGAACGGCTACCGCATCGGCATGGGCCAGCACCTGCCCAACCGGCTGTTCTGGGCCAGGGCGGAAGAAGAGTAGATACAAGATGCAAGAGGAAAGATACAAGGGAATGAACTCGCTGCGCTCGTGCTGTTTATGAATTCCAGCAACCGTGCGCGCAGCGCACTCATTCCCTTGTATCTTGTATCTTTACTCTTGTATCTGCCTTAATCCATACGCCCGATGGCGCAGGACACAAAGGACGTCGCCTTGGCCTTGAGCGAGGCCACGCCCTGCACCGAACCGGTCTCCGGATAACCGGACCTGGCCAGGGCCGCTACCACCGCCGGGCGCAGCGTCTCATCGGCTTCCACCTTCACCAGCCCCTCTTCCACCACCACCTCGGCGCCGCTCACGCCCTCGATCTCGGTGACGCGCTTGCGGATGGTGTTGGCGCAGCCGCCGCATTTGATGTTTTCTACCTGTACGGAAAAAGCCATGGAAATACTCCTGCTGTAGCTCGGGCATAATGCCACTCGGCAACAATGCCAAGGAACCGCTATTCTACCGGACCCTGGCGCCGCACAAAGTAAGCATCTTCCTCATCCCTGCAGCCGTTACGACCGAAAAACCATGACATCCCTGCCCCGCGGCCTCTACGTCCTCACCGACAGCACACTGATCCCCGACGATAAGCTCGTTCCCGCCGTGGCCGCCGCCATTGCGGGCGGCGCGGTGATGGTGCAGTACCGCGACAAGAGCAATGACGCCGACAAGCGCCGCTGGGAGGCGCAGGACCTGGTCAATCTGTGCCGGCCGCTGGGCGTGCTGCTGATCATCAACGACGACGTGGCCCTGGCCGCCGCGGTGGGCGCCGACGGCGTGCACCTGGGTCGCGACGACGGCGACATCGCCGCCGCCCGCGCCGCCCTCGGCCCCGATGCCATCATCGGCGTGTCCTGCTACAACGACCTGGGGCTCGCCGTGGCGGCGCAGGCGGCCGGCGCCGACTACGTGGCCTTCGGCAGCTTCTATCCCTCGCTGGTGAAACCCGATGCCGTGCGCGCCACACCGGCCCTGCTGCAACAGGCCCGATCGCAGCTGCACCTCCCCCTTGCCGCCATCGGCGGCATCACCACCGCCAACGCCGCCCCCCTCATCGAGGCCGGCGCCGACCTGCTGGCGGTGATCTCCGACGTGTTCGGTCAAAACGACATCCGCGCCGCAGCGCAGCGCATGACCGACCTGTTCGCACCGCACCGGCAGCCTGGTTCGGCGTAACCGTATTGCAGCCTGGATGCGGTTCGTATCGGATTCGTCAGCCATGATAGGCATGGCCAATCGCGGCGATTCAAACAAAGAATTGGCTGGATGGACTCCCGCTCTCTATCTTTCATTGCACCGGAAGCCAAGCCACCAAGGGAGCAAACCATGACCACCGAATCCAAGTGCCCATTCCACCACAGCGCCGGCGCCGGCCCGTCGATCCGCGACTGGTGGCCCAATCAGCTGAACCTGAAGATACTGCACCAGAACTCGCCCCTGTCCGATCCCATGGGCGAGGCCTTCAACTACGCCGAGGAATTCAACAAGCTCGATCTCGCCGCGCTGAAGCAGGAGCTGCGCGCGCTGATGACAGACTCGCAGGACTGGTGGCCGGCGGACTTCGGCCATTACGGCCCCCTGTTCGTGCGCATGGCCTGGCACAGCGCCGGCACCTACCGCATCAGCGACGGCCGCGGCGGTGCGGGGGCCGGCCAGCAGCGCTTCGCCCCCATCAACAGCTGGCCCGACAACGTCAACCTCGACAAGGCGCGGCGTCTGCTCTGGCCGATCAAGCAGAAGTACGGCAAGCAGATATCCTGGGCCGATCTCCTGATCCTCACCGGCAACGTCGCCCTGGAATCCATGGGCTTCAAGACCTTCGGCTTCGCCGGCGGCCGCGCCGACGTATGGGAGCCGGACGAGTCGGTCTACTGGGGCGCCGAGGGCAAATGGCTGGACGACCAGCGCTACTCCGGCGAGCGCGATCTGGAAAACCCGCTGGCCGCCGTGCAGATGGGCCTGATCTACGTGAACCCCGAAGGTCCCAACGGCAACCCGGACCCGGTCGCCGCCGCCCGGGACATCCGCGAGACCTTCGCGCGCATGGCCATGAACGACGAGGAGACGGTGGCGCTCATCGCCGGCGGCCACACCTTCGGCAAGACCCACGGCGCCGGCCCGGCGACCGCTGTCGGACCTGAGCCGGAAGCGGCCGAGATCGAGGCGCAGGGCCTGGGCTGGAAGAGCAGTTACGGCAGCGGCAAGGCTGGCGACACCATCTCCAGCGGTCTGGAAGTCACCTGGACCACCACGCCGACCAAGTGGAGCAACAACTTCTTCTGGAACCTGTTCGGCTATGAATGGGAACTGACCAAGAGCCCGGCCGGCGCCCACCAGTGGGTGGCCAAGGGCGCGGGCGCGACCATACCCGACGCCCATGACCCATCGAAGCGTCACGTACCCACCATGCTGACCACCGACCTGTCCCTGCGCTTCGACCCGGCCTACGAAAAGATCGCGCGCCGCTTCATGGAGAATCCGGACGAGTTCGCCGATGCCTTCGCCCGCGCCTGGTTCAAGCTGACCCACCGCGACATGGGGCCGCGCGCGCGCTATCTCGGCCCGGAGGTTCCCACCGAAGCTCTCATCTGGCAGGACCCGATCCCTGCCGTCGATCACCCGCTCATCGACGACAAGGACGTGGCGGCCCTCAAGGCCAGGGTGCTGGCCTCGGGGCTGTCGGTAAGCGAACTCGTCTCCACCGCCTGGGCCGCGGCCTCCACCTTCCGCGGCTCCGACAAGCGCGGCGGCGCCAACGGCGCGCGCATCCGTCTCGCCCCGCAGAAGGACTGGGCGGTCAACCGGCCGGAACAACTGGCCAAGGTACTCAACACCCTGGAAGGCATACAGGGCGAGTTCAACGGTGCAGCCGCCGGCGGCAAGCAGGTCTCGCTGGCGGACCTCATCGTCCTGGCCGGTTGCGCCGGCGTCGAGCAGGCGGCACAGAAGGCGGGCCACGCGGTGACGGTGCCCTTCACGCCGGGACGCATGGACGCTGCGCAGGAACAGACCGACGTCGAATCCTTTGCCGTGCTGGAGCCCTACGCCGACGGCTTCCGCAACTACGTCAGGGGCAAGGCCGCCGTCCCGGCCGAACATCTGCTGGCGGACAAGGCGCAACTGCTGACCCTGACCGCGCCGGAGATGACGGTGCTGGTCGGCGGCCTGCGCGTGCTGAACACCAACGCAGACCGCAGCGCCCACGGCGTCTTCACCGCGCAGCCGGAGACCCTGAGCAACGACTTCTTCGTCAACCTGCTCGACATGGGCACGGAGTGGAAGGCGGTGTCGGCGGACAAGGATCTGTTCGAAGGGCGCGATCGCAACACGGGCAAGGCGAAATGGACCGCCACCCGCGTCGATCTGGTGTTCGGCTCCCACTCCCAGCTGCGCGCCCTGGCCGAGGTCTACGGCAGCGCCGATGCGCGGCAGAAGTTCGTGCAGGACTTCGTCGCCGCCTGGACCAAGGTGATGAACCTGGATCGCTTCGACCTGGCCTGATCCGCAGCGCGGCCGTCACCACAACCACCGCCGGGGCGCACGCCCCGGCGGTTTTTAGCCACAGACTGACCTCCAAATCCATGGTTCGCTTATGGATGCCTTGCATTTATAAACGGAAAAGCGAATATTATACGTATTAGCGTATGATATACGCAAAGCCGGATAGAGATGCCATGAACGACCCCAAGCACCTCGGCACACAGATCGCCGAGCACCGAAAACGCAAGAATCTGACCCAGGCCAGTATCGGGCGCCAAGGCACCATTTCGGCCATTGAGAAGGGCGGTAACGTGAACCTGTATACCTGGCTCGACACGCTCGATGCCATCGGCCTGGAGGTTCAACTGGTTCCGCGCACAACGGCCAAGCCCAGTGCGGTCGCGTCGCAAGAGGCGGCCTACACATCGAATTCCAGCCGTCAAACTCTGCAGCCTCGTCGCTCCGGACTGAAACTGAAGAAGGCCGTAACGGCGACGGCAGTGCCAACCCACGTATCACTTCAGGTGCTCGAGGGAAAAATTAAGCGTGCCCGCAAAAACAGCAGCGAGGAACCTTCGCGCCTCCTGGCGGCGCGTCAGATAAAGGATTAGGCCGATGTCGACCATGCAAGGACTGCGAATCCGCCTGAATGACACTGTGGTCGGCTATCTTGCCCACCAGTCGACTGGCGCCAACATATTCGTGTTCGCCGACGAATACATTGCAGCCGGCCCAACCCGTCCCGTGCTCGGACAGATGTTCATCGACCCGAATGGGGATGAAGGGCGAACCATCGAAATGTTGCAGGAGGCCTACGTCAACCGCCAGATAGTTCCTCCTTTCTTCTCGAATCTGTTGCCGGAAGGAGTCCTGCGCGAACACGCCGCCAGGGAACTCAAGCTCAGCGAGGACAATGAATTCGAAATCCTGGGGGCCTTCGGCAGCAAGCTACCCGGTGCCGTGGTAGCTGAACCTGTGATACTGGATGACATTCCCGATCGGCTGCGGAGTAACCACAAGGGCAGGGAATTCATGCCGGGAGAGGCACCGGTTCCGTTTTCGCTCGGCGGTTCACAACTCAAGTTCTCCATGTTCCGCAGCAACGGGATGTTCACCCTCGATACAGGGGCGGCAGAGGCAGAATACATCGTGAAACCTCCGCATCCGCTGCACGCACACGTACCCGTCAATGAGTACGTGTCGATGCGGCTCGCCGCCGCCGCCGGTTTGAACGTTCCAGAGGTACTCCTGTTGCCCCTGAGCGCGGTGGATACCTCGCAAATCCCCCACCTCGGTTTCCCGAGGGAGGAAGGGTATGCATACGCCATTCGTCGCTTCGACCGGACATCGGACGGACGGCGGATCCATATTGAAGACTTCGCCCAAGTGTTCGGCGTTTATGCATCAGAGGAGTATTCCGCAACCAACTACGACACCATGATGCGGGCCATCTACGCCTTGCCCCACGGCAAGGATGACTTGATGGAATTCGTGGGCCGCCTGCTGGTCAATGCGCTTCTGGCGAACGGCGATGCCCACTTGAAGAACCATTCGCTGATCTACTCCGATGGCATGACTCCCCGCCTGGCGCCGCTTTACGATGTGGTCAGCACGCAACCTTACATCCGCCCGGACATGAACGAATCGGCAGCCTTGAACCTTGGCAAAACGAAGGACTTTGCGGACTACGACGCGGACAGGTTCGACTATGCGGCACGCCGCGGCGGCATTGATCGCGCCCTGGTCCGCTCCGCGGTGGCGCAGACCCTCGATCGCGCCATGTCCACCTGGCCGACACTGTTTCGCGAACTGGAGGTACCAACCTTCATGTGGGCGCGGCTGCAATCGCATTGGCGGCGACTGCGTCCCACCCTGGCGGCAGTAGGAAACGTAATCGGCAATGCGAAACAACGAACGGAGTCCTGACCATTCGGTAGATGAGTCCACCACTCGGCTTGCCCAGGCCCCTGCCCCCTCCTACAATGCGGACTCGCCATTCCCGAGGACGGCCAGCTTGCCTCTGTTAGAGCACCAGGTGCCAGTCCCACAATCGACAGCAGAGACCGCCATGAAACACTCGCACGAACTCTTCACTGCCGCCCAGAAACACATCCCCGGCGGCGTCAACTCCCCGGTGCGCGCCTTCAAGGGCGTGGGCGGCGAGCCGATCTTCTTCAAGCGTGGTGCAGGCGCCTATCTGTGGTCGGAGAGCGACAAGCAATACATCGACTACGTCGCCTCCTGGGGCCCGGCCATCGTCGGCCATGCCCATCCCAAGGTGATCAAGGCGGTACAGGACGCGGCAGTGAACGGCCTGTCCTTCGGTGCGCCGACGGTGACCGAAACCGTGATGGCCGATCGCCTGTGCGAGCTGGTGCCGTCCATGGACATGGTGCGCATGGTCTCCAGCGGCACCGAGGCGACCATGAGCGCCATCCGCCTGGCGCGCGGTTACACCAATCGCGACAAGATCGTGAAGTTCGAGGGCTGCTACCACGGCCACTCCGACTCCCTGCTGGTGAAGGCCGGCTCCGGCATGCTCACCCTGGGCGTGCCGAGCAGCCCCGGCGTGCCGGCATCGCTCGCCGAGCACACCATCACCCTGCCCTACAACGACGCCGAGGCGGTCAAGGCCGCCTTCAAGACCGACGGCTTCCACATCGCCTGCATCATCGTCGAGCCGGTGGCCGGCAACATGAACTGCATCCCGCCGGTGCCCGGATTTCTGGAGACCCTGCGTGCGGTGTGCGACGAGTATGGCGCGGTACTGATCTTCGACGAGGTGATGACCGGCTTCCGTGTCTCCCTCGGCGGCGCCCAAGGCCACTACGGCATCAAGCCCGATCTCACCACCCTCGGCAAGGTCGTCGGCGGCGGCATGCCGGTGGGCGCCTTCGGCGGCAAGCGCGAGATCATGGAAAAGATCGCCCCTCTCGGTCCGGTCTATCAGGCCGGCACGCTGTCGGGCAACCCGGTGGCCATGGCCGCCGGCCTCGCCAACCTCGATCTCATCAGCCAGCCCGGCTTCTACGAAGACCTGGCCCAGAAGACCGAGTACCTGGTTCACGGCATCATGGCCGAGGCGAAAAAGGCCGGCATCCCCATGAGCGAAAACCACGTCGGCGGCATGTTCGGCCTGTTCTTCACCGAGGAAGCAAAGATCACCAGCTACGGCCAGGCGGTGCAGAAGTGCAACGTCGACCGTTTCAAGCTGTTCTTCCACGGCATGCTCACCGAGGGCGTGTACCTGGCGCCGTCCGCCTTCGAGGCGGGCTTCGTGTCGGCGGCGCACACCACAGCCGATCTGGATGCCACCATCGCGGCGGCAGGCAAGGTGTTGCGATCGTTGTAGCAGACAAATCTATCCGCCAATGAACGCAAATGGACGCGAATAAATGCACAACATTTGCGTTTATTGGCGTTCATTCGCGGACTGATTCTTTTGCCCTTATGCGTTATCAAATCATTCCCGTCACGCCGTTCCAGCAGAACTGCTCCCTCGTGTGGGACGAGCAGAGCATGCAGGGCGCACTCATCGACCCGGGCGGTGACGAGGAGAAACTGCTCGCCGCCGTGCAGCAGGCCGGCGTGACGCTCACCAGGCTGCTGCTCACCCACGGCCACCTGGATCACGTCGGTGCGGCGCGTACGCTGGCCGATCGGCTGGGCATTCCGGTGGAGGGGCCGCAGGAAGAAGATGCCTTCTGGCTGGCGAAGCTGCCGGAGCAGGCAATGATGTTCGGCTTTCCCGACACCCCCGCCTTCCTGCCCGAGCGCTGGCTCAGCGACGGCGACACGGTGCAGATCGGCTCGCTCACGCTGGACGTCATCCACTGTCCCGGCCACACGCCGGGCCACGTGGTGTTCCATCATGCGCCGTCGCAGACCGCCTTCGTCGGCGACGTGCTGTTCAAGGGATCCATCGGCCGCACCGATTTTCCGCGCGGCGACCACGACGCCCTGATCCGCTCGATCCGCGAGCGGCTGTTTCCCCTGGGGGACGCGGTGACCTTCGTGCCCGGCCACGGCCCCATATCCACCTTCGGCCGCGAACGTATCAGCAATCCCTTCGTGACCGACTGACAGCCGCCCATACCTGACGTAGAATAGGGCCTTTCCTCAAGGACGCCGCGGCCCCTGCCACCGACAATGGAATGAACGCCTCCGCCACACCCCGCTATACGCCGCAGCCTGCTACGGTCGATGCCGCCCTGGTGGACATGTTCCACCGCCGCGCGCCTGTGCCGATCATTGCCCTGAACATCCTGTTTGCCGGCCTGTTGATCCTGCTGTGGCGGGAACATCTCGAACCGCTGCCGCTGCTGCTGTGGTTCGGCGCCATGACCCTGGTGGCACTGGCCAATATCCTGCGCCACCGCCGCTACGAAACCGCCTTGCGCGACGGCACCGTGGAACCTGCACACTGGCGGCGCTCCTTCATCCGCGGCACGCTGGCCAACGGCCTGATGTGGGGCGCCGGCGGCATCCTGCTCTATAGCCCCGCCCACCCGCTGCACAGCGCCGTGATCCTGCTGCTCATCTGCGGTATCGCCGCCGGTGTCGCCGCCTCGCAGGCCTCGATATGGCCGGCGGTGGTGGTGTTTGTATTCACCGCCATCCTGCCGCCGGCAGCGGTCATACTCGCCATCGGCGAACCCATCCACATGGTGACCGCCGGCCTGCTGACGTTTTATCTGGCGTACATCCTCACCGTCGGCGAGATCAATCACCGCACCATGCTCGACGCCATCCGCCTGCAATTCGAAAACAGCCAGCTGCTGCATGATCTGCGGGAGCGGGAGCAGCACTTCCGCTCCCTGGTGGAAAACGCACCGGACATGCTGATGGCGGTCAGCGCGGGGGGGCAGCTGCTGTTTCACAGTCCTTCCATGGAAAACACGCTCGGCTATGACGCCGAACAGCTCGCCGGACGCTCGGTATTCGACCTGATCCACCCGGAGGATCATGCGCTGGTACGCGACAAGATGCGGCAACTGCTGAACGGCAGCAGCGACAGCGACAGCGCGGAAACCCGCTGGCGCGGCGCCGATGGCGAGTGGCGCCTGCTGCAATGCGTGGCGCGACGCATCGGTGACAGCGAACCGGCGGCGCTGGTGGTCAACGCCCGCGACATCACCGAACGCCGCGCCATGGAGGATGAGTTGCGCCAGGCCCGGGATGCGGCGGAAAACGCCAGCCGCATCAAGAGCCAGTTCCTCGCCACCATGAGCCACGAAATCCGCACCCCCATGCACGCCATCCTGGGCATGGCGGAACTGTTGCAGCAAAGCAAGCTGAACGACGCGCAGCAGGGCTATGTGCGCACCTTCCAGGCCGCCGGCCGCCACCTGCTCAACCTCATCGACGATATTCTCGACTTCTCCCGCATCGAGGCCGGCGGCCTGCAGCTGGCCGATCGCCCCTTCGATCTGGGGCATCTGCTGGAGGAGGTCAGCGGATTGCTTGGTGCACAGGCACGGGAAAAAGGACTGCAGTTACGCCTTGAGGTCGACCCCGCACTGCCGCTGTGGCGCCGGGGTGATGCCCAGCGCCTGCGTCAGGTCATGGTCAACCTGGTGGGAAACGCCATCAAGTTCACCGCGCAGGGCCACATTCTGCTGACCATGACAACAGATGAGAACAACAGCGACATACTGCGTTGCACCGTCAGTGACACCGGAATCGGCATCGCCCCGGATCAGCTTGCCGGCCTGTTCAGCCCATTCAGCCAGCTCGATGCCGGGCACACACGGCAGCAGAGCGGCACCGGACTCGGCCTGTCCATCTGCCGACGCCTGCTCAAGGCCATGGGCGGCGGAATCACGGTGGAGAGCGAGCCCGGTCAGGGCAGCCGCTTCAGTTTCACCGCCCACCTGCCGCAGGACAAGACCGTCGACACTGCCGCAAAAATATTGCCGGCAACCGACGCCACACTGCCGCCGGCACATCTGCTGGTGGCCGACGACTCTGCCATGAACCGTCTGGTCATCAAGGAATTTCTCAGCGGCACCGCCTGCCGCATCGTTTTCGCCGAAAACGGCGCAGAGGCAGTGTCGTTGTTCATGCAGCAGGATTTCGACATGGTGCTGATGGACATCCACATGCCGCAACTGGACGGCTGGGCCGCCACACGGCACATCCGTACCTACGAGACCGACACGGCCCGCGCACCGGTACCCATCGTGGCACTCACCGCCAGCGCAATGGAAGAAGATCGCCGCACCTCTCTTGCTGCCGGTTGCACCACCTTCGCCGCCAAACCGCTGGATCGACGCCAGTTGCTGGGACTGTTGCACCAATATCTTGCAGCGGACTCAACACCCCTCAGCCAGGATATCTAGCCACGCTGTACCACATGCGACAGCGCTGCAGAACTTTGTCATTGAACTTTCACCGTTTCGTAGCACAATAGCGGCAGTAGACTATATTCATTTACGCCCATCAGGCGACAGCATCAGGTCAGGGAGCACATCATGGCAGAGCAGAAGAAATCGACCACCCCACGCAAGAGTTCCACCACCGGCAAGGAAGCGAAGCCCAAGGCTGCCGCCAAAGCTGCCGCCACCAGGAAGGTTGCCCCCAAAGCTGCTGCTACCGGGAAGGCCGCACCCAAAGCGGCGGCGTCCAAGAGCAGCACCCCACGCGCCAGAAAGAACTCCATCAACGAGGAAATGCGCCTGCGCATGGTGCGGGAGGCGGCTTATTACCGCGCCCTCAACCGTGGCTTTAACGGTGGCGCCGAACAGGAAGACTGGTTTGCCGCGGAGCATGAAATCGATGTGATGCTGGGGAAACTTACTTCGTAAGAGTTTCGAATTTCGAGTTGCGAATTTCGGGTTTCGAACCCACCCCCGGAACTCGAAACCCGGAACTCGAAACTGAAAAACGCCGCGCCCACGCGCGGCGTTTTTTTATTTGGCGGCGACCAGAGCCTGCGTGATATCGGCAATGATGTCGTCGACGTGCTCGATGCCGATGGACAGGCGCACCATATCTGCCGATACGCCGGCCGATTTCAGCTCGGCATCGTTGAGCTGGCGGTGGGTGGTGGTGGCCGGGTGGCAGGCCAGCGACTTGGCATCGCCGATGTTCACCAGGCGCACGATGAGCTGCAGCGCGTCGATGAACTTCGCCCCCGCCTCGCGCCCGCCGTCGATGCCGAAGGACAGGATGCCGGAGCCGTTGCCGTCGCGCATGTACTTCTGCACCAGCGGGTAGTCGGGCGAGTCGGGCAGGCCGGGATAGTTGACCCAGCGCACCTGCGTGTGCCCTTTCAGATACTGCGCCACCTTGAGGGCGTTGGCGCCGTGGCGCTCCATGCGCAGGGCCAGGGTCTCGATGCCCTGCAATATCAGGAAGGCGTTGAACGGCGACAGCGCGGCGCCCATGTTGCGCAGCGGCACCACGCGACAGCGGCCGATGAAGGCAGCAGCACCGAAGGCTTCCGTATAGACCACGCCGTGATAGGACGGATCCGGCGTATTGAGCATGGGAAAACGCTGCGCGTTGGCCTTCCAGTCGAACTTGCCGGAATCGACGATGATGCCGGCGATGGAGGTGCCGTGACCGCCCATGTACTTGGTCAGGGCGTGCACCACGATGTCGGCACCGTGTTCGATGGGACGGCACAGATAGGGCGAGGGCACGGTGTTGTCCACCACCAGGGGCACGCCCCTGGCGTGCGCTGCCTCGGCCAGGCGGCCGAAGTCCACCACGTTGGCCGACGGATTACCGATGGATTCGCAGAACACCAGCTTGGTCTTGTCGTCGATGAGCGCGGCCAGGGCGTCGATATCGTCGTGCGCCGCGAAGCGCACCTGGATGCCCATGCGCGGCAGGGTGTGGGCGAACAGGTTGTAGGTGCCGCCGTACAGGCGCGCCGTGGTGACGATGTTGTCGCCCACTTCGCACAGCGCCTGCACGGTATAGGTGATCGCCGCCATGCCCGAGGCCACCGCCAGGGCCGCCACACCGCCCTCCATCTCCGCCACGCGCTGTTCCAGCACGGCGTTGGTGGGATTCATGATGCGGGTGTAGATGTTGCCCGGCACCTTGAGGTCGAACAGGTCGGCGCCGTGCTGAGTGTCGTCGAAGGCGTAGGAGGTGGTCTGGTAAATGGGCACCGCCACCGCCTTGGTGGTGGGGTCGGGGGCATAGCCGCCATGGATGGCGATGGTTTCCAGTTTCACGTCGTGACTCCTCGTTATTAGTGATAAGAGACAACACGTCGCAGAGACGCAGAGGGCGCAGAGAACGCTCCCCGTATGTAACGGATGTGGTGCAGACTGTCCATATGCCGATGCAACAGCGCCGTTTATTGGGTGTCGGCGGGCAAATGCCCGTGCAACCACTCCGCCATGAATATGGTCGCCGATAGTGTCTTGACTCTGCGTCTCCGCGTCTCCGCGACAAATAGGTTTTAGAATCAACCCATGGACTTCGGCCTGCTGGATATCGTGCTCGACTGGCTGCGCGCCAACCCGGCCTGGGCCGGCGTGGCGGTGCTGCTCATCGCCTTCGGCGAGTCGCTGGCCCTGGTGGGGCTGTTCCTGCCCGGCGCGGTGCTGATGTTCGGCGTCGGTGCGCTGGTGGGGGCGGGAGTATTGCCGCTGTGGCCCACCCTGGCCTGGGCGGCGGCGGGGGCCATCGCCGGCGACGGCGTCAGCTTCTGGCTGGGACGGCACTTCCACCAGCGCATCCGCGTCATGTGGCCGCTGCGCAGCCATCCGGAACTCATCGGACGCTCCGTCGACTTCTTCCACCGCCACGGCGGCAAGAGCGTGCTGCTCGGCCGCTTCATCGGGCCGATCCGCCCGGTGATCCCGGTGGTGGCCGGCATGCTGGAAATGCCGGTGCGCCGCTTCGTGGTGGTTAACGTGATTTCCGGCCTGCTGTGGGCGCCGGTCTACGTGCTGCCCGGTATGGTGTTCGCCGCCTCGCTGGGCCTCGCCGCCGAGGTGGCGACGCGGCTGGCGCTGCTGCTCGGCACGCTGTTGCTGCTGCTGTTCCTGGTGCTGTGGCTGACGCGCCGGCTGTTCGAGTTTTGGCACCGCCACGCCTACCACCTGCTGCGCAGCGGCCTGCTCTGGGCCGAGCGCCACCCCCACCTCGGCCACCTGCCCGCCGCGCTGCTCGACCCGGCCCACCCCGAGGCGCGCGGCCTGAGCCTGCTCGGCCTGCTGCTGTTACTGGCCGGCGCCACGCTGCTGTGGACAGCGCAGGCACTGGGCGGCGGGCCGCTGCCGGATCTGGACGAGGCAGTGCGCCACGGCCTGGAGGCGCTGCGTACACCGTGGGCGGATCGGCTGCTGCTGCCCCTCGCGACCCTGGGCGCGCCGCTCACCCTGTTGCCGCTGTTCGGCGCCGTGTTGTGCTGGCTCCTGCTCCGCCGCCAGTGGCAGGCCGCCAGTCACTGGCTCGCGGCAGCCTTGTTCGCACTCCTGTTCGCCCTGCTGCAGGGACTGACTCCCGCGGGCGTTGCTCCGGGCAAGACCGTGGTGGCCGCCGCCGCCATCTACGGCTTTCTCGCCGTGCTGCTCACTCGCGGCAGCGGCGAGCGCTGGCACTGGCTGACCTATAGCGCCATGGCCCTGCTGCTGGCATTGATCGGCTTTGCCCACCTGTACCTGGATAGTCAGCCGCTGTCGGCGGTGCTGATCGGTCTGTCGCTGGGACTGCTTTGGGCCACCCTGCTCGGCATTGCCTGGCTGCGCCACCCGGCAGGTCGGCCCGCCGCACGCCCGCTGCTGACGGTGGCACTGCTGACGGTGCTCATGGCGGGGGGCTGGTATCGGACTCACCAGTTCGAGATCGATCGCGCGCAGCAGGCCGTCATCGCCATGGAGCACCCCATGGATGCCGCACACTGGCTGCAACAGGGCTGGGAAACCCTGCCTGCCGAACGCGACGACGTGCGCCACCGCCGCAGCCATCCGCTCACCGTGCAATACCCCGGCGAACTGGCGGCACTGCAACAGGTATTGGAGAAGCTGGGCTGGCGGAAACCCATCGCCCTCGATGCCCTGAGCTGGCTGCAATGGCTCAACCTCTCTGCCGGGCCGGCCGAATTGCCGGTACTGCCCCAGGTTCATGCCGGCCATCACCAGCAGCTGCTGCTGATCCGTCCCGCGCCGGACGGCCGCCGTCTGCAGACCCTGCGGCTGTGGTCCAGCGGACTGCGACTGCAACCGGGCGACACCCCGCTGTGGATCGGCAATAGCGCCTGGCTGGAGAGCGAGCGCCTGCTGGGCAGCTTTGCCATACCGCGCACACTGGAGGATTTCACCGCGCCGCTGCAGCAGCTGAGGGAGGATCTGCTCGTCGCCGGCTGGAAGGTGACGGTGGTGCGGCGGGAGGATGGTCGGCAGGTGGTGTTGGTGCAGCCGTAAGGCGATGACGCAGGCGCGGGGAACGCGTTCTCATACAAAATCCCCGCTCTCCATCACGGCGCGCAAACGCTCCAGCCGCGCCAGCGGTTCGTCCAGTTGCAACAGGTATTGCTTCAGTTCCAGTTTGAGCGGCAGGAGTTCGGTAAGGCGGGCACCGAGCCAGGCGGCATCATCGTACCGGCGCGGCAGTTTGGCGTAGGGAAAGTCGAGCTGATCCAGGATGCCCTGCAGCAGTTGGGCCAGATGCTGATAGTCCTCCGGCACCGCGCAGGACGGCTCCGGCATCAGCAACTCCACCTCGGCCCGGATCAGCTGGTTGGACTGCACCTGGCTGGAGAGGATACGGAAACGCTGCTCGCCGCTGACGTTGATGCCGAGCAGTCCGTCATCGCGGCGATCGAACCAGCTGATGCGTGCCAGCGTGCCGACCTCGTAGGTACTCGCCGCGGCACCGATCTCCTTGCCCTCGCGGATCAGGCAGATGCCAAAACCGCCGTCCTGCCGCAGGCAATCGCTCACCATGTCGAGATAGCGCGGCTCGAAGATGCGCAGCGGCAGGACGCCGCCGGGGAACAGGACGGTGTGCAGGGGAAACAGCGGAATGTTCTGCCTGCGCATGGTGCGTGCCTAATCGCCCCAGCGCGGGGCGAGCTGCTGATCCAGGCCGAGATGGTCGAGGATACGCGCCACCACGAAATCCACCAGGTCGGACACCTGCTGCGGCCGATGATAGAAGCCGGGCGCGGCCGGCATCACGGTGACGCCGAGGCGGGCCAGGGTGAGCATGTGTTCCAGATGGATGGCCGACAGCGGCATCTCGCGCGGCACGATGATCAACTGGCGTCGCTCCTTCAGCATCACGTCGGCGGCACGCTCGATGAGATTGTTGCTGGCCCCGGTGGCGATGGCCGACAGGGTGCCGGTGGAACAGGGACACACCACCATCGCCCGCGGCGCATTGGAACCGCTGGCCACCGGTGCCAGCCACTGATCCTTGCCGAACACCTGCAACTGCCCCGGTGCCGCCGCATACATGCCGCTGAAAAAGGCCTGCATCTCCTCCGGCCGCCCCGGTACCTTGAGATCGGTTTCCGTCGCCAGCACCACCTGCGCCGGACTCGACACCATCAGATACACCGGCTGCCCCGCCTCGATCAGGCACTGCAACAGGCGCAGGCCATAGGGCGCGCCGGAGGCGCCGGTCATGGCCAGACTGATGGCGTCGCGGCTCATCGGATCCAAAACCCCATGTCGCAGAGACGCAGAGACGCAGAGATAAACGATTCGCTCATACCCGTGGTCTCGAATGGCTGCGGGTTGACCGACGGAACGCTCGCGCGATATTTAACCGTTATTAACATTCTCTGCGCCTCTGCGCCTCTGCGGCAGGTGTTGATTGTTCTAAGGCTGCCAGCAGCTTGGCATGGATGCCGCCGAAACCGCCGTTGCTCATCACCAGCACGTGGTCGCCGGGGCGGGCCGCGGCGCGCACGGCGGCGACGATGGCATCGATATCAGCGTAGACGATACCCCGCTCTCCGAGAGATGCGGTTGCGGCGCCCAGATCCCAACCCAGGTCGCTGGGATGATAGAGGAACACCAGGTCGGCGGCGGCCAGGGACGGCCCCAGGGTGTCGCGGTGCACGCCGAGGCGCATGGTGTTGGAGCGCGGCTCCAGCACCGCCAGGATGCGCGCCGCGCCGACCCGCTTGCGCAGGCCGGCCAGGGTGGTTTCGATGGCGGTGGGGTGATGGGCAAAGTCGTCGTACACCGCCACCTCGCCGGCCACGCCGCGCAGTTCCAGCCGGCGCCGCACGTTCTTGAACTCACCCAGCGCCGCGCAGGCCTGCGCCGCCGGCACCCCGGCATGGCGCGCCGCGCCGATGGCGGCGAGGGCATTGCTGACGTTGTGCCGGCCGAGCAGCTCCCACTGCACCTCGCCCTGCACCATACCGTTCCAGGCCACATCAAACCGGCTGCCGTCCTCGGTGCGCAGCTTTGCACTCCAGCCGTCGCCATCGCCGAATTTTTCCACCGGCGTCCAGCAGCCCATCTTCAGTACCCGTGCCAGCGCCGCATCTTCTGCCGGCGCCAGGATCAGCCCCTGCCCCGGCACGGTACGCACCAGATGATGGAACTGCCGCTCGATGGCGGCGAGGTCGGGAAAGATATCGGCGTGGTCGTATTCCAGGTTGTTGAGGATCGCCGTGCGCGGCCGGTAGTGCACGAACTTGGAGCGCTTGTCGAAGAAGGCGGTGTCGTATTCGTCCGCCTCCACCACGAAAAATGGCGTGTCGCCGGCGCGGGCGGAGAGACCGAAGTTGTGCGGCACGCCGCCGATGAGAAAGCCCGGCGCCATGCCGGCGTACTCGAGAATCCAGGCCAGCATGGCGGCGGTGGTGGTCTTGCCGTGGGTCCCGGCGACGGCCAGCACCCACTTGTCACGCAGCACGTGCTCGGCCAGCCACTGCGGCCCGGAGGTGTAGGGGATGTTGCGGTTCAGCACGTGCTCCACCGCCGCATTGCCGCGCGACAGGGCATTGCCGATCACCACCATGTCGGTGTGGGCGGGAATGCCCGCCGGCGCATAGCCTTCAGTGAGGTCGATACCCGCCGCGGCGAGCTGTTCGCTCATGGGCGGGTAGACACCGGCGTCCTGGCCCGACACCGTATGGCCGGCGGCGCGCGCCAAAAGCGCAATGCCGCCCATGAAGGTGCCGCAGATGCCGAGGATATGTATGTGCATGGAACTCCGCCTTGCTTTAATCAGATACAAGAGGAAAGAGGAAAGATACAAGGGAATTCAAAACGGCACGAGCGCAGCGAGTTCATCCCCTTGTATCTTGTCACTTGTATCTTGTATCTCGGTGTCAGACCACCAGCCCCATCATGCTGTAGGCGAGAAAGGTGTAGCCGAGGGCGAACAGCAAAGCGATACCCTGATTGACCTCCAGGGCGTGGCGCAGGATATGTACCGTCACCACCACGCTCCACACGATCACCACCAGCGACAGCAACGAAGGCACGGCGCGCGCGCTGTCGCCCTCCGCGGCATAGAACCAGGCCGTGAGCGGCAGGGCCAGCAGACCCAGCACGATCTCGCAGCCGGCCAGTGCGGTGGCCGTCTGTTGCAGGCGCTGCGGCTTGCGGTGCACCAGCAACAGGCCCTGCACCACGCCCAGCAGCAACACGGTGCCGAGCACCGCCGCCAGCAGGGATTGCGCCAGGGGCAGGGTGAACAGGGCAAACACCAGCCCCAGCAGCGCATGCGTCAGCAGCGTGAGCAGGAGCAGGAAGCGTGATGCAGGCAGTTGCTGCGGCCCGGCGCGCAGCCGGCAGATGTCCATGAATATCTTGAGCAATTGTTCCATCGTGCGGGGTTCCAGCACCGTAGCGGCGAGGCCCATGATACCTTTCGTCTCGCTGCGGCAGCAATGCACGGCCGGGCACCGTATACTTGGCGCACTTTCCGCGAACCACGAGCCGCCCATGTCCGTACCGTATATCGACAATCCCACCGATCTCGCCACCTACTGTCGTGAACTGCGCACGCATGACTGGTTCGCCATCGACACCGAATTCATGCGCGAGAAGAGCTATTACCCGCAACTGTGCCTGATCCAGATCGCCACCCCGGATGGTGCCGTGTGCATCGACCCCTTCGGCATCGACGACCTCGGCCCGCTGCTGGAACTGCTGTACGACCCGGCCATCCTCAAGGTATTTCATGCGGCGCGGCAGGACCTGGAGATATTCCACGTCATGCGCGGCACGCCGCCCGCGCCGGTGTTCGACACCCAGCTTGCCGCCACCCTGCTCGGCCACGGCGATCAAGTAGGCTACGGCGCGCTGGTGAAGGAGACCCTGGGCGTGGAACTGGAAAAGGCCCACAGCCGGGCCGACTGGAGCCTGCGCCCGCTCACCCCGGAACAACTGGAATACGCCGCCGACGATGTGCGCTATCTGGTGCAGGTGTATGAAAAGCAGCGCGCCGCGCTGGAGCAGAACGGCCGCCTGCCCTGGCTGGCGGAGGACTTCGCCGCACTGTCCGACCCGCGCACCTATGAAAATCCGCCGCAGGAGGCCTGGCGCCGCATCAAGGGCGTCAATTTCCTCAAGGGCGTACAGCTCGCCGTGCTGCAACAGGTCGCCGCCTGGCGCGAACAGGTGGCCCAGGACTCCGATCGGCCGCGGCGCTGGGTGCTGAAGGACGAGGTGATGTTCGACATGGCCAAGCTGATGCCGGACAGCCTGGACAAGCTCGGCCGCATTCGTGGCCTGGAAAAGGGCACCGTGGAACGCAACGGCAAACGCCTGCTGGAGCTGATCCAGCAGGGCCGCAAGATGCCGAAGGAAGACTGGCCGCAACTGGAGACCACCGTACGCCTGGCGCCGGAACAGGAGGCGCTGGTCGACGCCATGATGGCACTGGTGCGGCTGCGCGCCCAGCAACATCAGGTCAGCGTCCCCACCCTGGCGCCGCGGCGCGAGGTAGAGCGTTTACTTGGTGACGATCCCGAGGCCGCACTGCGCCACGGCTGGCGCGCGCAACTGGCGGGCCACGATCTGGAGCGGCTGCTGCGCGGCGAGCTGTTCCTGCACATACGACAGGGCCGCCTCGAAGCGGAAGAAAGCGGCATATGAACGACGCAAACATCTGCCGCGGAGGCGCAGAGGCGCAGAGTTCCACTCATTTCATACTCTGCGTCTCCGCGTCTCTGCGCTGGTTTGTGATCTTTGCCCTCAGATAACCCACCATGCAGGCGCCCCTCCCGCTCAACCGCAAACGTTTCCCCTGGCGCAGCGGCAACCGCTTCGAGCTGCTGGTGGATGGCGGTCATTTCTTTCCCGCCATGCTCACCGCCATCAAGGCGGCGCAGCATTACGTACTGCTGGAGATGTACCTGTTCGAGTCAGGCACCATCGCCAACGAATTCATCGACGCTCTGGCGGCCGCCACCGCACGCGGTGCGCGCATATACGTGCTGCTGGATGACTTCGGCGCACGCGAGTTGCACCACGCCGATCGCCAGCGCCTGAGCAAGACCGGCGCGCATCTCGCCTTCTACAATCCACTGCGCTACGGCAAGCTGCGCCGCAATCTGTGGCGCGACCACCGCAAGCTGCTGCTGGTGGACGGCAGCGTGGCATTTACCGGCGGCGCCGGCATCACCGATGAATTTGCCCCGGCCGACCCGCAGCACTGGCATGACGTGATGCTCGCCGTACGCGGCCCCTGCGTGGCCGACTGGCACGCGGCCTTCGCCCAGGTATGGCACCTGGTACACAACAACCGGGGCGATATGCCGGCCCTGCCCTTGCCGCCGAATGGCGGCAACACGGCCCCCGGCCACAGCGCCGGCCGCGTCACGCTCAACGAGCCGCTGCGCATGGAGATCAAGCGTTCGCTGCTCAAACATCTGCGCAATGCCGAGCGCCGCATCTGGATTGCCAGTGCCTATTTCATCCCATCGTGGAAGATCCGCCGCGCCCTTTACCAGGCCGCACGCCAGGGTTGCGATGTGCGCCTGCTGCTGCCCGGCCCCCACACCGATCATCCCGGCGTACGCCATGCCGGCCGGCGCTATTACAGCAGGCTGCTGGCCGCCGGCGTACGCATCTTCGAATATCAGCCGCGCTTCCTGCACGCCAAGATACTGCTGTGCGACACCTGGGTATCCATCGGCTCCAGCAATATCGACCGCTGGAACTTCAGCTGGAATCTGGAGGCCAATCAGGAGGTCGAGGACCACGGTCTGGCCGAGCAGGTTGCCGCCCTGTTCGAGGCCGACTTCACCCACAGCCGGGAAATCCTCGCCGGCGAATGGCGGCAGCGTGCCTGGCACCGGCGCGCCCTGGAGCGGTTCTGGGGCATCATCGAACTGTGGCTGGAGCGGCTGAGCCAGCGCCGCCCGTAGGCGCGCCAGTTACAAGTGGCAAGTTCCAATATCCACTGCGGACGGCCCGAGACACTTTTTTGTATCAACGACGTTTTTTCACTTGAAACTTGTCACTTGCAACTTGTAACTTGCCATTATGAAAATCTGTCTAGTTTCCGATAGTCACGACAACCGTCCCCTGCTCGCTGCCGCAGTGGGTGAGGCCAAGGATCTGGGTGCCCAGGCAGTATTGCATTGCGGCGATGTGGTGGCGCCCACCGCACTGCGGCCACTGCAACAACTCGGCCTGCCGGTGCATGTCATCCACGGCAACAACATGGGCGACACCTACGCCATGTTCATGCTGGCACAGGAACCCAACAGCGTCATCTTCTATCATGGCCAGGATGCCGGCCTGGAGCTGGGCGGGCGGCGCATCTTCCTGGTTCACTATCCGCATTACGCCCATGCCCTCGCTGTCACCGGCGACTGGGACATCGTCTGCTGCGGTCATGATCATCGTCCGGCGATCAAATCGATCGCCACCGTCAAGGGCGGCAGCAGCCTGCTGCTCAACCCCGGCACCGTGGCCGGCGTCGGCCCGCGCGCCAGCTACATCTTCGGCGACCTGGAAACCATGGAATTCGAAATCCGCGACGTTCCGGGGGGGAAGACAGATACAAGATGCAAGTGACAAGATACAAGTTAGTGAACTCGCTGCGCTCGTACTGTTTCTGAATTCAAACAATCGTGCGCGCAGCGCACTCCTCTACTTGTATCTTGCAACTTGTATCTGTGTTTATAGAGTTGGCTTGCCTTCTTCGGCGTACATTTTTTCGTGCTGTTCCTGGTGTTCGATGCAGCGCCGTGCGGACGGGTAGGCCTGCAGGCGGGCGTAGGGAATATCGATGCCACAGTCCTCACACAGGCCGTAACCACCGGTAGCGATACGCTCCAGTGCGGCCTCCGCCTCGCGCAGTTCGATGATCAGGCGGCCCATCACTGCCACGTTCACATCGCTGAGCAGATCGGCCACTGACTCTTCGCCGGCATCATGCACCTGTCCGGCCAGATCACCATACTGCTCCCCATCCGTCACCAGCAGATGCTCACGAATCTCACCGCGCAGGCGTGCACGCTCGGCAGACAGCAGTTGCTTGAGGTTATTCAGTTGCTCATCGCTCAGGTGCGTCATGGTATTTCCTTGCAGGTCGGACTTCAGTCCGACAAGAGAGCGTATCCGGCGGCATTCAATAACCGGCGGTATTCTTTTCCACCCAACGATGCCCCGAGGGCAGCTGCTCCTTTTTCCAGAATGGAGCGTTGGACTTGAGATCTTCCATGATGTAACGGCAAGCTTCGAAGGCATCCTTGCGGTGCGCCGACCAGGCCGCCACCAGTACGATGGGATCGGCGGGGCGCAGTTCGCCGACGCGATGGATGATCAGGGTATCAAGCAGGCTCCAGCGCTGGGCGGCAGCCGCACAAATCTTCTCCAGATGCTTCTCGGTCATCCCCGGATAATGTTCCAGAGTCATGGCGCTGACCGCATCACCCTCATTCAACTCGCGCATGGTGCCAACAAACACCGCCGCCGCACCGGCCATGCCATGCAGCGTGGTTTGAGCCTGCTCGTAGTCCGCCACCTCGTGCCAGGGATTCAGCGGGGCAACACGCACCTCGATCTTCACTTCAGCCCCCGGTCACCGGAGGAAAGAAGGCCACTTCGTCACCATCGTGCACGGTGGCATTCTGATCCGAATACTCCATGTTGATGGCCACCAGCACATTGCCCGGCATGGCCTTGCCGCCGGAGGCCTGCAGCCATACGTCGGCTGCCGTCGCCATCTCGCCGATCTCCACAGAGGCGCCGTCACACCCCAATTGTTCCTTCAGGCTGGCAAAGAATTTTACCGCGACAGTCATGTTCTTTGTCCCCGCTCATTTGCGCCGCTATCCATCGAAAGCCTATCATGGTTGCCCGCAGCGAACCACTTAGACACGACCATGAGCGAACTGACCCATTTCAACACTGCCGGTGCGGCCCATATGGTGGACGTCGGCGCCAAGGCCGTCACCGCCCGTACCGCTGTCGCCGCCGGGCGCATCACCATGCTGCCGGCCACCCTGGCCCTGGTGAAACAGGGCAACGCCAAGAAGGGCGACGTGCTCGGCATAGCGCGCATCGCCGGCATCATGGGCGCCAAAAAGACCGCCGAACTGATCCCGCTGTGCCACCCCATCGCCCTCACCCACGTCGACATCGAGTTCGAACTGGACGAGGCGAACAGCGCCGTATACTGCCGTGCCACCTGCGAGACCGCCGGTCAGACCGGTGTCGAAATGGAGGCCCTCACCGCAGTGCAGGTCGCCCTGCTCACCGTGTACGACATGTGCAAGGCCGTCGACCGCGGCATGACCATCGACCACGTGCGTCTGCTGGAAAAGAAGGGCGGCAAGTCCGGCCACTGGCACCGCGATGAATCCTCCAACTGAGTAATGTCTTGAATGAACGACAAAGAATTTGGCACCAATTTCTGGCTCGGCAACGCCATCCTCGGTCTCGCCCTCTTCATGCTGCTGTTCATGGGTTCGCTGTGGGAGACTTTCGGCCCGCTGGCCATGGCGCTATGGGCCGCCGTGGCCGCCCTCGGCGTCTATCTGGTGATGAGCAAACCACCGAAATAGCCCCCCAAGGCGGCGATCACATAGCCGCTGCGCCGTTTCTGTACTAGACCCTTCCCTTATCCGGCCCGCACTGTGCGGGTCGTTGCAAGGGGAGGTGTGCCATGAAGATCCTTATCGTCTACTACTCCATGTACGGGCATATCCAGCGTCTGGCCGAGGCGGTAGCGGAAGGTGCACGCGAGGTGGCAGGCGCCGAGGCCGTGCTGCGCCGCGTACCGGAGACCCTGCCGGCGGAAGTGCTGGCAAAAATGGGCGCTACCGCGGCACAGCAGGCGCAGACCAACATTCCCCTCTGCACGGTAGAGGAACTGGGACAGGCGGACGCCGTCATCTTCGGCACACCGACGCGCTTCGGCAACATGTGCGGCCAGATGCGGCAGTTCCTCGATGCCACCGGACAGCTCTGGGTCAGCGGCGCGCTCATCGGCAAGGCCGGCAGTGTGTTCACCAGCAGTGCCACCCAGCACGGCGGCCAGGAGTCCACCATCCTCAGCTTTCACACCACGCTGCTGCATCAGGGCATGGTGATCATCGGCCTGCCCTACAGTTTTCAGGGGCAAATGGGCGTGAATGAAATCACCGGCTGTTCGCCCTACGGCGCCTCCACCATCGCCGGCGGCCAGGGTGAGCGCATGCCGAGCGCCAACGAGCTGGCCGGCGCCCGCTTCCAGGGACGCCACGTCGCCACCATTGCCGCCAAACTCTGCAGCTGACGATGCGCTCCGTGGCGCGCGAGGAACAGGATGCGAGGGACGAGACTTCAGTCTGCCCGTGCCGTATCCCTCATTCGATCCGGCAGGCCTCCTCGAAGGCGAGACGCGGGCCGCGCGGATACAACTTCTCGCGCACGCCGTAGCCCAGGGCGCAGATGAACAGCGACTTCACCTTGCCGTCGGGGAAAAACTCCGCATCCAGTTTGGCGTTGTCGAAGCCGGACATCGGGCCGCAGTCCAGCCCGAGGCTGCGTGCGGCGAGGATGAAATAGCCGCCCTGCAAGGCCGCGTTCAGGGTCGCGCTGGCGGCGATCTTGTCCGCCTTGCCTGCATACCAGGAGCGGGCATCGGTATGCGGAAACAGGCGCGGCAGCTTTTCGTAGAACTCCAGATCCATGCCGATGATCGCCACCACGGGTGCGGACATGGACTTGTCCACATTCCCCTCCGCCAGACAGGGCCTGAGACGCGCCTTGGCCGCGGCACTCTGCACGAATGCGATGCGTGCCGGGCAGCTGTTGGCAGCGGTCGGACCCCATTTCATCAGATCATAGAGTTGCTGCAGCTGTGCCGCGCTGACCGGACGCTCCTGCCAGTGGCTGAAACTGCGCGCCTCGCGGAACAAGGTATCCAGGGCGGTGTCATTCAGGGGTTCGTTCATCGTGGCTTCCTTTGGTTGATGCGGGTATTGCCAGTGTAGCGACAGCGCCGGCTCGACACGAACGGCGTGGCTGCGCATACTCGCGCGCATGCCTCACATTACGCCTCCCCGCGACGAAACCGAACTGCTGGCCCGCGCGCGACGGCTCGCCGGCCGCACTCTGGGCGAACTCGCTGCCGAACTGGGCGCAGCGGTACCGGCCGATCTGCGCCGCCACAAGGGCTGGGTGGGACAGCTCGTCGAACAGGCCCTCGGCGCCACCGCCAGCTCCCTTGCTGCCCCTGACTTTGAGGCCATCGGTGTGGAACTCAAGACCCTGCCGGTAGATGGGCGCGGCCTGCCGCGCGAATCCACCTATGTCTGTACCGTGCCGCTGGAGGCGGCGGGCGAGGATTGGGAACACAGCTGGCTGCGGCGCAAGCTGGCGCGGGTATTGTGGCTCCCGGTGCAGGCCGAGAAAGGCCTCGCACTGGCAGAGCGACGCATCGGCAGCGCCCTGTTGTGGAGTCCATCGCCGGAAGAGGAGGTGCTGCTGCGCCGCGACTGGGAGGAACTGACCGAACGCATCCTGCTCGGCGAGCTGGAGCACATCAGTGCGCGTCATGGCGAGGTGCTGCAGATCCGCCCCAAGGCTGCCGACAGCCGTGCCCTGCGCCATGCCATAGGCCTGGACGGCGAGCGCGTGCTCACCAACCCGCGCGGCTTCTATTTGCGTGCGGCATTTACCGCCGCCATCCTGCGCCGCCACTTCGTGCTGCCGGGCTGAAAGAGGGGCTGCGTTGCAAGGAAAGAAGCGCCAAGGGGGCAGAAAACAAAACATCCAACGCAGAGACGCGGAGGCGCGGAGGCCACAGAGGGAACAGCTCAAAATCTCTGCGCCTCTGCGTTGAGGGTTTTGAATCCTGCGGTTCGGGACGTAGGGGGATAAGCGCAGCGCATCCACCCTACGATCTACTTCGTGCTGCCGGGGTAAATACTCCGCAATCCTGTCGCGACGCAACAGCTGGAGTTCAGCCCACGCCGAGGTGCTGACCGTAGCGGGAGTAGAGTCGAGCATCCAGGTGACGGTTGTAAATGGAACGGCCGTCACCCTCAAAGTCGATAAACTCGGCACCAATGCGGAAACAGTGCTCACTGCCGTCATACACCGTATGCGCCACACGCACACGGGCAAATACCCTTACATACTCATCGGTTTCGACATCAAGGATATTGAGGAATATGCGCAGCATATCGCCGGTATCGGCATTGTATTCACTGAGTAACTGCAAGCCGCCCAGTGATATGTCATAGGTCCAGACATAATGCACGCTCTCATCTGAAAGCATGACTCCGACCTTGTGGCGAATTTTGATACGGGGGCTGGCGCGTCGTTCCTGCATGGTCTCAATTATTCTTCATGACGCCGGGGATGATGCCTCGGCGGGAGGTGCTGCACTATCTCACACCGGTGCAACACGCTGCAAAAAGTCCTGCACCAATCCCCAGCATTGATTGGCATAGGCCTCGTTGTAGCGCTCGCTGCCAGGGTTGACGAAGCCATGCCCGGCATCGAAGGCGTGTGTCTCCACGGTCTTGCCGGCGGCGGCCATTGCCTGATTGAAGCGCTCCATCTTGTCCGGCCAGGTGCGTTCCTGCTGGGCATAGATGACCAGCACCGGGCCACCCAGCTCCGCCAGGGCCTCGCTATCGGTCACCATGCGACAGTAAAACAGAACGGCGGAACTGACCACCTCCGGATCGAGCAACGCTGCCAGCAGCGCCTGCCTCCCCCCCAGCGACCAGCCCAGCGTGGTGACCTTGCGGCCGCCCTGTTTGAGGTGTTCCAGCGCGGCCAGGAGCTTGTTGTCGGCAATATCCTGATCCAGATTCCGCATCAGTTCACCCGCCTGCTCGGCATTGGTCGCCTTCTCGCCGTCGTACAGGTCAATGACCATCGCCTTGTAACCCAGCGCCGCCAGACGATCCGCCCACTGCTGGTTGTACTTGAGCACACCCCACCAGTCATGAATGAGCAGGATGGCATGGCTGGCCGTGTCGGGACCGACCACATAGGCCTCGGCCTCATTCCCATCGCGCGTTTTCAGAATCGTCATCGCCATAACAGACACCAATAGAATTCGCTACGCACATCCCTGCAGCATGAACAGACCATCCGATCATCCCGTACCGCTGGCGGCGCCTATTGTAGCCGCGCCACTGCATGAGTCCATCCCCTTGTGTGGCGCAGGGCCTGCGGCCATGAAACCCATATCCTTGCCCGTAACAGCACGACTCCCCCTGCCGTCGATACCGCAGCCGCCGGCTCACTCTTCGTGGCTGGTGCTCCGCACGATATACCCACCCGACTTTTCATCCAGTTCCATCTGCAGCAATTGTCGCGCCGCCATTTCTTCCAGCAGCTTGCTGAAGGAACGGAAACCATAATAGGACTCGTTGAAGCCCGGCTTGCGCCGCTTCAGCGCCTGTTTGACCATCGAACCCCAGATCTTTTCCTCCTCACCGCGCTCGGCAAACAGGGCATCCACTGTCTCCGTCACCAGTTCAAAGGCCTCCTGCGCCTTGTCATCTTCCTCACGCACCACCCCCTTGGTCTCGGCCGACTTCTTGCCGGCGGCCTTCTTGCGACTGCGGGTTTTTTTCTTCTCCTGCTCGCGCACCAGATCGTCGTAGAAGATGAATTCGTCGCAATTGGCAATGAGCAGATCGGAGGTGGACTTCTTCACCCCGACACCGATCACCATCTTGTTGTTCTCGCGCAGCTTGGACACCAGCGGCGAGAAATCAGAGTCGCCGCTGATGATGACGAAGGTGTCGACATGGGACTTGGTGTAACACAGATCGAGGGCATCGACCACCATGCGAATATCGGCCGAATTCTTGCCGGACTGGCGCACGTGGGGGATTTCAATCAGTTCAAACGAGGCTTCGTGCATGGGCGCCTTGAACTCCTTGTACCGCTCCCAGTCACAGTAGGCCTTTTTCACCACGATGCTGCCCTTGAGCAACAGCTTCTCCAGTACCTTGCCGATATCGAACTTGTCATACTTCGCATCACGCACGCCCAAAGCGACGTTCTCGAAGTCGCAAAACAGGGCCATGCTCTGTGTCGTGTTCATTACGCTCATATCGGTGCTCCTGAATTCAATCCAGATAATGCAGCGCCAGCCATACCGTGGGCTGCTGCGCGGTGGTCCACTCCACACGGTGACGGGTACCTGCCGGGATGTTGAGATAGTCGCCCGGACGCAGGACCACCGTATCGCCTTCGTCCTCAAAGCGCAAACCCGCGCTGCCGCTCAGCAGCACCACCCATTCGTGTTCTAACTGCTGGTACCAGAAATCCGACGGCGAAGCCTGACCATGGGAAACAATGCGCTCGAGGCGCACCATCCGCCCCTGCAGCAGAGTGTCGAACACCTCCGCCGGCAAAGGTGTCGAAATGTTGGAAAACAGATTCTGGATCTTCATCGCATGCACCAGGTGCTTACGCCGCATCGTCGCCCTCAGTGTAGCCGGAAAAAGAAAAAGCCGGCCTCGCGGCCGGCTTTTTCAACACCATGGACTGAGCCTTACTTGCTTTCGGCTGCAGCCGGAGCCTGATCAGCAGCAGGAGCCTGCTCGGTCGACGCGGCGGCGGCCGGAGTCTGCTCGGCAGGCGTTGCTGCCTGGGCTGCCTGTTCAACGACCGAAGCGGCCGGGGCCTGGGCAGCCTCTTCTTTCTTACCGCAACCATACACGGTCAGGGCCAGGAGTACGGCCAACGCAATGGCAACGTTACGCATGTTTTTCACTACCTCAATACGGAAAAGTTAGGGTTGCAATCATTAGGGAACATTACCCGCAGTCAAAACCCATCTCATAAATGCTGCCGCCTGTCCGCCAGCCTGAGGGCATATCCGGGATCTATGAGATGAGTTCTGAGATGCGGGCGGGGCATATTCTGAGAGAATGCCACGGGCGCGGCTACGGCTTTTGGGTAGAAACCCGGAAATATATTTTTTCGCCATCCGTTCAAGGAGATAGCAAAAAGGCCTCTTACCAAAGGAATCAACTGGTGCTAGCATCGCCCGCTTTTTTTTGCCACGCGGGTACCTCCGCGCTCTGCCTTTTCGTACCTGTCAAGCCTGCTCCAGGTGGAAGAAATGCCGTATCTTGCGCAGCATTTCCGATTCGCGCTGCGCAGTCTTCGGGGCCTGCGCTTGTGTGTCCAGCGCCTGCCGTGCGCTGTCCAGGCCGCCGCGGCGCCCGGCCATGACGTGGGAGATTTCCTCAGCCAGTGCCGGGCGCGACTGGATGATGCTTTCGAACGAGGCCTTGTCCAGGCGATAACATTCCACATCGCTGCGGGCAATAACCGTTGCCGTTCGCGGCTCGCCGGTCATCAGCCCCATTTCACCGAAGAATCCCGGCCCCTGCGCCGCATCGATCACGCCCAGCGGACGCTGCCCCCCGCCCGCCTCCAGTACCACTTCGGCCTCGCCCTCGGTGACGATGTACAGCCAGTGTGCCACCGCGCCCTGCTGCGTCATCACATCACCACGCACGAATGGCGTGTACTTGAGGCGGTCCGCCACCAGATGCAACTCATCCTCGGTCAGCGGCCGGAACAGCTCCACCCGACGCAGGAACTCCAGACGCTGCTGAATTTCCCTGCTGCGGCGCAGCTCATCATGCTTGACCCCTTCTTTTTCCACATGCACATACTGCTCCGGTATGCACGGCACGATCCCGGCCCGCTGCAACGCCGCATAGATATGCAGTCGAACCGCCGAATCTGCAGGATCGTCTACTGCCAGATCGGTAAGCCAGTAACGTGCCGCATAACGTGCCGAACTATCGGCAAAATCCATCATCACACAGTTGGGCGCCGGCTTGCGTGCCACATGGGGGATATCTGTCTTGCTCAATGCCCGCTCCACCACGTCAATAACGCGTGATGGCGGCACACTGTAGGAAATATTGAACCAGATCCAGCGGCGCCATTGCTCCGGCTGCCCCTGGCGCCGCCCCAGCACCGCGAACTTGCCCTTCATCAACTGGCTGTTGGGTATGACCACCGTCTCCCAGTTGCGGGTTTCCACCGAAGTGGAACGCCAGCGGATATCGACCACGCGCCCCGTGACATCGTCCACCTTGATCCAGTCGCCCACCTGCAACGAATCATCCAGTTGCAGCGCAATGCCGCCGAGAATATTGCCCAGGGTATCCTGCATGGAGAAGGCGATCACCGCAGTGATCACCGCCGAGGTTGCAACGATGCCGGACAGATCCACGCCCGCATAGCGCAGGCGTACCATGCCCCACACCACATAGGCGGCGATCACGGCCATGTCTTCCAGGATGCGTGGCGGCGCCAGCCGTAACAGCGGCAACAGCCAGCGGAACAGCAGCAGGCCGGCCAGCCGGATTACCGCCATGCCCTCGACCAGCAGGAACAGCTCGCGCAGGGAGGAGGCAGCCGCATTGAATCCACCGGCGAACAGCAGGGCGCTGAACAACAGGCCCGCCAGGCTTGCGGAGAACAGCAGCAGGGTATTGATCAGGGAGTGCCGAGCCTCCGGTACCGCACGCAACAAGACCAGTGCCATCAGTACCATCACCGGCAACAACCAGCCGATACCCTGATGCCCGGCATACTGCACCATCACGCTCCAGTCCCACTCCGCGCCCGACATGCCGCCTCCTCCCGTCTTGACCTGACACTGTTATAACCCAGCCGACGGCTGCTAGGATAGGCGGCGCGATACGTGGCCCAGCGCAGCATGACGACGATGAGTGAATTACAGACCGTAACAGCCCCGGCGGCCGGCCCCCCATCCAGACGTGCTGGAGGGCGGTTCCCGCCATACGAAGTCCGCGAGACGCTGCACGGACCAGGAAAAACCCGCAGCGATTGATTCGTTACTACAACCCGGAGTACCCATGGCACGCATCAAGATTTACAGTACCGGCACCTGCCCCATCTGCGACAAGACCAAGACCCTGCTCAACAAGTGGGGCATCGCCTACGAAGAGGCACGCATCGACCTCGATCGCAGCCTGCTGCAGGAATTTTCCCGTATCACCAGCGGTGCCCGCACCGTGCCGCAAATCACCCTCGACGAACGCTGGATCGGCGGTTTCAACGAACTGACCGAGATGCACATGGAGGGTGAACTGGACGAACTGATGGAGGAGTAACCCTGCCCTTGTGCTGCGCTATGTCTTGTCCATCACCCGCGGCTTGCCCCGCCGCGCACCCTGCGGCCGGTTCTTCTCCTCCTTGCTGAAGGAAAATCGTCCGAACAGGACACAACCTTTCATGCCGGGGTCACACGCAGATCCCGGCACCTTGAGACAGGCACCGTTGTTGTCGTGTGGGCAAGCCCATCCGCCCATGCGCCATCAACCTTCCAGCACTTCCGGCGGCGCCACCTTGAGCACCTCCTCAATGGTGGTCTGGCCGTTGGCCACTTTCTGCGCACCGTTCAATCGCAACGGGCGCATCCCCTCATGGATGGCCTGGCGCCGCAACCGGCCGATGTCGCAATCGGCAGTGATCAGTTTCTTCAGTGCCGGCGTCACCTCCAGCATTTCATACACACCGACCCGGCCACGGTAACCGGTCTGGCGGCATTCCAGACAGCCCACCGGGCGATTGATGCTGGCCGGCGTATTCACCTTCCACGGCGTGACCAGCGACTGCCACATATCTTCATCCAGCGGCACCGGCTCCTTGCAGTGGGGGCAAAGGGTACGCAGCAGGCGCTGCCCCAGCACACCGAGTACGGTGGCCTTGATGAGATAGGGCGGCACGCCGATTTCGAGCAGGCGGGTGATGGCGGCGGGGGCATCGTTGGTATGCAGGGTAGAAAACACCAGATGACCGGTGAGCGCTGCCTGTACCGCCATCTCTGCGGTTTCATGATCACGGATCTCGCCCACCATGATGATGTCCGGATCCTGGCGCAGCAGGGTGCGCACGCCGCTGGCGAAGTCGAGACCGATATTGTGTTGCACCTGCATCTGGTTGAAGCTCGGCTCCACCAGTTCGATGGGGTCTTCGATGGTGCAGATATTCACATCCGGTGTCGCCAGCTCCTTCAGCGTGGTGTAAAGGGTGGTGGTCTTGCCCGAACCGGTGGGGCCGGTGACCAGGATGATCCCGGTCGGCTCATTGATCATCCGCTGCCACAGGCTGGTTTCGCCGCTGCTGAAACCGAGCGCGGCATAATCCTTCACCAGCACCTCCGGGTCGAAGATGCGCATCACCAGCTTCTCACCGAAGGCCGTAGGCATGGTGGAAAGGCGCAGCTCCACTTCATTGCCCTGCGCGCTGCGCGTTTTCAGACGGCCGTCCTGCGGGCGGCGCTTCTCCGACACATCCATGCGTCCCAGTATCTTGATGCGCGAGGTGACCGCTGCCGCCACCGAGGCAGGTATCTGGTAGACCATATGCATCACGCCATCGATGCGGAAGCGGATGTTGGTCTGCTCACGGCGCGGTTCGATATGGATGTCGCTGGCGCGCTGGGCATAGGCATATTGCAGCAGCCAGTCGACAATACTGACGATGTGCTGATCATCCGCCTCCAGCTTGCCGGCGCGGCCCAGCTCCATCATCTGCTCCAGATTCTGTACGCCGGAGCGCTCGCCCTGGCGGCTGTCGTCGCTGGCGGCGCGCACCGAATGGGACAGGGCGTAGAACTCGATCAGATAACGGCTGATCTCCTCCGGATTGGCCAGCACCCGCACGATGCGTTTACCCAGGATGCGCGTCAGCTCGCGCTCCCACTCGCGCACCTCCGGTTCGGCGGTGGCGATCACCACCTCGTCCGGCCGCACCTCCAGCGCCAGGATGTTGAAGCGGCGCGCGTAGGCATAGGACATCACGGCAGTGGTCGTCGGCACATCGACCTTGAGTGGATCGATGCGCAGGTAATCCATGCCCGAACGGCTCGCCAGCCACTCGGTCAGCGCGGGCAGATCGAGCATTTTCTGCGGCACGCGGGCATTGGCCCATTTGTGCTGGGCAATGGTAATGAGCGGATGCTGTTTGCGCGTCATGGCCGGCGCCACGGCCTTGAGGGTGCTGCCCCGCTCCTCGTCCAGCAGGCCGTCGGCCATCAACATGTCCAGGACACGCCCCAGTTCCAGGGCTTGATCGTGCGGTGTGGTTTTGGCCATGGGGACTCAGTGTTTGGTAAAGGTAAGAAAATAATTGGTGCGCAGGAAGGCGGGCCTGTCGCTCAGGGTAAAGCCCGCCACGCTGACTTCGTCGATCACCTGCGTCTCGCCGGCACGCACATGCGTCATCACCCAGGAGGAACTGAAACCGGCCTCGCGGCGGAAGTCGATGATGATCAGGCGGCCACCGGGGCGCAGCGCCTGGTGAATCGACGCCAGCATGGCCTGCGGATACTCGAAGTGATGATAGGTATCACACACAAAGGCCAGATCGATGGAATTGGGTGCCAGAAAGGTCGAGCGCTGCTCGCTCACCACCGGCACCACATTGCTGAAACCCTCCGCCTGCGCCCGCACCTGGATGCCGGCAACAAACTCCGGCGCGATATCCACCGCGTACACCCGCCCGCGCTCGCCCACCTCGCGCGCGAACAGCAGGGTGAACAGGCCGCTGCCGGCGCCGATGTCGGCCACTGCCATGCCGGGTTGCACCGCGCTGGCGGCCAGTATCTCCAGGCGCCGGGCATACACTTCGCGCCCCGGCTGCTCGAAGGTATCGCGCCATTGCGTGAAATCAGGACTCTCATAGTGGCGGTTGATGCCGGGGGCGACACTCTGCTCGGCATGAACCGCCGTCGCGGCCACCGCCAGCAAGCACAACCACAAAACCAGATGACGGGACAGGCGCTGCATGCTCCTACCTCAGGCGAACTCACCCAGTGGACGATAGCAGAACACATAGGCACCGTGTGCGATGTCCACCCGCAGTGTGCCGCCGCGATTCTCGGCATAGGCCACGAAGCCCGGTGTCGCGCAGTGGCGGTGGCACTCGTTCACCCCCGCGGGCGACTCCAGATCACGCCCGCGGTCATACCACGACAACAGCAACGGCTCCTCCACCCGCTCCGCCGCCACGCCGTCGGCCAGGCGCTTGGCCTGATTGAAATCCAGCGGCTCCACGCCACCCTCGATGTCTACCTGTTCCATTGCCCCACCTGATCCGCCTTTGACAGGCGCCCATTCCCGACTATGCTTCCTGATATCCGAGTGAATCACTCAACATTATCCCACCCGCCCTCTGTACTGGAGGCATACCATGAAACACATCGAACTTACCCTCCGCGGCCTGCCCATCGACTACCAGATGGCCAACGCCATCGCCCGCACCGTCGCGCAGCAGCTGGAGTCCGAACCCACCCTGGTAGCCTGGCACGACGCCCCGGAAGGGCGCATGTCGCCGGTCATCGAAGGCGCCGACGTGCATAGCCGCTGGCAGGACTACGGCGAAACCCACGGCGGCGACTTCGCCGTCAGCGTCAACGGCGACTACGACTTCATCTTCGCCGACAGTTCGCGCTACGAAACCCTGGAGCACAGCCCCTACATCGCACTGCGCGACAGCCAGGGCCACGAGTTCCTCTGCCTGGCCGAACACCTGCGCGATCCCAAGAACCCGCGCAACGAGGCCTGCTTCCCACTGGAAAGCAATGAAGGCTACGGCGGACTGCACGAAGGCTGAGGCAGATAAAAGCTACAAGAGGAAAGATACAAGGGAGTGAACTCGCTGCGCGAGTGCTGTTTGAAATTCAAACAACCGTGCGCGCAGCGCACTCATTCCCTTGTATCTTGTATCTTTACTCTTGTATCTCCCGGCCGAGAGCCGCCTGTACGCAGCGCAGCAGGCCGTAGTCGTAGCGCCCCTCGAACATCTCATACACCGGCTTGAGCCGCTTGCCGCTGTCCTGTGCCAGCAGGGCGTCGGCAATGGCGTTCACTTCCGCCTGCGCCAGCCCCAGCGCATCATTCAACTCTACTTGACCGCGGGCAATCGCGGTCGCCAGATGGCTGTGGATGGTATCCACGGTCAAGCCACGCTGGCGTGCGATGGCCTCCGCATCCATGCCGAGGCGGAAAAGTTGCAGGGTGTCCTCCACCGTATCAGTGCGTTCCGTGTCCTCGCCGGCATGCTGCTGCAGTACATCGAGAAAGGCCTCGCCATAGGCCTCCAGCTTGCGCGTGCCGACACCGGAAATATGTGACAGCTGCGCCAAAGTCGTCGGCCGCGCCGCCATCATCTCCATCAGGGTGGCATCGTGGAAGATCATGTAGGGCGCCACGCCCTGCTCCTCGGCCAGTTCGCGCCGCTTCGCGCGCAGCGCCTCCCATAGCGCCGCGTCACTGCCGGCCACCGCAGCGCCACCCTTGCGCCGGCTGCGCGGCACCTTGGCCGGCTTGCTGTCGCGCCGCAGCATCACCGTCTCCTCGCCGCGCAGCACCGGGCGGCAGCGCTCGGTGAGATGCAGCGCGCCGTGGCCCTCGATGTCCACCGCCAGCAGGCCGCGGGCGATGAGCTGGCGGAACACGCCGCGCCACTCGTTGGCGCTGAGGTCCTGGCCGATGCCGAATACCGACAGCTGATGATGGCCGAAGCGCTGCATGCGCTCGTCGTCCTTGCCGAGCAGGACGTCGATGAGATAGTTGACGCCGAAACGCTGGCCGGTGCGATGCACGCAGGACAGGGCCTTTTGCGCCGCGGTGGTGGCGTCCCAGGTCTGCGGCGTCTCCAGGCAGGTGTCGCAGTTGCCGCAGGGCTGCTCCATCACATCGCCGAAATATCGCAACAGCGCCTGGCGGCGGCAGGAGGTGAGTTCGCACAGGCCGAGCATGGCGTCCAGCTTGTGGTGCTCGACGCGCTTGTGGCTGTCGTCGGCCTCGGACTGCGCCAGCATCTGGCGCAGGGTGATCACATCCTGCAGTCCGTAGGCCATCCAGGCATCGGCGGGCAGACCGTCGCGACCGGCACGGCCGGTCTCCTGATAATAGGCCTCGACACTCTTGGGCAGATTGAGATGGGCGACGAAGCGCACATCGGGCTTGTCGATGCCCATGCCGAAGGCGATGGTGGCGACAATGATCACGCCCTCCTCGCGCAGGAAGCGTTCCTGATGCACGCGCCGCGTCTCGGCGGGCAGGCCGGCGTGATAGGGCAGCGCGGTCAGACCCTGTTCGGCCAGCCACTGCGCCACCTCCTCCACCCGCTTGCGCGACAGGCAGTAGACGATGCCGGCCTCGCCGTCGTGCTCGCTGCGGATGAAGCGCAGCAACTGATCGCGCGCATTGCTGCCGCGCTCGACGATGCGGTAGCGGATGTTGGGGCGGTCAAAACCATTGAGGAACACCTGCGCCTGTTCTAGTTGCAGACGCGCGATGATCTCGCGCCGCGTCGGTTCATCGGCGGTGGCCGTGAGGGCGATGCGCGGCACCTGCGGAAAGCGTTCGTGCAGCACCGAGAGCTGGATGTATTCGGGACGGAAGTCGTGGCCCCACTGCGACACGCAGTGCGCCTCGTCGATGGCGAACAGCGCCGGCGACGCACGCTCCAGCAGGTCGAGAAAGCGCCCGGTCAGCAGCCGCTCCGGCGCCACGTACAGCAGGTCGAGTTCGCCGCCCAGCAGCGCCTCTTCCACGGCGCGCGCCTCCGCCGCGCCGAGGGTGGAATTGAGAAAGGCGGCACGCACGCCGAACTGGCGCAGCGCCGCCACCTGATCCTGCATCAGGGCGATGAGCGGCGACACCACGATGCCGGTGCCCGCGCGCACGATGGAGGGGATCTGGTAGCACAGCGACTTGCCGCCGCCGGTGGGCATCAATACCAGGGCGTCGCCGCCGCCGATCACGGTGGCGATCACCTGGTCCTGGGGCGGACGAAAGGATTCATAACCGAATACGGTGCGCAGCACCTGCAACGCCTGTTGTTCCATGGCCACGCCTCTCACAGGGTTACGGACGGATAAACACAGAGCGGGCGAATGTTACCACCAGAGGATGGACTCGCGCCGCTCCCGGCCATCCATGGCCTCCACGGCATAAACAAAAAAAAAGCCCAGGTGGCCCTGGGCTTGGAAAGAGGGGATGACAAAACTTAAAACCACAGGAGGTCCCACCACACGCCTGTCATCCCCCGGAGGAGTCATTACGATGATAGTTATTGCACACACCGTACCAACTTCGCCCAGGAGCAGACATCTGGCGTTAACATATTGCTTTACAATGAAAAACACATGCTGACCACGATCATTTCGGCAGGGCGCACTAGGCGCGGAACTGCCAGATTCGGCACCACACCCCTGACACACCGCCAAAAATGACGCACCAATAACTATTTGAGACTGTTGCCGCCCTCTTCCCCACCGCCACCAGCCCGGACATGTACCGTCGGCAGGGGCAACCGCCACAACCAGCCGATACCACGCAGCAGCCCCCACAGGAACAGCAGCGGCAGCACGACCGTTTGCACCAGGAACACCACGATGAGGTTGATCACCTGCTCGCTCACATCCGTCGCCGCCCGTTCGTACTTGCGCAGATAGCTGCCGACATCCACCGCCGCCGCCGCCGACTGATAGGCGCGCCGTACCCGATCCACCAGCGATGGGTCATCCACCACCGGGATATCCTGCTCGGCCCCCTGGTTGATCTCCTGGATATTCGAGGTCACCTGCTCGATACGCGCCGAGGAACTGTCATAGCGTTCCTGCAGAAACGCGCCGTAGAACAATTCACCGGTCATGGCCAGCAGCGGCACGGCGAAGCGCAGCACCAGCAGCATGATGCCGAGGCGCAGCAGCCAGACCCGCATCTGCGGCGCCACCCGCGGCAGCCACAGCAATACCAGGGCGCCCAGCCACACCGCTGCCAGTGCCCAGGTAAAGGCGGGCACGGTAAACAGTTCCAGCAACAGCCGTTGCAGGCCCAGGGCGGTGGCGCTGGCCAGCATCACCCAGGAAAACTGCTCCACCAGATCGTTGACGGGGTCGAGCACCTGGCCCGGGGTGAAGTTGACGCCCACTCCGGCCGGCTCCACCGCGATCGACGTCCCCTGCGCCACCGAGATCACCGCGTTCAGGCCGCGCGCCACGGCGAAGGTCACCAGTGCCCGCTTGAAGCTGCGCTCGGTATACTCGAAGCCCGCGCGGTCGAGCACGCCGCTGGCGGCCAGCCCCAACAGGGCGATGGCCATCAGCGTGAGCCCGAGTTTGACTGCTATTTTTTCCATGCCGGTGTCCTCCTTGCCGGTCAGCATAACCGCAGGTTGCGCACAACACGATGGAAACCAGATTTCACCAGCTCCGCCCCGGCCAGCATTTTCAATGGCAGGGCGAGACCTACGAAAAGATCAACCCGCTGCTGGCGCGCAGCGTGGACAGCGGTGCACAGCGCCTGATCCCGCGCTCCACCCAGGTGATGCCGCTGACGGGGGCACCCCCGCCGGCGGCAGAACCACCCCCGGCAGACCTCCAGGCCGTACGCCACGCCATTGAGGACTACCATCGCAACAGCCTGCACTGGCTGGATCAACAGAATGGTTCGGAAGAGAAACTGAACCAGGCCCGGGAGGCCCTGGCACAGGCGCGGCAACGGGTGTTGTCTGCCCTGGGAGAGGAGGGAAAAACGGCATCGGCGTTTCCGGACGGAAACGCCGACTGAGACTGAACTAGCGGCGGCCGCCGCGGCCCTTGGTCTTGGGCTGCTCCTCGGTCACCTTGAGCGCCTTGCCCTTGTACTGGGTACCGTTGAGGCCGGCAATGGCGGCGCGGGTTTCGTGACCTTCCATGTCCACCAGGGCGAAACCGCGGCAATTGCCGCTGAACACATCCATCGAAATCTTCACACCGCGCACCGTGCCGAACTGGGAAAACAGCTCGCGCACATCGTCTTCACGGGTCTCCGGGGCCAGGTTGCCGACAAACATCGTTTTCATGAAAGCCTCCAGGTTGATAGTGGTGCGCACAACCGTACCGACAACGGCTGCGCCAAATCCGGACAGGGGAATGTCACGGCGGGAGCGTTCCGGGCTAACTATCCGGCGTCCCTGAATTTTTAAGTGGTTACTGACGGAACCCGTCATGTCAGCCGGGGCCGGCACACCAGGTTTTTGACGGCCACACGGGCACCGAGAACATAAGGTGCCACGCAAACGGTGGCGACAGGCTAACACATAACCCTCCGGATTCCCCAAAGTAGCCTCAAGAATTTCTTGGCGTTCACGGAAGGAAGGAGGTATAGTGCTTCGCAGCTGCAGACTGTGGCAGCGGTAGTTTAGGTCGTTCTCCTCCGTGATACCTCCCGAACACCCGCACTTCATGACCTGCACGCACCACCCTAATTAATTGTTTTTGAGGTAAAGAGTAATGGCTACCGGCACTGTGAAATGGTTCAACGAGTCCAAGGGTTTCGGCTTCATCACCCAGGATAACGGCGGCGCGGACGTATTCGTCCACTTCTCCGCCATCACTGGCTCCGGCTTCAAGACCCTGGCCGAAGGCCAGAAGGTCTCCTTCGACCTGCAGAACGGCCCCAAGGGTCCGCAGGCGAGCAACGTCGTCGCCCAGTAAGCCAGAACCGTTTCACGTTCTGACCGAAGAACCCCGCCCCTGGCGGGGTTTTTCGTTTTCGGGCCCAGAAATTATCAATTTTCCAACACTCAACGCAGAGAAAACACCGTCATCAGCTCTGCGTCTCTGCGTTAGGTGTTGGGTTGAATCCCGGGTTCAGGGCATCAGCTGCGTCACGCGGAAACGGCCGTCGTCGGCCAGCGTGGTGATGCGGGCGTAATGCCGCCGCGCCACCTTCTCGATCGGAAGAAACGCATTGGTGACGAACAGCGCCTGGCCACCTTGGGCTGTCAGGCGGCGCGCGGCGGCGACGAAACGTTCGGTGAGGTCGTACTCGACACCGAAGCCCTGATGGAAGGGCGGATTGCACAGCACCAGGTCAAACACCCCCTCGATGCCCGTGCCGCAGTCGGCGGCGCACACCTCCCCCGCGACACCGTGGGCGGCAAAGTTGGCGCAGCAGGCCAGTACCGCGGCGGCATTGTTGTCGCTGGCCACCACCTGCTGCGGCTGCAGCTTCAGCCAGGCCTGCACCGACAGATAGCCATAACCGCAGCCGAGGTCGCACACCCGTTGCGGCGCACAATCCGGCAGATGCGCCACCAGCAATGCACTGCCCGCATCCACCTTGTCCCAGCCGTACAGCCCCGGCTTGGTGAGATAGCGCAGCGTGCCGTCCTCGATGACCGGGCGCAGCCGCGGGTAGTCGCGATCATCCAGTGCCGCGCCGACGGCAGCGCCGCGCTGCACCACCGCCAGATACTGATGGCCCATCTTCCTGAATTCGAGCGCACCGCCCAGCCGCTCCGCCGCATGCTTTGCATAGGTCTTGATGCCCTGCTGCTTGGCGCCGGACAGCAGCAGCCGGCCGCCGGGGGCGAGCCGCTCGGCGGCGGCGTTGATGACGTGGTGCACCACCGGCTTTTCCTTGGCGACGCGAAAGAAGATCGCCTCCAGGCTGCCGGCCGGCCAGGGCGCGAAATCGAAGTCGGAAAACTGCGCCGCCCAGCCGGCGGCGCGCATCTCATCGCTCACGTCGACGCGGTTGGACAGCACCGCCACCGCCGCATTGGGCGCCGGCATGCCGGCGCCGCCGTGCTCACCCAGCACCCACAGGGCGGGCGCCCGCTGGGCGTGGATCAGGGGCAGCAACAGCGCGAGGGCTCCGTCCTGATTCATCGCAGCGCCTCCACTTCATCCGCGCGCAAGGCACGATATTCCCCCGGCGCCAGCGCCGGATCAAGGACGACACCGCCGATGGCCTCGCGGTGCAGCGCGATCACGCGATTGCCCAGGGCGGCAAACATGCGCTTGACCTGGTGATAGCGCCCCTCGTGCAGGGTCACGCGCGCCTCGGTCGGCGCCAGGATCTCCAGCCGCGCCGGCAGCGTCGGCCGATCCTCGCCGTTGAGCATCAGACCGGCGGCGAAGCGCGCCACCGCCTCCGGCGCCAGCGGCTCGGCCAGGGTGGCGCGGTAGACCTTGTCGCGGTGGCGGCGCGGCGCGGTGATGCCATGGGACCAGGCGCCGTCGTCGGTGAGCAGCACCAGGCCGGTGGTATCGCGGTCGAGGCGCCCCACCGGATGCAGCAGTTCACGGCGCGGCTCCTCCAGCAGACCGAGCACCGTGACATGGCCGCCGTCGCTGGTGGAGCACACCACGTCCAGGGGCTTGTGGAGCATGAAATAGCGCGGCCCGGGCAGGGCCAGCGGCCGCCCCTCCAGCTCGACGCGGCTGCCGGCCGGCACATGCAGGTCGGCCGCCTTGACCACCCTGCCGTCGATCGACACGGCGCCGCGCCGCAGCAGCGTACGTACCGCCGCCCGCGATACGCCGGCCGCCTGGCTCACGTAGCGGTCCAGCCGCATGTTGCCTTCCGTTTTCAAGCAGATTTCCCGCACTGTCCAAAAAATCGCGGCATTCTAGCACCCTTAAAACTTGATTATCCGACTCAACATTTCTATAGCTTTAGTAGCCTTACCCCACCCTGAGGCGCGCAACGCGCCGGGAGGTCGTCATGAACCGCCGTCTCTACTTCCTGTTTCCCAATCCGCTGCATGCCCGCCACGCGGTGGACACCCTGCTCGACGGCGCCGGCGTCGACGCCCGCCACATCCACGCCATCGCCCGCAACGAGGTACGCATCGACCGCCTGCCCCATTCCACCCGACAGCAGAAAAACGATCTCGCGGCGCGGCTGGAATGGCTGCTGTGGAGCGGCAACCTGCTGCTGTTCGGCATCGCCCTGCTGGTGTTCATCGCCGCCCTGGTGGAAGGCACCACCGGCTGGGCCGTGGCGGCGGTGCTGGTGATGGCGCTGACCTTTCTCGGTGGCTTCCTGTTCACCACCTACGTGCCCCACGTCCACCTGAGCGAGTTCCGCGAGGCCCTGGCCCACGGCGAGATCCTGCTGATGATCGACGTGCCAACCGACAAGGTGAAGGCGGTGGAGGACTATGTTCATCGCCACTACCCTGAGGCGGTACCCGGCGGAGCCAGCTGGAACGTGGGGGCCTTCGGGCTCTAGGAGACAGCCATGGACTACAAGATTGAACTGCTGCTCAACGAATTCGTCACCCACGACGTCAGGCGACTCGTCCTCAGCCGCCCCAGGGGCTTCGACTTCGTGCCCGGCCAGGGCGTGGAACTGGCCATCGACACGCCGGAGTGGCGCGAGCAGGGCCGCCCCTTCACCCCGACCTCGCTGCCCGGTGACGGCGTACTGGAGTTCACCATCAAGGGCTATCCGGAACACCACGGCGTCACCGAACAGCTGCACCTGCTGCGCCCCGGCAGCAAACTGCTGATGAGCAAACCCTTCGGTGCCATCCGCTATCAGGGCCCCGGCACCTTCATCGCCGCCGGTGCCGGCATCACGCCGTTCATGGCCATCCTGCGTATGCTCGCCGCCGAGGGCCGCCTGGATGGGCACCGCCTGATCTTCAGCAACAAGACCCCGGCCGACATCATCTGCGGCCAGGAACTGCACGGCTATCTGGGCGAGCGCAGCCAGCTGCTGTGCAGCCGCGCCACCGACTGCAACTGCCGCGGCGGCCGTCTGGACTTCGACTTCCTGCGCAGCAACATCGACGACTTCAGCCAGCGCTTCTACGTCTGCGGCCCGCCGCCCTTCGTCAACTCCATCAACGCCGCCCTCATCGAACTGGGCGCCGTGCCCGACGGACTGGTATTCGAGAAGTAACCGTACTTGAGTCCATCCCCATACCAGCGGGAAGGCCGGGAGGGGGCGCCTTGAGCTGGATCAGTCAGAAGGCGCGAGGGCCGTGCTATGGTGGCGGCACCCAATACGATCCGCCGCCATCATGCCCCTGGCCCCCATCGCCCTCTGCCTCTACCTGCTGATGCTGCCGGTCACCGGCATGGTGCCGGTACTGCGTGAACTCACCGGCGGCCGCTATCCGCACCTGTCCGACTTCGAGCAGCACCTGTTCATGTCCGCCAACATGGTGGGCGCGCTGCTGTTCGTGCCGCTGGCGGGGCTGCTGTCGGATCTGTGGCGGCGGCGCAAGGTGATCATCGTCGCCGCCCTGGCGGTGAATGCCTTTTCCCTGCTGATGCTCATGCAGGACTGGAGCTACGGCGTGTACCTGCTGTGGCGTTTCATCGAGGGCTGCGCCCACATCACCGCCCTCAGCCTGCTCATGGCGCTGGCGGCGGATCAGGTGCGCGAGCGCGGCAGCGGCGCGGTGATGGGCCTGGTGGGTGCCGCCATCAGCCTGGGCGTCGCCAGCGGCGCGCCGCTGGGCGGGCTCATCGGCCGCCACGGCGGCGGCGAGGCGGTGCTCACCTGGGGTTTCGTCCTGCTCGCCCTGCTCACTCCCTTCGCCGCCCTCGCCCTGCGCGAACGTGCGGCGCAGCACGATCACGGCGGCCTCCACGCCCTGCTGCGCGCCCTGCCGCAAAACCGCGGCCTGCTGCTGCCCTATGCCTTCGCCTTCGTCGATCGCCTCACCGTGGGCTTCATCGTCTCCACCCTGTCGCTGTACCTGGCCACGGTGATCGGCCTGGACGCCGGCCGCATCGGCCTGGTGATGGCCCTGTTCCTGCTCCCCTTCTCCCTGCTCACCTGGCCCGCCGGCCTGCTGTCGCGGCGCTGGAATCCGCTGTGGATGATGCTGGCCGGCAGCGCCGCCTACGGTCTCACCCTCGCCGCCATCGGCTACGCCGACGCTGCCCACATCCCCTGGCTGATGTTCCTCGGCGGCATCACGGCCTCGCTGATGTACGCCCCCTCCCTGGTGCTGGTGGCCGAACGCTCGCGTCCCGAGCACAAGGCCCTGGCCATGAGCGGCTTCAACTTCGCCGGCTCCCTCGGCTTCGTCCTCGGCCCCTTGAGCGGCGGCGCCCTGGTGGCCCTGTTCGGTGCCTACCCGCCCGCCTTCCTCATCGTCGGCGGGCTGGAAATCCTCTGCGTCCTGCTGTTCCTCCCCCTGGCCCTGCGGCAACGGCCGAAAAAATGAGCTGACCGGCCCGCATTTCTCACCATCACGCGAAGCTCAAAGTGCCGAGGTGCCACTGTGATGGCAAGAAATGCGGACTCACCTATTGACAGCGCCACCGCTTTGCCGAAAATGCGCGACATTACAATCCCGATCCCAAACCGAGAGAGAAAATGTCCGACAACACCCTGTGGTACGGCTACCTCGATGCCGGCGAACGCAGCTCCGCCGTGGCCATGGACAACCGCCTCAGCACCGGCGACCCCACCACCGTCTATCTGTTCAACCTGCAGCGCAATGAAATCATCGAATACAAGCGCGCCATCGTCGAGCCGAAGCTGCGCGAACTGAAGGGCAAGGAACAGGAACTGGAAACCGAGCTGAAGAGTGCCTACCGCAAGGCCCGCAACGGCTTCACCCCGCGCGGCGCCAAGATCGCCAGCATCCCGGAGAAGGGCCGGGCCGCCGCCCCGGCCAAGGCTGCCGCCGTCACCACCGATTTCGGCGCTGACGATTACGATGAAGAGGCCTTCGTCGACGAGGCCGGCGACGACGAAGACGACAGCGAATAAGGCACACCGTGCGCCTGCATTGGCACACGCGCACACCCCCACACCTCGGCAAGACTCGCGCGGAGCAGGTCAAACCACGACCTGCTCCCTCACCGCAGCGCACATCAACCCGCACTATTGATCCAGCGCCCCTTTTGCGCGTTAATCAAACCCGCACAACGCCGGATTTTCCTCACTGATGGTGACAGGCCGAATCGGTTTGTTGCCGATATGGTCGATTAAACAGAACCCGAAAAGGACTTCCCCATGCCCCACTACACCGCCTCCTGCCACTGCGGCAAAACAAGGTTCTCCTTCGACTGCCCGCCCATTACCAAAGGCCTGCGCTGCAACTGCTCCATCTGCGCGCGCAAGGGCGCGATGATGTCGCCCGAGCCGATTCCGCCGGAGTTGTTCCGCATCGATGCAGAGGATGCTGCGCTGGGGCTATACCAGTTCGGCGCCGGGACGGCGAAACATTACTTCTGCAAACACTGCGGCATCTATACCTTCCACGAAACCGCGCGCAAGATCGGCCACTTCCGTGCCAACCTCGGCTGTGTCGACGGCGTGGATACCTTCGCGCTGGAGGCAGAGGTGTTCGACGGCAAGCACTTGCTCTAAATAGGTGTTCCGAATTTGTAACCAGGCATAGGGCGCCCCATGGGCGCCGTGCTGCGGCGGGCACGGCCCGCCCTATGACACACCGAAGACAAGGTGGATACCAATTCGGAACACTTATTTAGCGGGCAGGGGGATAAGTTCAGCAGGGTGGATGCGTTGCGCTTATCCACCCTGCGACAGATGGGTATGTATTGCCCCGAAAGTCCGGTTGGGTTAGCGCAGCGTAACCCAACACGGTCATCAACGGAGCTGCTGCCGTCGGGTTATGCCTTGCGGTAAACCTCGGCCCCGCCCTTGACGAATTCCACCGCCTTCTCTTCCATGCCCTTGGCGGCATAGTCGCGCACTTCCTGCGAGATCTTCATGGAGCAGAACTGCGGGCCGCACATGGAGCAGAAGTGGGCCACCTTGTGCGATTCGTGCGGCAGGGTGGCGTCGTGGAATTCGCGCGCCCGATCCGGGTCAAGGGCGAGGGCGAACTGGTCGTGCCAGCGGAATTCGAAGCGCGCCTTGGACATGGCGTTGTCCGGCAGCTGCGCACCGGGGAAGCCCTTGGCCAGGTCGGCCGCGTGGGCGGCGATGCGGTAGGTGATGATGCCTTCGCGCACGTCTTCCTTGTCGGGCAGGCCGAGATGTTCCTTGGGCGTGACGTAGCACAGCATCGCGGTGCCGTACCAGCCGATCTGCGCGGCGCCGATGCCGGAGGCGAAGTGGTCGTAGCCGGCGGCGATGTCGGTGACCAGAGGGCCGAGGGTGTAGAACGGGGCCTCGAAGCAGTCGGCCAGTTCCTTGGTAACGTTCTCCTCGATCATCTGCATCGGCACGTGGCCGGGGCCTTCGATCATCACCTGACAGTCGTGAGCCCAGGCGCGCTTGGTCAGCTCGCCCAGGGTTTCCAGCTCGGCGAACTGGGCGGCGTCGTTGGCGTCCATCAGCGAACCGGGACGCAGGCCGTCGCCCAGGGAGAAGGCCACGTCATAGGCCTTCATGATCTCGCAGATGTCGTCGAAGTGGGTGTAGAGGAAATTTTCCTGGTGGTGGGCCAGGCACCACTTGGCCAGGATCGAACCGCCGCGCGAGACGATGCCGGTGACGCGGCTGGCGGTGAGCGGCACGTAGCGCAGCAGCACGCCGGCGTGGATGGTGAAGTAGTCGACGCCCTGCTCGGCCTGTTCGATCAGCGTATCGCGGAAGATTTCCCAGGTGAGGTCTTCGGCCTTGCCGTTGACCTTCTCCAGCGCCTGATAGATGGGCACGGTGCCGATGGGCACCGGGGAGTTGCGCAGGATCCATTCGCGCGTCTCGTGGATGTTCTTGCCGGTGGACAGATCCATCAGGGTGTCGCCGCCCCAGCGGCAGGACCACACCAGCTTTTCCACCTCTTCGGCGATGGATGAGGTCACCGCCGAGTTGCCGATGTTGGTGTTGATCTTCACGCGGAAGTTGCGGCCGATGATCATCGGCTCCAGTTCCGGGTGATTGATGTTGCAGGGAATGATGGCGCGACCGGCGGCCACCTCGCTGCGCACGAACTCCGGCGTGATCAGCTCGGGGAGGTTGGCACCGTAACCGTTGCCGCGGTGCTGGCGCAGCAGCTTTTCGTAGCGCGGGTCAGCGCGCATCGCCTCCAGCATGGCGTTCTCGCGGATGGCGATGTACTCCATCTCCGGCGTGATGATGCCTTTGCGCGCATAATGCATCTGGCTGACGTTCTTGCCGGCCTTGGCGCGGCGCGGCGTGCGGATGTGTTCGAAGCGCAGGCTGGCCAGTTCGGGGTCGTGCTGGCGGGCGCGACCATAGTCGGAGGTGGGGCCGGTGAGCAGTTCGGTGTCGTTGCGCTCTTCGATCCACTGCCGGCGCAGCGGGGCCAGGCCCTGGGTCAGGTCGATGTGCGCCTTGGGGTCGGTGTAGGGACCGGAAGTGTCGTAGACGTAGACGGGCGGATTTTCTTCGGTGCCATTCTGGGTCTGGGTGGCGTCCTGCTCGATGCGGCGCATGCCGACCTGGAGGTCCGGCCGGGAACCCGGCACGTAAATCTTTTCCGATTTGGGAAAGGGCCGCGTCACCTCTTCGGACAGGCGGGCGGTTTCTTGCAGGAATTCCTGGGGGATGGCGCTCATGGGTAAATCCTCGCGGTGGATTGCTGCGGCGAGGAAAGGAGCGCTGACGCACCGCTTCCCTCCGCCGGCACAACCCGGATCAGGTTCCAAGGGTCTGTCTCAGCCCTGTCGGGCACCCCTAGCAGTAGGAGGCAAACATATCGGATCGGTGCCCCAGTTGCAAGGTAAGTCTTTGCCTTGCTTGAAATATTCGCCATAAAACGTGATGTTACTTTGCACTGCGCGGCTTGTTCGCCACCAGGGAAAGGCGTAACCTTCGGCTGACCAATCGGTCAGCCGTTTCTCCCACAAGAAAAATCTAGAGGAATCACCATGGTCGACATGAATCTGGAACAGGCCCGCCACAACATGATTGTGCAACAGATCCGCCCGTGGGAGGTGATGGACGACCAGGTGCTCGACCTGATGATGCGCACGCCGCGCGAGGATTTCGTGCCGCCGCAATACCGCAACCTGGCCTTTACCGACATGGCCCTCCCCCTGGGCCACGGCCAGGCAATGATGCCGCCACGGCTGGAAGCGCGCATGCTGCAGGTGCTTGCGGTACAGCCGGACGAGATCGTGCTGGAGATCGGTACCGGCAGCGGCTATGTCACCGTCCTGCTGGCACAGCTGGCACGCCATGTGTACAGCGTGGAGATCGTGCCGGAGCTGAAACAGGCGACGGAACACCGCCTGGCGGCACGCGGTCTGACCAACGTCACCCTGGATGAGGGCGATGCCGCCGCTGGCTGGCCACGCCACGGCAACTATGATGTTATTGTTGTCACCGGTTCAGTGCCGCGACTGGCGCCGGAGTTGCAACAGGGACTGAATGTGGGTGGTCGCCTGTTCGTGGTGGCAGGCGAGGCCCCGGCAATGGAGGCACTGCTGATTACCCGCCTGGGTGAAAACGAATGGTCACGCGAGAGCCTGTTCGAAACCGAGCTGCCCCCGCTGCAAAACGCCCCGCAGGTACGGCATTTCGTACTCTGACTTGATTCGGCAGCGCCGCAACCGCATTATTAGCGCTTTCTAATATACCCCGTCGTGAGGGAAACCATGTCCAACTCTGTAGCTCGAATTCTCGCCCTGGCGCTGACACTCGGTGCCGCCACTGCCCAGGGTGAAGACCTGCGCGATGTCTATCGCCTGGCCCAGGAAAGTGACCCGCAGCTGCGCGCCGCCGAGGCCGGTCACCGTGCCGCCCTGGAGGCTCGCCCGCAAAGCCGCGCTGCCCTGCTGCCCAGCGTGAACTTTACCGCGCAGACGCAGTGGAACCAGGTCGAGATCAAGAAACCCACCGCTGCCGACAACGACTACAACTCCTCCAACTATTCCCTGAGCCTGCGTCAGGCGGTCTACCACCACGATTATTATGTGCAGCTGCGCCAGGCCGATGCCGGCATTGCCCAGGCCGATGCCCAGTACGGCAGCGCCCAGCAGGCCCTCATCGTCCGCGTCGCCGAGGCCTATTTCAACCTGCTCGCCGCCGGGGACAACCTGCGCTTCGCCCAGGCGGAGAAGACCGCCATCGGCCAGCAGCTGCGCCAGACCCAGCAGCGCTTCGAGGTGGGCCTGTCCGCCATCACCGATGTGCATGAAGCACAGGCCGGCTACGACGCTGCGGTGGCACAGGAGATCGTGGCGCAGAACCAGCTGGAGAACACCCGCGAGGTGCTGCGCGAAATCACCGGTCGCGAGCATACTACCCTGACGCCGCTGGCCGGCGAGATCCCGCTGCAAAGCCCGGACCCGGTCAGCATCGACCAGTGGGTGGAAACCGCCTTGCAGCAGAACCTGCAACTGCTGGCCGCCGAAGCCGCCACCCATATTGCACGTGAGGAGATGAACCGCCGCCAGGCCGGTCACTATCCGACCGTCGACATCGTCGCCAGCCACAACTGGTCCGATACCACCAAGTCGAATACCGTCTCGGCCAACGAAAGCAACAGCAACATCATCGGCCTGCAACTCAACGTTCCGCTCTACGCCGGCGGTGCGGTGAGCGCCGGTACCCGACAGGCAACCCACCTCTACAGCCAGGCACAGGAAAGGCTGGAGCAGACCCGCCGCGCCACGGTGCGTCAGACCCGCGACGCCTATCTCGGCGTAACCGCCGGCATCAGCACGGTACAGGCGCGCCGTCAGGCCCTGTCCTCCGCCCGCACGGCATTGCAGGCCACCCAGGCCGGTTTCGATGTCGGCACCCGCACCGCGGTGGAAGTGCTCAACTCGCAACGTGAACTGTTCCGCGTTCAGCGCGACTATGCCCGTGCCCGCTACGACTACGCCCTCTCCACCCTGCGCCTGAAGCAGGGCGCCGGCATCCTGAGCGAGTCCGATCTGGAGCACGTCAACAGCTGGTTGCAGTGATGACCACCGTGCCTGCACTGCTCTGTGCCGCTGAAACCAGCCAGCTGGTGGTCATCGACGTGCAGGCGCGGCTGGCGGCGGTGATGCCGCCGGCAGCGCGTGAACAGGTAATAAAAAATACCGGTATCCTGCTGCAGGCCGCACGCCTGTTGCAGCTGCCGGTGATTGCCACCGAACAGTATCCCAAGGGTCTCGGCAATACCGAGGCCACCCTCGCACAGCATTTCCCCGAGGGACTCGACGTGGTATGCAAGACCTGCTTCGCCTCCAGCGGCGCCCCCGGATTCAATGCCAGTCTCGATGCCCACCAGGGCCGCCACCAGGTGATCCTCGCCGGCATGGAGGCCCATGTCTGCGTGCTGCAGACGGCCATGGAGCTCATCGGCCGCGGCTATCAGGTGTTCATCGTGGAGGATGCGGTCAGTTCGCGCGCCGAGGCCAACCGGCACAACGCCATCGCCCGTCTGCGCCAGGCCGGTGCCGTCATTACCAGCACCGAGTCGGTGCTGTTCGAGTGGCTGCGCGATGCCGGTCATCCGCAGTTCAAGGCCGTGTCGGCGTTGATCAAATAAGCAGAGAATCATTCACCGCAGAGAACGCAGAGAAAGGCACAGAACGTAATGCGTGCAGGGTGTGACGGGCAACGACGTTTGAGCAACAATCCTTATTCTGCGACCTCTGCGCCTCTGCGGTTAACACAGACACATCGCTCCCACGCGGAGCGTGGGAACGATAAGATGTGGTGGGAGTCCGATTCATCGGGCGAAAGCGGCGCCGGAACGGCCGCCATCGCCCGGTAAACCGGGCTCCCACAACGGGGCGAGTAGTTACGGGGAAAGATACAAGAGGAGGTGTGCGTTGTGCGCACGGTTGTTTGAATTCAAAAAATCACGAGCGTAGCGAGTTCATTCCCTTGTATCTTGTCACTTGCATCTTGTATCTCTGTTCTACATCCCGGCCTCCCTGCGTTAAGATTCACAACCATCTATGAACCCATCCCCCTTCCCCGACGCCGCCCCCGATTTCAGCGACCCGCTCGGCCTGCTGCGCGCCTGCCATGAGCGCATCCTGCAGCACTGCGCCACGCTGGAGCGCCTGGTCGAGCACCTGCGCGCCCACGGCGTCGACGCCGAGGCGCGTACTGCCGCCGGCAAGATCCATCACTACTTCAGCACCGCCGGCCAGCACCATCACCAGGACGAGGAGCAGGATCTGTTTCCGCGACTGGCGCGCCAGTCGCTCAAACTCGCCGATCTGGTGCACCGCCTGCGCCAGGACCACGCACGCATGGATGCACTGTGGCAGCAACTCGGCCCGCTGCTCGCAGCGCCCGCCCGTATCGACGATCTTGATGCCTTCGCGGCACTGGTGGCGGACTTCGCTGCCCTCTACCGCAGCCATATCGCGCGCGAAAATGCAGATCTGCTGGAAATGGCGCGCCACATTCTGAGCAGCGACGAGGTAAAAAAACTGGGCAAGCAGATGGCAGAGCGTCGCGGGCGTAGCGCCCCGTTCTGACGGCAGCCATAATGCCGGCACAGCGCCATGAATGACGACATCCCTCCTCTCCGCCGTTTTCTTGCCCCACGCCACTGGCCCATGTGGGCCGGGCTGGGCTTTCTGCGCCTGTGCGCCCTGCTGCCCTATCCGCTGCTGCTCCTGCTCGGCAACGGCCTCGGCCTGCTGATGTATGCCCTGGTGCCATCGCGCCGCCGTGTGGCCCGCATCAACCTGCGGCTGTGTTTTCCCGAACTGGACCAGGCCGCACGCGAACGCCTGGTACGCGCCACTTTCCGCTCCGCCGGCATTTCGGTATTCGAGAACGGCTTATCGTGGTGGGGCAGCAAGCGCCGCCTGCAAAGGCTGTACCGCATCGAGGGCCTCGAACATTACCAGGCGGCCAATGCCCAGGGCCGTGGCGTGATCCTGCTTGGCGGCCACTACACCACCCTGGAGATCAGCGGCCGTTTCCTCGCCTTTCATGTCGACGGCCTGCAACCCATTTACAAGCGCGCCCACAACCCGCTGTACGAGGCAGTGATGGTGCGCATGCGCAGGCAACTGTTCGACGACCTGCTGCAAAGTACCGACCTGCGCACCATCGTGCGCAACGTGAAGGCGGGCAAGACGGTGTGGTATGCGCCGGATCAGGACTTCGGCCGCGAGCGCTCGGTGTTTGCGCCCTTCTTCGGCGTGCCCACCGCCACCCTCACCACCACCGCACGGCTGGCCAGGCTCACCGGCGCACCGGTGTTGCCCTTCGCCTCGGAACGGCTGCCGGGCACACAGGGCTACCGCATTGTCCTGCGGCCGGCGCTGGAGGGTTTCCCGAGCGGCGATGATCTCAAAGACGCCACACAGGCCAACACCGCACTGGAACACGAGGTACGTGCCATACCTGCACAGTACCTGTGGATCCACCGCCGCTTCAAAACGCGGCCGGAAGGTGAGCCCGATCTGTATCGACGCCAGCCATGATCGACACTGCCCTCGCCCGCTACCGCCTGCTGTTCGCACTGCTCACGCCACTGTGGCTCGGCTATACGCTGTGGCAGGCGTTGCGCGAAAAATCATGGCGCTATCTGCGTGAGCGCTGCGGCTTTTATCGCGGCGAGGCTCCGCAGGAGTCCATCTGGCTGCACGCTGCCTCGGTGGGTGAACTCAACGCCGCCCTGCCACTCATCAACGCCCTGCGCACCCGGCGGCCGCAGCAACCATTGCTGGTCACCACCGCCACGGTGAGCAGCGCCCGCCTCGCTGCCCGACAGCTGCCCGCCGACGTGCCGCATGTATTTCTGCCGCTGGACTGGAGCGGCGCAGTGCGCCGTTTTCTCGATCAACACCAGCCGCGCTGCGCCCTGATCATGGAGACGGAGCTGTGGCCCAACCTGTTTGCCGCCTGTGAGCAGCGTGCCATCCCGCTGATCATCGTCAACGGCCGCCTGTCGGTGCGCACACGCAACGCCCCACGCTGGCTGTGTCGCCAGTACCGCTGCGCCCTCCAGCGCACCACTGCCGTACTGGCCCGCTCCGAGGCAGATCGCGCCGGCTTCATCGCCCTGGGGGCGCCGGCGGAACGGGTACAGGTAGTGGGCAACATCAAGTTCAGCACCGATGTCCAGGCCGCCAAGGCGGTCGTTTCCCTGCCGCGCCCCTACCTGCTGGCCGCCTCCACCCGCGACGGCGAAGAGGCGCTGCTGCTGCGCGCCTGGCAGCACAGTGATCGCGGCGAACGCCTGCTGGTCATCGTGCCGCGTCATCCCCGGCGCCTGCCCGACATCCTGCGCGACCTGGCGCTGCCGCCGGAGCAGGTCGCCGTGCGCAGCCGCGGTGAGGAGGTCGGGGCACACACCCGCGTCTACCTCGCCGACACCTTCGGCGAACTCACCGGCTTCATGGCCGGCGCGGAACTGGTATTCATGGGCGGCTCCCTGGTGCCGAAAGGCGGGCAGAATGTGCTGGAGGCCGCCCACCTGGGCAAGGCGCTGGTATTCGGCCCGCACATGGACAATTTTGCCGACGAGGCGCGGCTGCTGCTGGAGAACGGTGCGGCACTGCAGGTGCAGGACACCGAGGCACTGGGGCAGGTCATCACGGAACTGCTGGCGCAGCCGGAACGCCTCGCCGCCCTGGGCAAGGCCGCACAGCAGCTGGTGGAACGGCGCCGCGACATGGCCACGCGCTACGCGGTGGCGCTGGAAGAGTGGTGCCCTCAGGGCGGGAGTGCGGCTACAAACATCGACACCCGGCGCAGAGACGCAGAGACGCAGAGCAGATAATGGATTTTCTCTGCGCCTCTGCGTCTCTGCGTCGAGGATTGGACGTTCCTTGCCTCATTGGCTTTTGCCGTCACCGTACCCCGCCAGCAAGACCTGCCAGTCGGCATCGCTGAAGGCAATGTCCAGGCTTTCGTTGTAGAGCTTGCGCAGCGAGCGCAGCAACCGCGCCAGATTGCCGCGTTGCCAGTGCCCGGCCATGCGCAGGCGGCCCCGGTCGAAATCGATCAGGTACACACCGGCGTCGGTGAGCAGTATGTTGTGGGCGTTGAGGTCGGCGTGATCGACACCCGCATCGTGGAAGCGGCGGATACACACACCGATGGCCCGCCAGCGCTCCACCGGCAGAGCGGCCTCCGCCAGCGCCTGCGCCAGGGAGCGGGCGGCAGGTATGCGCAGGGTGACGAGATCGGCGCGGTAAAACAGGCCATCGTGCTCCACCCGCGCCGCCACCGGACGCGGCACCGGCAGGCCACGCTGATACAACTCCGCCATCAGCCGCCACTCGCGCCAGGCACGGGTATTTTCCAGCCCGATCCACAGATAGCTGTCGCGCACCAGCCGCCCGGGCAGGCCGCCGCGCCGGTAATGACGCAAAACATATTCGTGGATGCCGTCGCCGACGAAGGCCGTCTCGCCGCGACCCTGCGCACTGCCCAGCAACTGGCCGCGCCGGCGCCAGGCAGCCGGCTCGAACAGTGCCGGCTCCGCGTGGATCGGCAGGTCCGCATCATATAGGATGTGGCTCTTTCCGCTTTGGATTTGAATGGGTTGCATGCCTTCTCTACCGCTTACATCGCCGCCGGCAAGTCTGTGTATCCTGCGCCTGTCCGCCATCGGCGACATCAGCCACACCCTGCCGGTAGTGCGCACGCTGCAGGCCCGCTGGCCCGACACGCGCCTCACCTGGATCATCGGCAAGACCGAGCACACCCTGGTGGGCGACCTTCCGGGCATCGACTTTATCATCTTTGACAAAAGCCGGGGGTGGCGCGCCTACCTGGACGTGCGCCGCCAGTTGCGCGGCCGCCGCTTCGACGTGCTGCTGCACATGCAGATGGCCCTGCGTGCCAGCCTCATCAGCCTGCTGGTGGACGCCCCCGTCAAGCTTGGCTTCGACCGTGCCCGCGCCAAGGATGCCCAGTGGCTGTTCACCAACACCCAGATTGCACCAAGGCAGCGTGAGCACGTACTGGACAGCCTGTTCGGCTTCAGCGACGCCCTGGGCGCAACGGAGCGCCTGCTGCGCTGGGACATCCCCATTCCCGAGGCAGCACGGCGCTACGCCGAAGACGTCCTGCCCGGCGACCAGCCGACCCTGATCATCAGCCCCTGCTCCAGCCAGGATTATCGCAACTGGACCGCGGAAGGCTATGCGGCGGTGGCCGACTACGCAGTGGAAAAACACGGCATGCGCGTCCTCCTCACCGGCGGCAAACGCGCCGTCGAGCGGCGCTACGGCGATGACATCACACGCCTGATGCACCATCCGGTCATCGACTGCATCGGCCGCTCCGACCTCAAACAACTGCTGGCCCTGCTGCAGCGCGGCACCGTCCTGCTCTCCCCCGATGCCGGCCCGGCCCACCTCGCCACCGCCGTCGGGACGCCGGTGATCGGCCTGTATGCCTGCACCAACCCGTCGCGGGCGCGGCCCTATCTGAGTACACAGTGGATCGTGGACCGCTATGCCGACGCCGTACGGCAGCTTCGTGGGGCCGTACCGGAACAACTCCCCTTCGGCAGCCGCGTGCGCGATGCGCGCGCCATGGCATTGATCAGCGCCGCCGAGGTTCAGCAACGCCTGGACGACACCATGGCCACCGCCAGCAAAGGACGTATATGAAACTGCTCCACCTGCGCCTGTTCCTGCACGCCCTGCTGTTCCTGCTCGCCGTCACCTTTCTCGGCAAGACGGCCTTCGCCCTCTACCACCGCGAATTATTCAGCAACCTTTCTCTGCCCCAGCAGGTCCATGCGCTGCTCTGGGGGTTGCGCTTCGATCTGGCGCTGGCCGCCGCCTGCGCACTGCTCGCCTTCCTCGCCGCCCATCTCGTATTCCGTCTGGCGCGCCAGCCGCTGCAGCGCCCGCTACGCTGGTTTACCCTCATCGCCGCGCTGTTCCTCATCGGCCTGCACGGCGGCGATACCCTTTACTACAGCGAGGCGGGCCGGCATTTGGGTTATGAGCTGAAGGAGGGAATGAATTCCGCCGGGGAACTGGCGCGCATGGCGCTGTTCAGCTACACCGTCACCCTCATCGCCTATCTCGGTGCCATGGCCTTCGCCGTCTATGCCGGCCTGCGCCTGTTGACCAGTGATGCCACGCCGGTGCGCCCCGCACGCTGGTGGCAGCACCTGGCACCGGAAGGGCAACTGTTTGCCGTGCTGCTGCTCGCCGCCCTCGCCGTGCGCGGCGGCTGGCAGGCCGTCCCCATGGAGCCGCTGCACGCCCAGCAGATCGGCAACGGCCAGCAAGCCACCCTGGCCCTGAACGGAGCCTACAACGCCCTGTTCTCGTCAGTGACTCCCTACGCGATCCGCCCGGTCATCACCGCCGCACCGACGCCGGAGCAGCTCGCCATCGTGCGCGCGATGTATGCCGACTACCACCCGCAGCCGCTGCCCAAGCCGGAGGCGCCGAACAACGTCGTCATTATGTTCCTGGAAAGCTGGTCCGCCGCCTGGATGGCCCCCTACGGCCACGACCAGGTGACCACCCCCTTCTTCGATGAACTGCGCAGCCAGTCGCTCACCACCCACGGCATGCTGGCCGGCGGCCACCGCACCACCGAAGGCATGTTCGCCACCCTCTGCTCGGCGCAGAATCCCCTCGGCCAGACCGTGGCGCAAAGCCAGTTGCAGAACTATTCCTACCGCTGCCTGCCGCACATCCTGCGCGACGAGGGCTACTCCAGCGCCTTCTTCCAGGGCTCGCGCAAAAACACCAGCGGCACCGGCGCCTTCGCCCAGCTGCTCGGCTTTTCCGAAAGCTACGGCTGGGAAGACCTGCGCGGGCGCCCGCTGCGCCACCCGGAAAACAGCTGGGGCATGCACGATCCCGACATCTACGACTTCGCCCTGGAAAAGATGCGCGCCCTGCCGCAACCCTTCCTCATCGGCATCAACACCAACACCACCCACGACAGCCAGATCCCGGCCGGCGTCACCCCCGCCTTCGGCTCTGACACCGCCATCAACCGCTATCTCAGCAACCTGCGCTTCGCCGACGCCGCCCTGCGCGACTTCCACCAGGCAGTCAACGCCGAATTCGGCCCCACGCTGTTCGTGATCCTCGCCGACCACGCCGGCCTGCCGTCGCCGCGCGCCTTCACCAACCATCTGATACCTTTCGCCATCCACGGTCCGGGCGTTCCGCCCCGTGCATCACCGTACTATCACTCGCAACGGGATATCGCCCCAACGGCCCTGGACCTGCTTGGCCTGCCGGCAGCACCGGGACATACCGGCATGTCATTGTTAAGCGAAGGTGTGACCTCGTATGCCGATTATTACGAGAGCGGCACCGTGGGCTGGATTGAAGGAAACCGCCTTGTCAGCCGTGACATATCCTCGACTGCCTGCACGGCCTGCACACTGGCGAATCATGTCTGCCAGGCCCCAACTCCCTGCACCGCCGGGGATATGCCCCAGTCAGATCGTGCCATAGCTATCACAACCCTCATGCAATCCCTGCTCTTTGACGGCAAATTGGGCGAGTTTCGGCACCGCAGCCACCTGGTGGAGAGCAGGCCGTGATCAGTGCGTGAGTTTTCCTTGCCGCCCGTTGGCACCTGCGGGCTCAGGTACTTATCGCGCAGCCGATCATGTAAAATTGGCCACCTTTGCCTTACGGGAATATGTCAGTCATGGAAATTGCAGTCGTTGGAACCGGTTATGTCGGTCTCGTCACCGGCACCTGCTTCGCTGAAATGGGCCACACCGTCACCTGCGTCGATATCGACGCGCGCAAGATCGAAGGGCTGAAGAACGGCATCCTGCCCATCTACGAGCCGGGGCTGGAAGAGATGGTGGCGGAGAACTTCCGCGAAGGCCGCCTGCGCTTCACCACCTCGCTACAGGAGGCTGCGCAGGGCGCCAATGTGTTCTTCATCGCCGTCGGCACGCCGCCGGGGGAAGACGGTTCCGCCGACCTGCAATACGTACTGGCGGTGGCGCGCGAGCTGGGCCAGTACATGACGGCCGGGTACAACGTCGTGGTGGACAAGTCCACCGTTCCGGTCGGCACCGCCGACAAGGTGCGCGCCACGGTACAGCAGGCGCTGAACCAGCGCGGTGCCCAACTCGCCTTCGACGTAGTGAGCAACCCGGAATTCCTCAAGGAAGGCGCCGCCATCGATGACTTCATGCGCCCGGATCGCGTGGTCATCGGCACCGACACCGAACAGGCTGCCAAGGTGATGCATGACCTCTATGCCCCCTTCATGCGCAACCATGAGGTGATCATCACCATGGGGGTGCGCGAGGCGGAGATGACCAAATACACCGCCAACGCCATGCTGGCCACCAAGATTTCCTTCATGAACGAAGTCGCCGCCCTGTGCGAACGTCTGAACGTGGACGTGGAGCAGGTGCGCCTCGGCATCGGCTCGGATCAGCGCATCGGCTACCACTTCATCTATCCCGGCTGCGGCTACGGCGGCTCCTGCTTCCCCAAGGACGTCAAGGCACTGCTGCGCATGGCGCAGGAAAACGGCCTCGATGCCTGGGTGCTGGATGCCGTGGAACGACGCAACGACCGCCAGAAATACCGCCTGGCAGAAAAGGTCTTCGCCCGCTTCGGCAAGGATCTCAGCGGCAAGACTTTCGCCCTGTGGGGGCTGGCCTTCAAGCCCGGTACCGACGACATGCGCGAGGCACCGTCCCTGGTACTCATCGAACAGCTTATCGCCGCCGGCGCCAATATCCGCGCTCACGACCCGGTGGCCATCGAGACCGCCACCCGCGAAATGAAGCAGGGCTGGCTCGACGACGGCCGTGTGCGCTTCTTCGAGCACCAGTACGACGTGCTGGACGGTGCCGATGCCATGGTGCTGGTCACCGAATGGAAGCCGTTCCGCAACCCGGACTTCAAGCGCATCCAGCAGTCGCTCAAGCAGCCCGTAATCGTCGACGGCCGCAACCAGTACGACCCGGCGCAAATGTTGGAACTCGGCATCGAATACTTCGGCATCGGCCGTGGTCAGGTAGAAGCCAAATGATGTACTCGCTGCGCAAACGTATCCTGGTCACCGGCGGCGCCGGTTTCCTCGGCTCCCACCTGTGTGAACGGCTGCTCAACGACGGCCACGACGTCATTTGCCTGGACAACTTCTTCACCGGTACCCGCGATAACATCCAGCACCTGCTGGGCAACCCGCGTTTCGAGGTCTTGCGTCACGATGTGACACAGCCGTTATATGTTGAGGTGGACGAGATTTACAACCTTGCCTGCCCCGCCTCACCACCGCACTACCAGCATGATCCGATCCACACCATGAAGACCAGTGTGCTCGGCGCACTCAATATGCTGGGGCTGGCCAAGCGCACCGGTGCCAAGATATTCCAGGCCTCCACCTCTGAAGTCTACGGCGACCCGGAGGTGCACCCGCAACCCGAGTCTTACTGGGGCCACGTCAACCCCAATGGCATTCGCTCCTGCTACGACGAAGGCAAGCGCTGTGCGGAAACCCTGTTCTTCGACTATCAGCGCGCGCACGGCGTGAAGATCAAGGTGGCACGCATCTTCAACACCTACGGCCCCCGCATGCACCCCAATGATGGCCGCGTCGTTTCCAATTTCATCATCCAGGCGCTCAAGGGCGAAGACATCACGGTCTACGGCGAGGGTCGACAGACCCGCTCCTTCTGTTACGTGGACGACCTCATTGAGGTCTTCGTGCGCCTGATGAACTCCCCTGACGAAATCACCGGCCCCATCAACACCGGCAATCCTGGCGAGTTCACCATCCTCGAACTGGCGGAAAAGGTGATTGCCCTCACCGGATCACGCTCCAAACTCATCCACCTCCCGCTGCCGCAGGATGACCCAAGGCAGCGCAAGCCGGATATCACCCTTGCCAAGAAACATCTTGCCTGGGAGCCGGGCATCAAGCTGGAAGAAGGACTGAGGCCCACCATCGCCTACTTCGACCAGTTAGTGTCGAGCAAGTGACGGAGTAGGCCTGTGGCAGAGTACCGGGCGACGCTGGTTATCTCCGTCTACAAGGATATCGCCAAGCTGCACTCCATCCTGGAGACACTGGCCCGACAAAGCTGCAGCGATTTCGAAATCCTGATCTCGGAAGACGGCGCTGCCGCCGAGGTGGCGGAGTTTCTGGTGCCCTACCGCGAGAGGCTGCCCAACCTGGCGCACCTGACCCAGGAGGATACCGGTTTCCGCAAGAACCGCGCCCTGAATCGAGCCATACGCGCCGCACGCAGTGATTATTTCATCTTCATCGACGGCGACTGTGTGCCCCACAGCAACTTTGTGGACGCCCACATCCACCAGGCCGAACCCCAGGCGATATGCGCCGGTCGACGTGTTGAACTGGGACCGCGCTACTCACAACGGCTCATCGAGCAACCGGACTTCCTGCACCAGATGGAAAATCCCTGGCGCTATCTGACACTATCCCGCTCCCTGCATGACGATGGCATCAAGAACTACGAATTCGGTTTTGTCTCGCCGCTACTGCATCGACTGACACACAAACGGCCCATCCACATCGTCGGCAGCAACTTCTCCTGCTCGCGTGCCGCACTGGAAGCGGTAAATGGCTTCAATGAAGAGTTCGAGAGTCCCGGTATCGGCGAGGACTCCGATATGGAATGGCGCCTGAATGCTGCGGGCTACCACATCAAGAACATCAAGTTTCTGGCCACCGTTTATCATTTGCACCATCCACGGAGCTATGTGGTCAGCGAGCGCAATCGCCAGATCATGACGGAAACCCAGGCCGACAACCTGTGGCGCTGTCGACGCGGACTTGATCAGGCCATACCGTGAAACTCCTCGTTGTCCGCAATGACAAGCTGGGTGATTTCATGCTCACCTGGCCGGCGCTGGCCCTACTCAGAGCCAGTCTGCCGCAGGCAGAACTACACCTGCTGGTACGCGAATACACCCGGCCGATGGCCGAGTTGTGCCCGTGGGTTGATGACATCGTGCTGATGCCGGAAGAGGACAGCAGATTTGGCAACTGGCGCGCACTGGTGCAATGCCTGCGTCCGCGCGGCTACGACGCCGTCATCACGCTGTTCTCCACCGGCACTGTAGCCACCGCCTGCCTGGCGGCCAACATCCCCTACCGCCTCGCCCCGGCGACCAAGGCGGCACAGGTGTTTTACAACAGGCGCCTGAAACAACGCCGTTCACGCTCGGAAAAACCGGAGTGGGAATACAACGTCGATCTGGTGGGGAAATTTTTGGCTGATCATGGCATCACTGCTGCGGCACTGCCGAAAACACCCTACCTGCAATTTCCCCACGCTGTAACTACTGCGTTGCGCCAACAGTTCTGTCATGACCATGGCATCGATCAGCAGGCGCAGCTGGTGCTGATCCACCCCGGCAGCGGCGGCTCCGCCAGCAATCTGTCACTGGAACAATACGCCTCACTCGCCGCGGCACTGCACAGCGCCCGCCCGCTGCACTTCGTCATCGGTTGTGGCCCGGGTGAGGACTTCAAGGCCGAGACGCTGGCCGCACTGCTCGAAACGCGGCCTCACACCATCCTGCGCGCAGGCGGCATCGCCGACTATGCACGCCACATCGCCTGCATGGATCTGTTCATCAGCGGCTCCACCGGGCCGCTGCATGTGGCCGGCGCCCTCGATGTACCAACGGCGGCCTTCTATCCGCGTCGCCGCTCCGCCACGCCGCTGCGCTGGCAGACGCTCAATTCACCGCAACGTCGTCTGACGTTCACTCCTGAGATTACTGCGGGGGAATCGGATATGAGTGGGGTAAAGCTTGAAGCTGCGGCACAGGCCATCAGCGAGCAATTCCTGGGCCGATAACTCTCGCGGCAAACTTTCGCCGAGGGGACTAAATAGCTGTTCCGAATTCATAACCAGGCATAGGGCGTCCCATGGGCGCCGTGCTGCGGCGGGCACGGCCCGCCCTATGACACACCGAAGATAAGGTGGATACCAATTCGGAACGCTTATTTAGGCCCCTAACCGCAGCAGAATCAGTCCGGCATCGCGCTTCCCAGCAATACCGCCGCCAGGCGCTTGTAGTGCCTTTCTTCCGCAAACAGATCGTCGGCGCGCGCCTTGCCGGCAGCAGCCAATTGCCGGCGCAACGTGTCGTTACGGGCGAGATGTTCCAGTTGGCGCGCCAGATGGGCGACATCCTCCGGTGCAAACAGCAGGCCGGTGGCGCCGTCCTCGATAATCTCCGGTACACCACCGGCGTTGGTGCCGATCACCGCCACACCGCAACGCATCGCCTCGGCCAGCACCAGACCGAAGGTTTCCATGCGCGTGGCAAGCACGACGGCATCGAAAGCAGGCATCACCTCCATGGGCGACTTGTGCGGACCATGAAGTACCACGACCTCGCGCAAATCCCGCTCTTCAATTTCGCGCCGTAGGCGCTGTTCATAGGCGGCGTCCATGGCAGGACCGATGAGGGTCGCATGGGCCGGGATGCCGGCGGCACGCAGGCGCTGCACCGCCTCAATGAGCAGATGCTGTCCCTTCTGTTCCTCCATGCGTCCGATGAGACCGATGGCGAATACACGCTCCGGGATGTGCAGCGAATGCCGCAGCACACGCCGATCAGCGTCGCTCAGCGGCTCCGGAGCGGGCACACCGTAGTAGAGCCGCTGTACCCGCTCATCCGACAGCGGCAGTAACTGCCGTGCCTGGCGTAGCAGCTTGTCGGTGATGGTGAGATACAGATCGATCTGCCGATAGAGAAAACGATGGTAGGCATCGGCCTTGGCACGGCTAAGGGCCATCTGCCGGGTGTATACCAGGCGTACCGGGCGGCTGGCCCAGCGTTTGGCGAGAGCGGCCAGCAGAAGATCATGCCCCCAGTGCATATGCACCACATCGACGCCGGCCTGATCGATGAGCCGCGCCAGGCGCCACGCCGCCAGCAACGGCAATGCACGGCTGCGCCGTGCCAGCGTCACATGGGCCAGCCCCTGCTCGTGCAGCCGCCGTTGCAACATGGTGCCCGGCCTTACCACGGCCATCACTTCATGCCCCTGGCGCTGCAGGGCCTGTGTGGTGCGCAAGGCATACAGTTCCAGTCCGCCGACGCCGTCGGAAGTACACAGCTCAAGTATTTTCACAGCCGGCTCCGCCCCGGTTGACGCTGGTGCAACAGCACCTTGGAGTATTTGACGAAGGCATGCATGAAGGACAGCGTGGCAACAATGAAACCTGCCAGGCCGTCAAGGAATCCGCGCTTGAAAAAATACAGACGAATAAAGGTCCACAGGCCATGGGTCAGCGGCGACAACACTGACACTTTTTTGCCCTTGGCGATGATCTCGCGCGCACCGATCTCGGTGAAGTTGTCGATGGTGCGCAGATGCTCGGAAATGCTGCTGAACGAATAGTGCAGGATATCACCGCCAAGGTCGGTTACCTGCACCCCCTCATCCATCACCACCCGGTCATGGGGGTTGGTGCCGCCCCATCGTGCATAATGCTTGTTGAACAGACGCACCTTGCGATCTGGATACCAGCAGTGGTTGAGCCAGCGGTAGACATAGAAGGTCTTGCGCGCCATGCGGTAGGCACGGTGTTCATCCAGTCCCTCTTTCAGCGCAAGGATCGAGTCGCGCAGTTGCGGCGACAGGCGCTCGTCGCAGTCGAGACTCAGGATCCAGTCGTGGCTGGCGTGGCTCACCGCCAGATTCTTCTGCTCCACATGGCCGAGAAATTTCTGGTGGAAGATTTTGTCGGTATAACGGCCGACGATCTCCACGGTGCGGTCGGTACTCAGTGAATCGACGACGATGATCTCGTCGACGATGCCGGCGAGACTTTGCAGGCAGCCCTCGATCTTCTGCTCTTCGTTGAAGGAGATGATGCAGGCCGAGATCTTAGGCATGAGATTCCTGCTCCCAGAGAGTATGCAACGCCGCCATCACCTGCTCCGGCCCGATGTCTGTCAGGCAGGGCGTATCCCCCAGGGGACACACGCGTTTGAAGCAGGGGCTGCACGACAGGGCACGATACAGCACGCGCGCCTGTGCCGACAGCGGCGGTGTGTAGGCCGGCGAGGACGAGCCGTACAGCGCGACCAGCGGTATGCCGGTGGCGGCGGCCACATGCATCAGCCCGGAATCATTGCTCACCGCGGCGCTGGCCAGTGACAACAGATCTACCGCATCCTCCAGCCGCGTCTGCCCGCACAGATTGAGCACACCCGGCGCCGCAGCGGCAATGACATCTCCGTCGGCCTGCTCCTTGGTCGAGCCGATAATCCACACCTGTCGCCCGCTGGCGACCAACTCCCGCGCAAGTGCGGCGTAATGTGCCAGAGGCCAGCGCTTGGCCGGGCCATATTCGGCACCGGGCATGAAGGCTACTGTCGGGCGCTGGATATCGAGGCCTAGCTGCTGCACTACGCGATCACGATTTTCCGTATCGATGGAGAGACGCGGCAACGGAATGTTCTCGGGCGGCAAAGGCGTGTCAGCAGGGAGCCCCGATGCCACATAGCGATCAATGACACGTGGCAGTAGCGATTTGTTAAGCACACGCATGTCATTTATAAGGACGTAGCGCATCTCACCGCGGTAACCTGTACGGTGTGGAATGCCAGCGAAGAAGGGAATCAGCGCCGCCTTGAACGAGCGCGGCAACACAATGGCCTGATCATAGTGCTCGGCGCGCAGGGCGCGGCCGATACGCCAGCGCTCCGCCAGCCCCAGGCTCCCGTGGTTCACCGGCAGGGCGACAGCGCGGCACACCTCGGGCATGCGCGCCAGCAGGGGCAACGACCACTCCGGCGCCACCACGTCTACCTTCGCGCCCCGTGCCACCAGCGTCATGAACAGGCTTTGCGCCATGACCATGTCGCCCACCCAGGCCGGGCCAACCACCAATACACGTATCGGTGTCATGCCATCCAATCAGACATTACGCATAAGCCTTTGCAACTAATGATCATTTGACAGTGTCCGGGCCATGCCTTGAAACTGATTCCACAGGGATTTGTTTGCCAGCGAGGCCTACCACCATGATCAACAGGCACATCAGGTATGTCCTGACCATCGGGTTGCGTGAAAACCAGGCCTCAGTCAATCCAAACACCATAAATCCCACCACGGTCAGAATCACTCCTGTGGCATAGAAACTTTGCCATGGCGTCATTGCTGCACGCCATGCAACCCAGCCAATACGAAACGGGCGCCAAAAGGCAAACCACAATATTGCTGCCAACCCCATCGCTCCTGTCGTTGCCAGAGCATCAAAGTAGATATTATGGGCATGCCCAAACACGACTGTTGAACCGCTGCGTCCCTCAGCAATCAGACGCTTCGTCTCGCGCTCAAAATCACCTAGCCCAACCCCGAAAACCGGGGCCTCGCGCCACATCGTCAGACTATCTCGCCACATATCAATGCGGGCCCCAACACTGAAGTCTCCGCCAGAGTCAGCATCAACCAGATGTGCAATGGCAGTATTTACGCGTGCAGAAACCACATTATCTGGTATGAGTGTCACCATACCCACAAGTGCCAACAGTACTGTACCAAACACAATTCCATGGCTCCGGCTCACATATCGATGCAGCAATCCAAAAACAAGCATCATGCCAATCGGAATAAATAACAAACCGTTACGGCTGGCTGCTGCCAACACTACCAATAATCCCAACAACACAAATACCATGCCGCCAAGCAGTAAACTCCAGCGCTTGGCAAAAGTAATCACACCCACCAGCAGCAGCAAGGTCATCAAACCAGTAATATTCCCAAGGATGATGGTTGCATAGAATCCATCCAATCGCTCCTGCAACGTCAGCGTGGCAAAAGCACGGGAGAAGTCCCAGTCAAGCCCGAACGCCAATGCACCAAACGGACTCAGAACCAATCCTGCCAGGAAAGGCCGTCCCGGCTCACACACATAACGACGAACAGCCAGATAGGCGGGAACGACAAAACCAAACGTAGCAAACTTCTCCAGCCGCCGTGCTCCTTCGCGCATTTCATCGCCCAACAAGAACGATACCAACACCACGACGAACAACACACCAAACCCGGCGAACAAACGTCGCTCCCACACCAGCAACTTCGGCCAGAATCCCCAGCCGTAGATCAGCCCGATCAATACCAACCAGGCAAAGGGATAACTTGCCCCCCCTTTTGCGCCTGCGGCAAATATTGGGAACAACAGTATGACGAGCCATATGCTCCAAGCCTGCCAATGCCGGAACGAAAAAACCGGCATTCCGGCAAATAAACCATTCAGCATCCCAACCAAAATATGAGCCTCACATTTGATTAGCCAGCACCAATCCGGCGCACAATCGATACATTATCACGCAGATGCAATGGGTTGATGGTACCGACGATCATGCTACTCACGCCGGGATGGCTGAACACGAAACGCATGGCCCCCTCTACCCCTTCACCACCCGCAGCGGTATCGGCATGACCGGACAATAAACCTTTCTTCACCACCACGCCCTTATTCAACTCATGGGCACGAGCGATCACCGGTAAGTCATGGGTGTCGCGCGGGTTGCAGGTAGCCATCACCACGTCGCAGTGCTCCACCACCCACAGCCCACCCTCGGCGGTCTTGGTGGACATGCCGTAGGCGCGCAGCTTGCCTTCCTGCTTCATGCGTTCCAGTTCGCCCAGCGCACCTTCGTTATTGATGATGTGCATATCGTTGCCGTCGGAATGCACCAGCACGATGTCCATGCACTCACGCCCCAGTCGTTTGAGTGAACGCTCCACACTCATGCGGGTATGGGCTGCGGAAAAGTCGAAGGACGATTGCCCATTTTCAAAAATTTCACCGACCTTGGTGACAATCTTCCAGTCCTGATCGCTTCGCAACAACTGACCGAGACGCTCCTCGCTGTTACCATAGGCTGGGGCGGTATCAATGAGGTTGATGCCGAGTTCCCAGGCAAGGTCGAACAAGGCGCGCACGGCGGCATCGTCGGGAATGGTGAAGCCGGTCGGATACTTCACCTGCTGATCGCGGCCAATCTTCACCGTACCGAGTCCCAGCGGACTCACCTGGAGACCGGTCGAACCCAATGCCCTCAACTCCATCGTTCGTCCTCCTGCCACGGCAGTAGCGCATAGCCGGGAAATGGCCACGCGGGAGGCGTACCTGCATCGCTGGTTTGGGCGACACTCGCCATCTTCAGCATGTCATTGATACACGCCGCCAGGCGCGGCGCAAAGGCCAGCTTGGTGGGCCAGGCAGTGATCACGCCG
>DYFR01000039.1:0-4391 GCA_020725115.1 Thiohalomonas denitrificans
CCCTACGGAACTGCTGGAGGTGCGCCGCCGCCTTGCGGGGCTAGCGGGTAGCCTGTTCGGCCGCTTGCAGGCGCGAGGCGGCCTGTGCGCTGGCGGCGTCGATCTGCTGCTGCATGCGTTCCTGGGTGTTCCGGGCCTGTTCGGCCTCTCTGGCCTTGGCAGCGCCAACCGTGGCCGCGGTGGAGGCGGTTTCCACGCCGCAGCCGGCAAGCAGGGCAAACATGAGCAGGATGGCGGTGCGTTTCATGGCGTGACTCCTGATTCTTGCGGATGCTGACGCATGGTGTGGACAGATGCGGCAACTATAGCCGCCTTTCCCGGGTGTGAACCGTGCATCTGTCCTGTTTGTGCCACGGCATTTGCGGCGGCGGGAACATCCGTCCATGCACTTATGCAGGATGGATAAGTCAATGTAGGGTGGATGCGCTGCGCTTATCCACCCTACGGAACTGTTCCTCAGCGGCGCTGCTTCAGGGGCTGCAACAGGTAGGCGAGGCCGTTGCGCTTGATCTCCAGGGCCAGCGCCAGCAGGCGGCCCAGGTCTCCCGCGGGAAAGCCCCTGGCCTCGAACCAGAGCAGGTAGGCCTCGGGCAGGTCGATGAGCGGACGGCCGCGGTACTTGCCGAAGGGCATCGCCAGGGTGGCGAGGGTGTGCAGGTCCTCTTGCTCGAACACGGCGCCTATTTGTGCCACGGCATCTTCGACGGCGGAAACACCAGCCGCGCGCCGCTGAACAGGTGGCGCTGTCCGGGCAGGGCGTGATGGCGGTAGCTGCGGCGGCGCTGGATGCGCTGGCTGTGCAGGCAGCCGCCGCGCAGGCTGTGGTGGCCGGCATCGAAATCCCGTGTCGCCGCTTCGGCATCGGCCGGCGCCTGATAGCCGGTATAGCGGTGCAAGGGATTGGCGCACCATTCCCACACCCGGCCGTAATCGCTGATGGCCTGGGTGCGCGCCGCCACCTCCCACTGATATTCGTGCTGCAGCACCGCGCCGGCCAGTCTGCCGCCGAGGGATGACACCCAGGCGGCGTAGGCCTGCGCCTCGTGCAGGCTGATGCCGTTGACGGCATCTTCGGCCAGCAGGTCGAAGGGCCCGTTGAGGCCGACGCCGTACCACAGGCCCTGCGCATCGCGGCGCCAGTGATGGGGATGGGGCGCATGCCGCGCGCGCCATTGCCGGCCGGACTCGCTCCACCACGCAGCATGGTCGTAGCCGCCGGCCTCGATGAAGCCCAGCCAGGCGCCGTTGCTGATGGGGCGGAGATCGATGCGGTAGGCATGCAGTTCCACCATCTGCGGCGGCAGCTCGTTGTCCAGTGCCGCCGGGTCGTCCTTGGCGCCGACGCGGTAATGGCCCTGCTGCACGTCGGCGTGGTCCTGCGAGGGGGCGCTGGCCGCCAGCGGTGTGGCGACACGGTAGTCCTCGGCCTGTTGCAGGCGCCGTTCGGTGAGCTGCGCCAGCATCTGTTCGCACAGCTGCGCCTGCTGCTGCAGCAGCAGCGGCAGCAGACGCTCTTCCTGCACCAGCGGATGGGCCGGCAGCAGGGCGGGATTGGCCAGCAGCATGGTGTTCTGATCCTGCAGCTCCAGCGCCCAGTTGAGCAGGTGCTCGCGCGGCGGCAACTGCTGCAGCAGCACCTCATCCGGCGTGACGCCGGCGCCGAACAGCGGACGCACCCGTGCGGTCATGTCCGCATCGCCCTGCACCACTTCGCGCAGCCAGTAGGTCTCCAGATACACGCTGCGGCCGAGCAGCCAGGCCAGCGGCGGCAGTTGCGGGTGGTGGCGGCGGTAGCAGTCGGCCTCGGGGACGGAGTCGATGAGATGGCTCATCATCTGGTGCAGGACGCTCAACTGGCCCAGCAGCTCGTGGTTTTTCATCGCAGTGTTCTTCGGCGCAAGTCGGGGAAGGCGCCATGGTAACGGAAAATGCGCGCCGGCATGGCGGCGGACGGAGGTCTGCCCGGCCTATGGAGCTGGAATTTGATATTTCACGCCGTCAGCGGCATCGGCGCATGGCCCGGCCCGAGCGGCTTGTCGGTGCGCGGGTCCAGCGGCGGCAGGCCGTGGGCGGTGCGCGCCTTGTTGCAGCGCTCGCTGGGACGGCCGTCCTCCTCCCACGGCTCCAGCTCGCGGCAGGGCGAGGAGCGGCGGGTGTAGATGGTGCAGCTGACCGTGTCGCCGATGTGGCCGTCGAGGGCGATGCAGCGTACCGGCGCGTGCAGGGTGCCCTGCATGGCGGCGCGGGTGTGATTGAGCGGCACGGTGAGTTCAGGCGGCACGCTGCCGCCGAGGAAGGGATCCGCCTCGGTCCAGTAGAACGACACGCGATAATGGGCGCAACATGCGCCACACCGCAGACAGGGATTGTCCACGGCCAGCCTCCTGATGCGAAGACCCGGTGGGTAGGGCGCGCGGATTATAGCGCCGGGTTGTGGCGGTGGGGAGAGGGAGCGGCACTTTGTTTGGCGGCAATACGGGGATGTTTCTGCGGTAGAATGGTCGGCCATTTTTCCGTGGTGTTGTGCAATGAGTGAGCAGGAACAGGATCTGCGGGTCAAACTCAACAGCGAGACGGCCAGGATCGCCTGGCCCGAGCTGGAACGCCATTTCGCCCGCGGCGTGGTGGTGGCGGTGATGCCGGGGCTGGATCTGATCGAGGTGGCCCATGCCATGGCCTGCGACGACAGCGGGATGCTGGCAACGTGGATGCAGGCGGGGCAGGTGGTGCGGGCTGACGAGGCGCAGGCGCGCGACTGGCATGTGCGCCAGCCGGCCTTCTGGGCGGTGGTGGTGGCGCCCTGGGTGGTGATACAGGAAGTGCAGCCGCGGCTGGACTCCTGAAGCTGATTGAATCCTGCGAGAGGGTGCTGACGATGAATTTGATGGATGATGAAGCGACCGTGTACGACGAGGCGGCGCGCGAGGCGGTGGAACTGGGCAACCGTATCGCCAGTGACGATACCGAGGCCGATCTGTGGGATGTCGCCGACGGCCTGCTGGCCGGGGCGATCCAGTACTGGCTGTTTTCGCGCCAGCCCTGCGGCGATCCGCACTGCGACGACTGTGCCCCGCTCAGTACCGCCGAGGCGCGTCTGGCGGAGCTGCTGCAACTGACCGAGGAGCTGGCCTCGGGCAGCGAGTATTTCCACTCGCCCACCGACAGCAACGTGGGCAGGGCCTGAGAACACAGGTACGAGATACGAGGGACAAGATACGAGGGGATGTCCCCGCTACGCGGGTGCCTGTTGTCATCGATCGTGCGCATGGCGCACTCCTTCCCTCGTACCTTGTCCCTCGTATCTCGCACCTCTCTTTGACGCGACTGCGTCAAAGGTCCAGCGGCTTGACCGGCGCCTCCAGCCAGCCCGGGTCGTGGCGCCAGTCGACGGCGGGGTCGTCCACGAACAGTTCCACCTCGTTGCCGTCCGGATCGCTGAGGTAGAGACTCTGGCTGACGGCGTGATCGGACATCCCCTCGATCTCGATGTCGGCGGCCTCCAGCCGGGCCTTCACGGCGCGCAGTTCATCCAGTGAATTGCCCACCTTCCAGCCGACGTGATACAGGCCGAGGCGCCGGCCGGCCAGCGGGCCGGGGGCATCGCCCTGTTCGATGAGCAGCAGTTCGTGGTGGCTGCTGCCGCCGCTCAGCACGGCGGCGCGGCCGTTGAACACGGTACCGACTTCGTGCAGTCCGACCACGTTGCGATAGAAGTCGAGCGACTGTTTGAGGTTGCGCACGTAGAACACGATGTGACCGAGTTCCGTCATGACGGCACTCCTTTACGGGAAGATGGTCTTTAGTCTAGTCCGTGGCGCCATTTTCGCGCCGCATGCAGAGAGGAAACAAGCAATGCATCAGGCAAGCAAGGTATGGGTAGGCATCGTGGCCGCGGCTCTGCTTTCGGCCTGCACCTGGGTGGAGCCCACGGCGCAGGGCGAGAAGGTGCGCGTGCTGACGGCGGAGGAAGTGACCAAGTGCAAGAAGGTGGGTCAGACCACCGTGTCGCTGCTGGCCAAGCTGGCCGGCATCGAACGCAATCCGCAGAAGGTGCAGGATGAGCTGAACGTTCTGGCGCGCAACAGCGCGGTGGAGCTGGGTGGTGACACCGTGGTGCCGATCAGTGCGGTGGAAGACGGCAAGCAGACCTTCGCGGTTTATCGCTGCGTGCCGCGCTGACAATAAAAGTGTAGGTTGGGTTAGCGGCCTCATCGCGTAACCCAACAAACCGAATGCGGGCGCGTGTTGGGTTACGGCGCAAACCCCGCGCCTAACCCAACCTACATTGTTCGATGATGTTCAGAACCCGGGAACGCCCCGCCCCTGCGGGAAGTAATGTAGGTTGGGTTAGCGGCCTCATCGCGTAACCCAACAAACCGAATGCGGGCGCG
>DYFR01000039.1:4491-13010 GCA_020725115.1 Thiohalomonas denitrificans
TGTTGGGTTACGGCGCAAACCCCGCGCCCAACCCAACCTACATTGTTCGATGCCGCTCAGAACCCGGGAACGTCCCGCCCCTGCGGGAAGCTGACGCTGTAGCCGAACTGGATCACCTGTTTGGCCTGCGGCTTGAGCTCCTGTTTCCACAGCAACACGCCGACGCGGCCTTCCACGTCGCGTTCGCTGGGCGGCGTGGTGTCGTCACTGAGGGCGACCTTGATCTGCTGATCGCGCGCCACCGGTATCTGATCGTAAATGCTCACCGGCAGTGCGATGCGGTGGCGGTTGTGCAGTTCGATGCGATAGCGCCGCTCCACCCGGTTGTCCTTGCTGAACACGCCCTTCTCGCCGCGTTCGTCCTTCACCACCAGATACTTCACCTCCACGGCGTCGTCGCTGCCGAAGGCGAGGGCGAGGCGGGCGCCGGGGCGCAGCATGGGCTGCATCACCTCGCCGACATAGGTATCGTCGCGCGTCAGGCGCCAGGCGCCGGGCAGCAGCGGCGCCGCGCCGCCGTAATCGAATTCCGCGTAGAGGAAGGCGCGGGCATCCAGGCGCGGCGCGCTGCGCGCCGCGAGCTGTACGCCGACATCCTGCTTGTCCAGCACAAAGCGCTGGCGCGCGTTGTCGGCGGAGACCGACACCTTGCCCGGCACGCGGTAGCTGACGGCGAAGTCGCCCACCGATGCCTCGGCCACCTGCTCCTGCGCCTCCAGCGCCGGCGCGGCGGACATCACCCCGGCCAGCATTTCATCCGACATCTTCTCGCGCATGGCACGCGGTGCCGCCGGCAGGGGGCGCGGGAAATCGATCCACCACGGTTGCAGCTCAGGCATCGCAGCGCCGGCCGCGGGACGCGCGGTGGACAGGGTCAGGGCAACGTCGCTCCAGTCCTCACCGCTGGCCTGGCGCACCCAGGCGGCCTGAGTCAGTTGCAGCGTGCGCGCCTCTGTCGCCAGCCGTGCGTCGTACACCGGCGTCCACGATGCCCCCGGCACCTGATAACTCAGCTCGAAGCTGGCGCTGCCCGCCTGGGCGGCCTCCACATGAATCGCGGCGGTGAGGCTGTCCTTGCGGCCGCTGCGCATCTGGTTCAGTTCCTGTTCCACCTTTTTGATCTGCTCGTCGAGCGCGCGCTGTTCCCGTTGCAGCGCCACGCGCGCCTTGTTGGTCTCGGCCATGCCGCTGCCGATGGCCTGCCAGGCCGCCGGCCACTTGTCCGGCGCGAAGGTGCTGCTGTGATCCTTGCCCGGCGTGGCGGGCAGCTGCGCCAGCTTCTCGATGAAGGCCGCCTGGGTGTCCAGCGCCTGGCGGCGGCCGTCCAGCACGGCCTTGTCGTCCTGCAATCCGCGCAGGGTGTCGGCCAGCTTCTGTTCGCGCTCCTGTGTCAGCTGGGTGCTGAATACGCGCCGCGCCTCCACCGCCCCGATGAGCAGCCTGCCGCTGCCCTGGCCGCGCACCTGCAAGGACTGTTCGATGAGGCGTGGCGGCAGATTGGCAATGAGGACGGTGTGGCTGCCCGCCGGCAGCTCCACCTTCACCTGCCGCGTCACCTGTGCCCGGTCGGGAAATACCGTCACCGCCGCAATGCTGCCGCCGGCAGGGGTGATGTCGCGTGCGGCGAGCGGCAGCGACAGGGCCAACAGGGGAATGAGCAACAGCGATGTCCTTGCCATGACAGGCTCCTGAACAAGAGGGAAGGGTTCAAGCTAGCGCCGCCGCCCGGTACGGTCAATGCCCGTTGCGGGGGAATACCACGCGGGACTATACACACTACTACATCAGGGCAGCGTGCCCGCACGTTACACTGGTTCCCCCAATCACTGTCTGCCTGGAGACTCATCCATGTCTGTTGCCCTGCGCCCCCTGCTGCTGCTCGCGGCCAGCCTGTTTCTCGCCCCTGTGCTGGCAGCGGAAAACAACCCCATGCCCGTCGGCGGTCAGTCGTGGTGGTGGGATGACGATTTCTGGTCGCGCGGCCAGATCGCGGCGCCGGCCAACCATGCCGTGGACACCCGCTGGATCGACTATGCCGGCGCCAGCGGCAGCATCCCCGCCCTGGTGGCGCGCCCGGCGGGCAAGGGCAAATACCCCGCCGTGCTCTATATCCACGGCCGCCGCGGCCTCGACGACTTCATCCAGTTGCAGGTCAAGCGCATTGCGGCGCGCGGCTTCGTGGTGCTGGCGCCGGACATCTACCGCGCCCACTTCATCCCGCCCATGCCGGTGGAGCACGACTACGCCCTGGAGGCCGACGCCGACAAGGGCATCGACGCCCTGCTCGCCCTGCCCGATGTGAGCACCCGGCAGGCCTGCCTCGCCTCGCACACCCGTGGCGGCTATTTCGCCCTCAAGCTGGCGGTCAGCTTCCAGCGCCAGGACAGGGACATCGCCTGCTATGTGGGCTGGTATCCCCACATGCAGGACCCCAACGCGCCGGAGGCGCTGCAGGTCTACAGCTACGCCCGCGAGGCCGACGAACTGCGCATCCCCACCCTGATCTTCATCGGCGAGGAGGAGCAGTACCAACGCCGGCGCGGCATCGAGACCGCAGTGGCCAACATGGAAAAGACCGGCCGCCCGGCCCGCCTCATCGTCTACCCCGGCGTCGGCCGCGGCTTCGACTTCCGCCCGCCCAATGTACGCACCTTCGCCGACGACCTGGCCAGCAAGGACGCCTTGCAGCGTGCAGCGGTGTTTATCCAGAACAGTCTGGTTCCGGCGAAAAAATAAGGGATCTGAAACGAAAAACCCGCCTGTCGGCGGGTTCGGAATTATGGCGCGCCCGACAGGATTCGAACCTGTGACCTTCGGTGTCGGAGACCGATATTCTATCCAGCTGAACTACGGGCGCGTGGGACGGCATAGCTTACATGGCAGGCCGGGGCGCGTCCATGGCCGCTGCCGCCTGCGGGCTTTCGGCACTGGCCCCATGCAGCTATACTACGCGGCCATCAGCGGCCTCAGGGCCGGATCAACCATATTCAGCAGCGCCATTTTGGCGTGAAACTTCTAGATAGCGAGGACAAAGGCGTGAGCCAGGAAACCAACACTTATTTCGGTACGTCCGTGATTGTACTTGTCGTGGTCGGTGCACTGGCTGCGCTGATTCTGAACCTGATGTCGGGGGTGGTCGGCGGTGGTGCGGCGACGGCCGATATGAGTGCGGCGGCTGTGGAGGCCCGCATCAAGCCGGTCGGCCAGATGAATACCGGCGCTCCCATTGCAGTGGCCGTTGCGCCGGCCGCGGCGGCTCCCGCTGCTGCCGCTGCGCGTTCCGGCGATGCCGTGTACAACGCCTCCTGCGTGGCCTGTCATGGCACCGGTGCGGCCGGCGCCCCGAAGCTGGGCGACAAGGCTGCCTGGGGCGATCGTCTCGCTCAGGGCATGGATACGCTGGTCAAGCACTCCATCAACGGCTTCCAGGGCAAGACCGGCGTGATGCCGCCGCGCGGTACCTGCGGTACCTGCTCCGATGCCGAGCTGAAGGCCGCCGTGGAGTTCATGGTGTCGAAAGCCAAGTAAGCTGACTTCGTTTGCTGCGTAAACAAGGCCGGGGCAACCCGGCCTTTTTCATGTGCGCTGATGCGACGGGCCGCCAGGTGGTGTCGCGATGAGTGCCGTCATCGCAAGGCTTCCACAATTGATGCGGCGCCGTGTCTGCAACGATGTGTTTTAGTGCGTCAGCTCACGTTCCTGCGCTTCCCGGTTGAGATTCGCCGTGTGGCTGGGCAGAATCGGGTTGCCTGGCAGCCTGCCGTATTTGGCTGTGTGGTGTATATGGAATAACCAATAATGATGAGGGAGATGCAATGAAGACATTACGTATGATTTTGGCTTCTGCGGCCACGATGGCCGTGCTGCTTGGTTGTGGCGCGTCAAATCCGACCAGGACGGCAGTAAGTGCGGAGGCGATGAAGAGTCCGGTGGCGATTGTTGATGCGGTGCCTTATGCGGCGAATTCGGGTGTGACCACGGCAGTGATGGCCGAGTGTCTCATCAATCGCCAGTTGCCGGAGTTCATTGAGTCTTATGCCAGCGGTTATGACATTGCCGTAGTGCGGGACAGCAAAAAGGCAACGCAGAAGAGCAAGGTCAGCGGCAAGATTCTGGAGCTGGAGTTCAGCCAGGTCTACGGTATGGGGGGCGGTGCCTGGTCCGGTGCAAAATCGGTGACGGTGACCGGCACGCTCAAGGAAAACGGCAAGACGGTGGGCAGCTTTGTCGGCACCCGCGTTTCCGGCGGCGGCGCCTTTGGCGGCTATAAAGGCACATGTTCGATCCTGGGCCGCTGCGTCAAGGCGTTGGGTGACGATATTGCGCGCTGGATGAAGGCGCCCACCATGAACGCGCGCCTGGGTGACGCCCGGTAGCGTTGCCTGTGCAGTGTATGGATACGGGGCCTGCGGGCCCCGTTTCCTTTTGCGGGGTGATGATCCGGTGGACATCCCCGTGGGTGGCAAAGAGCGCCGGGCAACCGCAGGTGGATGCCATGCTCCTCCGGTGTCAGTGCATTACCTTCAACTCCAGTGCCTTCAGATCGATGTTCGTGCCCGGTGGTTCGTTGCCGCCGCCCTGACACAGCTTGCGAGCCTCTTCCTCGCTCTTGTCGAAGGCCTGTTCCCAGGTGAGGGCGCAGACATCCATGGGGCGGGCGCGCCAGCCGTCGTTGCAGTTCTGTCTGGTCGCGTCGGCGTCGGCATCCGGGTTATTGCCCATGGCGGCCTGCCAGCAGGCAGCGGTCAGATCCTGATACATCACCTGTTCGGCGGCGGCGAAGCCCTGGTCTTTCACGTACCAGATGAAGCTGGGGTGGTTGGCGCCGATGACGCTGGCCTTGCTGCCACCGCCGAGATCGAGGGTGCCGGTGTCGAGTACCTGCAGGCTTACGCCGTACTGGGTTTGCACCCATTGCCGTACCGGATAGCCGTAGGCCACCACCGGGCGTGCCGCGCCGCTGTCGCGCTTGAGCAGGAACTCCAGCATGCTCCTGGCGTAGGGGGCGTAGTAGGGATAGGTGGCCGCCAGGGTGCTGCCGGCGCTGGCCGGTGCGGCGATGGGGGCGATGTCGACGATGGCCTCGTACAGGGTGGCCTCTTCCGCGGGCACGCCGTTTTCCCGCAGCAGCGTCTCCCAGCGTTGACTGGTCCTGGAGCCCAGGTAGTCCTGATCCGGCAGCGAGTAGTCGGGCGGGAAGTGCAGCAGCTGCACCGAGCGCTGCTCTGCCAGTGCCAGACCCAGCGGCAGGAAGAAGCGCCATTCCTTTTCGTTCCACAGGCCGGCGGTCTTGAGTTGTGCGGTGGCCTCGACGCCGAGCTGGCCGATGGCGAGGAAGCGCGGCAGGCGCCGGCTGTAGTCGAGCACATGCCAGTCGGAGCTTCTGACGGTCGCGGTGTAGTTGCCGAGGTCATTCCACACGGTGACGGCGAGCAGGGGCAGTCCGTCGCGCTCGCCGCTCTGGTGTGTGTAGTGGGTGATGGTGTCGGTGAGGGATTGCGGACTGTCCGGCGTGTTGGGCCAGGAGTAGAGCTGGATCAGGGCCTGCTCGTTGCCGAGCCGTGCGCTGGCCTCGTAGATGCCGGTGGTCGGTGCAGTGGTGGTGCAGCCACCCAGCAGCCATGCCGCCAGCAGCAGCCAGAGCCAGGAAGGTGACGGCCTGTGCCGTGCCGGATTCTTCATGCGCATCTCCCTTCTGTGATGGTGTCATGCCGCGGGCAGGGTGAGGTGTACCTCGGTTCCTTCATACGGCTTGCTCTGCACCCACAGCTCGCCGCCCTGCCGTTCCACCAGCTCCTTGCACAGCAGCAGGCCCAGGCCGCTGCCTGGTTCGCCGGCGGTGCCGGGGCGGGTGGAGAGCTGGGCGATGTCGAACAGGTGCGGCAGCCGCTCGGCGTCGATGCCGATACCGGTGTCACGCACGGTGATATGTATCGTGTGCTCTTCCCGTCGGGCGGAGATGGTCACGAAACCTTCCCGCGGCGTGAACTTGATGGCGTTGGAGAGCAGGTTGTGCAGGATGGTCTGCAGCATGTTCGGATCGGCCTGCACGCTGATGTCGGGCGCCACGCGCCGCTCCACGGTGATGTTCTTGAGCGAGGCATGCAGGGTGCTGGGGGCGCTGGCCGTTTCCATGGCACTGGCGAGATTGAGCCGTTGCGGCACGCACTGCTCCTGCTGCAGTTGCAGGCGTGACCATTGCAGCAGGTTTTCCAGGAAACGCATCAGCTGCTGCATGGCTTCGCGCAGGGTACCGAAACGGTTGCTGAGTTCCCGGTTGCCCAGCTCCCTGATCTGGCTGTCGATGATGCCGAGCAGGGAGACAATGGCGCCTACCGGATTGCGCAGGTCGTGGGCGACGATGGAGAACAGGCGATCCTTGCTGGCGTTGGCGGCGGCGAGGTGGTTGGCCGTTTTGCGCAGTTCGTCCTCGGCCTGTTCGCGCTGGCTCATCTCGCGGCGCAGGCGCACATTGGCGCTGGACAGTTCCCGCGCCACGCGCTGCAACGAGCGGGTCCAGTGGATAAACAGCTGCATGCCGAAGAAGGCGATGAACAGGATCAGGATCAGTACGGCCCAGTAAAGCAGAGCAGTGGATTCCGCCGTGGCGAGGGCCGCCTCGCGCCAGGCCTGGCTGTCGTCACCGGCCAGTGCCGTATGGAGCCGCTCGGCGGTGAGGGTGATGGTGAAATAGAGGTAGAGCAGTACGCCGATGATGATGGTGGCGACGGCGAGCAGTGTGCCACGCGCCTGACGCGGGCGCTCCGTGATGGTGTCGAGATGCTGGTTGCGCCAGCGGCTGACCAGCGGGCTGAACAGATAGAGCAGCGGCGCCACCAGCAGCAGGTTCTGCAGCCAGCCGCCCAGCCACCAGCCCTGCCAGATGGGCAGCAGGTCATGCACGCCGAGGGCATTGGTGTGGGTCCAGATGAAGGAGCCGGTGGCGCCGAAGATGCTGCCGACGAAGGAGATGAGGGCAAAAAAGGCCAGTGCATTGAGCGAGCGCAGGTCATAGGGCATGTGGATGGAGCGGTAGGCGATGGCCAGAACCGCCAGTGACAGGGGGTCGGCAAAGGCAAACAGCAGCGACCAGCCGAGCGGCATGCCGGAATAGAGCGCCAGTACCAGGGTGGCCAGGTAGGCGGGTACGAAGCCCCACCAGAAGCCGAACCAGAGTACCCACAGGGTGCAGAAGATCAGCGGCGGGTAGATCGTGACGTAAACATCCACGCCGCCGAAGTGCAACGGCAGACCGGACCAGTCGTAAGTGATGGAGGCCAGGCCGAGGCCGATGCCCAGCGCCAGGGTGGCGAGCCAGGCGACCAGCAGGGCGGCACCGTCGAAATGTTGGCCGAGAGGCTGCAGGGCGCGCAGGCTGACGGTGCGGTAGTAGGCACTTGAAACGGGCCCCTCCAAATCACTCTCCATATCCATGGGTAAAGCTTCCTGCTTCGTTATTGTGCGCTCGCAGTGTAACGCGTGCCGCGCATGACGCAACACCGGCGGGCCGGTGTTGCGCGACGTGCCTGGCATTTTATCGGCCGCATCGAAAACGCTGATAATTATTGACTGGATTGCCAGGGTATTTCTACTACAGTTTGAAACAGACATATACCCTTCCGGGCGGTATCCCTGACCGCTCCTTGACTGGAGGTGATGACCATGCGACGCCCCTACCTCGAGCACTATGTTTCCCCCATATCCATGCCGGAAATCCGCACCGTGGACATGACGCGGCCCTGGTTCTGGCTGGCGGAAGGCTGGCGCGACTTTGTCGCCGCACCCGGTCTGAGCATGACCTACGGCCTGGCGGCAACCCTGGCCTTTGCGCTGGTCTCCCTGTTGCTGGGGTCGGTCGGTTCCTGGCACTGGGCCATAGCGCTGATGCCGGGCTTTCTGTTCCTCGGTCCGGTACTGGCGGTAGGGCTATATGAGGTTGCCCGCCGTCGCGAAGGTGAGCTGGGCAGTACGCTGGACGACACCATGCACGGCTGGCGCCGCAACGCGCTGACCACCTACAGCCTGGGCATCATCATGGTGCTGCTGATGCTGGCCTGGTTCGTCACCTCGATGCAGCTGACGGCGCTGTTTGTGGCCAACACGGGCGTGATGGCGGCGGTGTTCGGCGGCGCACCGGATCTGGCCGCCTTCCTCACCTCGATTACCTGGCCGATGATCGCGGCGGTGAGCCTCAGCGGCGCCGTGGCCCTGATCATCGCCTTCGTGTTCACGGCGGTGTCGGTGCCGCTGGCGGTGGATCACGAGGATATCGATGTGATTACCGCGATTATGGTCAGTGTCCGGGCCTGTGTGCGTAACTGGCGTCCGATGCTGCTGTGGGCGGGCCTGATCGTGCTGTTCGCGGGCATCGGCATCCTGCCGCTGTATCTTGGCCTGATTGTCACCTTCCCGCTGCTGGGCTATGCCACCTGGCACGCGTATCGGGATATTGTCGGGCAGTGATCTAGGGGCTAGGGGCTAGGGGCTAGGGGCTAGGGGCTAGGGGCTAGGGGCTAGGG
>DYFR01000017.1 GCA_020725115.1 Thiohalomonas denitrificans
CTAATACGTGCAAAACGGCGCTTGCGTGCAGGGAGGAGTCCATATATGGATAAGCAAAGCGCATCCACCGAATCGCCGCCATGAATGGTGGATGCGCTCCGCTTATCCCCCTACACCGCTAATATTCCAAAGTTACGCGCCCCGCTCTCATCAAGATCGTCATTTGAGAACGGGCATCCCTGCCCGATTAATCTCAGTAGCCACGATTGGCGTGGCCAGCTCCCAGGTCTTCGTCACTGATCACCGCCCACAGCATGCGTGCCATGGTTTCCGGGGCGATGATGGTGTGGCGGTTGCCGGTGGCCTGCATCTTGGCGCGCAGGTCTTTGCGTACTTCGGGGTTACCGGTGAGGTCGAAGATCACGTCGACGGCACTGCCGAGGGCGACGATTTCGTCGGTGGTCTTGATGGGGATGCCGGCAGCCTGGGCGCGTTGCTTGCCCGGGGTGTCGGAGTTCTGCGCCGCGCAGACGATGCGGATGCCGCGGTCACGCAGGCGCAGCATTTCGTCGAGAAAGCGGCCGCCGATTTCGCCCAGGCCGACGATGGCGATGTCGGCGACGGTTACGCTGCTTTGGGTCATGGTTCTCTCCTCTGGTGTTTGTTGTTGTAGTAATGCTTTCGGAGCATAACCAATGGCAACAGCGTGGGGAACAACTAATGTTCGCCGTGGTTGAGGGGTTAACTCCCTCCGTCACGTTTCCTAGCGCCCTGCGTCTCCCGCAATAATGGTATAGTTTTTATACTATGCTCGCGTTTGAATTCGACCAGCAAAAAAGCCAGCTCAACCTGGCAAAGTGTGGGATTGACTTTGTTCAGGCCCAGTCCGTCGTGCACGGACTGAAGAGGTAAAACTGTATGAAAGCGAAGAAATTTGATTCCGACTTTGACAGCGGCAAGGACGTTAGCGCGGCCCTGGATGTAGCCAAGGCGCGTCGTCCGTTGCAAAAGCAGAGAAGGGTAAATGTCGATTTTCCAGACTGGATGATCGAATCCCTCGACAAGGAAGCCAGCCGGTTGGGGGTGACACGTCAATCGATCATCAAGGTATGGCTGGCCGAACGTCTCGAGCAGTCGGCTGCCAACAGGTAACTTCGAGGTTCAGGCTTGTTGGTGGATGCGCTTCACTTATCCACCCTACATGTCTAGGCCGGGCGATTGCGGCGTCGGAACCGACGCCTCGCCCGATAAATCGGGCTCCTACACAGCTCAGGTACGCGCGGGCAAGGGCAAGCGGATGGTGACCAGCAGGCCGCCGTCGGGATGGTTCTCCGCGCTGACGCTGCCGCTGTGGGCCTGGACGGCACGGCCGGTGATGGCGAGGCCGAGGCCGTAGCCGCCGCCGGCGCGTTCGCGCGCTTCGCCGACGCGGGCGAAGGGCTCGAACATGCGGCCGATCTCTTTCGGTGTTACGCCGCTGCCGTGATCGCGCACGGTGATCACGGCAACGCCATTCTCTATGCGCAGCTCGACATTAACCGCCGACTGCGAAGCGGTATGACGTACGGCATTGCGCACCACGTTTTCGATGGCGGAGCGCAGCAGCACCGGATCGCCCATCACCGTTATCGCCTCGGCTGTCACCAGCTCCACACTGCGCTCCCTGGCCTGGGCCTCGAAGTCGGCGTCGGTCACCACCTGCTGCAGCAATTCGTGCAGTGCCACATCGCGCCGCTCCAGTGCCGATTGTCCCGACTCCAGCCGCGCCACGGACAGTACGTCGGCAATCAGCGCCTCCAGTTCATCGGCCTCCTTGCCGATGCGATCCAGCGACAGCTCGCGATTGCGTTCCGCCAGCTCCAGGGCGATGCGCAGGCGCGCCAGCGGCGAGCGCAGTTCGTGCGACACGTCACGCAGCAGGCGCTTTTGCGTGTCGAGCAGGTCGCGCAGGTGGTCGGTCATCTGATCGAAGTCGCGTGCCAGCGCTTCCACTTCGTCGCCGCCGCTGCGTCCGACGCGCACGGAGAGATCGCCGGCGGCCAGCGCCTGGGCAGCGCGGCGCAGGCGGCGCAGGCGGCGCGTCAGCAGGGCGGCGAGGCCGTAGCTGACCAGGCCGGTCACGGCTGCCGCTATTAACAGGCGCAACCACCACGGCGTCAGCGGCAGTTGTCCCGGCTCCAGTTCCTGCACCAGAAATGCCGGCGGCTCTACGTGCGGCAGCGCCGCCGCCAGGATCACGCGACCCCGTCCGGCGGGATGCACGCCCGGGGTGATGACCTGGGGCATACGCGGATGGCGCGGCAGGTGCTGACGCAGAACCGGCGCGCCGTTTTCATCCAGCAGTTGCAGGCGCTGGCCGTCCGGCTGGCTGCGCAGCCAGCGTGCCGTCGCCATCATGCCGCCTTCCTGCCACAGCGCGGCCGCCGTTGTCGCCTTGCTCTCCAGCGCACGTTGCGCGTCGGCGATCACTTCACCGCCGAACAGGCGCGACACTCCGAACAGCGTGAAGCCGAGCAGCACCGCCGCCAGCCAGAAGGCGAGGAAGATTTTGGTGAACAGGGAGTTCATCAGCGCGCCACGTATTGATAGCCGGCGCCGCGCACGGTCTGGATGCGCGGGTTGCCGTCGGGCAGCGGGCCGAGCTTGCGGCGGATCTGCGCCATGTGGGTTTCGATGCGGCGGTCGAAGGCCTGCAACGCGCGGCCCAGGCCGTCCTCGGCCAGCACGTCGCGCGACACCACATGGCCGGCATGGCGCACCAGCAGGGTAAGCAGATTGAACTCGGCGCCGGTGAGCACCACTTCGCTGCCGCCGACGGTGACGCGACGGCTCGCTTCATCAAGGGTTATGTCACCTACGCGCATCACGCCCGCCGGCCCCTCGTCGCCCTGGCGCCGCAACAGGGCGCGCAGGCGCGCCACCAGCACGCGCGGGCTCACCGGCTTGGCCACGTAGTCATCGGCGCCCAGCTCCAGGCCGAGCACGGTATCGGTGTCCTCGCCGCGCGCGGTGAGCATCAGCACCGGCGTGGCGGTCTTCGGCTTGATGCGCTTGAGCACATCGAAACCGTTCATGCCGGGCAGCATCACGTCGAGGATGATGGCATCCCAGGGTTCGGCAAGCGCGCGCGCCTCGCCCTGTGCACCGTCATGCACCGCCTGCACCGTGAAATCCTCGCCGGCCAGGTATTCGGCCAGCAGTTCGCACAGTGCTTCGTCATCGTCGATCAATAAAATGCGTGACATCTCTACTCCTGAGCCCGGCGGGCGGTATGCATTGTCACTCACAATCCGCCGCGGAAAATCCCCCTTTGCACTTCTTTGCACTCCCTCGCGTGTCTCCACCCAACTGCAACTGGCGCGCAGTTATCGTTTGCTCACCCTGCAACGGCAGGAAGCAACCAACCCAAGGAGACACATCATGAAGCGTACCAACAAAGCACTTATCGCTGTACTGGCCGGTTCCCTGCTGCTCGGCGGCACCGGTGCCGCCCTGGCCTTCGGCGGCCCCGGCAAGGGCGGCTGCGACCGCGGCGGCATGGCGCCGACCCGGGCCGTGATGCAACTGGACGGCATCAGCGACGCGCAGCGCAGCCAGCTCGACACGCTGCGCAAGGAGCAGCGCGATGCCATGCGCAAGCAGATGGATGCCATGAGCGATGCCCGCGACGAACTGCGCACGGCCATGGACAAGGGCGCCGACGCGGCCACCATCCGCAAGCTGGCCGAGAAGCAGGGCGCCCAGGTGACTGCCATGATCGTGGCCCGCGCCGAGATGCAGCAGAAGCTGGAGGCGATCCTGACCCCGGAACAGCGCACCCAGCTCAAGGACAAGGCGCCGCAACGCTTCGGCGACGGCATGGGCCATCCCCGTCACGGCTGGTAATCGGCCTTCAGTCCACCCTCTGTTGCCGGGGCTGACGCCCCGGCTTTTTTCTGCCATTCACGCCGAGATGGACGACCGGAGCCGGCTTCAGCCACCGGCCCTACGGGTACCTGAATCGTGCAACGACGTGATAATTGATCCATATCGGTTTCTGCTGCGCTCAGCGTTCGATTTCATTGATCGAGGTCAATGTCTGAATATACGATTTCGCTAATATTCGGACTCACTAATCAGCGATCATGGAGGTCAGCATGTGCATCAAGGCGGGCAAGGACGAACTGGACTCGGTAAAGAACCTGATGGGCATGGCACTCAAGGCCGTGGTGGCCGAGGCCCTGCACGCTGAACTGGAGGATGTGGTGGAGGAGGCCCGTTTGGTGGAAGACCTGCGCATGGGCAGCAAGGAAGCCCGGGCTTTGCAGGCCCTCATCGCCGACACCTTTGACGGCGTCCATGTCAATCTCACGGAAACTCCCACCTATGCCGCCCTGCTGGAGCGCGTGGTATTGAGCGAATTCCAGAACCTTGGCGATGAAGCCGCCTGCGGCCTGGCCGCCTAGCGGCTCACAGATCGTATTTGCGTTCCCAGATACTGCCTTCGGCCAGTCCTTTCGCCAGCTTCATCAAGGCCAGCAGGTCGGCGGCGCTGAAGTTGGCCATCAACTGCAACACATCCCCCGGCGCCAGGCTGCGCTTTTCGATCAGCGCATCCATCGCCGCCTTGTCGTCGACGCCGTCCTCCTGCAACAGAAACGGATTGGCGTGCATCGTGTTGATGTCCTCGAATCCGAGCGCATTGTCCTGCGCCCTGTATTGCCGCGCGATGTGTTCCTCTTCCAGAGCCAGCAGAAACGCCTTGTAGATGCCCCAGGAGTCGGCCGGCGTGAGCCGCACGGCAGCGATCCATGCAGCCACGTCCGGATCGGCGGCGGCAAACAGTTTCTGCCGCTGCACATACAGATCTTCGATCTGTTCCTGCATGGCATGTTCATCCATGCGATTCTGGATCTTTTCCGACAGGTCCACGGCACGGGCCAGAAACACCAGGAGCCTTTGCTTGGCCGGAGAGTTGGCGCCTGCGATCATCAGTTATCTCCTTAAAGGCAGTGACAAGTTGCAAGTGACAAGATACAAGTGAAACTCAACAGCGCTTCAGGAACTCGTTCACGGCATGCTCGACGCTGATCTCCCCCGCCAGCACCGCCTCGTGGTACAGCTTCATCCATGGCCCGACGAACATGCGGGCGTGGCGCAATTCCTCCAGCATCAGACGCGTCAGCGGGCCGCCCTGATCGAGGAAGCCGCTGGCCACGAAGTCGTGCGCCGCCCGCGGATGGTCGTAGTCGACCCGCACCACCTCGGCCTGCCAGCGCCGGCCGTCGAAGGTGAAGCGACCGTAACAGGCACGATGGTCTTCGTCGAAGGGCGCGCCCACCGAACCGGTATTGACCACCAGCGTGCCCTCGAACAGCCGCCACAGCGGCTTGTGGGTGTGCGAGGTGATGAACAGGTCGCGCCGCTCGCCCAGCTTGGCGGGCAGATCCGCCTCTGCCGTGCGCGCCGAGATGCCGTCGCGGCTGCCGAGGCGCGAGCCGTGGGTGATGTGCAGCGCGCCGCCGTCCAGGTCAGTGAGATCGATGTGGTTGTCCCAGTCGCGTACCTCGGCCACGGCAGCACCGAGCTGCGCATGGGTCCAGTGGGCGAAGCGGCGCAGGTCGAAGGTCGAATGCTCGGGGTCGTAGTGCTTTTCGTCGCAGGACAGCACGAAATCCTCGTGGTTGCCGCGCAGGAAACGGCTGGCCGGAAAACTGCGCTGCAACAGATGCAGACAGGCCAGACTGTAAGGGCCGCGGTTGACGAGATCGCCGTTGACGATCAGCTCGTCCGGCCGCCAGCGCGCCACGTCCTCCAGCACCGCCTCCAGCGCCGGGACATTGCCGTGGATATCGGACAGGACTGCGATCTTCATGATGCGGCGACGTTAACCCGATTGGGGTAGACTTGAACACCCCACACCGCCATTCCTGACATCATGAAACGCTATATCTTCCTGCCCCTGCTTCTGATACTGGCCTTCCCGGCCGGAGCCGACGGTATCGACGACGCTGCCGCCGCGATGGATGCCGGCGATCACAGCCGCGCCCTGCTGCTGCTGCGCCCGCTGGCGCGCGATGGCAATGCCGACGCGCAATATCTGCTCGGCAGCCTGTTCAGCAGCGGCGGCACCGGCGTGGCACAGGACGGCAAAGAGGCGGTGAAGTGGCTGGAACGCGCCGCCGGGCAGGGCCATCACCAGGCCGCCAATACCCTGGGCATGATGTATGTCAGCGGCCTGGGGGTGAAGATCGACGAGACTGAGGCGAAAAAATGGTTTGCCCTGGCGGCGAAGATCGCCGAGGCCAACGATAAGTCCAGCGACTGCGAGTGAGGCTTGATGCCCGGCGCTGCTGTTTTCGTGGGAGCCCGATTCATCGGGCGATGTGCCTGTAGCAAGGCTGCTATCGCCCGATGAATCGGGCTCCTGCATGTGTACCCCTGGCTATCGCCTGTAATTTCAGACGGCCAGCTGCTTCACCAGCGCCTGCTTGGCCGCCGTTGCCGCACCGGTGAGGGCGAAGCCGCGCAGTTGGTCACCGTCACGAAACTCCGCCTGCACCCCATCCTCCTGCACGACCACTTGCCAGTCGCCGTTGCAACCCGGCGCCGGTGGCAACACCACCACAGGACAGGCCGGCGTCTTCACTGCCACCGGCATGGGCGGATAATTCACTGCCGCCTCGCGCCCGGCCAGCACCGCCGCCAGGGTGCGCGCCTGTTCCATCAGCGGCAGCACGAAGGGCAGCACCATGCCGTTCACTTCAGCACAGTCACCCAGCGCATGGACATCCGGCACACTGGCGCGCAGCTGCGCATCGACCACGATGCCGCGGTTGCTGGCCAGGCCGGCCTGCTGCGCCAGACGCGTATCGGCTTGCAGGCCGATGGCGGACAGCACCACATCAGCGTTTACCTCGCTGCCGTCGGCCAGCAGCAGCCGATAGGCGCCGCCGTTGCGCTCGACGCGCGACACCACGGTACCGAGATGCCACTGGATGCCGATGGAGCTCAGGGCATCACGTACCGCCGCGCCGGCCTCGCCGGGCAACAGGCGGCCCAACGGATGGGGATCGGGGCCGATGATGCTGACCTTGTGCCCGGCACCGGCCAGGTCGTTGGCGAACTCACAACCGATGAGGCCGGGACCGATCACCGCCACGCGCTTCGTGCCCTGCAACAACGCATGGAACTGCGCATAGTCATCGAGATTGTTCACCGTCAGCACATCGTCCGCACCATCGCCTTCCAGCGGCAGACGGATCGGGCGTGCGCCCACCGCCAGCACCAGGCGTGAGTAGCTGATGGTCTCGTCGCCGGTCGTGACGGTGTGTGCCACCGTATCGATGGCCTCGACCCGGGTACGCGTCTTGATCACGGCGTTGTTCTCGGCCGCCATCTTTTCCGCGTCGGCGCTCACCAGTTGCGCCGGTGCCTTGTTGCGCAGCAGCGCATTGGACAGCATGGGCTTGGAATAGAAGCCTCCGTCGTCCGCCGTGATCATGACCAGCGGCGTGGTGCTGTCCAGCTTGCGAAATTCGCGCGCCAGGGTGTAACCGGCCAGGCCGGTACCGATGATGACGATGGGTTGCATGCCGTTCTCCTGGGATCAGTCTTCGCCTAACGTAGGGTGTGCAATGCGCACCCTACACTTCAACACCTCAACGCAGAGGCGCAGAGGACATAGGAGTAATCCATGTATTTTCTCTGCGCTCTTTGCGCCTCTGCGCCTCTGCGTTGGATGTTTTGTTTTCTCTGCGCTCTCCGCGTCTCTGCGGCGGGAGCCTTCAAATCTCCACCATCTCGAAGTCGGCCTTGGCCACGCCGCACTCCGGGCACTCCCAATCTTCGGGAATGTCGGCCCAGCGGGTGCCGGGGGCGAAACCCTCGGTCGGGTCACCGGCCGCTTCGTCGTAGATGTAACCGCAAACGATGCACTGGAACTTCTTCATGTCATATCTCCTGAAAAATTGAATGTGGGTTCGTCGTCTGGCTCAGGCGTTCACGCGCGCCAGGGCCTCGCGGTAGTGGTTGGCGTGGCGCTCTTCCACCTTGGCCAGCGCGGCGAAGCGCTTGGCCGCCTTTTCCAGCACCGCCTTGAACTGTTCGGCGTGCTCCTGCGACTCGGCGATCTGCTCGTCGAATTCGCGCACCGCGTCGGACTGCTGCTCCTCCAGCGCGGTGTGACGGAAGCTCGGGTACATCTCGGTGTACTCGTAGGTCTCGCCCTCGATGGCCAGCTCCAGGCAGCGCGCCGGGTTCAGGGTGTGCTTGGGGAACAGCAGGTCCATGTGGCCGAAGGCGTGCTGCACCTCCTGCGCGGCGGTGGCCTCGAAGGCCCGGGCGCTCTCTTCGTCACCCATGGCGCGGCAGATGCGGGCGAAGTACATGTACTTGATGTGGGCCATGGATTCGCCGGCCAGGGCGGCTTCCAGGTTGGCGATGGTCTTGATGTCTTTGGGCTGCATTTCCGGTTCTCCGTGGTTGGCTTGATTCCGCTGGGCTGCGGCACGGAGAGAAGGTTACGGAAGCGGCATAAATAGGTCTAATCGTTTGCTTCTACTATTTCAATAGTAAATAGCTATCAATAAAACCCTTCTGCCGCGGAGACGCGGAGACGCAGAGACGCAGAGTTAGTTTGGCGAAAGGATGATGTGCCCCTCACGCCAGACCTGGAGGCATTCCGTTCCTCTGTGTCTCCGCGTCTCTGCGACAGATTTTCTTAGCTTTGTAGGGTGGATAAGCGCAGCGCATCCGCCAAACGGCTGCGGCACATCATCCACCGAGCACCCAGCGCTCGCCCAGCACCGGCGTGACCGCCTCGCGCACCGCCTGCGCCACGGCGGCGAAGGCCTCGGTGCGGTAGCTGCCGCTGCGATGGAGCAGGCCGACGCGGCGCGTCGGCACCGGGTCGGCGAAGGGGATATAGCGGATGGTCTTTTCCTTGCCCTGGGCCAGCTGCGGCATCAGGGTGATGCCGATGCCCTCGGCCACCATCTGGCGCACCGTCTCCAGGCTGGTGCCGCGGAAGCCGCTGTACTCGCTGGCCCCGCCCAGCAGGCAGACGTCCAGCGCCTGACCGCGCAGGCAGTGACCCTCCTCCAGCAGCAGCACCTCCTGGCCGTGCAGGTGTTCCAGACCGGCCGCCTTCACCCTGGCGAGGTCGGGATGGGCGGTGGGCACGCTGAGCAGGAAGGGTTCCTGATACAGGTCGATCTCCGCGAATTCATCGGTTTCCACCGGCAGGGCCAGCAGCAGCAGGTCGAGATCGCCGTTGCGCAGCTTGTCCAGCAATACCGAGGTCTGGTGCTCGTGCAGGAACAGTTGCAGGCGCGGATGGCGCTGGTGCAGGCGCGGCACGAACAGCGGCAGCAGATAGGGTGCGATGGTGGGGATCACGCCCAGCTGCAGACGCCCGGCCATGGGGTCGCGGAAGGTGGCGGCAATCTCCTTCACCCCGCGCGCCTCGCTGAGCACACGGCGCGCCTGCGCCGCCACCAGCCGCCCGGCCTCGGTCATGCGCACCTGGCGGCCGCGCTCCACCAGCATCACGCCGAGGTATTCCTCCAGCTTCTTGATCTGGCCGCTCAGCGTCGGCTGGCTGACGAAGCAGCGTTCGGCGGCGCGGTGGAAGTGCTGCTCCTCGTCCAGGGCCACCAGATATTCCAGGTCACGCAGGTTCATTGCCGTCTTCCCGTTTCATCGCTGAGACCTATCAATCTAATACAAACAAAAGGCAGCAGCCATGCCGGAAGGGGTGGTTCGCGTTCCCGGGATTCACCGGAACACGACCAGGCAGAGGGTGAGGATTCAACGTGTGCCGCGGCGTCAGCCCCTGGGCACCAGCTGCCAGCGGGTGTCGCCCTGCTCGCTGGTGACCTCGCGCTCCTCCAGCCAGAGCAGCTTCTTGTCCTCCACCAGCCGCATCTCGCTGTGCGGTGCGCGGATTACCGTGCCCTGATGGGTGATCTTCTGCACCTTGAGTTCGGCCTTGCCCGCTGTTTCATTCATCCACTCATGCAGCTGCGCAATCTCTCCCTGCAAGGTCGCGATCTGCGCCTGCGCCGCGCTTTGCCGCGCCTGCAATTCCGTCAACGCCGCATCCACGGCATCCTGCGCAGCGAACAGCGTGTTGAGTTCCTGCTCGGTGCTCGCTGCCTGCTCGCCCAGCATCTCCAGCAGATGGCGTGCCTGGCCATCGCCGGCCGCCGCCGCCTGCTCCAGCTCGCGCTTGCGCACCAGCGTCCTGTCCTGCACCTGCGCCAGCGTGCCGATGCGCGGCTCCAGTTCCTCGCGCTCCCGGCGCCGCGCCTCCACCTCTTCCGCCACGGTCGCCAGCGTCTGCTCATTTTCGCTGATCACCGCCTCATGCCGGGCGAGCTGGTGCCGCACGCGCTCGTCCACACCGACGGTGATGTGACAGGGCGGCGAGGAGGGCGAACCGATCTCCTGCACCACTACACCGCCCTTGGCCGACACGGTGGAGGCCAGCAGGGTGCAGGCCTCACCATGGAACACTCCGCTGGTCTCGATGGTAGATTCCACCACCTCGCGCTGCACCAGCACATCCCCCAGCGCCTCGACATGGCTGGTGTGGAAGTACTTGGCCTTCACCGCACCATCGGCGTGTATGCGTGCGCCGATGACACCGCCGGCGATTACCACATCGCCGCTGGCCTCCACCTCGCCGCCCTCGATCTCTTTCGCCACCAGTTCGCCGCACTTGACGCGAAAGCCATGTTGCACCGTGCCACTGACGATGACGCGGCCGGCAAAGTCCACGTGGCCGGTGCTGTAGCCGAGGTCGCCCTCGATGCGGTATTCCGGGTGTACGGCGATCACGCCCGAGGCGGTCAGTACCGGATGGCCGGCCACCTGCGCCGTCACCACCAGGCGATCGGTTGTCAGTTGCGTACCGTTGCCGGCCTGCAGACGGGCGTCCTTCACCTTGCCGACCTTGAGCACGCGGCCATGCACATCGCGCCCCGGCACACCGTCTAGCGCCGGCTGCTTGCGTGCCAGGACCGCACCGACAGCCACCTGGGGGATATCGCCGCGGTCCTTGAAATCGATGAAGTCGTCGATCTCGCGCCCGGCCTTGAGGGGATGCAGCTCGAACAGGTATTCGATCCAGGCATGCTGTCCCGGCTGCGGCGCCAGGCCATGGGCCAGCGGCAGCGGCGTGGCGGCCGGCGCCGCCGGATCGCAGGCCTGCTGCAGCGCCCCTTCATCGATACCGTATTCCACATGCGCCAGATGCAGCGCCTGGCGCAGGTCATCGACGCCCGGCCGTTGTGCGCCCTCCGCCAGGGTGACGAAGGCGGTGAGGTGATCGGGAGACACGCTGATGGAATAGCTGCCGGGGGTCGCCGGCTTGTGTACCGCCGCGGGCGATGGTGTTGCCTCAGGTTCTGGTTCTGGTGCTGCCACGACGGCGACGGTCGCATCGGCGGCAGCGTGCGGCTCCGCCGCCGCAGGAACGGCCGGCGCAATAGCGGCGGCCTCCTGCCGCGCCCGGTGCTGCACCTTGATCAGGATGTCGCGCTGGTCGGCGGTGATGACGTGCTGTCGCACCAGCATCTCGCCGATCATCACCTCCTTGCGCTCCTTCATGAACAGGATCTTCTGCACCTCCATGGCCGCATTGACCTGCTCCCCGCTGGCCCAGCCGCGCGCAATGGCCAGATCGCCGAAACGCTTTTCGGTAATGCGCAGCGACTTGAAGCGGCGCACCGTTTCCACATAATCGAGCTGGGCACGGCTGAGCAGCCCCTCTTCCACGAACACCAGGCCGGGATCGTGCGCATCATCGAGCGGCTTGATCGCACGCGCCTCCAGCGCGGCCTGTACCTGCCGCGCCGTCAACAGGTGCAGACGCTCGGCCACCGCACCGATCTCGCGCGTCAGTTCCAGGGCGGTGTTGTCCATGTGTCTCCCAATGAGTGAAACCCGTACCTTCCTTGCGTCTTATAGCAGAAATGCCCTCGTGCCGCCCTTGGCCTAAACTTCAGGGACAGCCCGGGGGAAAGAGCCATGAACGACAAGATATGCAAGAGCGAGGCGGAATGGCAGACGCAACTCGATCCGGAGCAGTACCGCGTGCTGCGCCAGGCCGGCACCGAGATGGCCTTCAGCGGTGCGCTCTATCACCACAAGGAAGCGGGCGTGTACCGCTGCGCCGCCTGCGGCACGCCGCTGTTCCGTTCGGAGCAGAAATACGACTCCGGCAGCGGCTGGCCCAGCTTCTGGGCACCCATCGAGGGCGCGCTGGAAACCCGCACCGACAGCAGCCACGGCATGGTGCGGGTGGAGGTGCGCTGCGCACGCTGCGAAAGCCATCTTGGCCACGTGTTCGAGGACGGCCCGCCCCCCACCGGCCTGCGCTATTGCATCAATTCGCTGGCACTGGAGTTCACCCCGGAGGACTGAGCCATGAGCGAGGAAGCTGCCCGCCATATCATCAATACGGCGCTGCACCTGGCCAACCAGGGTTCATGGGAGGCGCTGCGGCTGCACGAGGTGGCACAGGCCGCGGGGATCAGCCTGGAAGACATACGGCGCCACTTCCGCGAAAAGGATGCACTCATCGATGCCTGGTTCGATCGTGCCGATGCCGCCATGCTGCAGGCCACCGCCAGCGCGGAGTTTCTGCGCCTGCCGGTACGGGAGCGCCTGCAGCGCGCCCTGATGATCTGGCTGGAGACACTGCAACCGTACCGGCGTGTCACCCGCGAGATGATCCTGTCCAAGTGCGAGCCGGGCCATCTCCACATCCAGCTCCCCGCCATCATGCGCATCAGCCGTACGGTGCAGTGGCTGCGCGAGGCAGCGCAGGCGAAGGACACCTTCATGCAGCGTGCCCTGGCGGAGACGGCCCTTACCGGTATCTATCTGGCGGTGTTCATCCACTGGCTGAACGATGATTCCGCGGACTCCGCCCGCACCCGCCGCCTGCTCGATCGACTGCTGGCCCGGGCCGAATGGCTGGTGCGCCATCTGCCCGGCTTCACCGGCAGCGGACAGCCGGCCGGAGCGGCGTGAGCTATAGTTGAGAGCAGGAGTCGGACAAGGGAGGGGGCATCATGCACAAGCTCATCATGCTGCTGGCCACGGCGCTGCTGCTGGCAACATCCCCGGCGGGGGCCGACAACGCGGAGCGCTTCGACGGCCATACCGTGTACTACAACGCCTTCAACGCCAACATGCTCGACAAGCGGGTGGCCCAGGCCTACAGGCTGCGCAGCGGTTGCAGTGACGGCGTACTCACCATCGCATTGCGCAGGGACGACGGCAGCGCGGCCGCGGCGGATGTCCGCGTAAGCGTCGTGACCCTGCTGGGACAGCGCACATCGGTGGCCATGCAGGAGGTAAAGGACGGCAAGAGCATCTATTATGTCGGCGGCTTCGCCATCATCACCGATGCCGAGCCGTTGAAGTTTGCCGTTACGCTGCGCCCCGCGGGCGACACATCGGAACGCAGCTTCGAATTCACCCGGCAGATGTTCCGCTGCTAAATAGGTGTTCCGAATTTGTAACCAGGCATAGGGCGCCCCATGGGCGCCGTGCTGCGGCGGGCACGGCCCGCCCTATGACACACCGAAGATAAGGTGGATACCAATTCGGAACACTTATTTAGACGGCTCCCGGGACAGTTTCAGCGCTTCTTCCCCGGCGCGTAATTGCCGTAACCGCGACTGGTCAGCTTGCCGTCGCGTACCAGCTGCTCCAGCGCCTTGCCCAGTTCGGAGGCGCTGTGCCCGCGGGAACGCAGCTGCTCCTTGAGCAGGCTTTCACTGATGGAACTGCGGCCAATCATGATCTCCATGATCACATCGGTCAGTTCACTGCCCGTCCCGCCCTTGTTCGCCGCGCGACGTTCCGGCGCGGCCTTGTCCGGTGCCGGTGCCGGTGCCGGCTTGGCGGCGGCGGGCGGCTCGCTGTCGCGCGAGTCCTGCTCCAGCTCGGTCAGGGTCTTGTCGATCACTGCCAGCGCGGCCTGATGCCTGGTAATCAGCTGCTCGCGCTGTTTCTGCAGGGCCTGCATTTCCTTGTCATTGGCGGCCAGCCCCTGCTCATACTCACGCACCAGCTGCTCGCGGTGCCTGCGCGCCTCCTTGACGCGCTCCAGCGCCACGGCGCGCCTGGCGGCATCCTCTTCAGCCTGCTTTTTTTTCTTTGCCAGCTCGAACAGCTCTTCGGCTGACATGTCCTCGATATTCACCAACATATGAACAGTCCTTGGTTCCACGACCACCTGCCGCGCCTTCGTTGGACAAGCAGTGGCCAAATTGATTCCGGCGCACAAGTCTACTCCACTGCCGGTGAAAACCGCACGGCCCCGGCCCCCATGCTTTGTCCTTGATCAAGGAGCCGTTCATCACACAGGGTTTATAGTAGCCGGCAAACTGTTTTCCCTGCCGGCCGGGGGCAGGCAAGGGCATACCAGGACCACTTCCGATGATGTTCATCCAACAATGAAACGGCTCTGGCTCATAACCGGGCTGCTGACGGGTCTGCTGGTCGCGGGGCCAGGGCACTGCCTGCCGCCGTTGCAGATGTTCATCGACGTCACCCCGCCGGGCGGTGTGCTGCGGCCGCCGCCGGGCAGCTATGCCGGCCCGGTGGTGATCCGCCGCCCGCTCACCCTGGAGGGCGAGGGGCGCATCACCATCGACGCCGGCGGCCGCGGCACGGTACTCAGCATCATTGCCGATCAGGTCACCGTGCGCGGCCTGCGTCTCACCAACTCCGGCGAGTCCCATGACAGTGTCGATGCCGGCATCCTGGTGGAGGGCAGCGACAACCTGATCGAAGACAACACCATCGACAACACCCTGTTCGGCATCCACCTGCGCCAGGCGCGCCGCAACACCCTGCGCCACAACCGCATCAGCTCCAAGCCCTTCGATGTGAACATGCGCGGCGACGGCATCCGCCTGTGGTACAGCAGCGACAACCTGATCGAGCAGAATACCCTGCGCGACGTGCGCGACATCTTCCTCATCAACTCGCCGGACAACCGCCTCCTCGGCAACGAGGTGCGCAACAGTGGCGTCGGCATCCAGCTGGTCTATGCCCCCGGCAATCTGCTGGAGGACAACACCGTCGATGCCAACACTACCGGCTTCGTGCTGGTCTACTCCGACGACAACACCATCCGCGGCAACCGTCTGTACCACCTGCGCAGCGCCTCCGGCTCCGCCCTGGCGGTAAAGGAAAGTTCGGGCGTGGTGATCGAAAACAATGAGATCCTGCATTGCGCCATCGGCATCCTGGCCAACGCCCCCACCCACGCGGAGAACACGCTCGAACTGCGCAACAACCGCTTCAGCTATAACGACGTCGCCATGTATTTCTACGGCGAAAAGGGCGGTCATTTAATCCACGGCAACCGCTTCGAACAAAACCTGCAGGATATTGCCGTCAGCGCGGCCACCAGTGCCCGCGCCAACGACTGGCGCGGCAATTACTGGGACAACTACCAGGGCTTCGACCGCGACGGCGACGGCACCGGCGACCTGCCCCACGAGGTTCATCTCTACGCCGACCGCATCTGGATGGATCGCCCGATGACCCGTTTCTTCCGCGGCTCGCTGATGCTCGATCTCATCGACTTCATCGAGCGCCTCGCCCCCTTCTCCGACCCGCCGCTGGTGCTGCGCGACCCGACGCCAAGGGTGCGCTGACCACAAACCCGCCGCAGAGACGCGGAGGCGCAGAGCTGTTCCGAATCGGTTATCTCCGTGTCTCCGCGCCTCTGCGGCAATCCTGGAAGTGGTGTCTTACCGCAGCAACGGCTCCAGCAGCGGCCACACCGTATCGAGCAGCAGCGGCTGCGCCGCCGCATTGGGATGCAACTGATCCGCCTGGATCAGCGCCGGGTCGAGGGCCACCCTCTCCATCAGGAAGGGCACCAGGGGCAGTTGATGTTGCGCCGCCAGCTCCTGGTAGACGGTCGCAAAACGCTCGGTATACACCCGGCCGTAGTTGGGCGGGATCTGCATGCCGATGAGCACGACCTTGATCCCGCGCTGTGCGGCCCGCATCACCATCTCATCGAGATTGCGCTGCATCGCCTCCAGCGGCAGGCCGCGCAGGCCGTCGTTGGCGCCCAGCTGCAGCAGCAACCAATCGGGGCGATGCTGGTCCAAGGCGGCATCCAGCCGTGCCAGCCCGCCGGCCGTGGTATCGCCGCTGATGCTGGCATTCACCACCGTATGCTCAAGACCGCGCTGTTCCAGCCGCTGCTGCAGCAGGCTCACCCAGCCCTGCCCCGGCTCCAGCCCGTAACCGGCACTGAGGCTGTCGCCCAGCACCAGCACTGTCCCCGCCTGGGCGTAACAGGCGACAATGAACAACAGGATTGCCAACAGGAAATTTCGCATGATGGAAACGATTGTCTCCGCCGAACAGGTGGGCAAGCAAGTGGAGGTGGCCAGCGGCACGCTCACCATCCTGCAGGAAGTGAGTTTTGCGGTTGCCGCCGGCGAGAGCCTGGCCATCATTGGCGTGTCCGGCTCGGGCAAGTCCACCCTGCTCGGCCTGCTTGCCGGTCTCGACCTGCCGAGCAGCGGGCGCATCACCCTGGCCGGCGAGGAGCTGAATGCGCTGGACGAGGACGGCCGCGCCCGCCTGCGCGGCCAGAAGGTAGGCTTCGTGTTCCAGACCTTCCAGCTCTTGCCCGGCCTCACCGCACTGGAAAACGTCATGCTGCCGCTGGAGCTGGCCGGCAATGCCGCTGCCATGGCCCAGGCCACCGCCCTGCTGGAGCGCGTCGGCCTCGCCCAGCGCCTCGATCACTATCCCAAACAGCTGTCCGGCGGCGAACAGCAGCGCGTGGCCATCGCCCGCGCCTTCGCCGGCAGCCCGGCGCTGCTGTTCGCCGACGAGCCCACCGGCAACCTCGACGCCGCCACCGGCGGGCGCATCATCGACCTGCTGTTCGAGCTCAACGCCGAACAGGGCACCACGCTGATCCTGGTTACCCACGACGACAAGCTGGCCGGGCGCTGCGGCCGCCGCCTGCATCTCGACGGCGGCCGGGTGGTGGCGGATGAATCTAAGAACGGCGTCCGCAAATGAACGCGAATGGACGCAACACAGATGAACCTGAACACATCAATTGAATCTCGCCAAGACGCCAAGTACGCGAAGAAAATCGCAAACAAGGCCTGGTTGGCAGGAGCAAGCGGAGCGCATCCATCGATCGCGCTGGGTGCAATTGTTTTTTTCTTGGCGTGCTTGGCGTCTTGGCGAGAGTAAAAGTCTTTAGATTTGCGTTCATTTGCGGACTGACTGCGGTTATTACGATGAATCGACTGAAACTGGCCTGGCGTCTCCTGCTGCGCGACTGGCGCGCCGGCGAGCTGCGCATCCTGTTCGCCGCCCTGGTGATCGCCGTGGGCGCCACCTCGGCCATCGGCTTCTTCACCGATCGCCTGCAACGGGCCATGGGCAGCCAGTCGGCGGAGCTGCTCGGCGCCGATCTGATCCTGCGCTCGCCGCGTCCCGTCGCCGAGACCTGGCTCACACACGCGACCACACTGGGCCTGCGCCACAGCGAGGCACTGGAGTTTCCCAGCATGGTGCTGCGCGGCGACGAGATGCGCCTCGCCGGCATCAAGGCGGTGCAGGACGGCTATCCGCTGCGCGGCAGCCTGCGCATCAGCGACACCCCCTGGGGCGTGGAACGCGCCGGCGACGGTATCCCGCCACCGGGCGAGGCCTGGGCGGAGGCGCGCCTGCTGCCGCTGCTCGGCCTGGAGGTCGGACAGGCGCTCACCCTGGGCGACATCGAACTCAAGGTGACCCGGGTGGTCGCCTTCGAGCCGGGCGGTGGCGGCAATTTCGCCGCCCTGGCACCGCGCCTGCTGGTGAATCGTGCCGACATTGAACACGCCGGCATCCTCGGCCCCGGCAGCCGCATCAGCCGCAATTACCTGTTCGCCGGCGAGATCGCCGCGCTGGAACGCTACAAGCGCTGGCTCATGCCGCAACTGGAGCCGAGTCACCGCCTGGTGGATGTGCGCGAGGATCGTCCCACGGTGGGCGCGGCGCTGGAGCGCGCGGAGCGCTATCTGGGACTGGCCAGCCTGGCGGCCGTGCTGCTTGCCGGCGTCGCCATCGCCATGGGAGCGCGCCGCTACAGCGAGCGCCACTTCGATGTCAGTGCCATGCTGCGCTGCCTGGGCGCCAGCCAGGACGACATCCTCGCCCTCTACCTGCCGCAACTGCTGCTGCTCGGCCTGATCGGCAGCGGTGTCGGCGTCGCCCTCGGCGCCCTGGTGCAGGCCGGGCTGTTCCAGTTGCTGCACGAGCTGCTGCCGGTACGCCTGCCGCCGCCCGGCCTGTTGCCGGCCCTGCTGGGCCTGCTCACCGGCCTGGTGGTACTGGCGGGCTTCGCCCTGCCGCCGATCCTGCGCCTGCGCCAGGTGCCGGCGCTGCGCGTCCTGCGCCGCGAACTGACGCCGCTGCCGCTGCGGGCCTGGCTGGTGTACGGCGCCGCCATCGGTGCCATGACCCTGCTGATGGGACGCTACACCGGCAGCGCCACCCTCACCCTCAGCGTGCTGGGCGGTGCGGCCGCCGCGCTGATACTGCTGGGCGTGCTGGCCTGGCTGCTGCTGCGCGCCAGTCGCGCCCTGCGCCACGGCGCCGGCGTGGCCTGGCGCTATGGCCTGAACAATCTGTGGCGGCGGCCCTGGGCCGCCAGCGGCCAGATCCTCGCCTTCGGCCTGACCCTGATGGCCATGGCGCTCATCGCCCTGCTGCGCAACGACCTGCTCGCCACCTGGCAGGCGCAGCTGCCGGAACGCGCGCCCAATCACTTCGTGGTCAACGTGTTGCCGGACGAGGTGGCGCGCTTCGAATCCTTCCTGCAGGACCACGCCATCGACAGCGCCCAGCTCTATCCCCTGGTGCGCGGTCGCCTCACGGCAGTCAATGACACGCCGGTGGAGCAGGTGCTGGCGCCGGGCGACGACGGCGGCGGCGCGGTCAACCGCGAGCTGAATCTCACCTGGAGCAACACCCTGCAGGAAGACAACGCCATCGTCGCCGGCCGCTGGTGGACGGCACAGGATGCCGGACAGCCGCTGGTCTCGCTGGAGGCAAAACTGGCCGAGCGGCTCGGCGCCCGCGTCGGCGACCGTCTGCTGTTCACCTTCGGCGGCGGCAGTGAACTGGCGGTGCGCGTCGCCAGCCTGCGCACGGTGAAGTGGGATTCCTTCAAGCCCAACTTCTTCGTCATCTTCGCCCCCGGCGTGCTGGATGCCCAACCGGCCACCTGGATGACCAGCCTGTATGCGGCGCCGGAGCAGCGCGCGGCCATGGCGCAGATGGTGCGCGAGTTCCCGGCGGTGACGGTGATCGATCTGGAGCGGCTGATGGAACAGGTGCGGCGCATCATGGAGCAGGTGACGCTGGCGGTGGAGTACGTGCTGATCTTCGTGCTGCTGGCGGGCTTTGCCGTGCTCTACGCCGCCTTGCAGTCCAGCCTGGACGAGCGCCTGTACGAAGGTGCGCTGCTGCGCACCCTGGGCGCCAGCCGCTACCAGCTGCGCGCCGGCCACCTGGCCGAATATGCCCTGCTCGGCCTGCTCGCCGGCCTGTTCGCCGCCGCCGGCAGCGAGCTCATCGCCTGGCAGCTGTATACGCGGGTGTTCCAGCTCGACTACGTCTTCAAGTGGCCGCTGTGGCTGCTGCTGCCGCCCATCGGCGCGGCCCTGATCGGCGCCGCCGGCTACTGGGGCACGCGCCATGTGGTGCGGCGCAGCCCGCTGGCGGTGCTGCGGGCGCTGTAGGCAAGGCTGCTGGCCCTCTGCCGCTCAGGCCTTGCCCGCCGCCGTACTCAGCCGCAACTCCGGCAGGGAGACCACGGCAGGTTCCACCGCATGGCGCACCGCCAGGGCATAGATCTGCAGCAGGTCTTCCTCGGTGACGTCAATGTAAGAGTCCAGCTCCGACAGGGCATACACCAGATCGCTGTGGGCGATGACCAGCTCTTCGCCCGCCCGCGCCGTCGCAACCGGCACGGGCGGTGCCGCGGGAAACAGGGCGCGCGGATAACGGCGCCACGGGAAGGGATAGTTGACCAGCACGGCGGCGGCCAGCAGCACCAGCACATTCACCAGCACCGGCTCCAGCAGGAAACCGTAGCCCAGGGCGTGGATCTGGGGACCGCCCACCACGGCCACCAGCGCCGTCGCCCCACCCGGCGGATGCAGGCAGCGCAGGTAGTACATCACCGCTATGGACAGGGCCACCGCCAGCGGCGCGGCGAGCAGTGGTTCGGCCAGCCACTGGGCACAGGTCACGCCCACGGCGCCGGACAGCAGATGCCCGCCCAGCAGCGGCCAGGGCCGCGACAGGTTGCCGTGGGGCACGGCGAACAGCAGCACCGCCGAGGCCCCCATCGAACCCATCACCAGCGCGGCGCCGTGCAGGTCGAGCACCCCCGCGCTGATCCAGAACACCAGCAGGATGCCGATGAAACCACCCAGGGCCGAGATCAGCTTCTCGTGGTGACTGGCGGGGTGATCGTCCTGGCGCAGACACAGCAGGAGTTTTTCATACACGCTTGCACCTGTCCGCCGCATCAGCCGGTACTCCAGGCGCGTGGGCGCTTCATGCCGGCGATCTTGCAGGCCTGCTTCACATAGCCATAGGGGAACAGTTTGAACAGATGGTTCTGTGCCTTGCGGCCATAGCCCAGTTCATCGGCGAGGAACCTGATCGTGAAACGGGCATCCGGTGCGACCTGATGTTCCGCATAGTAGCCGCGCATGAAACGGAATACCTGCCAGTGCTCCTCGCTCAAATCCAGCGACTCCTGCCAGGCCAGCTGCCGGGCCACATGCTCGTCCCAGTGATTCGGCTCCACCAGGTAGCCCTCGTCATCGGCAAGCACGGTATATCCCTCTTTGTCGGCAATCATGCTGGGTTCTCCTCACGGCGATTGCTGGCGGACTCATGCCGCCAGTCATTGACCTGGATCATGGTATGGGCGCTCCATAAATCGGACAAACGATATTTTCCGCATGTTAATATTCAATAATCCGATATAAAGCAGAGGCCGCGCATGGAGATCGAATTCGCCCGCACCTTTCTTGCCGTGGCCGCCAGCGGCAATTTCGTCGGTGCCGCCGCCCGCCTGCACGTCACCCAGTCCACCGTGAGCGCGCGCATCCAGGCGCTGGAGACCCAGCTGGGGGCGCGGCTGTTCCGCCGCGGCCGCGGCGGCGCCGAACTCACCCTGGCGGGCAAGCGCTTCCTGCGCCATGCCAAGACCCTGGTGCAGACCCTGGAACAGGCACGCCACGAGATCGGCCTGCCGGCGGGCTTTCGCGGCAGCCTGACCCTTGCCGCGCGCATCGCCCTGTGGGAAGGCTATCTGCCGCACTGGGTGGGATGGATGCGGCAGGAGGCCGCAGACATATCGCTGCGCATGGAGATCGGCATGGAGGAGGAAATGATGCAGGGGCTGGTGCAGGGCACCATCGACATCGGCGTGATGTACACGCCGGAGAGCCGCCCCGGCCTCGGCATCGAACGGCTGTTTGACGAAACCCTGCTGCTGGTCAGCACCAACCCCGCCCGCGGCTGGCCCGATCCCGGTTACGTTCACATCGACTGGGGCCAGGAATTCCATGCCCAGTTCAGCACCCACCACGCCGACATCCCGCCGCTGGCCCTGACCGCCAATATCGGCTGGCTGGCCATGCAGTGCCTGCTCAACAACGGTGGTTCGGCCTATCTGCCGCTGCGCTTCGTGCGCCGCATGCTGCAGCAGGAGCGCCTGTACCTGGTGCAGGGCAGCCCGCTATTCACCATGCCGGCCCATATGGTCTACCCCATCGATCGGCGCGAACCGCACCTGGCCACGGCACTGCGCGGCCTGCGCCAGCTGGCCATCGAGGAGCAACGCTGGGCGAAGTGAGTGTGCCGCTTTATCTGGCGCGAAACCGCACCTCGGTAAACAGCCTGCCCTCGAACAATGCCTCCAGCACGAGCTGTCCGGGTTGCTGCCGCACGCTGAAACCCGGCTGCTCCGGCGGCTCGATCTGCATCACGCGCAGCCCGGCCGGATACTCCAGTTCCAGCGTCACGCGCAGCGGAAAATAGCCGTCGAGAAAGCGGCGCTGGAACGGGCCGTTGCGCAGCACATACTCCTCGCCCTCACGCCGCAACAGGCGCACCTGCGCAGCAATGCACAGTGACGCGCCGTGTGTGATGTCTTCCAGCTGTACCGACTGCCCCTGCACCCAGGCCCTGCCGACACCGCCGGCCGACACCACATGCAGGTCGCGCATCTCACGGTAGCTGTACACCACTTCGGCCAGCGGCACCGGATCCAGCTCGTCGTGGCATTGCGTCAGTTCCAGCCAGCCGTCGTCGACGCTGGACGCCGTGATGCGCAGGCGGCTGCGCGAATGGGGGATGCGCTTGTCCGGCGCCACGGCAAGAAACTCCAGCTCGCCGCTGTTGACGTCGAAATCGTAAGGATGCGCGCGGCTGTCGTCCTCGAACCAGCGCTCAAGATCTTCCGCCGTCGGCTCCGCCGCCGCCAGCGGCAGTACCAACAGCAGCGGCAACACGGGTAGCCGGCACTTCATCGCCGTATGCCCGGTGTTTCGATGGGCAGGCCGTTGCCGCGCGCGTTGAGATACACCTCCAGCGCGATGAACTCTTCCGAGCCCACCTCATGGGGCATGGCGCGCAGGGTGGCGTAACAGTCGCGGAACTTGCCGTGCAGGCTGGAGATATCACCGATCAGCAGGCGGTGAGCAGGAAAGGCATTGCTGTGTCCCTGGTTGAGCACCTGGTCGCGCAGGTTCAGATCCACGTAGCGATCGTGGCAATGATGACAAGCCATGTCGAGCTGGCCGATGCGCGTGTGATACAACGCCTTGCCGCTTTCATGCCAGGGGCGCAGCGGGCCACTCACATCGACGTTCACCTTCTCGCCGCGGGCCAGATGACGCACAAAGGTCTCCAGCCTGATCAGATCCGGCTCGTCGTAGGTGAGGGGAAACTCGTCGAGATGATGTTCACGGCAGTCGTTGATGCGCTGCTGCAGGGTAAGCGGGCCCTGGTGCTCGGGGCTGAACACCGGATAACGGGCAATGGCCCTGGCGTCGAGTCTGCTGCCGCCTTCACCATGACAGCCGACGCAGGAGTTGCCGTTATAGCCGGGCGTGTGAAACAGCACGCCGCCCTCCTCCACGGTGAACATGCCGGGATTCTCGAAACTGTCGTCCTGCATCGCCTGCATCTGCTCCGGCAGATAGGCGTAACCCGAGACCGGCTTTTCCCAGGCAAGCGACGGCAGCGGCAATAGCGCGGTCAGCACCATGATCAGCACACGCGTCATTTGAGCGTCACCAGATAGGCCACCACATCCTCCACTTCCTGCGCCGTGAGTATGGTGGTGGCGAATTCGGGATGGGGCCGGTGATAGCGACCGGGGTCACGGTAGAAGGCCGGCATGATGGTCTCGGGATTCACCACCTTTTCGTCCACCACCCGCAGGCGCAGCTCGCCGGCACTGAGGCGTGCGCCTGCCCCGAACAGCGGCGGCGCCAGGGTGCCGTGCATGGGATGCTCGGGGATCGGCATCAGATGGCAGGCGATACAGTTGCCCTTCTCGCGCGAGGCGGCAATCGCACGTCCGCGTACGGCATCCCCCCGCAGGCCGCCGAGTGGGGCCTCGATGGCGAAATTCTCCACCCGCCAGGGCAGATAGGCCTCCTCTGCCCCCAGCGGAGCCGCCATCACGAGACAAAGAAAGAAGGCCGTTGCTGCTGTGCGCATCATCGGAGGAACAGTGTCGGATACCAGCGGCCAGTGTAGTGCATATCGCCGGGAGATGAACTCGCAGCGGCGGCACTGCAATTCTGCTTATGCGCCGATAACGATTATTTGCCGTCATCTTCGGCCCCCAACCGTTAGAATCGACGGTCGACCGGCAGCGCGGCTGTCCCACACCACACACTGTTTTATCAACTCGGAGACCAAACACATGCGATTGATTCTTCTGGGCGCCCCCGGCGCCGGCAAAGGCACCGTGGCCAAGCTGCTCACCGCCCTCGACGGCTCGGTACAGATTTCCACCGGCGACATCCTGCGCGGCGCCGTCAAGGAAGGCACCGAGCTGGGCAAGAAGGCCGACGCCTTCATGAAGGCCGGCGACCTGGTGCCGGACGAACTGATCCTCGGCATCATGGGCGAGCGCCTGCAGCAGCCGGACTGCGCCAATGGCTTCCTGCTCGACGGCTTCCCGCGCACCATCCCGCAGGCCGAGGCGCTGGGCGGCATGCTGGACAAGCTGGGCATCAAGCTGGATTTCGCCGTGAACCTGGATGTGCCGCGTGAAGTGATCCTCGATCGCCTGACCACCCGCCGTACCTGCTCCAACTCCGCCTGCCAGGAGATCTACAACGTCAAGAGCAAGCCGACCAAGGTCGAGGGCAAGTGCGACAAGTGCGGCAGCCCGGTGATTCAGCGTGATGACGAAACCGAAGAGGCCATCAGCAAGCGTCTCGATACCTACAACGAGAAGACCGCGCCGCTGGCCGACTACTACCGCAAGCTCGGCATGCTGCTCGACATCAACGCCACCTCCAGCGAAACCGTCGTGGCCACCATCAAGAGCAAGCTCGGCGTCGGCTGCTGCGGCAGCTGCGCGTAACAACGTCAAGGCAAAGGCATAAATCCAACGCAGAGACGCAAAGGCGCAGAGGACGCAGAGAAAAGCCATTCCATGATTTTCTCTGCGCCTCCGCGTCTCTGCGTTGGATGTTGGGTTTGAAGTGGCCGGCGTTTGGTGGATGCGCTGCGCTTATCCCCCTACGAAATCTGCTCCTGCTTAAGTAGTCTTTGCGGTCCTTTGCGTCTTTGCGTTGAAGGCTTTTTGTTCAGATAAAAGAAAAGGGGCAGCCTCGCGGCTGCCCCTTTTTTATTTCACCGTGCGGCGCGCTTACTTGGCGCGGCTGCGGTACTCGTCGGTGCGGGTGTCGATTTCGATCCTGTCGCCGATCTCGACGAAGGCCGGTACGGAAATTTCGTAGCCGGTGTTGAGCTTGGCCACCTTCATCACCTTGCCGGAGGTGTCGCCCTTGGCGGCCGGCTCGGTGTAGACGATTTCGCGCACCACGGTGGTGGGCAGGTCCACGGAGATGGCCTTGCCGTTGTAGAAGGTCACCTGGCACTGCATGCCGTCTTCCAGGTACTTCAGCGCGTCGGCCATGTTATCCGCTTCGATCTCGTACTGGTTGTACTCCTCGTCCATGAACACATACATGGGATCGGCGAAGTAGGAGTAGGTGACGTCCTTGGTTTCCAGGATCACCGTCTCGAACTTGTCGTCGGCGCGGTACACCGTCTCCATGGCGGCGTTGGTGAGGAGATTCTTCATCTTCATCTTCACCACGGCGGCGTTGCGGCCCGACTTGTTGAACTCGGCCTTCAGCACGACCATGGGGTCATTGCCAACCATCATGACCTGGCCGGCGCGGATTTCCTGTGCGGTTTTCATAGTGAGGGTACTGTCTGGGTGGAAAAGAGGGCGGAATTATAAAGGTTTTGCACAAAAAAACACCAGATTCGTAACCAAATCGCCCAAAACCGACATTTGTCGCCTCCACAGCTCGGCGTGTACCGCATAGGCGGCGCGGTGGGCGAGGAAGCCGTCCCAGTGTTCCGCCATGCCTTGCTCGCGATTCCAGGCCTGCCACAGGTCGCGCAGCGCCGCCGCCTCCCGCGCCCCCAGCCCGGCGCAGTAACGATGCAGAAAGGCGTCCAGTTTGTCCGTATGGGCGTCCTCGTCCTGGCGGTAGGGCTGCCACACCAGCGGCCGGCCGGCCCATAGCGCGCGTACGAAGGAATCCTCGCCACGGACGAAGTTGAGGCCGCAGGCCCACAGCAGGTGGTCGTAGCGATCCTGTTCCAGGAAGGGCAGCACGTGCACCGCCAGTGCACCGGCGCCGCAGACATCTCCCGCCCCTGCCTCCGCCACGCCATAGTGAGCGCCGATGCGTCGTGCCAGCGCCCCCTCCGGCACCAGCACACGCAGCGGCCGGGCGGAATGCTCCCAACGGTGCAGCAGCGGGGCGATATGAGCGCAGTCGTAGGCGAACAGCGACAGGCGCAACTCGCCCTCCCGGCCCGGCGGCAGCCCGAGGTCGGCCCAGAAGGCCGCCTGCGCTGCCGCGTCGGCCTGGAAGGCGTGGCGCGCCTCCAGCAGGCCATGCTCGCAGAGCAGGCCGCCGGTGCCGGGCACAAAGCCGGGAAAGAAGAAATGCCGGGTCAGCGGCAGGCCCGGCTGCGGCGAGGGCAGGCCGTGACAGCCGGCCACCCAGTCTTCCGCGCTCAGGTGCTCCACCGTGACCCAGCGCGGCCTTTCCGCACACGCCGCCATGGCGCGCAGATAGGCCTCGGGCAGGGTGCAGGCGAAGGTGTCGATCACGACCTCCGCAACGTCGCCGGGTGCGACCGCAGGGAACGGCGCGGTCCAGTGCCGCACCTCGACACCGCGACTGTACTGCACCGCCTGCGCCGGGTCGATCTCCGGGTTGATGCGGCGGAAACTGGCCAGATCATCCACCCACAGGCGGACCTGCAAGCCGTGTTCGCCGGCCAGCTGCCGCGCCAGGCGCCAGCAGATGCCGATGTCGCCGAAGTTGTCGACCACCGAACAGAAGATGTCCCAGCGCGGCGCGGGCACGCTCAATCCCACATCACGTCACAGCCGGCCCGCGCCGAGGCATCGAGCAGGTCCAGCAGCGGCAGGGCGCGCAGACTCAGCGGTGTGGGTGGCTCCTTTTCTTCCTCTTCCTGCTCCTCCTCGTCCCCGGCATCCGCCTGCGGGGTGGCGCTGTGCGCCGCCAGCGCCGTCTGCAGGCGCGCCCGTGCCGCCGGGATGTCGGCGGCCAGCAGGGCGCCGGGCACGGTGGCACTGTGCCCCATCATTCTGAGCAGGGCCTGCGCGACGTCGCCAAACAGAGTGATGTCGGCATAGGCGCGGCTGTGGAAGGTCACCAGCATGTCGGGATGTCCATGAACGTTGGCAGGGGTCAGCAGCGCGTGCACTGCTCCACCGGCAGGCCGCGCCGCAGCCAGCCGGGACCGGCAGCGCTGCCGGCCATGCCTTCCTTGATGTTGTAGACCTGGGTGAAGCCCTGCGCCTCCAGAAATTTCTGTACCTGGGTGGTGCGGTTGCCGGTGCGGCAGATCAGGCCGATGGGTGCATTCCTGTCGCCGCCCACCCGCTGCAGCACATCACGCAGAAAACCCTGCGCGCCCTGCGGGTGGCGCATGTCGATCAGGCTGGCGCCCTGAACCACGCCGGTCTGCCGCCATTCCGGCGGGGTGCGGATATCGATGATGGTGAGCCGGCCCGCCGCCGCCGCGGCCAGCGCCTCGGGCGCCGCCAGCGTCTCCCCGGCCGCCTGCGCGACCCAGGGATGGAACAGGCCCGCCAGGGACAACACCATGAATGCAAAACGCTTCATCGCAGATACCTCATGAAAATCCTGTGACCGATTAAAGACTGCGTCCACCACGGCGAGTTCCCGCTGCCCCGCAAACAGCAAGGGGGCTTGCGCCCCCTTCTGTCGACACTCAGTCCTGCGAATTGCAGGTCTTCATCAACCGCGTAATCTTCACGCCGAGAAACGTGAACACGATGATCGAGCCGATGACGGAAAGAATGGCTCCGATGGCGGTGGCATCCATAATTTTATCTCTTGAGTAATGGTTAAGTGTGGAGTGTGGTGGCCGCCACGCTGGGCGGCCGCGCAATCTAGCGAAACCATCACATGGTGTAAACCTTGAATTGTTCGCGTGTTTCTTGCGCCGCATGATCGACACGGCATACATGATTTGAAGCATGCCCCTGCATCGTGTAGGGTGAAGCGCATCCCCCGTCACGGAGTATGCATGATTGTCGCCAGTTTTCTCGGCTTCCTGTTGATCTTTGTCGGCATCGGCCTGTGGTCGATGCGCCGCAGCCGCCGCAACAGCATCGACTACCTGCTCGCCGGCCGCAACGTCCCCGCCTGGCTCACCGCGCTGTCCGCGGTGGCCACCAACAACAGCGGCTACATGTTCATTGGCCTCATCGGTTACACCTATGTCACCGGTCTGGCGGCGATCTGGATGATGCTGGGCTGGATCATCGGTGACGTCATCGCCTCCAGCTTCATCCACCGCCAGGTGCGACTGGCCACCGAACGCCACGACGTGCATACCTTCAGCGGCCTGCTGTCACGCTGGCAGGGCGGCAACTACCGCGTGTTGCGCTTCATCAGCGGCCTGCTGATCCTGCTGTTTCTCGGCACCTACGCCGCAGCCCAGCTCTCCGCCGGCAGCAAGGCACTGCAGGTGCTGTTCGACTGGCAGCACTGGGCCGGTGCGGTGATGGGAGCGGTGATGGTGTTGCTGTATTCCTTCGCCGGCGGTATCCGCGCCTCCATCTGGACCGACGCAGCGCAGTCCATCGTGATGATCGGAGCAATGTTCCTGCTCATGGCCACGGCGCTGTACAGCCTGGGCGGCTGGTCCGCCTTCGTTGCCGGCCTGCACGCCGTCGATCCCGGCTACATGCAGCTGTTCCCGGTCATCGAGGGTTACGGGCCGTGGCTCGGCCCGCTGCTGTTCGTGGCCGGCTGGCTGTTCGCCGGCTTCGGCGTGGTGGGCCAGCCGCACATCATGATCCGCTTCATGGCCCTGGACGATGCCGGCAACCTCAATGTCGCGCGCGCCTGGTATTACGGCTGGTTCACGCTGTTCTGGAGCACCGCCATCATTGTCGGCATGGGTGCACGCCTGCTGTTGCCGGAGGTGGCCAGCTTCGACGCCGAACTGGCACTGCCGACACTGGCACTGCAGCTGCTGCCCGAGGTGCTGGTCGGCGTGATCCTCGCCGGCATCTTCGCCGCCACCATGTCCACCGCCGACTCGCTGATCCTGAGCTGCGCCGCCGCGCTGACACGTGACTTCCACTGGCAGAAGCAGGATCACTACTGGCTCACCAAACTCGGCACCGTCGCCGTCACTCTCGCCGCCCTCGCCATCGCACTGGCCGGCGACAAGAGCGTGTACGACCTGGTACTCGACGCCTGGGGCGTGCTGGCCGCCGCCTTCGCGCCGTTGCTCACGGTCTATGCCCTGGGGCAGCGCGTCAGCGAACGCCTGGCCGTCGCCATGCTGCTGGCTGGCGTGCTCGCCATGTACGGCTGGAGTCTGCACGGTCCAGTGGCCGTGTATGCCGTGGCGCCCGGCATTTGTGCCGGGCTGCTGGTATTCACTGTGGCAAAGATGTTCAGCCGCCGGCTTCGATGAGCGGACGCAGCACCTGTTCGTAACACTGCCGCTGTTTCGGCGACAGGCCGGCGAGGTTGCCGTCGTTGGCCAGCAGCAGCTTGGCCACCCCGATAGCCTGTACCGGATCGAGACCGCATTCGCCGGCCAGGGAACGGATCGCCGCCGGATCGTCATCGTGCAACAAATTGAGTTGGCGCAAATTCATGACGCGTAGCCTACGCCATCACACCACGGCCCGCCCAGAGGTTTTTAATCCTGCCGCGACCCGGTAAGCTAGCCGCTCAAATCGACAGTTCAGGAGAGCACCATGTTTGAAAACCGTGAAGGCCAGCAGGCCCCCTTCGTCGTGTTCCGCACCCGCCGTGGCCACGAGTGGGTCGACATCACCAGCGACGACATCTTCAAGGGCAAGACGGTGGTGGTGTTCTCCCTGCCCGGCGCCTTCACCCCCACCTGCTCCTCCTCGCACGTACCGCGCTACAACGAACTGGCGCCGGTATTCCGCAAACATGGCGTCGACACCATCGCCTGCATCTCTGTCAACGATACCTTCGTCATGAATGCCTGGCAGGCCGAACAGAAGGCCGACGAGATCCTGTTCCTCCCCGACGGCAACGGCGAGTTCACCGAAGAGATGGGCATGCTGGTGGACAAGGACGACCTCGGCTTCGGCCAGCGCTCGTGGCGTTACTCCATGCTGGTGAAAAACGGCGTCATCGAAAAGATGTTTGTCGAGCCGGACAAGCCGGGCGATCCGTTCGAGGTGTCCGACGCCGACACCATGCTGGCCTACATCGCGCCCAACGCCAGGAAGCCGCTGGAAGTGGTGATCTTCACCCGCGAGGGCTGCCCCTACTGCGTCAAGGCCAAGGGCCTGCTGCAGGATCGCGACATCCCCTACGAGGAACTGGTGCTGAACCGCGACTACACCGGCCGCGCCCTGCGCGCCGTCAGCGGCGTCGACATGGTGCCGCAGGTGTTCATCGACGGCGAACACATCGGCGGCTCCGACAAGCTGGAAGCCTGGCTGGCACAACACAACTGATCCATTGCGTGGGAGCCCGATTTATCGGGCGAAGCGGCCTTGCCGAACGCCGATGCCGCTCGATAAACCGCGCTCCCACAACCACAGCACCGCTACCGGAAACCATCATGCCCACTCCGCAATCCGCCATCCTCGCCCTGGACGGTCCGCTCGGCCTGTTCCTGGTATTGCACCTCAAGCCCGGCGCCGATGACGCCGTGCGCCAGGCCGCGGCCGCGTTCCCGGCACTGCTGGACGACATCTCTTCTGCCGCACCGGAGGCACAACTGGTCGGCACGCTGGCCTTCGGTCCGCAGCAGTGGGATCGCCTGAGCAGCACGCGGCCGAAACTGCTCAAGCCCTTCGGCCCGCTCGACGGCGGCACGCTGCGCGCCCCGGCCACCGGCGGCGATGTGCTGCTGCACCTGCACTCGGCACGCGCCGATCTCAATTACCTGGTCGCCAACCGCTTCGCCGCACCGCTCAAACCGTGGATCGACCGCGCCGAAGAGACGCCGGCCTTCCGCTATCTCGACGCACGCGACCTCACCGGCTTCATCGACGGCACGGAAAATCCGCAGGAACAGGACGAGCGGCGCGAGGCGGCGCTGATCGGCGACGAGGACGCGGCATTCGCCGGCGGCAGCTACATCATCGCCCAGCGCTACGTGCATCACCTGGAACGCTGGAACACCATGCCGCAGCAGGAACAGGAAGGCGTCATCGGCCGCAGCAAGCCCGACTCGGTGGAACTGGACGATGGCGTCAAGCCGCCCACCGCCCACATCGCCCGCGTGGTGATCGAAGAAGACGGCGAGGAGCTGGAGATCGTGCGCCACAGCCTGCCCTACGGCTCGGCCTCCGGCGAGAGCGGCCTGTTCTTCCTCGCCTGCTCCCGCGACCTGACCATCTACGACAAGATGCTGCGCAACATGTTCGGCCTCAGCGGCGACGGCCTGCATGATCGTCTGATGGAATTCACCGAAGCGGTGAGCGGCGGCTATTTCTTCGCGCCGTCAGTGGAACAGTTGCAGCAACTCTGACCGCAGCTCGGACGGTTCCGTGGGAGCCCGGCTCGCCGGGCGATGCGCCCCATCCGACGCCGTCATCGCCCAATGAATTGGGCTCCCGCCATGCGAAGCCCGTGTTCTTCCTCGCCTGCTCCGACGGCCTGACCAGCTACAGCAAGCTGCCGCTGTTCTCCAGCACCACTAGTTCAACCTTTCCCCCCTGCGAAGAAATTTATCCAAAAGGCGCTTCAGTATTTCGGTGTCCTTTGTTTCGCACTCCCATATCACGATAACTCGCCAACCAAGGCGCGCCAACGCCTCCATATTTTCCTTGTCGCGTTCAATATTTCGTTTTAGCTTACTGTCCCAGAATTGAATATTGCTTGACGGCCGAGATGCACGCTTACACCCTGGATGCTGGTGCCAGAAACATCCGTGGACAAAAATGCATGTTTTGTATTTCGCCAACACGATGTCGGGCTTGCCAGGCAAGTCCTTCTTGTGGAGACGAAAACGAAAGCCCAATGAATGGAGCGCCTGACGAACCACCAACTCTGGTTTAGTGTTTCTTTCATGCACAGATGACATTACGCGAGAACGATCCGCCTGAGATAGCTTATCCATCGGATACGCTTACTACGGACGGGCTTTGAAATTCATACCCAAACCCGGCCGCGATAGTGACATTCCTATTCTCTGAAGAAGATTCAATGCATATTCAGAGCGTAGCTGCGCTACTACGGACGCATCTCCCCAAACGACTTTTAGTTCGCCCTCTATCTCACGCAGAGTCCCAAGAGTAAATCCATTTGAGGAACTAAATCTTCCCTTATCACGGGCAAACTTCTGCTCCCAGTCTGGATTACTTGTAACGTTTCCTTCTCTATATATGCTGAATGTACAAATATCGCCATCGACGTCAAGGAATAGAAATGCATTATTAGTGGCATTTTTTAGCGCGGTTCTGTCGGCAACCTTCTGCAACCTGACTGCAACAAAGGGGATGCTGTCACCTAAACCAATTCCTGTCCGTTTTTGATCAGGAACCATATCACATGCAGGGGAAAGACAAACCCAAAATCCAGGCCCACCCTCTTCGCCGGAATCTACATTCCGGAACACATGGCCTGTCGTTAAGTGTGATCTGTCTACCGGTTTGGTACTCGAAAAACAATTGAAGCGCTTCAGCGATTCATTTGTACCTACGTCGGCCATATTCAGGCCGCACTTCCTCATCACTTCGTCACTACCCATTGGAGAAAAGTAATCTCTCAACTCCTCCGCAAAACTTGCCAGGCGAGCACTTAATTCATCCCCGAGCGCTTCCCAGTGCCTATTAATGGTGCTCTGAATGACAGCCCTATTATCAACGGGGTCGGATTTCAAAAAGTCATTTAGCCATTCAGCTTGAAGATGTCTATTTTTGAGGATTGCTGTTTCGGCGTTCAACCCGCGCTGATCAATCTCAGCTCTCATCCTTGTAAGCAACAAGCGATGGGGCGACGGAAACGAAGTTCTAATTGCATTTATGAGAGATATTTCGAATTGGTCTGGGGCGCACTCCTTCGGAAGCACTGTTATAAACAACTTATCAGTTCGTATCCAGTTGACACCATCGGAACTCCCTATATGGACACTTCCTAGATCATCTGGTGAGAACTGCCTAATCAACTGCTCCTGCTTCTTAGAAACAATCCATTTAGCCAGTTTTCCAAGGTCAATATTTAAACCTTCCGGCCTGCCCAACCAAAGCTCCCGTAATCGCGCCCCGTCTTCTAAACTGAGAATGCCGCAAGGATTACCAGGAAAATCAGATCGGACTTGTAGGTACGTATTTTCGGATATCTCCGCCTCCAACTTAGCCGTAATACCTTCATGCCCTTCCTCCCACTCATCCAATGCATCTATCAATGAAGATTTTTCAATTTCATCATTAATAGATAACGCCGGATCTGTATGTGTGAGGCCAAGTGCGATTTCTCTATTAACTTTCTCTAGGTCACCCTGGTAACCTTTAGTGTGCACAATCACCAAATTAAAATGGTCGCTTTGAGCAAGCTTCCTAAGAATGTTAATAGCTGCATCTCCGCTCCCATCATTACCATCCAAATGGTAATCGAGCACCAAAAGGTCAGAATGGTCGAGATGCGTTGCGATACCCTGTTCAGAGGTTGACGTTATCTTCTTGCCGTCATGTACATCTACCAGCCACGGCTTACTTCTATTTCGTGCAAATTTAAGTAGTTGGCGAACAGCCTTAACCTCTCCCGTATTACCTTTATTCCAGGCATCCTTATCTCCAGCCTCTTTTGCCGCTAAACTATCTAGCGTCGGATATTCATCATCAACCACAACTACAGTCCGGATTGGATCTATAAAAACGTCCCGAATGAAACGATCATGAATATCCGCTCCAGCCGAAGCACTACTCATAATTTGCCCCTTTGAAATCTATTATGAAGTTTGCGCCGGATAGCTTGCGCATGCCGTTTTCGGTTGCATAACTAATCGTGTGCCCACCTGACGCCAAGTTTGCCCGACAAAGATAAAGTCCTACACCTCGTCCACCGCGAATCTTGCGGGTAAAAAACAGGGTGAATAGGTTTTTTAGGTCATCTTTCTCAACACCTGGCCCATCGTCAGAAATTACAACTTTGCCGTCTATAACATCCAAAGATATGGTCTTTGAACTTGCGCCTGATTGATTGACCCAATACGCGGCATTATTTATAAGATTAATAAACACTGGGTAAATACGTGATGCTTGTTCGTATACATTGAACCGACCGAATGCAGGACTCACCTCAAGGGTTATGCCACGTCGTGCGAGGGAATCTCCCATAAAACCTTTTACGTATTCTACGATTTGCTCCCCGCTAATCCATTTTCTGATCTTCTCACCGGAGAGCTTTAATGGAGAAAGAAACCGTAGTCTATCAACAAGTGCTTGATGCGCGGTCCGGATCGAAACGAAAGTGTTGGTGTTTTTTACAGCTTCCGGTAGAGCCTCCAGCCCTCTAGAGATTGTCATCTCCAGCCCCTCAATTTCATGACCAATGATCTCTACAGTAATACCGAGCTGTGCCAGCGCATTTAGCCTGTCAAGCTCTTGGCGTAGTTCCGCAGATTCTTCCATTGTGAAGCTAACGAGGGTTTCAATATCGACGCTTTCCTGAAGGCTCTTTAGTGTTGAGATATATGGTTCAAAGAGTTCGGAATTATCGCTATCTTGCTTCTCTCTCTCTAATTCAAGTGCGTCAAGGACTTTTGTAAGAGAGGATCTACCGTGCTCTAGGTCGTCCAGCAATGGCAGTGTTTCGGTGTGATAGCGCTTGTTACGCTCATCCACCAAGTCGGAAACGCGCTTGATCTCTGCGCTGAGGATATCTTTTGCTTCAATTGACCATTTACGCAATCGGTGTTGTATATATGCGGCATTGCGACTGATCTCGGAATACGCTGCATCTCTAGACGACTTAGGTTTGACTTTTTCTATGGCGTGGGAAATCGAGTCGATTAGTCGAACAATAAGCTCATTGGCACGACTGTCACTGTTACGGAACTCCCGATATTCAGATTCAAGGTTCCCTAGATTGTTTGGGGGAGGGCCAAGAGCAAGCGTTGCTCGGCGTGCCTTAAGTGCAGAAAGCCGTTCTCGCATCGCCAAGAGTTCTGTTTCCGTGGCCGGCAGATCGTCCTCGTGCGCCAAATTAGCAAGTTGCTCGAGTTCATTTTCAATCAACAGAATCTCCGGCAAGTTAGCAGCTAAATGGCTACGAAACTCTCTTCGTTTTCTGGACCGAACCTTCTTCTGCGCGTCGTCTGCCTTTTGTTTTGCGTACGTTTGACGGAGTTCTGGAAGTACCTGCTTTCGAATATCTGAGTCAGTTCCATAGAAGCGCTTAGCGCTCTCCATGAGAATATTAATGACGATGTCACGAAAAATTTTAGCCGCCTTATTATCAATGATCCCTTCGCGACCTGCCTTATCACGAAGGTTTGGGTTTTCTTGTCGTGTCAACGCTACCCGGCCAAAAAGCCGTCTATTTGACCAAAACCACCGACCCGCATGCATACCTCGACGTTTTTCGATTTCAAAATAGTCGTTATCCTCTCGACCATATGGCATAACTCGAAGGCCATTTCTAAACATTAGCAATCCGCCATATTTAGAAACCTGTTCCAATAGTTTCGCCTGCACCTCGGCGGAATGAGTAGAACCTCCTAACGTCGCCTCGAAAGCCCCAAGTCGCAAATGGAATTCTCCTACCATAGAGTCCGCTCGTGTCGGAACTGCAAATGGAGGATTTATAAGAACGTCCCCAGGCAACAACTTTCCGAATGCCTTCACTCTACCTTTGAAAATCCCATTTATATCAATGACTCCATCAATAACGTGCTCTAGGTCTTCGAGATTCTTATAACCAAATTCCCTTTCATCCGAGATTATGGGGCGACTTAACTCACCCTCCCAAGCAGTTACAGAATAATTAAAGTCGTCTGCACCAAAATCACTGTGCGCCTCAACGGCGTCAACAAATGGATCTGTGAAATTTGACAGCGTCTGGAAAAACCTCTCTTGTGCGTACTTGAATGTATCGCTTTCGTTCGTACTACTAGATGTTTGAAGCTGAGCTTCAAGGTCATAGACGATGTTGGCCATCAGCATCGCTGTCCCGTTAGGTGAAGTAGCTGCCCACACAGGCCAGTTTTCGATATGTCGTTCACTAAAGGCTGTGCCAATTAATGTCTGTTCTATCGCCGACTTTGTAGAAGCCCGCCCCTCCTGCTTCTCGAGATCGTCGTACGCGGCCCACGCCATCGCGATCCGCTCATCCCGCGCCTTATCCGCCCCATCGCCCCATACATTTCCCATCATTTTGTCAAATAGGTGAGGGATATGTGTCCAAAGGGAACCTTTGACGTCGAACTCAACAACCGGAATTTCTATGTCCTGTAAATATAGAAATGGATTTTCGAACAGACGCCAATCAATCAGTGCAGCAACAAATGGGGTGGTTTTACGTTTCGAAATTAGAAGAAGGAGAGAACCTAAATACCCCGAAGAAAGGCGACCTATGCCCTTTTGTCCTTGCTTCTCACGGTAGGGAAGTCCGTTGCGATCCGCCTCAGGAACTCCAGTGGTCGTTGCTTTTGATTCGGTACCTATGACCAACCATTTTTCGATGAATTCCTCTCGACTCATGCCGTGGCCATTGTCCAGAATGGCGGCAATCGGGACATCTCCATCAAAGATGTGCAGTGCAACTTCCCGAGCGTAAGCATCGTAGGCATTTTTCCAAAGCTCGGAAACCGCCGTTGGACAGTCGGCTATCTGCTCGCGACCTAAATGGTCGACTGTTCTCGCACGAGTTCTGAATGCAATGGAATCAACCATTATATTTGGCGCCCCAAATTAATTTCTCAATTCGCCCTACCGCCCGCATGACAGGCCCTCGGCAACCGCGCGAAGAAGTACCTCTCCCAACTTTATTGGAACAGCATTACCGATTTGGGCGCCCGCTGCCATTAGTCCGCCTTTAAATACATAGTCATCTGGAAACGTCTGAAAACGAGCTGCTTGCCTTACAGTTATTCCATGGTGCTGCACGGGGTGTACAAAGCGACCCTTCGACGGATTGATGCATGCAGTCGTCATCGTTGGCCCTGGTTCTTTAGGGTTAATTCTTCCATAAACATCATTATGTCCCCCATGGCCAATGTGACATAGCAACGTACGTCCGGAGTCGTGCCGACTTCCACCATTAGCTGGCGTTTCCATAAACACTTTTACCAGCTGTTCTGTATGCATCATATGAACATCATTGGTATCGTCTTTTGGCGCTCCCCGAAATATTTTTGCCTTTTCAGCAGTCACCCATGGCAATAGTTTAGGGCTTTCCTTTCGCTGGCGTTCATCACCATGCGTGGCTTGAGGAGGCCAAACAGAAGTATCGAAGTCGACGTCTTTGTGTACTCCAAGAATGAAAACCCGCTTCCTTCTCTGCGGGACACCAAAATCTCTTGCATCAAGGAGGACGCGCTCAAACATTCTGTAATTGGCTTTTTTTCCCTCTTCGTACAGCTTATCCAAGAACTTGCGATGACGCTCCCACAGCAACCCAGGTACGTTTTCCATCAGGAATGCCTTCGGCTTAAGAACCCTTACAAACTCGAAGTACCGCAAAACCAACTGATTTCTAGGATCATCAACGCCCGCATCGTTTATACGATGCACAGAAAATCCTTGGCATGGCGGGCCACCCAACACAAGATCACATGTTGTGCTGTTATGGAAATGCGCCTTTTTAATCGTTCTTGGGTTAAGCTCGCGAATATCTTTGTGGTATAGAGTCGTAGCCCCTTCTTCGCCAACGATATTGTGTCGGTAGGTTTCACATGCATGCGTGTCAAATTCGACGGCAGCAACAACTGTTAAACCTATATTCTTGGCTGCGAGTGAGAACCCACCCGCGCCCGCAAAGAGGTCGACACAATTCAGCATTTCTTTGTACGTCACTGTTCGTTTTCTTGGGATGTTTATGCGTTGCGCTTGCGTGGCCGAATTGCGAGCTCCAGATCTAGGGCGCGCAATACTGCGATGAAATTTGACAACTTTGGATTACCGTCATCAGAGAGTGCGCGGTAAAGACTTTCGCGAGAAAGCCCCGTTTCCCGTGAAAGATATGACATACCCTCCTTGGCGCGAACTACATCCTTGATTGCTGCCAGCATTAGGCGTCCATCGCCATCTTCTATAGCAGCATTGAGATAATCGATAATCTTTTCAGTCGTATCCAAGTAATCAACCGGATCAAAAAGCGCTGAATGCGTTTTAATTTCCATACCAGCATCCTCCGGATGATGTTCAATCCCTATCGAAATCCGACGCTTTTTGTATTCTTTCTCCGTCGAATTTTGACGAGAATGTGCGTTTCCGTCTGAGGTGTCAAGTGTGGGCTACACCTTGTGTATCCGCAGGCAGATGAGTGCACACCATTACCTCACGGAAGGGATGATGGGTTTCGCTTTCACTCTACCCATCATCCTGCGGAACCACTTATGGCGACCACCGCGCCCCCTGGCTTGGCGTGAGGCGTTGGTATGCTCCCCATTTCGACCTACGCAGCCCGCGGCTGAATCTCCTTTTCCAGGGTCGCACCTACGGCGTCGCGCACTACATCCAGATCGTAGGCATTCTGCAGGTTGAGCCACAGCTCGGCCGTGGTACCGAAATAGCGCGCCAGGCGCAGCGCCGTATCGGCCGAGATGGAGCGCTTGCCGAGCACGATTTCATTGATGCGTCGCGGCGCCACATGGATTTCCTTGGCCAGACGGTACTGGCTGATCTCCATGGGCTCCAGAAAATCCTTCAACAGAATCTCGCCGGGATGGATGGGCTGTAGTTTTTTGCGCGCCATACCCGCCTCCTGGTGATAATCGACAATTTCCACATCGTGTGCGTTGCCCGCATCCCAGTGGAAGCAGATACGCCATTGGTCATTGATACGAATGCTGTAGCAACCCTTCCTGTCACCGTGCAACGCCTCCAGCCGGTTGGCAGGCGATTGGCGTGCGCAAGGGAACCGGGCGCAGATATTGCGCAAGATTCAGTCATACCAGTCGACCACCTGGAGCTGCGGCACGCGGCGGAATTCGCGCAGATTGCGGCTGACCAAAGTCGCACCGTTGGCCAGGGCGGTTCCGGCGATCAGAGTATCGATGGGACCGATGGGCTGCCCCGATGCTTCCAGCGCAGCACGGATGGCCGCTGCCTGCGAGGCTGCCGGGCGATCGAAGGGCAGGATGGTGACCAATTCGAGCAGCGCATCGAATTGGGCGCGCCGCCGGGCCGGCTCTAACAAGTGGGGTCAGAACATAGATGTAGCTAATATTAGAGGAATCTGTGTTCTGACCCTGACGGCTCCCATCCGTGGTATGGGAAAGGGCCTCCCACAACGATTCCGTGAGTACTTGGTCGTAAAGGCCGTCAGGCAATCCCATTGCTCTTGCCTTCCTCATGGTGATTTTGTTGTGGGAAGTAGCCGGGCCCTATTTTTCAGATTACTCACCTGGCGTTTGAAGAGGCACAGAACTTGTTGATGGTTTCGAAACCAACCCTGTCGCTCTATCCATCCCGTACCACAACGAGCGATCCAGCCTCATAATTCTGTCTGCAATATAAGCTTCTCGCCTTTCTTGGCAACGGGCTCAACGATCTTCTGCAAGCCATGGCCTGGATTCTTTTCCAGCCGCGTTACCAACAAGCCAATCAGCTCGAGAGCTTTCACGTCCCGCGACAGCGCGGCACGCTCGCGGTGCAGATTCTCGGACAAGCGCGCCAATGTGACGCCATTGGTCTTGCGAACCTCCCGCAATACCTTCAGGCGATTGGCGGACATCAGCGCCTGGAACGATTCTGGTTCGAGGGTGATGACCTTGGGGGATTTCGCGATCGGCTCGCCCCGATCGGCGGCGCGCGCGACGCTGCGGGCGCGCTCGAAGAAGTCTTTGGTTGTGCCTTCTTTAACGACAGTGCTCATCGGCAATTACCCTCCATTCTCTTCCGAACCGCTCCATAGTGGATTCGATATGTTCGACGCGGTTTCGGCTTCGTTCACGGCTTTTCCATGTGCCTCAATTCTGTCAGCGCATCGCGTGGAGAGAGAATGTGCAGATCGCCCAGTGGACGCAGACAAAGCAGATCGTCATCGCCACTGATCAGACGGGTTGCCCCTCCTGCCAGCGCGGCATGAATGAACGCATCGTCTTTTACATCCCGCGAAAACGACTGCGTTGCAAGTTCTGCGGAAACCTCCACCCACATCGCGCTGGCATCCAGCTCAAGGAGAATGCGCCGTCTCCGTTCGATCGGCAGATAGCGATCAAACTTGGGTTTCCATATGCGTGTTTCGATCTCTGAAAAAGTGGCCTTGGAAAATATCAAACGGCCGTCGGCCAGCAAGCTGTCCACCAACTCGGCAGGCACGCTGTGTGGAAGCAGCGCTGCGCTCAACAGCACATTGGTATCAACCACGACCTTTGCGTAGTCTCCCGACACCGTCGATCAGCTTTCGTCTTCCAGCAGCTTGGCCAGCTTTTCTTCGGTCAATCCTGCGGCGGCTGCATGGTCGGCGCTTTCCCGCAAGGTCTTGCGCAGGCGATCCGCATAGAAGGCCCGCATGGCCTCGTAATCCTCCGCGCTGACCATCACCCCGACCACGCGGTCGTGGCGCATCACGCGCACCGGCTCGCGCTGCACGCGGTCCAGAAATTCCCCGAATCGGGTCTTGGCTTCATTGGCGGTATAGGTCTGCATGGCATCGGCCCTCAACTATCGGCAGGACAGTTGCACCAACTTTAGACGAATCGCGCGATTCGGTCAAATCGCGCGATTCGGTCGGTGACAGCTTGTCACCGATTGCTCTACAACGGCCCAAATCAACTCGGCATCAACGCCCGAACTCGATGGCTTCCCTGAACACCTGGTCGCGAATCTTCGGCTGCCCGGAGGGAGGGGCAGAGGCATCAGCGTTCGTAGCCGAGGATCGGGGCCAGCCAGTATTCGGCCTCCTCGATGCTCATCCCTTTGCGTTTTGCATAGTCCTCCACCTGGTCCTTGTCGATCTTGCCGACGGTGAAGTAGCTGCTGTCCGGGTGACTGAAGTACCAGCCGCTCACTGCGGCGGTGGGGACCATGGCCTTGCTCTCGGTGAGGCGGACGCCGGTGTTCTTCTCGACATCGAGCAGCTGCCACAGCAGGTCCTTCTCGGTGTGCTCCGGGCAGGCGGGATAGCCGGGGGCCGGGCGGATGCCCTGGTAGCTCTCGTTCACCAGCACCGTGCCGTCGAAGTGCCTGTTGTCGAGGCCGTTGCGCGGCGTCCAGCGGCCCTTGGCCTCGCCGCCCCGGGTGCGGCTGCGCGCGGTGGTCATCTGGCCCGAGATCTCGTAACCCCAGTTGAGGTGACGCACGCGGTCGTGCATGTGCTCGGCAAAGGCCTCGGCCAGGCGATCGGCCAGGGCCTTGAGCATGATGGCGTGGTAGTCGTCGTGCGCCTTTTCGAAGCGCCTGACGTGCTCGTCGATGCCGATGCCGGCGGTGACCACGAAGGCGCCGATGAAATCCTTCTTGCCGGTTTCCCTGGGCGCGACGAAGTCGGCCAGACACAGATTGGCCTTGCCCGCGGGCTTCACGGTCTGCTGGCGCAGGTGGTGCAGGGTGGTGCGCACCTTCTTGCGGCTGTTGTCGGTGTAGACCTCGATGTCGTCGTCGTTGACGCTGTTGGCCGGGAACAGGCCGACCACGGCGCGGGCGCCGAGCCATTTCTCCGCGATGATCTGCTGCAGCATCTTCTGCGCGTCGGCGAACAGCTTGCGCGCCTCTTCGCCCTTTTCCGCGTCGTCGAGGATCTTCGGGTAGCTGCCCTTCATCTCCCAGGCGTGGAAGAACGGCGTCCAGTCGATGTAGGGGACGAGGAATTCCAGCGGCATGTCGTCGAACACCTGCACCAGCAGGTCGTTGGGCTTGGGCGGAGTGTAGTGCTCCCAGTCCAGTTGCAGCTTGTTGGCGCGCGCATGATCCAGGGCCAGGTATTTCGCCTCTTTCTGCCGACCCAGATAATCGTCACGCACCTGGGCGTATTCGGCGCGCAGCTGCGCAACGTAGGCGTCGCGGCCGCCGCTGGCGGAGATCAGGTTCTGCGCCACGCCGACGGCGCGGCTGGCATCCTTCACCCACACCACGGCGCCGTCGTAATTGGGCGCGATCTTCACGGCGGTGTGCGCCTTGGATGTCGTCGCACCGCCGATGAGCAGCGGCTGCTTCATGCCGAGACGCTGCATCTCCTTGGCCACATGCGCCATCTCCTCCAGCGAGGGGGTAATGAGACCGGACAGGCCGATGATGTCGACGTTATGTTTCTGTGCCTCCTCCAGAATGGTCGCCGTGGGCACCATCACGCCCAGGTCGACCACCTCGAAGTTGTTGCACTGCAGCACCACGCCGACGATGTTCTTGCCGATGTCATGCACGTCGCCCTTGACCGTCGCCATCAGGATGCGGCCGGCGGCGCGCGAGTCGGCGTGCTTTTCCGCCTCGATGTAGGGCAACAGGTAGGCCACCGCCTTCTTCATCACGCGGGCGGACTTCACCACCTGGGGCAGGAACATCTTGCCGTCGCCGAACAGATCGCCGACCACGTTCATGCCGTCCATCAGCGGGCCTTCGATCACTTCGATGGGACGGGCGAACTGCTGGCGCGCCTCTTCGGTGTCGGCTTCGACGTAGGCGTCGATGCCCTTGACCAGGGCATGGGCCAGGCGTTTGGCCACCGGCCAGCCGCGCCACTCTTCGGTCTGCTTCTCCACCGCGGCGGTGCCGACGTTGTACTTGGGGGCGATCTCCAGCAGGCGATCGGTGGCGCCGTGATCGCGGTTGAGCACCACGTCCTCCACCGCCTTGCGCAGCTCTTCCGGCAGGTCCTGGTATACCGCCAGCATGCCGGCGTTGACGATGCCCATGGTCATGCCGGCGTGGATGGCGTGATAGAGGAACACCGAGTGGATCGCCTCGCGCACCGGGTTATTGCCGCGGAAGGAGAACGACACGTTGGACACGCCGCCGGAGATCAGGGCGTGGGGCAGGTTCTGCTTGATCCAGCGCGTGGCCTCGATGAAATCCACGGCGTAGTTGTTGTGCTCGTCGATGCCGGTGGCGACGGCGAAGATGTTGGGATCGAAGATGATGTCTTCCGCCGGGAAGCCGACCTGGTGCACCAGGATGTCGTAGGAGCGCTTGCAGATGTCGATCTTGCGCTTGTAGGTGTCGGCCTGGCCCTTTTCGTCGAAGGCCATCACCACCACCGCGGCGCCGTACTTGCGCAGTTTTTTCGCGTGTTCGATGAACGCCGCCTCGCCTTCCTTGATGGAGATGGAATTGACGATGCCCTTGCCCTGCACGCACTTGAGGCCGGCCTCGATGATCTCCCACTTGGAGGAATCTATCATCACCGGCACCCTGGCGATGTCCGGCTCGGAGGCGATGAGGTTGAGGAAGGTGACCATGGCGTTTTTGCCGTCCAGCATGGCGTCATCCATGTTGACGTCGATCACCTGGGCGCCGGTTTCCACCTGCTCGCGGCACACGTCCAGCGCCTCGCTGTATTTGCCGTCCAGCACCAGCTTCTTGAACTTGGCGGAACCCGCCACGTTGGCGCGCTCGCCGACGTTGACGAACAGCGAGTCCTTGTCGATGTTGCACGGCTCCAGGCCGGACAGGCGGCAGGCCGGTTCGATGGCCGGCAGCGCGCGCGGCGCCACGCCATGCATCGCTGCGGCGATGGCCTGGATGTGCGGCGGCATGGTGCCGCAACAGCCGCCGATGATGTTGAGGAAACCGGAGCGGGCCCACTCGCCGATCTCGCCGGCCATCGCCTCGGGGGTTTCGTCGTAGCCGGTGGCCGACAGCGGGTTGGGCAGGCCGGCGTTGGGATGGGCGCTGACGCCGCACTCGGCGATGCGCGACATCTCCTCCACGTACTGGCGCAGCTCCTTCGCCCCCAGCGCACAGTTGAGGCCGATGCTGATCGGCTTGGCATGACGCAGCGAATTGTAGAAGGCCTCGGTCACCTGGCCGGTGAGAGTGCGGCCGGAGGCGTCGGTGATGGTGCCGGAGATCATCACCGGCAGGCGGATGTTGTTCTGCTCGAAATAGGTCTCGACGGCGAAGATGGCCGCCTTGGCGTTCAGGGTGTCGAAGATGGTCTCGATGAGGATGATGTCGGCGCCACCCTCCACCAGGCCGTGGGTTGCCTCCAGATAGGCGTCCACCAGCTGATCGAAGCTGACGCCGCGATAGCCCGGATTGTTCACGTCGGGGGAGATGGAGGCGGTCTTGCCGGTGGGGCCGAGCACGCCGGCGACATAGCGCGGCCTGCCGTCGCGCGCCTCGAACTGGTCGGCGACTTCACGGCCCAGGCGCGCCGCCTCCACGTTCAGCTCGTGCACCAGGGCCTGCATGCCGTAGTCGGCCATGGAGATGGCGTTGGCGTTGAAGCTGTTGGTCTCGACGATGTCGGCGCCGGCCTCGAAATACTGGCGGTGGATCTCCTGCACGATGTCCGGCCGGGTCAGCACCAGCAGGTCGTTGTTGCCCTTGAGATCGGAGGGCCAGTCCCTGAAGCGCTCGCCGCGGTAGTCGGCCTCCTGCAACTGGTAGCCCTGGATCATGGTGCCGGTGGCGCCGTCGAGGATCAGGATGCGTTCATTGAGCGACTGGACGAGCTGGGCGCTGCGGGTACCCGTGTAGGTATGGAACATGTGCGCTACATCTTGTTGAAAGGATGCGTGATCCTATCACGGCCGGTGTCGCTGCCGGCAGCGAAGGCTGTAACTTTGAACCTGTCGTCAGTATGCTGTTACCCCTGTAGCTACACTTTGTGCCCCGCTGAGGAAGGAATCGGATACCGCACATGGAAAACGCCTATCGCATCATCTTTTCCGGCCGCCTGCTGGAGGGCTACGAGCCTGATGAGGTCAAGCGCAGCCTGGCCAGCCAGCTGCGCCTGACTCCGCAGAAGATCGAGGCCTTTTTCTCCGGCGAGAAACAGGTACTGAAGCATGCCGATTCAGCGGCAACGGCCCAACGCTACATGGAGATGTTCACCCGCGCCGGACTGGTGACGGAGATGGAGACGCCGGACGACATTGCGCAGCGCAAGACCCTCCATGATGCATCGCGCCCCTCCAGGGCTCCGCGCGCACTGCCGCCGCTAAAGCCCTGGAAAACCGGCTGGCTTTACCGCCCTGCCCTGCGACTGGTGGCGCTGTTCGAGCTGGGCACGGTGCTGGCCTGGCTGGCGCTGCTGCCGACCCTGTTCATCGTGCTGTTGCATCCTGATCTGCTTGCCGCCCGCCTGTTTGCCCTGATCCCCGCCGCCTCCGTCGCCGCTGCGGCCTATGCCTTCATCGTGGTATTCGGCCTGCTGCTGGCGGCCCTTCTGCTCAAGCCACTGCTGGCGCTGCGCCACCCCGACGACCCCACCGTGCCGCTGTCGCCGGAGCGGGAGGAGGATCTGTTCGCCTTCGTCGCGGATATCTGCGAGACCATCGCCGTGCCCCCGCCGGCGGAAATCCTGCTCAGTAATGACGCCACGCTGAATGTGCGTTTTCAGGACGACATCACCAGTGGCCTGCTCAAGGGCCAGACCGTTCTGGTGCTGGGCCTGCCGCTGCTCGCCAGCCTGAACGTGCGCCAGCTGGCGGCGGCCATCGCCCAGGCCATGCACGGCTGGGCGCCGCGCGAGGCGCCGCGCACCGCGCGGCTGATCGAACGCATCGTCGACTGGATGCAACGTGCCACCCACCGGCCGGACATCATCGACCGCCGGCTGGAACGCTGGCGCGACAACTCCCCGCGCCTGGCCCCGCTGTACGACCAGGCGCTGCGCCTCATCGCCTGGTCGCGCCTGCCGCTACGCATGAACCTGTGGCTCAGCCGCCTGCTGGCCGGTCGGCTGTTGCAGCGTCGCGTCACCCGGGCCGACGCCGCTGCCCGCCGCCTCGCCGGCAATACCGACTTCCGCCGCATGCTGGAACAGAGCCGGATACTGGCCCATGCCGCGCAAAAGACCATCCCCGCCCTGAACCGCATGTGGCGCGATCGCAACGAGCTGCCGGACAACATCGCCATGGCCGTGGTGGCCCAGGCCTCGCACCTGCCCGCCGAGATTCATGAACAGCTGCGTCAGCGTCAGGCCCGGCAGATCACGCAGACCGGCTCGCTGCTGCCCGGCGACGGCCAGCGTCTGGCCTTTCTCGATCTGCAGCAGGAGGAAGGCCGCTATCGCTGCACCTCCGACAGCGCGCTGCTGTTCCGTCGCTTCGGCAAGCTGATGCACAGCGTCACCATGCGCTATTACCACCAGCACCTGCGCCTGCCGGTCACCACCCACAATCTGATCCGTACCCCGCCCAAGGGCAGCCGAGAATACGAGGCCAATCACGTCATCGCCTGCTACTTCGGCAGCCTGTATGCCGACTTCGCCCCGCTCGGCTTCGAGACGCGCTTCAGCCAGATGCCCGCCGATACCGAGGCCGCCATACAGCACTGGACGCTGTCCCTGACGCTGATGGAGAAAGAGCGCGCCAAGGCGCGCGCGGCGATGACCACCCTGCACCAGTGCGATGACGACCTGATCACCGTGAGTAACCGCGAGCTGATGCACCGCGCCGGCTACGGCAACTATCTGGGCGAGCTGCCGCTGCTGAAGAAACAGCGCGACGAGATCCACGAAACCTGCCGCGAATACGAGGCGAAATACGACACCGCACTGGAGGACGTGGGCAAGGCCGTCACGCCCTACATCGGCCGCCTCGCAGCCACGCTGGCCCTGCTGACCATTCCGCAGGGACAGGCACGCATCGAGAACGGCGCGCAGCTGCATGCCGAGGCCGAGGCACTGGTGATCAACGCCGGCGCCCGCATCGAACACATCTATCCGCAACTGCGCAATCTGCGCCTGCAGACCCTGTTGCTGGAATCGCTGCTCAGCCACGATTCGCCGCGCGCCAAGCGCAAGCTGCGCGACCTCATTACCGAAAAATCCGACGACATCAACCGCACCCTGAAGGGCATCGACGTGGCCCTGCGCAGCGTGCCGTTTCCCTTCCCCTCGCAGCAGAAGTACCGCAACCTGATGCAGTGGGTGCTGCGCAACGCCCAGCCCGGGAGCAGCCCCGCCGCTGCCCTCGACCGCGGCACCGACGCCGTGCAGAACCTGCGGCTGATCCAGCGCCTCATCGTCGGTCGACTCTGCGCCATCGCCCTGCAGGTGGAAAAGGCCTTCAACCTCAAGGCTCCGTAAACGAGGCCGTTTGCGCCGTAAAACATCTCTTCGCAGGACTTGTGGCGCGTCGGCAGGTTATTGCCATCACAGATCAGTTCGACGCTGTATGTGTTGCTTCTCGGCGCAGCGGACACATCGACCATGAAGAGGCCGGGAAGGAAGGGGTTCTGGATACTCTCGGGCGAAAGGTACATGGCATCTCTCCGTTGTTTGCGTTATAGGAGATACCATACGCGGCACAGGGTGTACCGCCAGTAGGGACGGGGCTGCGGGGCTTCGATTATGAGGAAGGTAGCTTGAGCCGGTGATAGCGCCCGATATTCGCGGCGACAGCATCCGGCACGCCAGCCTGCTTGGCAAACTCAGCCCAGCGGGCAACCACATCCACGACCTCGTCGATTATTCGTTGTGGCCGTGAGAGATTGATGGCGCGCCCAACAGCAATAATATCCTCCCGGCTGAAATGATCGCTCTTTCCGTTGATGGTCATCTGGTGCTGGTTTGTCCATTGCCCACCGGGATTATGGGCGTACATCACATCGAACGCAGGGGACAAGTGCCAGTCGCCTGCCTGATCCATCAGGAAGGCGACATTCTTGGTGTGATCATCCTGGTTGCGCGCTACCACATTGAAAACCATGCGGCGGAACTGCTGCACGGCCTCAGCCTTGGTCAGGCGCAGTTGTCGCATCACAAGGAAGGCCTGCTCGTAACCGTAGGCTCGCGGCATATTGAAGTCGTAGTGAGCAATCGCGCAGAGAGATTGCATGTGTATCTTCGCTCCGTCCACACGGTCGAACCGCTTGGTCAGAAAATGGGCGCGGCCATTCTCCTGCAGTAGGCGGCATTCGGACATCTCAATGCCGGCGGCCCTGGCCATGAGGTGGTAGGCGTACTCAATGCGCCCATACCCTTCCGTTTCGCCAAGCTCCAGGTCGGAAACGCCATCGAACTTGAGAAGCCAGTAATCGTAGCCCTCTGGCACAGGCGCCTGACCAGACAGGAGATGCCCCTCACCGTTCATGGCGATAATGGCCTTGGCGCGGGCGCCGCCGGCAGAAGTGCCAACACGCAGGATGTCGCGCATGGCTTCCGCATCCTGTGCCTCACCGGTCCCGAGATGTGCGTCGAGGCGCGAGCGCTGAGTAATAATCTCTTTGGCCAACCCGACCAGTTCTGATATCTCAATAGGCACTGAGCGATCCAGAGCCGCGTGATTTGTTGCCGGCTGGAACTCCAGGGCGCCCATGCCGCGCGTGCCGGTATAGCAAAGCCGCTCGACCGGCGAGAAGGAGTCAGCAGGCCGGCCTTGCCGAGCAAGCCAGGCGTTGATGATGGCCGTGCCAAACTTGTCCGGCAGCACATCCGCAAGAAGGCCGGGCAGTCCGTGGAAGGTGTCGCGGCTGATGCTGGGAAAGCTGAAGACCTGGCCGGAGGCTCCCGGCCCGGCGGGCATCATGATCGGCGCGAGATCGTAGCCTGTCGCCAGAAAGGAGGGGTCGAACTCAAAACTGCCAATCTCTCGCGCAGCATCCCACAGGACGGCGCCGACGCGATGGCCCCAGAGGTGGACCGTGGCGACCGGTGCGGGCGTTACCATGTTCCGCCCCGCTTCTTAGGGTTGGCGACCGGTTTGCTCGCCTTGGCGACGGTTCGCTGCCCCCCTTCCTGTTTGGCGCTTTTCACGATGGCGCGCAGCTGCCCTTGTAAGGCGGGGCGGGCACGCTGGCGGGCAGGGGTATGACGGGCGATGGCGGCCATTGGGCTTGCGGCAGGCTCAGGCAGGAAATTATCGAGGAGGGAGAGGGCGTCCAGTTCGCGCAGGACAGCAATAAGCGTTTCGAGTTTGCCCCGTCCAGCCTCCAACGCGGAAATCGTGTTTTTGCTGATGGCGGCGTGCTGAGCGACCGTCTCAATGGTCATATTCTTGCGCAAGCGTAACGCCCGCAGGCGTTGCCCAAGGATTTGGGTAATGGCACCATCCGATAGTACATGCCAGTCATCGTTCATAACGCCCACCGTTTTGGCAATTACGGCACTAAATGCCGACCAAGGACCAAGAATGTGGGAATTATAGCACGGGCGGTGCAATGAACAACGCCCGCTACCCGCATCATCTCCTGCCGCAATACTGGAGCCTGGTGGATGGCCACTGAGACCACTCCATGCCGGTCCGGCAACCCCCCCGTGCTCTATTGATGGTCGGGATACCCTCGGAAGTGACCTGCCCACCGATGCGCAACTCTACTTTCACCTGTTGCGGCGCCAGGCAACCCCTCTGCTCACGTGCCAGAACCTGCCCTCCCGACAGGCTCGTGCGCCGCGGTGATCTGGCTGCCTCCCCGGTTGGACAGGCATCACCTTGCACTATCCCCCGGGTGCATTAGAGTTAATCGTCTACCCCTCTATGGAGGACACGGCCATGGCCAGCGAAACCCTGCTCCATATCGACGAATCCCTCAACGGCAACCAGCGCGAGGAACTGCTCGCCTGGCTCGGCAACCGCCCGGAAGGCCTGCATGCACACATGCAATCCGGCAAGGATCACCTGCTGTTCGTCGCCTTCAATCCGGAAGAGATGTGTCCGCACGATCTGGTGGCCATCGTCAACGAACGCGGGTTGCATGCCCAGCTTATCGACCTGTAGACCCGGCACTTTCACCGTTCAGCCGCAGGGGTGAACGGTGAATGCCATGCCGCAATCCATCTGCAACTATCTAAAAATCAAACACACCGAACTTAACCATGGTTTGGTGGTGTCTAATCCTGGGCAATGAACTTGAGCCCGGCGATGGACGCGATGAGGGTGCAGAGAAAGAATGCGCGCCAGAAGCTAAGCGGATCCTTGAAGAATACGATACCGATAATCGCCGTACCAAAGGCGCCGATACCGGTCCACACCGCGTAGGCGGTGCCCAGCGGAATCGTCTGCATGGCCTTGGACAACAGCCAGAAGCTGATACCGCCGAGCACCAGGGTCGACAAGGTCGGCCCAAGGCGGGTGAACTGTTCGGACATCTTGAGGCTGGTGGTAAATCCCAGCTCAAAGAGGCCGGCCAGCAGCAGATAATTCCATCCCATCAGATCAGCACTTCCACCTGCAGTACCGTGCCGTCCACACCGGTCACCTTGACCCGGCTACCCGCCGCGCAATCGGCGCCGTTGATCTTCCAGATGGAATCGTCGACGTGGATCTTGCCCTGGCCATTGACGATGGGTTCGTCCAGGGTGAAGGTGCGGCCCACATACTGCGCGCCGCGGCGGTTGAGGGTGGGACGATCGGTATGGATCGGGCGCTTCTTCAGGTAATTGCGCCCCAGCACCGTGGCGACGATCGACAGCACGGCAAAACCGAACACCTGATACTCCCAGCCCATGCCCGGCGCCATCAGGACAGCGCCGCCGACAATGGCGGCGGAGATGCCCATGAACAGCAAGTAGGTGCCGGGGGTGAACACCTCCAGCACCACGAACAGCACGGCGAGGATCCACCAGTGCCAGTGAGTCAGCTGCTGGAACATTTCGCCCATGGCATCAGCCCCGCTTCGCCTGCTGCTGCGCCAGCGAATTCTTGGCCAGCTCGGCGATGCCGCCGATGGCGCCGATGACGCCGGAGGCCTCCAGCGGCATGAACACCACCTTCTGGTTGTCGGCCGAGGCGATCTGCTGCAGCGCCTCGACGTACTTGGTGGCGACGAAGTAATTGATGGCGTTGATGTCGCCCTTGGCGATGGCCTGCGACACCATGTGCGTCGCCTTGGCCTCGGCCTCGGCCAGACGCTCACGCGCCTCCGCCTCGCGCCAGGCCGCCTCGCGCTTGCCTTCGGCCTCGAGGATGGCCGACTGCTTCTCGCCCTCGGCGCGCAGGATCGCCGCCTGGCGGTGGCCCTCGGCCTCCAGGATCGAGGCGCGCTTTTCACGCTCGGCCTTCATCTGCCGCGCCATGGAATCCACCAGGTCGCGCGGCGGTGAGATGTCCTTGATCTCGATGCGCGTCACCTTGACGCCCCACGGCGTGGTGGCGTCGTCGACCACATGCAGCAGCTGGGCGTTGATCTTGTCGCGCTGCGACAGCAGCTCGTCCAGATCCATGGATCCCATCACGGTACGGATGTTGGTCATGGTGAGATTGAGGATGGCGTGCTGCAGCTGGTTCACCTCGTAGGCCGCCTTGGCGGCATCGAGCACCTGGAAGAACACCACGCCGTCCACCCGCACCATCGCGTTGTCCTTGGTGATCACCTCCTGTGACGGCACGTCGAGCACCGTCTCCATCATGTTCATCTTCGCACCGAGGCGATCGATCACCGGGATGATGAAGTGCAGGCCCGGCTCCAGCGTGCGCGTGTAGCGACCGAAGCGCTCCACCGTGTACTCCATGCCCTGCGGCACCGATTTGACGCCGAGAAATACCAGCACCACGGCGAGGACAAGCAGGAACAGAACGAATGCGGCGAAACCTTCCATGGGTGACTCCTTGATGGCTGTTGGATGGCGCCCATCCTAGCACCTGCCCGCACCGGGCGGGAATGGCGTAAAATCCGCGCCATGAACGTCAAGCCCCCCAAATCCCTGCTGCGTCTGGTCGGCCAGGCCATCGCCCACTACGGCATGATCAAGGAAGGTGATCGCGTCCTGCTCGGCCTGTCCGGCGGCAAGGACTCGCTGTCGCTGCTGCACGTGCTGCGCCATCTGCAACGCGCCGCGCCGGTGCACTTCGAGGTGGGCGCCATCACCGTCGATCCGCAGATCCCGGCCTTCAATCCGGCGGCGCTCAAGCCCTATCTGGCGGAACTGGGCGTGCCGTATTTTTTCCAGGAACAGCCGATCATGGACGACGCGAGCAAACACGCCGCCGACCCCGGCTTTTCCTTCTGTGCCTTCTGCGCGCGCATGAAGCGCGGCATCATCTACAGTACGGCGCGGCGCGAGGGCTATAACGTCATCGCCCTGGGCCAGCATCTGGACGACCTGGCGCAAAGCTTCCTCATGTCGGCCATGCACCGCGGCCAGCTGCGCACCATGAAGGCCCACTACACCATCGACGCCGGCGATCTGCGCGTGATCCGGCCGCTGGTCTATGTGCGCGAACGCCAGACCGCGGCCTTCGCCGAGGCGGCGGAGCTGCCCATCGTGCCGGAAAACTGCCCGGCCTGCTTCGACATGCCCACCGAGCGCGAACACATGAAGCAGCTGCTGCTGGACGAGGAAGGCCGCTACAAGCACCTGTTCCGCAACCTGCTGCACACCATGCGCCCGTTGATGGGTGATCGTGTCGATGGCCGCGATGCCGGCGACGAAGACGGCGACACGGACGGCATGTAGTGCATCCGCTCGCCCTGTTCCTGCTGCGCTTCGTCGCCCGCCTGCCGCTGTCCGTGCTGCACGGTGCCGGCACACTGCTGGGCTGGCTGTCCTGGCTCGTTCCCAATCCGAACAAGACCGTCGCGCTGCGCAACCTGGAGCTGTGCTTTCCGCAGCAGGGGCGTGCCGCGCGCCATGCGCTGGCACGGCGCTATCTCATCGAGGCGGGCAAGACCCTGACGGAAACCATCGCGCTGTGGCTGGGCGATCCGGAACGGCTGCGGGCCTATACCCGCGAGGTGCGCGGCGGCGAACTGCTGGAGCAGGCGCTGGCGCAGGGTAAGGGCGTCATCATCGTCTCGCCCCACATCGGCTCGTGGGAGTACGTGGGCCTGTACTGCGCCGCACTGCATCCCATGACCTGCCTGTACCGCCCGGCGCGCAAGCAGGGACTGGAGAGCGTGGTGGTCAGCGGCCGCGAGCGCATGGGCATGCGCCTGGCGCCCACCGACACGCGGGGGGTGCGCATCCTGTTGCAGGCGCTGAAGGGCAATGAGCTCATCGGGATATTGCCGGATCAGGATCCGCGCGACGAGGCCGGCGCCTTTGCGCCGTTCTTCGGCGTCCCGGCCAAGACCATGACCCTGCTGCCGCGCCTGGCGCACAAGAGCGGCGCCCCGGTGCTCTTCGCCTGCGCCGAACGCCTGCCCCGCGGCCGCGGCTTCCGCCTGCATTTCCTGCCGGCGCCGGAAGGCCTTGCAGGCAACGACACCATCGCGGCGGCCGCCGCGCTCAATCAGGGCGTGGAACAATGCGTGCGCATCGCGCCGGAACAGTATCAGTGGGCCTACAAGCGCTTCCGCACCCGGCCGGAAGGCGAGGCGTCGCTGTACCTTTGAGGCAGATACAGGAGTAAAGAGGAAAGATACAAGTGGCTTAAAACAACACGAGCGCAGCGAGCTCATTCCCTTGTATCTTGCCACTTGTATCTTGTATCTCTGTTCTTCAGTACGGCCTCTCGCCCCCGTCCGGCCGCGTCTGGAACATGCGCTGGCCCCACATGTACTGCTCCGGCGCCAGCATCACCAGTTCCTCGAAGGCGGCGTTGAGCCGCCCGGCATCGGCCGCGTGATCGCCGCTCGGCACCCCCGCCAGCGGCGGCAGGATCTGCACCACGTAGCGCTGGTCGCTGGCGCGGTACCAGGTGGTGCAGGGTATGAGTTGCGCCTGGCACAGCCGCGCCAGGCGGAACGGCGCGGTAAGCGTGCACTTGGGCACGCCGAAGAAGGGTGCGAACACCGCCTCGCCGCCGTGGCCGTCCTCGTCCACCGGATAGAAGAACACCCGCCCCGCCTTCACCTCGCGGATCACCGGGCGCATGCCTTCCTCGCGGGTATAAAGCCGGCAGCCGAAACGGGTGCGCCGGTGCGACATCAGCCATTCGATGAGCGGGTTGCGCATGCGGTTGGCATAGGTCACCAGGGGCCAGCGGCCGGACAGGGCGATGCCGCCGAAGTCCATGCCGTGGGAGTGCACCGTCACCAGGATCGCCCGCCCGCCGCCGGCAAGCACATTGGCCAGGTGCTCTTCGCCCTCGATGACGATGCGGGAGAAAAAGCGCCGCCGGCTCGCCCACCAGAACAGACCGAAATCGGCCAGCGCTGCGCCCTGGGAGCGAAAGCTCGCACGCAACACCTCCTCGCGCCGCACCTCGTCCCAATGATTGAACGACCAGGCCAGGTTGAGGCGGGCGATGCCGCTGCGCTTGGCATTGCGGCGGTACGACTGCGCACCCAGCCAGGCACCGAAGCCGCGACGCACTGCCGTCGGCAGCGCGCCGAACAGTGCATGCAGTCCCAGGCCCAGCCAGATCCCCCAGTAGCGCGGCGCCAGAAAGCGGCGCGGCAATGGCGGCGGATACAGGTGGGGGGTGTCGTTGGCCATGTCAGCGCAGCTCACTGAGCAGTTGATCGATCATGCGTTCCGCCTGGCTGCCATAGCCGCCGCCGAACATGTGGTAGTGATTGAGCACGTGATACAGGTTGTACAGCGTCTTGCGCGCACGATAGCCGGCGTCCAGCGGCCAGGCCTCGTTATAGGCGGCGTAAAATGCAGGACTGAAGCCGCCGAACAGCTCGGTCATCGCCAGATCCGCCTCGCGCTCGCCATAGTACACCGCCGGGTCGAAGATTACCGGCTCGCCGACGGCGCTCACGGCGTAATTGCCCGACCACAGATCGCCGTGCAACAGCGAGGCTGCCGGGGTGTAACCGGCGAACAGATCGGGCATGCGATCAAGCAGTTCCTCGCCGCGCCGGTGCAGCCGCCGGTTGCCGCCCTTCACCGCGAGATCCAGTTGATGGCCGAGGCGGCGTTCGCACATGAACTCCATCCAGTCCATGCTCTGCTCGTTGGGCTGCGGCGTGGAGCCGATGGTGTTGTCGCGGAGCCAGCCGTACTCCTCGCGCACCACACGATGCATTGCCGCCAGCTGCCGCCCCAGTGCCTCCTGCGCACCATGTCCCGACAAGTCCAGCCACTCCAGCACCAGAAAGGCCTGGCCCTCTGCGACGCCGTGGCACAAAGGCCGCGGCACGCGCACCGTATGCGTGGCGGCAATCTCGTTCAGGCCGTCGGCCTCGGCGGCGAACATGTCGAGCCGGTCGGCCTCGTTGAGCTTGACGAACCAGCGCCGAGCGCCGTCGTCCAGCACGTGGGCGGCATTGATGCAGCCGCCGCCGATGCTGCGCTCACCGCGCAACACGAAGGGCTCGCCGCCAGCGCGGCGGATCTCGGCGGCAATGGCATTCCACAGATCGACGGTCATGACCCGCCCGCCAAGTGGCGTAAAACTGCAAAACCATTCAACGCAGAGGCGCAGAGACGCGGAGGAAAAACATCTGATTCACCTCTGCGTTCTCTGCGCCTCTGCGTCTCTGCGTTGGATTTGGTTTTATGCATCCATGTCCCACCGTGCCATGACCGCGCCGAACACCTCGTCCACGGTGATCAGCTGCATGCAGCGGTTGTCGGTGCAGGTCTTGTGGCGCGGGGTGCCGTAGCAGGGACCGCATTCGATGTCGTGGCTGAGCAGGCGCACCTGGCCCGGCGCGCCGTAGGGGGCGGTCTGGGTCGGCCGCGTCGGGCCGTACAGGCCGAGCACGGCGGTGCCCACGGCGGCGGCGATGTGTACCGGGCCGGTGTCGGTGCATACCAGCAACTCGGCCCGGGCCATCACCCCGGCCATGGCCGGCAGGTCGGTGCGGCCGGCGAGATTCAGGCCGCCGCCTGCCGCCACGGCCGCGGCGAGCGCCGCCTCGTTGGGCGCACCGGTGATCACCGTCGCCACCCCGGCGGCCGTGAGTCGTTGATTCAGCTCGACCCAGCGCCCCAGCGGCCAGGCACGGATGTTCACCCGGTTGCCGCCGCTGTGGCTGTTGCCCGGATGCAGCACCACGAAGCGCGGCGGCAACCCGGCGGGGGGCGGCGCCGGCACCAGTCGCGGCAGGGCGTCCGGCGCCGTCAGGCCGGCGGCAGCCAGCACCGCGCGATGGTTCTCCACGCCATGGCGATCCTGCCAGATCGCGCCGTCACCGTAGCCCACCACCCGCTCCGCCCGCAGGGCGTGGACAAAGCGGCGGAAATAGGCGGCGCTCTCCAGATTGAGCACCAGGGCATAGGGCTCGCGACGTGAACTGCGCACCAGGGCCCGCTTCACCGGCGACAGCCAGATCGGCAGCTTGCGGTGGCGCAGGCGGTGGATGTGGGCGATGCGCGGGTCGGCACCGAACAGCGCCGCCGACCCCGGCGTGGCCAGCCATTCGATGCGGGCATCGGGCCAGCGCGCCAGGATCGGGGCGAGCACGCAGGTGGCCAGCACGGTGTCGCCCACCGCACCGCAGCGGATTACCAGCACCCGCGGCCCTGCCTGTCTTTCCCGATCAACCATTACGCGTGCACTCGCTTAAAGCGGCCGATTATAGCGACCTGCGCCCGCTGGTCACCAAACTTACCGTAGCCAGTGTGTATGATTGTCGTCCGCAAATGAACGCGAATACACGCAAATGAATACGGGCCTTATCATTCGCGTGTATTCGCGTTCATTTGCGGACTAATTCATTTCCTGTTGGGAGTACAGACAGCCATGGCCAAGGTCCTGCCCGAAATCGACGCCGAACTGGCCGCCTGGATGGCGGCGCAGCCCCTGTTCTTCAACGCCACCGCCCCGCTGGCCGCCGATGGCCACGTCAACCTGTCGCCGCGCGGGCTGGACACCTTCCGCGTGCTCGGCCCGCACGAGGTGGCCTGGCTCGACCTGACCGGCAGCGGCAACGAAAGCGCCTCCCATCTGGTGGAGAACGGCCGCCTCACGGTGATGTTCTGCGCCTTCAGCGGCCCGCCGCGCATCCTGCGCCTGTACGGCCGCGGTGAGGTGGTGCTGCCGGGCAACCCGGCCTGGGCGGAACTGCGGCCGCTGTTTCCCGACTTTCCCGGCGTGCGCCAGATCGTGCGCCTCGCGGTGGAGCGGGTGCAGACCTCCTGCGGCGCCGGCGTGCCGCTGATGGACTATCGCGGCCCGCGCGACGAACTGCTGGCCTGGGCGCGCAACAAGGGCGAGGACGGCATGGCGGAGTACCGGCGGCAGAAAAATGCCGTCAGCATCGACGGCCTGCCGGCGCCTGGTTTGGGTTCATAAAGGCAAACACCCAACGCAGAGGCGCAGAGGCGCAGAGAATCGGCATTCATGACCTCCGCAGTTCTCTGTGCCTCTGCGTCTCTGCGTTGAGGATTTGATGTTTTTGCGCCTCTGCGACAGGTTTTCCCTTGTGTATACTGCACGACAATTATCAACAACCCGGACATCCCCTTGAACGCCTCCAAACGCAGCTCCCTGGACGACTGGGTTCGCCGCATCAGCGAAGAGGAGATGCCGATCTTCGGCCACACCGTGCAGCAGGTGGTGAGCGTGGCCGAAAACGAAAATGCCTCCACCGCCGAGCTGGCCCGCGTCATCCTGCAGGACGCCTCCATGACGGCGCGCGTGCTCAAGCTGGCCAACAGCGTCTACTACAATCCCCACGCGCAACAGATCAGTACCATCAGCCGTGCCGTGGTGGTACTGGGCTTTACCACGGTGCGCAGCATGTGCCTGTCCATCGCCCTGGTGGATTCCTTCGTGCAGGGGGCGCCGCGCGACCGCCTTACCCGCGAACTGGCCCGCTCCGTCCACGCCGCAGTACAGGCGCGCACCATCGCCCTGGCCCGCGGCGTCGATTCGCCGGAAGAGGTGTTCATCGCCGCCCTGCTCTATCACCTGGGCGATCTGGCCTTCTGGTGCTTCAGCGGCGAGGCCGGCGACCAGCTCGACGCCCTGCTGAAACAGACGGGCTATACGGCGGATCAGGCGGAAATGGAGGTACTGGGTTTCCACCTGCGCCAGCTCACGGCCAGCCTGGTGAAGGAGTGGCGCATCAATGACCTGCTCATCACCGCCCTGAAACACCCGGACAGCAAGGACCTCCGCTGCCGCATCATCATGCTCTGCCACCAGCTGGCACGGGCGGCGGAAAAAGGCTGGGAAAGCCCCCAGGTGCAGGAGCTTACCCTGCAACTGGCGGAGTTGACCGGCCAGAGCGACAAGACCGTCAGCACCCATCTGCACCAGAACGCCCGCGATGCCGCGCGCATCGCCGGCTACTATGGCGCGGCGGCCGCGGCGGCGGTGATCCCGTTGCCCCGCGGCGAGCGGGTGGTGACCGAGGAGGAGCTCAGTCTGCCGGAGTACCCCCAGCCGGACGGCATGCTGCAGCTGCGCATCCTGCGCGAACTGGCCCTGCTGCTGGATGAGTCCCAGTCCAACTTCAATCTGCTGCTGGAGCTGGTGCTGGAAGGGATCTACCGCGGCACCGGCATGGATCGCACCCTGTTCGCCCTGCTCACCCCGGATCGGCGCGGCCTGCGCGCCAAGTTCGCCCTGGGCGGCGGGCGTGACAGCCTGACCGACACCTTCCAGTTCGTCCGCCACCCGCAGGAGGACAACCTCTTTTTCCACCTGCTGGACAAGCCGGCCGCGCTCTGGTTCGACCCCGCCAAACGGCAGGAGCAGCGCCGCTGGGCCACGCCCCAGCTTGCCCGCGCCGTGGGGCTGGCCCCCTTCTTCACCGCCCCCATCGTCGTCAACGGCAACGCCATCGGTCTGTTTTTCGCCGATCGCGCCTTGAGCGAGCGGGCCCTGGACGAGGAAAGTTTCGAGAGTTTCAAGCACTTCGCCCAGCAGGCCGGGCTGGGGCTCAGTCACCTGGCGCCGCGACGCCGATAACACAGCGGTCCTGGCCGGGCAACACTTTTTGCTGCCAAACCAGAATTCTTATACACAGTCAACGGGCTCCTCGCTGATTCGCACGGAAAATTCTGCCCCCAGTCCATAAGCGCCCGTTAATATTACGCAATACATTGAATATAAAAGAGATTATGCTCTGCTCAAATTCTCGCCAGTTTAACAAAACTGTAGCAGTGATGCGGTTCCGGGCCACTTGATCCCAATTCATCCACAAAGTTATCCACAGGATTTGTGGATAATCCAGGTTCCGCAGACAGTACAAGGGGTTAGGTGATATTACGCAGATTTCCCCTGAAACTATGTCACTAAGTGAGCCTGTTCCTTCTGCCTTCCGTCCCCCGCCTTCGGTACACTCCGCCCATGTCCCGTGCCGTACTCCACATCGCCATCCCTTCACCGCTGCGACGCCGTTTCGACTACCTCGCCCCGATGGAGCCGGTCGCCCCCGGCAGCCGGGTGCAGGTCAGCTTCGGCCGCCGTCCGGTAGTGGGCATCGTGCTGGGCGGAGCCGCGGGCAGCGATGTGCCGCTGGAAAAGCTGCGCCCGGTAGAGGCGGTGCTGGATACCGCCCCCCTGCTGCCTCCCGAACTCCTCGAACTCCTGCACTGGGCGAGCACTTACTATCACCACCCCATCGGTGAAGTCTGCGCCGCCGCCCTGCCCGTGGCCCTGCGCCAGGGCCAGCCGGCCCAGCCGCGCGGACTGCGCCGCTACCGCCTCACCCCGGCCGGCACGGAGGCCGGTACCGAGCAGCTGAAACGGGCGCCGCGCCAGGCCGCCCTGCTCTCGCGCCTGCAACGGCTCGGCATTGCCGCCGGCCCCGACGACCTGGCCGAGCTGGACGGCTGGCCGGGTGCCATGAAGCGGCTGGAGGAAAAGGGCTGGGTGCTGGCGGAAGAGACCCTGATGCTGCCGGCGTCCGCCGCCACGGACAGCGCGCCGCCGCTGGGGGCCGCGCAACAGGCGGCGGTGGATGCGGTCAGCGCCGCCTTCGGCGGCTATGCCGGTTTCCTGCTCGACGGCGTCACCGGCAGCGGCAAGACCGAGGTCTATCTGCGCCTCATCGAGCAGGCCCTCGCCGCCGGGCGCCAAACCCTGGTGCTGGTGCCGGAGATCGGCCTCACCCCGCAGCTGCTGGAACGCTTCCGCCGCCGCTTCCCGGTGCCCATCGCCGTGCTGCATTCCGGCCTGTCCGACGGCGAGCGTCTCAATGCCTGGCTGGCCGCCCGCGCCGGCCTGGCCCCCATCGTCATCGGCACCCGCTCGGCGGTGTTCACTCCACTACCGAACCTCGGCCTCATCGTGGTGGACGAGGAGCACGACCCCTCGTTCAAGCAGCAGGACGGCTTCCGCTATTCGGCCCGCGACGTGGCGGTGGTGCGCGCGCAGAAGGCCGGGGTGCCCATCGTGCTCGGCTCCGCCACCCCGGCGCTGGAGAGTCTGGCCAATGCCGCCGCCGGCCGCTACACCCGGCTGGAGCTGCCGGAGCGGGCCGGCAGCGCCGTCCACCCGCACATGCGCCTGCTCGACATCCGTCACCAGCCGCTGGACGGTGGCATCAGCGAACCCATGGTCCGCGCCATGCGCCACCACCTGGGGCAGGGTGGACAGGTGCTGCTGTTCCTCAACCGCCGCGGCTACGCCCCGGTGCTGCTGTGCCACGACTGCGGCTGGGTAGCCACCTGCCGCCGCTGCGACGCCCATCTCACCTACCACGCCGGGCAGAAGCGCATCCGCTGCCACCACTGCGGCACCGAGCGCCCGGTGCCGCAGCAGTGCGGCGGCTGCGGCAGCCTCGACCTGCGCCCCATCGGCCACGGCACCGAACGGGTGGAGGAGGCACTGCGCGCGCGTTTTCCCGACATCGGCGTGGAGCGCATCGACCGCGACGCCACCCGCCGCAAGGGCAGCCTGGAGGCCAAGCTGGAGCGGGTGCACAGCGGCGCGGCGCGCATCCTCATCGGCACCCAGATGCTGGCCAAGGGCCACCACTTTCCCGATGTCACCCTGGTGGGCGTGCTGGATGCCGATCAGGGCCTGTTCTCCGCCGACTTCCGCGCCGGCGAGCGCATGGCCCAGATGATCCTGCAGGTGGCGGGCCGCGCCGGCCGCGCCGAGCGGCCCGGCGAGGTGGTGATCCAGACCCACCACCCGGAACATCCCCTGCTGCGCCTGCTCATCGAGGACGGCTACGGCGCCTTCGCCGCCGCCGCGCTGGTGGAGCGCCGCCAGGCCGAACTGCCGCCCTATTCCTTTCTCGCCCTGCTGCGCGCCGAGGCCCCGGCCACCGCCGTGCCGCAGGCCTTTCTGGAAGAGGCGCGCCGGCTGGCCGAGAGCGTCGGTCACGGCGGGGTGATGGTACTCGGCCCGGTGCCGGCGCCGATGGAACGGCGTGCCGGACGCTACCGCGCCCAGCTGCTGTTGCAGGCAGCCGGCCGCACCGCCCTGCACCGCCTGCTGGAGCGCTGGCTGCCGCTGCTGGAGGAATCAAAGACCGGGCGCAAGGTGCGCTGGTCGCTGGACGTGGATCCGGGGGAGATGTTCTGAGAAAAAAAGCGGCCAGGAACACTACACCCTTGCCGCAGAGACGCAGAGGCACAGAGAAACTCGATGGCATTTCTCTGCGTCTCTGCGGCGGGTTTGGTCTTTAGCTCGTTTTAGCCGCGTCTTCGCCGCAAACACCGGCTTACACCGCGCGCGGCTCCACGTCACGCGCAATGCGCCCGGGGGTTGTGGAGACCATTTAAGAGCACTATTATTAGTGTCATTAAAGTATGTCTGGAGAACGCCCATGGCACATGCAATCCTGGCCGAAACCACGGCGAGCATTTCCGAACTGAAGAAGAACCCGATGGGCACGGTCGCCGCCGGCGAGGGCTTTCCTGTGGCGATCCTGAACCGCAACGAACCTGCCTTTTATTGTGTCCCGGCCGAGGCTTATGAAGCCCTGATGGACCGTCTGGAAGACCTGGAACTCAATACCCTGGCCGATGCGCGCCTGAAGGACGGCAAGGAGCCGGTGAAGGTTACGCTGGATGAGCTATGAGCTGGCCTTCCACCCGGACGCCCTCGCCGAGTGGCGCGCACTCGACAACTCCGTACGTACCCAATTCAAGAAAAAGCTGGCAGAACGGCTGGAACATCCCCACGTCCCGGCGGCACGTCTGGCCGGACGCCAGAACCGCTACAAAATCAAGCTGCGCACCGTGGGTTACCGCCTGGTCTACGAGGTCGTCGACAACCGCCTGCTGATCATCGTCGTTGCCGTGGGGAAACGCGAGCGTAACGCCGTTTACAAGGCCGCCGCCGGCCGCTAAGCAGGCGATCACTCACGCTGCGCGCGGCTCCACCTCGCGCCCGATGCGTTCGGCCAGTTCGGCGCTGGCGACCTTGAGGTCGTAGGCAGTTTGCAGGTTCATCCAGAAATCCGGACTGGTGTGGAAATAGCGTGCCAGGCGCAGGGCGGTATCCGGCGTGATGGCGCGGCGCTCGTTGACGATCTCGCCGATGCGCGTCGCCGGCACGCGCAGGGCCTGGGCCAGGGCGTGGGCCGACAGACCGAGCGGGGCAAGGTACTCCTCGCGCAGGATCTCGCCGGGATGGATGGGGCGCATTTTGTTGTTCATGGCGGTTTTCTCAGTGGTAATCGACTATTTCCACGTCGTGCGCATCGCCGTCCTGCCAGCGGAAACATACCCGCCACTGGTCGTTGATGCGGATGCTGTATTGGCCGGCACGGTCTCCGGTCAGCTTTTCCAGCCGGTTGCCGGGCGGGCTTTTCAAGTCATCGAGGCCGGCAGCGCTGTCCAGCATTTGCAGTTTGCGTTCGGCCTGCGCCTGGAAGGCGCGGAATCGCCGCGGGCTCCCTCCCTGGTACAGCGCCTGCGTATCCTTGCAGCGAAACGACTTGATCATGCGCAGAGCGTATAACGCCTAGCGTTATACGTCAACCAGGCGGACAGCCTGCTGTTAAGGGGGCAAGTGATCAGGGACAAGAGACAAGGCAAATCTGTATACTTCACGCGCCGGGAAGTCTCTTAAGTCCCTTTTCTCTTTGCCCCTTTACTCTTGTATCCGACCCCATGAAACACCACCTGCAACAGCTCATCAGCACCGCCCTCGACACCCTCCGCGCCAGCGGCGCGCTGGACTGCACGGCGCCCGACTCCATCGTCATCGAGCACACCCGCGACAAGAGCCACGGCGACTTCGCCTGCAACGTGGCGATGCTGCTGGCCAAGAGCGCCAAGCGCAAACCGCGCGAGCTGGCGGAACTGATCGTCGGCGCGCTGCCGGAATCCGGCAAGGTGAGCAAGGTGGAGATCGCCGGTCCCGGCTTCATCAATTTCTTCATGAGTCCGGCGGCCTTCACCACCGTGGTGGGCGAGGTGCTGGAGCGCGGCGAGGCCTTCGGTCGTTCCACCCTGGGCAACGGCAAGCGCGTGCAGGTGGAGTTCGTCTCCGCCAACCCCACCGGCCCGCTGCACGTGGGCCACGGCCGCGGCGCGGCCTACGGTGCCACCGTCGCCGACCTGCTCGCCGCCGTCGGCTTCCAGGTGCACCGCGAGTACTACGTCAACGACGCCGGCCGCCAGATGGACATCCTCGGCACCTCGGTATGGCTGCGCTACCTTGACCTGTGCGGCGAGACCATCCCCTTCCCGGTCAACGGCTACAAGGGCGACTACGTGTGGGACATCGCCGCCAGCCTGCACCGCGAGAATGGCGATGCCTTCCGCCATCCGGCCGCGGCGGTATTCCAGGACATCTCCCCCGACGAGCCGGCCGGCGGCGACAAGGAGATCCACATCGACGAACTCATCGCCCGCGCCAAGGAACTGCTCGGCGCGGCCAGCTACCGTCAGGTGTTCGACCTGGGCCTGAACACCATCCTGGCCGATATCAAGCAGGATCTGGAGGAGTTCGGCGTCGCCTACGAGGAGTGGTATTCCGAGCGCACCCTGGTGGAGAGCGGCAAGGTGGACGAGGCGATCAAGCGTTTGCAGGCTGCCGGCCACGTCTACGAGCAGGAGGGCGCGCTGTGGTTCCGCTCCACCGCCTTCGGCGACGAGAAGGACCGCGTGGTGGTGCGCGACAACGGCGTGAAGACCTACTTCGCCTCCGACATCGCCTACCACATGGAGAAGCTGGAGCGCGGCTTCGAGCGCGTCATCGACGTGTGGGGCGCCGACCACCACGGCTACGTGCCGCGCGTGAAGGCCGCCCTCACCGCCATGGGCGACGACCCGAGCAAGCTGGATGTGCTCTTGGTGCAGTTCGCCATCCTCTACCGCGGCGGCGAGCGCGTGCAGATGTCCACCCGCTCCGGCTCCTTCGTCACCCTGCGCGAGCTGCGCGACGAGGTGGGCAACGACGCGGCGCGCTTCTTCTACGTGCTGCGCAAGTGCGAACAGCACATGGACTTCGACCTCGACCTCGCCAAGTCGCAGTCCGCCGACAATCCCGTTTACTACATCCAGTACGCCCACGCCCGCGTCTGTTCGGTGATGCGCCAGCTGGGCGAAAAGGGCCTCAGCTATGACCAGGCGGCGGGACTGAAGCACCTGCACCTGCTCACCGAGTCCCATGAGCAGGAGCTCATTCAGGCGCTGACCCGCTACCCCGAGGTGGTGGAAGCGGCGGCGCTGTCCCACGAGCCGCACCAGCTGGCCCACTACCTGCGCGAACTGGCCAACGGCCTCCACACCTACTACAACGCCCACCAGTTCCTGGTCGACGACTCAGGCCTGCGCGATGCGCGTCTGGCCCTGATCAATGCCGTGCGCCAGGTGATCCACAACGGCCTGTCCCTGCTCGGCGTGTCCGCGCCGGAGAGCATGTAGTGGCCACCCGCGATTACAAGAAGCGCACCCAGGCCAGGCGCGCCCCGGCGAAGAGGGGCGCGGTACCGGGCTGGGTCTGGCTGCTGGCCGGCCTCGCCGTCGGCCTGCTGGTGGCCTTCCTGATCTGGCTGGACAAGCTGCCCACCCCCAAGCCGGCACCGGCCAGGACCGCGGTGGAAAAACCCGCCCCCGCCCGGGCCGAGTCCAAAGATACGCGCAGCGTGAAGAAGGAAACACCGCCCAGGGCCCCGGACGCCCAGGCCAGGGAAGAACGCAAGTTCGCCTACGATTTCTACACCCTGCTGCCGGAGATGGAAGTGCCGGTGCCCGACAACGAGCCGGCGGCACGCGGCCTGCCGCCGGCCCCGGTGGCCCCCGGCAGCTACGTGGTGCAGGTGGGCGCCTTTCGCACGCTGAAGGACGCCGACGCGCGCAAGGCGGAACTGGCCCTGCTCGGCATCGTCTCCTCCATCCAGGTCATCACCATCGACGACAACACCCTGCACCGCGTGCGCATCGGCCCCCTCAACGACCTGAACCGTCTGGATCAGGTGCGCAATACGCTAAAACAACACGAAATCCCCTTCATGCTGCTGCGCGAAAAGGGCTGACGCTCCGCGTCCAAAAGAGTGCAAGGAATCGACTATTCACAAAAAATTCATGCGCTTTATTGGTGCCATGTACTGATGACTCTGCGTAACCGGATGATTTATTGATATTTATCAAATTCGGCCTCTTGCCCCTATTCCTGATAAGCGCTATAAAGATTCCCCTTACCCTGCCGTCCACCAGAAGACGTACATCATTGGGGTAACACCATTCGGCGCCCTCACCGGCGCCACGGAAAAGGAGGGGAATTATGGACATGGTCTTCAAGCCCGGCATCGGGCTGCTCAACCGTTTGCGCTATCCGCACAAATTCCTGCTCATCGGCGTCATCTTTCTCGCGCCGCTGGTGGTGATGGGGTATCTGCTCATCGCCGAGGTCAACCAACGCATCAGTTTCATGGAGCAGGAGCGGCTCGGCGTCGAGTACATCGCCCAGCTGCGCAAGCCGATCGCGGACATCCAGCAGCACCGCGGCATGAGCGCCGCCTTCCTCAACGGCGATGCCAGCTTCCGCGAGCGCATGCAACAGCGCCAGGAGGCCATCGACAGCCAGTTTGCCGTACTGCGCGGCATTGACCAGCGCCTGGGCAGTGCACTGAAGACGGGTGAAAAACTCGCTGCGGTGGAGCGCAATTGGGCGACACTGAAGCGCGAGGTGACCGGCTACACCGCGCCGCAAAGTTTCGAGCGCCACACGGCCCTGATTGGTGAGCTGCGCGATTTCATCACCTACATCGCCGACACCTCCAACCTGATCCTCGACCCGGAGCTGGACAGCTACTACCTGATGGATCTGATGGTGGCGCGCCTGCCGGCGCTCACCGAAGGCATGGGCCAGTCGCGCGCCATCGGTTCCGGCGTGGCGGCCCGGCATGAGTTCACGCCGCAGTCCTGGGCCCAGCTGGCGATCCGCGTCGACCGCATCCGTGAGGCGGAAAAGGCCATGGCCTACAACCTCGACACCGCCCTGCGCGAAAACCCGGCACTGACCGACAAGCTGCAGAAGCCCGGTGCGGCGGCAACCGGCACCGTGGCCAGCTACGCCCGTCTCATCAACGGCATGCTGGAAAAGGATCAGGTCACCATCACCGCCGCCGAGATATTCGAACAGAGCACCCGCGCCATCAACGACGTATTCGGGCTGTTCGACATCATCGTTCCCACCCTGGATCAGTTGCTGGTGCAGCGCATCGCTGAATACAACACCATCAAACAGACCACCCTCGGCGTCATGCTGCTGGTGCTGCTGGCCATGGTTTATATCTTCACCGCCTTCTATATGGCGGTGCTGCGTTCCATCGCCGACCTGAAGGATGCCATTCATCGCATGGCCGAAGGCGACCTCACCGTCCAGCTCACGCTGCAGACGCGTGATGAAATCAGTCACATCGCCGATCAGGTCAATGCCATGGGCAACCGCTTCCGCGAGCTGGTGGGGAATGTGTTGCGCTCCACCCACCAGGTGTCGGCGGCGGCCGAGGAATTGTCCGCCGTCAGCGAGCAGACCAACCAGGGCATCAATGAGCAGCTGGCGCAGACCGACCAGGTAGCCACCGCGGTCAACCAGATGAGCGCCACCGTGCAGGAAGTGGCGCGCAGCGCCGCCTCCACCTCCGATGCCACGCGCAATGCCCAGCAGGAATCGCATACCGGCCACGGCGTGGTGCGTGACACCGTCAGCACCATCAATGCCCTGGCCACAGAGATCCGCGGCGCCGCCACCGCGGTACGCAAGCTGGGTGAAGACAGCGAGGAGATCGGCAAGGTGCTGGATGTGATTCGCACCATCGCCGAACAGACCAACCTGCTCGCCCTCAATGCCGCCATCGAGGCCGCCCGCGCCGGCGAACAGGGCCGCGGCTTTGCCGTGGTGGCCGACGAGGTGCGTACCCTGGCCGGACGCACCCAGCAGTCCACCCAGGAAATCCAGGCGATGATCGAACGCCTGCAGGCCGGGGCGCGAACCGCAGTGCAGGCCATGGAATCCAGCGAGAGCAAGACCGAAGAGGGCGTGTCCATGGCGGCACGGGCCGGCGATGCGCTGGAATCCATCACCCGCTCGGTGGCCACCATCGCCGACATGAGCGCGCAGATAGCCAGCGCCGCCGAGGAACAATCCACCGTCGCCGAGGAGATCAACCGCAACGTGACGCAAATCGCCTCGGTATCCGATCAGAACGCCGCCGCATCCACCCAGACCGCCTCATCCAGCACCGAGCTGGCGCGCCTGGCCGAGGAACTGAATGGCATGGTGGCGGTGTTCCGGGTTTGATGGGGAAAAACAAAAATCCAACGCAGAGGCGCGGAGATCACAGAGCAATAATGTAAAAGACTTTCTCTGCGTCCTCTGCGCCTCTGCGTTGAAGATCTGAAGTCCTTTGCGTTCTTTGCGTCTTTGCGTTGAAGGCTTTTGACTTGAACCTCAGCCGCGGAAGGCGATGATGCCGAACAGCACCAGCAGCACCGTCACCACGGCGACGCCGCCCACCGCGACAGAGTTGTAGGTCTGCGCCAGCTTGCGTTGCAGGCGGGCCGCCTCCTGACCCCGTACCACCAGTGCCGATTCCAGTTCGTGCTCGCGTTGCATGGTCTGCTGCAATTGCCGCCGCAGGCCTGCCAGCTCGTCTTCCAGCTGACGCCGCGCCTGATCCCGCTCGGCGATGGCGGCGATGCTCTGGCTGTCGACCGGAGTCTCGCCCAGGGTGACCATGCCCGGCTCCTGTTTTTTCTGCACAAAGTTGAGGGCATGTTCATGTGCGCTCCGCTCGGCATAGAGGCGGGGCGGCACCAGATTCATCTCGCCCATCTTCGCCTCCAGCCGTTCCTTCGAGGCGGCAATGTCGCCCGCCGTAGTCATGATCAGGCGCCGGTAGGTATCGACGTAGGCCATGGCATCGCTGGCCATGAATTTGCGCACCGTCTCACTCATCTTCAATCTTCCAGGTAGGTGTAGCCGGCCAACCCGGCATCCAGCGCCTCGGCGTAACGGTCGTACTCATCGGGAGGCAGCGCCGCGGCGCCCAGTTTAGCCTGATAGGCCGTGCGCAACAGCGCGGTATCGAAGTTCACGTAGCGCAGCACCTTGTCCACGGTATCGCCATGCTGTTGCGCCGACAGATTGTAACTGCCGTCGGGCAGCAGCTCGACATTCACGGAATCGGTGTCGCCAAACAAATTGTGCAGATCGCCCAGAATTTCCTGATAGGCGCCGAGCAGAAATATGCCGAACAGATACGTCTCGCCGGGGCGCAGTTCATGCACCGGCAAGGTGCTCTCCAGACTGTCGTGATCGATGTAATGATCGATGCGTCCATCGGAGTCACAGGTGATGTCCTGCAATACCGCGCGCCGTGTCGGCGCCTCATTCAGACGCTGCAACGGCACCACCGGAAATATCTGGTCGATACCCCAGGCATCGGGCAAGGACTGGAACAGGGAAAAATTGCAGAAATACTTGTCGGCCAGTTTTTCGTTCAGCTCGTCCAGCACCTCGCGGTGGGCGCGCACGCCAGGCTGCAGGCGGGTACGCACCTGCTGGCAAATGGCAAAATACAGCTCCTCGATACGGGCACGCTGCTCCAGAGAGATCACACCGTGCTGATACATGCCGTGTGCCTCGGCCAGCCAGTGCACTGCATCGTGCCAGGTCTCGACCAGGGAGCGCGCACTGCCGCCGTGATCCTGCAAGTTGCGCAGCCCCTGCCACAGGTTGTGGATGATCAGCGGCTCGTCATCGGCCGCCGCAACCACCTGCACGGGCGCGGGGGCCTGCTCCTGATCGATCACCTGAGTGAACAGCACTGCATGGTGGGCCGTCATGGCGCGGCCCGACTCGGTAATGATGTGCGGATGCGGCAGTCCCTGCTCCTCGCAGATTTCCCACAGGGCATGCACCACGTCATTGGCATATTCCTGCACGCCGTAATTCATCGAGCAGTCACTGCGCGAGCGGCTGCCTTCGTAGTCAATACCAAGTCCGCCGCCCACATCCACATAGCGGATGTCCACCTCCATGGCACGCAGCTCGGCATAGTGCCGGGCACATTCACGCATGCTGCGCTGGATGTCACGGATGTTGGCCACCTGCGAGCCCATGTGAAAGTGAATCATCTGCAGGGAACCCAGCATGTCGACTTCGCCAAGGCGCTGCACCACGTGCAGAACCTGCGCCGCGGACAGGCCGAACTTGGCCTTCTCGCCCCCGGTGTTCTGCCACTTGCCGGTGCCGATGGACGCCAGACGTACCCGCACGCCCAACAGCGGCATGATGCCCAGCGCCTTCGACTCCTCGATCACCAGCTCCAGCTCCGACAGCTTTTCCACCACGATGAATATACGCAGCCCGAGGCGCAGGCCGATCAGCGCCAGACGGATATATTCGCGATCCTTGTAGCCATTGCACACCACGGTGCCGCCCTCCCGGTCGGCCAGGGCCAGCACCGCCATCAGCTCCGGCTTCGACCCTGCCTCCAGGCCGACACGACGCCCGCCGTGGCGCAGGATTTCCTCCACCACGCTGCGCTGCTGATTCACCTTGATGGGATAAACGGCGGTGTAACCGCCACGGTAGTCATCCTCCACCATGGCGCGCTGAAAGGCATGGCACAGCACATCGACACGGTCACGCAGGATGTCGCTGAAACGCACCAGCACCGGCAGCGTCAGTCCGGCCTGACGCAGTTCTGCCGCCAGTACGGAGCAGTCGATGCCCGTATGGGCCTGATTGCGATCCGGTCGCGCGATGAGGTGGCCGGCACCGTTGACGTCGAAATAGCCGCCACTCCAGTGCGGAATGCCGTAGGTTTCACGCGCCTTGTCCTGATCCCATTCGCTCATGACTATGCCGCCGAAGTTGAAGATGTCACTGTACCGGGTGACAATATAGGCCAATAAACTTTTGCGGAACAGCAACCGGAGCAGCCATGGCCCTCGACGACAAGAACTGGTTCACCGAAAACCCCACGGCGGACGGCTCCACCCTCTCCCTCAGGATCACCGGCAAGCTGCACGAGGAACAGACCGCCTTTCAGAAGATCGAGGTCTACGGCACGGCAGGGTTCGGCAATCTGATGGTCATCGACGGCTACATCATGCTCACTGCGCGCGACAACTATCTGTACCACGAGATGATGGCGCATCCGGTGCTGTTTACCCACCCCAATCCGAAGCGCGTGCTGATCATCGGCGGCGGCGATTGCGGCACCCTGCGCGAGGTGCTGCGTCACCCGTCGGTGGAAAAGGTGCAGCAGGTGGATATCGATGCGGGCGTGACCCGCGCCTCGGAGAAGTTCTTCCCCGAACTGTGCGAATCGAACAACGATGCGCGCGCCGAGCTGCACTTCGCCGACGGCATCAAGTGGGTCAAGGACGCCACGCCGGGCAGTTACGACGTGATCATCGTCGACAGCACCGACCCGGTGGGCCCGGCCATCGGTCTGTTCTCCGAGCCGTTCTTCCGCGACTGCCACAAGGCACTGGGCGACGACGGCATCATCGTGCAGCAGAGCGAATCACCGCTGCTCAACATGCAGATCCTCACCGACATGCACCAGGCCATGCGCGGCGCCGGCTACGCCGACGTGCAGACCCTGCACTTCCCGCAACCGGTCTACCCCTCCGGCTGGTGGACCTGCACCATGGCCGGCAAGCGCGCCTTCGACGGCTTCCGCAGCGCCGACAGCGCGAACAAATCCTTTCCCACCCGGTACTACAGCGCCGAGGTGCATCAGGGCGCACTGGCCCTGCCGCCGTTCATGAAGGACGCATTCGAAAAGATCAGGGGCTAGGGGCTAGGGGCTAGGGGCTAGCCCTTAGTCACACCAGCGCTCCACCTCCTGTTGCGCCCGCCGTTCGGAGGCGGCGCGCTCCGCATCGCTGAGGGTACGACGCTCGCCCTGCTTGTCCAGGTCATACAGGCTGCCTGCGCTCTGGTAACGCCGCAAACGATCGCGGGCGAGGCTACAGTTGCGCTCACGCCTGGCCTGTTCCTCGCGGCTCTTCTGCTGCTGCTCCTTCTTCTGCGCCCGCTCCTCGTCGAAGGCGCGCAACAGGCGCTGCTCCTTGTCGCGCCGAGCCGCCTCATCCTCCACTGGCGCCTCATCACCCGGCGACGGGGACTTGATTTGCATCTCCTGCGCCTGCATGCGTGCCGGCGGCCGCTCGCCATAATGCACCCGGCCCTGCTCATCGACCCACTTGTAGACGCCCGCTGCCGACGCCAGCGACGTCCAGCCGAGGAGCAGCAACAGAACGATCCGTGTATTCATGGGAGCCTCCGTTTCGAGTTTCGCAAAATGAAAATCCTTAAACGCCAAGGTTACATGAACAAAACATCCAACGCAGAGACGCGGAGTTTATGAACGTGTTTCCTCTGCGCACTCTGCGCCTCTGCGTTGGATGTTGTATGTTCCTTTGCTGAAACCTGCGGCCTGGCCTCTCACGCGCCGGTCAACCGCTCCAGACGCAGGCGATCGCGCTCGTCGAACAGACAGCGGGCGCCGCGCCACACCGCCACCATGGTGCCGAAGCCGGTGCCGGCGGTGATGAGGAACATTACCAGTATCTGGTATTTCACCGCTTCCAGCGGCGGCGTGCCGGCGAGGATCTGGCCGGTCATCATGCCGGGCAGGCTGACGATGCCGGCGGCAGCCATGGAATTGATCATCGGGATCATGCCGACGCGCATGGCCTCGCGCCGCAGGTCGCTCACCGCCTCCATCGCGCCCTGGCCCATGAGCAGGCGCGCCTCGATCACCGCGCGCTGTTGCCAGGCGCCATTGGTGAGACGATCCATGCCCAGCGCAATGCCGTTCATGGTGTTGCCCAATACCATGCCGAGCAATGGAATGGCGTATTGCGGGGTATACCAGGGGTCGTTGCCGATGATCACGATCAGGGCCATCACCGTGACGGTGAACGATGACACGAACATGGCGCTGGTGCCGACGCCGTAGCCGCGCCAGCCGCTGAAGCGGCGCTGCTGCCGTGCCATCACCTCGCGCCCCGCCACCAGCAGCATGATCAGCGCCATCAGACTCACCCACCACCACTGGGCGTTGTCGAACAGCACCTTGAGCACCAGGCCGATGAGCAACAGCTGGATGGTGGTGCGCAGTGCAGCCACCAGCAGCTTGCGCTCCATGGCCAGTTGCAGGCGCCAGGACAGCCCGGCCAGCAGCAGGACCAGCAGCGCCGCCAGACTCAAATCGAAGGGAGAAAGCGTGATGACATTCATCCTATAAATCTCAATCAGTCCGCAAATGAACGCAAATAGACGCAAATATTCTGGGTATCGTGCAGGTACGCCCCACATACTCGGCGGGAGGAGCGGTGCGCCTGGTTAACGACTGTATCCCTCGCCTATATTCGCGTCCATTCGCGTTTATTGGCGGACTCAACTGCTGTCATTAGGTTCACGCCGCCTCCTCCAGCCGGCCGGCCACGATGCGGATCTGGCGGCTGGCCACGCGCTGCATCTGCGCCGGGTCGTGGCTTACCCACAGCACCGCCGCCTGATGTTCTTCACGGTAGGCGGCCACCATGGCCTCGACACGTTGCACCGCGGTCGGATCGAGAGCAGCGGTAGGTTCATCCAGCAGCAACACGCGCGGTCTGTTGGCCAGCAGACGCAGCAGTGCCAGGCGCTGGCGTTCGCCGGTGGAGCAGCGCGCCACCTGCCAGTCCAGCGTCTCGCGGTCGAAGCCCAGGGCCTGCCAGCGCGCATCGTCCACTTCCGCAAAATGCTCGCCTACCCGTTCGCGCCACCACTGGCTTTCCGCCGGCAGCAGGCCCACCTGGCGGCGCCACTCCCATGGCCTGTAGTCACGCGCCTCGCGCCCGTCCAGCCACACCCGGCCCTCGTGGGGATCGAGATCGGCAATGGCGCGCAGCAGCAGGCTCTTGCCCGCGCCGGACGGCCCCGACAGACAGACACACTCCCCCGCCGCCACTTCCAGCGCAGGGATGCTCATGGAGTGGCTCGCCACTCCCTCAAGTCGCAACAGGTTCAGGATCGTCTCCCGCTTGGAATTGCCTATTCATCCCCCACCTTGGGGAAAGACGCCGCCATCGACTATGGTTAGCGGACACGGATTCATTCTACGGGATCAGCAACGGAAAACAGAACGAGGCCAGCATGAGTGAACCTGAAATCACCCAGAAAAAACCCTACGCGCTGGAACTGGAAGCCGGCGATTACTGGTGGTGCGGCTGCGGCCGCTCGAAGAACCAGCCCTTTTGCGACGGTTCCCACCAGGGGACCGGTCTCACGCCACAGAAATTCACCCTGACCGAGAAGGGCAAGGTCTGGCTGTGCGGCTGCCGCCGCAGCGGCAAGGCACCGCACTGCGACGGCACGCACAAGGGGTTGTAGGAAGTCCCCGGCAGGATTGGCACAGTTCCGTAGGGTAGATAAGCGCAGCGCATCCACCATGCAGCGTTGGTAGATGCGCTGCGCTTATCCACCCTACCAACTTGCCACTTTCCCGAAGGCAAAAAAATGGCGGGCATCTCGCGATGCCCGCCAATGCGCCTTGGGGAGGAGAAGGGCGCTACTTGCTGGAAGTGAATTCCGGGTAGGCCTCCAGGCCACACTCGGTCAGGTCGACGCCGGCGTATTCCTCTTCCTCGCTGACCCGCAGGCCCATCACGGCCTTGATGATCAGCCAGGTGACGAAGGCGGCACCGAATACCCAGCCAAAGATCACGCCGATACCGATCAGCTGGGACAGCAGCGAGGCATCACTGTTGCTCAGGGTGACCGCCAGCAGACCCCAGATGCCGACCACGCCGTGCACGGAAATGGCGCCGACCGGATCATCGAGCTTCAGCTTGTCCAGGGTGATGATGGAGAACACCACCAGCACGCCACCGATCGCACCCACCAGGGTCGCCAGCAGCGGCGTCGGGGCCAGCGGTTCGGCGGTGATCGCCACCAGACCGGCCAGGGCGCCGTTGAGGGCCATGGTCAGGTCGGCCTTGCCGAACAGCATGCGCGCGGTGATCAGCGCGGCGACCACGCCACCGGCGGCGGCCATGTTGGTGTTGACGAACACCAGCGCCACGGCATTGGCCTCGCCCACGTCGGACACCTTCAGCTCGGAACCGCCGTTGAAGCCGAACCAGCCCAGCCACAGGATGAAGGTACCCAGGGTGGCCAGCGGCAGGTTGGAGCCGGGGATGGCATGCACCGAACCGTCGGAACCGTACTTGCCCTTGCGCGCGCCGAGCAGCAGGACACCGGCCAGGGCCGCGGCGGCACCGGTCATGTGCACCACACCGGAACCGGCGAAGTCGAGGAAGCCCAGCTCGTCGAGGAAACCACCGCCCCACTTCCAGTAACCCTGCACCGGATAGATGAAGCCGGTCATCACCACGGCGAAGGCCAGGAAGGCCCACAGCTTCATGCGTTCGGCCACGGCGCCGGACACGATGGACATGGCAGTGGCCACGAACACCACCTGGAAGAAGAAGTCCGACATGTTGGAGTAGTACGGCGCATCATCGCCGCCGGCCAGCACTTCTTCCACCGTGTTGTCGCCGCCGAGCAGGAAGCTCAGACCGGGGATCACGGAGTTGACGCCGTCACCGTACATGATGTTGTAACCGACGATCATGTACATGATGCAGGCGATGGCATACAGCGCCACGTTCTTGGTGAGAATCTCGGCGGTGTTCTTGGCGCGCACCAGGCCCGCCTCGAGCATGGCAAAGCCGGCCGCCATCCACATTACCAATGCACCGGATACCAGGAAGTAAAAGGTATCCAACGCATATTTCATTTCTGTCACAGCTTCCATCGTCGCATCCTCCGTTACAGGGCGTCCGGGCCGGTTTCGCCGGTGCGGATACGCACCGTCTGCTCCAGATTGAATACGAAGATCTTGCCGTCGCCGATCTTGCCGGTGTTGGCGGCCTTGCGGATCGCCTCGATCACCTGATCCACCATGTCGGCCTTGACCGCGGCTTCAACCTTCACCTTGGGCAGAAAGTCCACCACGTACTCCGCGCCGCGATACAGCTCGGTGTGGCCCTTCTGCCGCCCGAAACCCTTCACCTCGGTGACGGTGATACCCTGCACGCCGATCTCCGACAGGGCCTCACGCACGTCATCGAGCTTGAACGGCTTGATGATTGCGGTAATCAGTTTCATCACTCATACCTCCTGTGGATTGGCCCGCCGCGTCTGCGGCGGGCCTTATGGATTAGAAGCTGATGTCGTGCTTCCAGCTCACCACGAAGCGCGGGTCATCGGCGTTCTTGATGTCATTCTTTTCCATGGCAAAACTGAACGCGCCCTTGGCCACACCGATGCGGTAGTGGGTGTAATCGGTCGACGCGGAATCCTCGTAGTCATAACGACCGACCAGGGCCACGACGCTGGTGTCGTCATTCAGCGGGAAGTCACCGGCCAGGCTGTAGTACTTGTCGTTCTTCTTGGCGCTGGAAGCCTCCTTGCCGACGGTATAACCAAGGAAGGCAGTGATCGGGCCATAGCTCACGCTGCCCTGCAGCTCGGTGAAATCGGCCTCGACCTTGGAGCCGCTCGATGCGTTGACCGGATAGTAGTAATACATCGCACCCACGGTGTAACCGACATCGCCGACACTGCCGCTGTAACCGCCGTAGATGTCCATCTCGTAGGAACCCGGGGCCGTGCTCGAATCCTTGGCCGTCAACGGGGCAATATTGGATGCCCAGACACCCAGGTAGAAACCGGCCTCGTTGGTGTAATCAAGACCACCCTGCACCGCCGCTGCATCGGCAGTCTGGGTCACGCCGCGCCAGATGTAGTTGTTGGTCACGGCCACATTGCCGGCCACTTCAGCAGCAGCCTGGCCGCTGGCCAGCAGACCCAGGGCAATGGCGGAACCGAGTACGGACTTGCGGAAGATGGTGTTCATTGTTTCTCTCCTGAGGTTGGAATGAATTGCGGGTCAATACCTGCGCAAGGGAGTTATTGCATCGCCCGTGCCAACTGAAAATTTCTTTGTATTTCATGGAATTGTTGCGTTGCGGTGACGCCGGCGCAAAAAACGCCGCACCAGGATGAGACGCGTCCATTTGCCTGATGCACCGTTTTGGCGCATGCAAATGCACGGTGATCGCGTACACTTGCGACACCATCAACACCACTCAACACGGAAAGCTGTCATGGATCACCACTTCATCGACGACCTGGCGCAACGCCTCGCCAACGCGCTACCGCCGGGACTGCACGCACTCAGACAGGACATCGAACACAACTTCAACGCCGTGCTGCGCGCACGACTGGAAAAGCTTGATCTGGTGACGCGCGACGAGTTCGACGCCCAGGCACGCGTGCTGGCGCGCAGCCGTGTCAGGCTGGAGGAACTGGAGAAGAAAATCGCAGAGCTGGAACAGCGCCTGTCGTAACACGGTTACTGCGGGGTGCAGCGCCCCGACAATTTGCAGCGGGCAACATCAGGGATGCCCGGAAGAAACAACGGAAAGGAAGCCATGTCACTCGCCATCGTGCACAGCCGTGCCGCCGTGGGCATCGATGCCCCGCCGGTCACGGTGGAAATCCACCTCGCCAACGGGCTGCCTGCCCTGTCCATCGTCGGCCTGCCCGAGGCGGCGGTGAAGGAGAGCAAGGATCGCGTGCGCGGCGCCCTGCTCACTTCGCGCTTCGAGTTTCCCGCCCGCCGCATCACCATCAACCTGGCACCCGCCGACCTGCCCAAGGAGGGCGGCCGTTTCGACCTGCCCATCGCCGTGGGCCTGCTCGCTGCCTCCGGCCAGGTGCCACGCGATGCGCTGCCGCGCTACGAATTCCTCGGCGAGCTGGCCCTGTCCGGCGAGTTGCGCCCGGTGCGCGGCGTGCTGCCTGCCGCGCTGAAGGCACGCGCACTGGGCCGCACCCTTATCGTCCCCAGCGCCAATGCCGACGAGGCGGCGCTGGTGCGCGACATCAACGTACTGCCAGCCAGCCATCTGCTGGAAGTGTGTGCCCACCTGCATGGACATACCCTGCTCGCACCGCATAGCGCCCGAGTGCCGGACAACCCTGCCGCAGATCTGCCCGATCTCGCCGACGTGCGTGGCCAGCACCAGGCGCGGCGGGCCCTGGAAGTGGCTGCCGCCGGCGCGCACAGCCTGCTCATGCTCGGCCCGCCCGGCACCGGCAAGACCATGCTGGCCAGTCGCCTGCCCGGCATTCTGCCGCCGCTGAGCGAGGAAGAGGCACTGGAGGCCGCCGCCATCGCCTCCATCAGCGATCAGGGTTTCAGCGTGGAGCGCTGGGGACAACGCACCTTTCGCTCACCGCACCACACGGCTTCCGGTGTGGCCCTGGTAGGCGGCGGCAGCCAGCCACGGCCGGGCGAGATATCCCTCGCCCACCACGGCGTGCTGTTTCTCGACGAGCTGCCGGAGTTCGACCGCAAGGTACTGGAGGTGCTGCGCGAGCCGCTGGAGTCGGGCCGCATCACCATCTCGCGCGCCGCACGCCAGGCGGAGTTTCCCGCCCGCTTCCAGCTGGTGGCGGCGATGAACCCCTGTCCCTGCGGCTACCTCGGCCACACCAGCGGGCGCTGCCACTGCACCCGTGAACAGATCCAGCGCTACCGCGCCCGCATCTCCGGGCCGCTGCTGGATCGCATCGACCTGCAGATCGAGGTACCCAGCCTGCCGCAGGAGGCGCTGCGCGCCGCCACGGATCAGGCCGAGAGCAGCACCGTGGTACGGGAACGGGTGATGGCCGCGCGGGAGCGGCAACTGGAACGCCAGGGAAAACCCAACAACACTCTCAGCAACCGTGACTGCGGCAAGCTGTGTCAATTGGGCGACCGGGAACTGGATCTGCTGGATCGTGCGGTGGACAAGCTGGGGCTGTCGGCACGGGCCTATTTCCGCATCATCCGCGTGGCGCGCACCGTGGCCGACCTCGCCGACAGCAAGACGGTGGAACTGCCCCACCTCACCGAGGCCCTGGCCTACCGGCGGCTGGATCGGGGCTAGGCATTACTCACCGCACACACGCAAAGAACGGAAGAAACTTCAAAATCCCGCCGCAGAGACGCAGAGACGCGGAGGAGAATCATTTATGAGCTCCGCGCCTCTGCGTCTCTGCGGCAAATTGGTTTCGCTTTCTGGGGCGTTCAGCCCAGCACTCCCGCCAGCCAGGCCAGGGTTTCGTCCTGCCATACCAGCAAGCCGGCTGCTGCAGCCACCAGCAGCAGCCCACGCAGCCAGCGCCTGCTGCCGCGGCGCCGTTTGAACAGGCTGCGCTCGCGCCAGCGGCGTTCCGCCTTGTCGAGATCGTCCAGCATTGGCCGATTCCCCTGTTTGGGTAAGGGCCATCAGGATGAACCAGGACGCCGTCCGGTACAAGTGCGCTGTGACCCGGCCGCCACGCTGCTACAATACGCCCCCGTTTGACTACCCTTCCTGCCGAAACCGCCCGTGTCCGATCTCAATCCGCGCCAGCATGAAGCCGTGCGCTACATCGATGGCCCCCTGCTGGTTCTGGCCGGCGCCGGCAGCGGCAAGACACGCGTCATCACGCAGAAGATCGCCTGGCTGATCCAGTCCTGCGGCATGTCGCCGCAGCACATCGCCGCCGTCACCTTCACCAACAAGGCCGCGCGCGAGATGAAGGAACGTGTCGGCAAGCTGCTGGCCGGCAAGGAAAGCCGCGGCCTGCGCGTCTCCACCTTCCATACCCTCGGCCTCGACATCATCCGCCGCGAGGGCAAGCACCTGGGCTACAAGCCTTCCTTCTCCATCTTCGACGCCACCGACAGCGCCAACCTGATCAAGGAGCTGCTGCGCAAGGAAAACGTCAACGAGGATCTGCTGAAGGAGCTGCACCGCCAGATTTCCAGCTGGAAGAATGCCTTCACCACGCCGGAGCAGGCGCTCACCCTCGCCGCCAGCGACGGCGAGATGCGCGCCGCGCGTATCTACGGCGAATACAACCGCCACCTCAAGGCCTACAACGCCCTCGACTTCGATGACCTGATCATGCTGCCGGTGCTGCTGTTCATGCAGCACCCGGAGGTGCTGGAGCGCTGGCAGAACCGTACACGCCACCTGCTGGTGGACGAATACCAGGACACCAACGCCACCCAGTATCAACTGGTGAAGCTGCTGGTGGGCGCGCGCGGCGCGCTCACCGTGGTGGGCGACGACGACCAGTCCATCTATGCCTGGCGCGGCGCGCAGCCGGAAAACCTGGCCCTGCTCAACACCGACTTTCCCAACCTCAAGGTGATCAAGCTGGAGCAGAACTACCGCTCCACCGGCCGCATCCTCAAGGCCGCCAACCAGCTCATCGCCAGCAACCCGCACGTGTTCGACAAGAAACTGTGGAGCGAACTGGGCTACGGCGATCCGATCCGCATCGTCTCCTGCGCCGACGAGGAGGACGAGGCCGCCAGGGTGGTGGGGCAGATCATCGCCCACAAGTTCAGGCACCGTACCGAGCACCGCGACTACGCCATCCTCTACCGCGGCAACCACCAGTCGCGCCTGTTCGAAAAGGCGCTGCGCGAACAGCGCATTCCCTACACGATTTCCGGCGGCACCTCGTTCTTCGCCTACACGGAAGTAAAGGATGTGATGGCCTACCTCAAGCTGCTGGTGAACCCCGACGACGACACCGCCTTCCTGCGTTCGGTGAACACGCCGCGGCGCGAGATCGGCCCGGCCACCCTGGAAAAACTCGGCGCCTACGCCGGCGGGCGCGGCATCAGCCTATTCACCGCCTGCTTCGAGCTCGGCCTCAAACAACAGCTGTCCGAACGCGCCTACGAACGCGTGGAGCAATTCGCCCACTGGCTGGTGGACATCGGCGATCGTGCTCGCCGTGGCGATCCGCTGGAGGCGATCCGCGACCTGGTGCGCGAGATCGATTACGACACCTATCTGAAAGACACCTCCAACGACATCAAGGCCGCCGAGCGGCGCATGGGCAACGTCTACGAACTGCTCGACTGGATCAAGCGCCTGGCCGAAAACGAAGAGGGCGGCGAACCCGACATCACCCTGCTGGTAAACAAGATCTGCCTGCTCGACATGCTCGATCGCAATGATGAGGAAAGCGCCGGCGACAACGTGCGCCTGATGACGCTGCACGCCGCCAAGGGCCTGGAGTTTCCCCATGTGTTTCTGGTCGGCGTGGAAGAGGAACTGCTGCCGCACCGCAACAGCATCGAGATGGACACCATCGAGGAAGAACGGCGTCTCGCCTACGTCGGCATCACCCGCGCGCAAAGGACACTCACCCTCACCGTCGCCACCCGCCGCCGCCGCGGCGGCGAACTGGTGCGCTGCGAACCGAGCCGCTTTCTGCAGGAATTGCCGCCGGAGGATCTGGAATGGGAAGGCACCGGCGTGGAACTCGCGCCCGAGGTACGGCAGGAACGCGGCAAGGCGCAGCTGGCCAATCTCAAGGGAATGTTGGGCGGCTAGTAGGGACTAGGGATCAGGAGCTAGGGGCTAGGGAGAAGCGCGCTGCGCGCACGATTTATTAAAACAGGCACGAGCGTAGCGAGTACATTCCCTAGCCCCTATAGCCCCTAGCCCCTAGCCCCTAGCCCCTAGCCCCTAGCCCCTAGCCCCTAGCC
>DYFR01000018.1 GCA_020725115.1 Thiohalomonas denitrificans
TTGGCTCCCCCGGTTGGACTCGAACCAACGACACACGGATTAACAGTCCGCTGATCTACCGACTGATCTACGGGGGAATCGACAGAGGCGCATATACTACTTATCCATTCCCGCGAGGTCAATACTTCATGTCTGGCATTGTAGCGGTGTTCCTTGTGCGCTTTTATCGGACACCCTGACACGACCACTTTTGGCGATGATCAATGCCCTTGCTGCTGTTTCGCCCCTGTTGTCGCAGAAGGTGAAGGTGCCGTTGCTGCTGGCGGCACCATCCGGGTAATAAATGACGTAGTTGGAGCTGGGGAAGGCGCCCCAGTCCAGTGTTTGTCCCTGGGCCAGTGCCGCCTGGGTCCACAGCAGCGGTTCCTCGTCACTCCATGCCTTGTTTCTGTCGATATCCACGAAGAGTATCCAGCCTTCGTGCCAGTGCTGGTTTTTGTGACAGCCGGCGACTGCGTTTCCCTTGCAGATGACGATGGACTGGTTGCGTTTTATGGCTTCACTACGGGCATAACTCAAGGTGGCTCCCAGTGTATTGAGAGAGGTGGTGAGGCGATTATTCTGGATCAGGCTGGCGAAGGAGGGGATAGCCATCCCCAGCACCACGCTGGCTATGGCGATGGTAACGATGAGTTCGGTGAGTGTGTAGCCCTGCCGCCGTTGTGTGCCGCTGCCTGCGCGGGCGAGCAAGGTAGGAGAATAGTTGACGTCCATGTCATACCCACATCCTTGTTGGGTATAACCATACTTGAGTCAGGCTTTTGGGAGAAGTACTAGCTTGTCAGTGCTTTGAGGAATCGGGTGTAAGATTTTTCCTATTTCTCACCGAAGAGATCGCTGAGGCGTTGCAGGGCAGCGCGCAGGTTATCGAGCGAGGTGGCGAAAGAGAGACGCATGTAGCCCTGGCTGCCGAAGGCGGAACCGGGCACCAGGGCCACACCGGTGCGATTGAGGATGTATTCCGCCAGTTCGATGTCATTGGCGATCTCGCTGTGGCTGGCGATGATGCTGCGCATATCCATGAAGGAGTAGAAGGCTCCCTGTGAGGGCAGGCAGTTGACGCCCTTGATGCGGTTCAGGCCGGCCACCACGAAGTCGTGGCGCTCCTTGAATGCCCTGAGCATGGTCTGGATACAGCCCTGATCGCCGTTGAGGGCAGCCTCGGCCGCCACCTGGGAAATGGACGTGGGGTTGGAGGTGCTCTGCGACTGAATATTTTTCATCGCCTCGATAAGCTTGTCCGGGCCTGCAGCATAGCCTATGCGCCAGCCGGTCATGGAGTAGGCCTTGGAGACGCCGTTGAGGACGATGGTGCGTTCGTATAGATCCGGGCAGGCATTGAGAATATTCACGAACGGTTCGTCGGCCCAAAGGATGTGCTCGTACATGTCGTCCGAGGCGATCAATACCTGCGGGTGACGGCGCAAAACCTCACCCAGGGCAGACAGCTCGGCCTTGCTGTAGGCGACGCCGGTGGGGTTGGACGGGCTGTTCAGCACCACCAGGCGGGTGCGCGGGGTGATGGCTGCCTCCAGCTGGGCCGGGATGATCTTGAAGCCCTGTTCCAGACCGGCCTCGATGATGACCGGGACGCCCTCGGCCAGCAGTACCATGTCCGGGTAGGAGACCCAATAGGGGGCCGGGATGATGACCTCGTCGCCGGCATCCAGCAGGGCCTGGGCCAGATTGTAGAAACTCTGCTTGCCGCCGCAGGAGACCAGAATCTGTTTTAACGTGTAATTCAGGCCATTATCGCGTGCGAGTTTGGCGATGATGGCCTTTTTCAGTCCTGGCGTACCGTCCACGGCGGTATACTTGGTGAAGCCGTTGCGGATGGCTTCGATGGCTGCCTGTTTGATGTGTTCGGGGGTGTCGAAGTCCGGCTCGCCGGCGCCGAGGCCGATGATATCCTTGCCCTGGGCCTTGAGTTCCTGGGCGCGCGCGGTGACCGCCAGGGTGGGGGAAGGCTTGATGCTCTGCACGCGCTTGGACAATTGAATATCCACCGTTTTCCTCGACACAAAAGTTGGGAATAAAACCGCATTAATATAGCCGAACTGCACGCATTCCTGAATCCCCCAAGCAGCGAATTATGAAGAGAAATTTCCAGTTACAGGCTCCCTATGCCCCGGCGGGTGACCAGCCGGAGGCCATCCGGCGCCTGGTGGATGGATTGCAGGCGGGGGAGGCCGGGCTGACCCTGCTGGGCGTCACCGGTTCCGGCAAGACCTATACCGTGGCCAATGTCATCCAGCAGTTGCAGCGGCCGACCCTGATCATGGCCCATAACAAGACCCTGGCGGCCCAGCTCTACGGTGAAATGAAGGACTTCTTTCCTCACAATGCCGTGGAGTACTTTGTCTCCTATTACGACTATTACCAGCCGGAGGCCTACGTTCCGTCCACCGACACCTTCATCGAGAAGGACGCCTCCATCAACGAGCACATCGAGCAGATGCGCCTGTCGGCCACCAAGGCCATCCTGGAGCGGCCGGATACCATCATCGTTGCCACCGTGTCAGCCATCTATGGCCTGGGCGACCCGGATTCCTACATGCGCATGCTGCTGCACCTGGTGCGCGGCGACATCATCGACCAACGGGCGATCCTGCGCCGCCTGGCGGAGCTGCAGTACCGCCGCAACGATATCGAGTTGCGCCGTGGTACCTACCGGGTGCGCGGCGAGGTGATCGATATCTTTCCGGCCGATTCCGACAGTGAGGCGGTGCGGGTGGAGCTGTTCGATGAGGAAGTGGAGGCGCTCAGCTTTTTCGACCCGCTTACCGGCGAGGTGCTGCGCAAGGTGCCGCGTGTGACCATCTATCCCAAGACCCACTACGTCACTCCGCGCGAGAAGGTGCTGGAGGCCGTGGAGGCAATCAAGGTGGAACTGAAGGATCGTCTGGCGGAGTTACACGCAGCCAACAAGCTGGTGGAGGAACAGCGACTGGAGCAGCGTACCCGTTTCGATATCGAGATGATGCTGGAGCTTGGTTATTGCTCTGGTATCGAGAACTATTCACGCCTGCTCTCCGGGCGCCAGCCGGGCGAGCCACCGCCAACCCTGTTCGATTACCTGCCGCAGGATGCCCTGCTGGTGATCGACGAGTCCCACGTCACCGTGCCGCAGATCGGCGCCATGTACCGCGGCGACCGCTCGCGCAAGGAAAATCTGGTCAACTACGGCTTCCGCCTGCCCTCGGCGCTGGACAACCGCCCGCTCAAATTCGAGGAGTGGGAACGGTTGTCACCACAGACCATCTTTGTCTCCGCCACCCCGGCGAAATATGAGCTGGAGCGCTCCGGTGAGGTGATCGAGCAGGTGGTGCGCCCCACCGGCCTGGTGGATCCCGAAGTCGAAGTACGGCCGGCGACCACTCAGGTGGACGACCTGCTGTCCGAAATCGGCAAGCGGGTAGCCGTTGAAGAGCGCGTGCTGGTGACCACGCTGACTAAAAGGATGGCCGAGGATTTGACGGATTACCTGGCTGAACACGGTGTGCGCGTACGTTACATGCACTCCGACATCGATACGGTGGAGCGTATGGAGATCATCCGCGACCTGCGCCTGGGTAGGTTCGACGTACTGGTCGGCATCAACCTGTTGCGTGAAGGCCTGGATATGCCCGAGGTATCGCTGGTGGCACTCCTCGATGCCGACAAGGAAGGTTTTCTGCGCTCGGAAACCTCGCTCATTCAGACCATCGGCCGTGCTGCGCGTCATCTCAATGGCCGCGCCATTCTCTATGCCGATCGCATCACCGGTTCCATGCAACGCGCCATGGAGGAAACGGCGCGGCGTCGGCAAAAACAGATCGAATTCAATGTCGCGCACGGCATCACCCCACGCAGCGTGATCAGGGCGGTGCGCGATATTCTGGAGTCCGGCTATCCTGGTGCACCGGGCACCCCGGCCCGTTATGCCAGGGTGGCGGAGGAGGTCATCGAATACGCCGCTCTGCCGGCGGCCGAACTGGCCAGGCGCATTAAAAAGCTGGAAGAGCAGATGTACCAGCACGCCCGCAACCTGGAATTCGAACAGGCGGCGAAACTGCGTGACCAGATCCGTCTGATGCAGGAACACAACATGGGGCTGGGCGAACCGGCGGCGGATTGAGGCGCTGCGAGGTCAGTCGATCTTTCCCGCGTCGAGCAGCGGCATCACCCAGTAATGCAGGCCGGCCCCCGCAAAATCCGTACGCAGCAGGCTCAGCAGCTGTGTTACTGCTTCGCAGTCGGTATGGACGTGGAACATCACCTTGCGCTGACGCCCCATCACCTGCTCCGCCAGTGACAGTTCCGTCTGCCGGCTGCCATGCCCGTCGATGCGGGTGCTGCTGAATCCAGACAGTTCATCCCGCGCCAGCAGCCAGTCCACCAGCGACTCTTCCAGCGCGGGGGTAGTCACAATGATCAGTAAACATTCTTGCATGAGGGTTTCCTAGCGGGCCACGCCATAGCGGCGGTAGAGGATCGGCAGAAGGATCAGGGTCAGCAGGGTGGATGTCAGCAGACCGCCGATTACCACGATGGCCAGCGGGCGCTGGATCTCCGAGCCCGGCCCGGTGGCGAACAGCAGCGGCACCAGACCGAAGGCCGCAATGCTGGCCGTCATCAATACCGGGCGCAGGCGGCGTTTGGCACCCTCGATCACCAGATCGGCGAGGGCCATGCCATGGTCACGCAGCTGGTTGAAATAGGTAACCATCACCACACCATTCAGCACGGCAATGCCGAGCAGGGCGATGAACCCCACCGAGGCCGGCACCGAGAGGTATTCACCGGACAGCCACAGCGAGAACACGCCGCCGATCATGGCGAAGGGGATATTGGTCAGGACCAGCGCGGCCTGGCGCACTGAGCCGAAGGTGGAAAACAGCAGCAGGAAGATCAGGCCGACGGCCACTGGCACCACGATGGACAGACGCTTGGCGGCGCGCTGCTGGTTCTCGAACTGGCCGCCCCATTCGATGTGATACCCGACGGGCAGTCTGATCTGCGCGGCGACCTTGCTCTTGGCCTCGTCAACAAAACCAACCAGGTCACGCCCGCGTACATTGGCAACCACCACGGTGTAACGCGCCGCCTTTTCGCGCCCGATCTTGACCGGGCCTTCGACCCGCTGCAGGGCGGCGATGGTCGACAGCGGAATGTTGCGCCCGTCGGGCAGGGTGATCTGCATGGCGGCAAAGCGCTCCGGCGCCATGCGCAGCTCCTCGCTGCCGCGGAGGATCAGCGGAGTGCGGCGTATGCCTTCGTGTACCGTGCCGATGTTGAGGCCTTCCACCTGGGCACGCAATACCGCCTCCAGTTCGTTGACCGACAGACCGAGGCGGCCGGCGGCAAGGCGATCGATGACGACCTGCAGATACTGCACGCCGGAGTTTTCCGAAGTGCGCACGTCCTCGGCGCCGGGTATCGCCGTCATCAGGGCGGTGATCTGTTGTGCCAGCGCATCGAGTTCGGCGATGTCGCTGCCGAATATCTTGATGGCAACGTCGCCGCGCACGCCGGTGAGCATCTCCGAAACGCGCATCTCGATGGGCTGGGTGAAGCCGTAGTTGATGCCCGGGATATCGTTCATCACCTGGCGGATGGCGTCGGTCAGTTCTTCCTTGCTCTTCATGCGCCACTCCGCGCGCGGCTTGAGCACCAGGAAGGTGTCGGTGTCATTGAGACTCATGGGGTCGAGTCCCAGTTCGTCCGAGCCGACACGGGCGATGATGCCGGTGATCTCGGGAATGTTTTCCATCAGTGCGCGCTGCACCCGCAGATCCAGGGCGACCGACTGCTCAAGGTTGATGGAGGGCAGTTTTTCCAGCTGCACCAGCAGGCTGCCCTCATCCATGGTGGGCATGAAGGCCTTGCCGATCTGGGTATAGGCCGCGCCGGTGATCAGCAGCAGGGCGAGGGCACTGGCGATGACCGGCCGCGGATGATCCAGGCTCCAGCGCAGTGCGGGCAGATAGAGGGCGGACGCCTTGCGCACTACCCAGGGGTCCTCGTGACTCACCCTGTTCAGCAGGAACGAGGCCAGCACCGGGATCGCCGTCAGGGACAACAGCAGGGAACCGGCCAGGGCGAAGACGATGGTCAGCGCCACCGGGATGAACAGCTTTCCCTCCAGCCCCTGCAGCGTGAGCAGCGGCAGGAATACGATGATGATGACCAGGATGCCGGAGGTGACGGGGACACTGACTTCGCGTACGGCACGGTAGATCAGGTGCAGGCGCGGCAGTCGCCGCCGCTGCTCGCCGTGGGCCAGGTGGGTGACGATATTTTCCACCACCACCACGGCGGCATCCACCAGCATGCCGATGGCGATGGCCAGACCGCCCAGGCTCATCAGGTTGGCGGACATGCCGAACTGGTGCATCAGGATGAAGGTAACCAGCGCCGCCAGCGGCAGCACCAGCGCCACGGTGAGTGCGGCACGCAGGTTACCGAGGAACAGCACCAGCAGCACCAGTACCAGTACAATGGCCTCGGTCAGTGCCTTGCTGACGGTATTGACCGCCTGTGTTACCAGATCGCCACGGTTGTAGAACACGTCGATGCTGATGCCTTCCGGCAGAGTAGGGGCCAGCTCATCCAGTTTGGCCTGCACACCTTCTACTACGGCACGGGCATTGGCACCACGCAGACCGAGCACCAGTCCCTGGACGGCCTCACCCTGACCGTTGCGCGTTACCGCGCCGTAGCGGGTCATGGCACCGATGCGTACCGCGGCCACTTCACCGATGCGCACCGGTACGCCGGCGGTGGATTTCACCACAATGGCGCGAACGTCTTCGAGCGAACGGATGCGGCCTTCGGCACGCACCAGCAGGGCCTCGTCGCCTTCACTGAGTCGGCCGGCGCCATCGTTGCGGTTATTGGACTCCAGAGCCACAACCAGTTCATTGATCCCCACGCCGCGGGCGTTCATCCGCGCCGCATCGGGCACCACCTCATAGGCACGCGCCAGGCCGCCCAGGACATTGACATCGGCCACGCCGGGAACGGTGCGCAGGGCCGGGCGGATGGTCCAGTCCAGCAGGCTGCGTTTTTCCATTGCATCGAGACTGTCGCCCTCGATGGTGAACATGAACATCTCGCCCAGCGGCGTGGTCATCGGTGCGATGCCGCCGCTGATATCACTGGGCAGATCGCTCCAGATGGCATTCAGTCGTTCTGCCACCTGCTGCCGTGCCCAGTAGATGTCGGTGCTGTCCTCGAAGTCGACGGTGATGTCGGTCAGTGCGTATTTGGCCACTGAACGCAGCATCACCTGATGCGGGATGCCAAGCATCTCCACCTCGATGGGGGCGGTGATGCGCTGCTCCACTTCCTCCGGCGTCATGCCCGGTGCCTTGATGATGATCTTCACCTGGGTGGAGGAGATGTCGGGGAAGGCGTCGATGGGAATGTTCTGAAACGCGAGCGTACCGGCACCGATCAGCATCAGTACCGCCAACAGCATCAGCAGACGCTGGGTCAGGGCAAACTGGATCAGGCGGGCAAGCATCATTCACCTCCGCCCAGGCCCATGGCGGCCCCTTTTACTGCCGCCAGTCCGGTAATGGCGATACGCTCCTGTGCGTTGAACTGGCTCACGATCACTGTCTTGCCGTTCTGGTTGCCAAGGACGTCAACGATGCGCGGGGTGAAGCCGGTGGCTGTCTGCACGAACACGATGCTGTGCTGGCCGCTGCGCACCACGGCGGCGGACGGAACCTGAAAGCGGTTTTCGCCCGGTGTGCCGGCGATGGTGGCCTGGACATACTGACCGGGACGCAGGGCGCCGGAACCGGCGGAGAGTTCGGCACGTATCCGCACCGTCTGGCTGGCCGCATCGACGTCACGACCGACACTCAGCAGTCGCCCCTCGGCGCCGAAGGCGGCGACCTTTACTGCGGCGCCGGCGGCAAGATTCGGCAGTTGCTCCAGCGGTGCGCGGATCTCGAGCCAGAGCGGATCGAGATTTGCGATGCGATAGATGGGATCACTCATGTTGAGACGCTGCCCCGGTTCCGCCAGGCGTTCCAGCACCACGCCGGTGATCGGCGCGCGCAGCTGCAGGGTCGTGCTCAGACGGCGGTTCTGCTCCAGTGCCGCGATATCCTGCCGGGCCATGCCGGCCAGCAGCAGTGCCTGTCGCCGCTCGTCCAGTGCCGCATTCATTTCGTCGAAGCCACTTTGGGTTTCCTGGTAGCGGCGTTTGGCAATGATGCCTTCCCGGAACAGCATTTCGTCGCGGGTCAGGCCGGTCTGGGCCAGGTGCTGCTGGGTCAGCGCCTGAAGGAAGTCGCGCTGCAGGGATACCAGATCGGGACTCTTGATGCGGGCGATTACCTGATCTTCCACGACCTCGTCGCCTACGGCACTGGGCATGTGTTCCAGCAGGCCGGCCTGCGGCGCGGCGAGCAGGCGTACCTGATCGGGCGCTACCGTGACCAGGGCGGGCAACTCCTGGCCGAACACCGTACTCACGGCTTCGGGGGGCGCGGTGCTGACGCCCAGGGTGTGCTGCTGTGACAGCGACATGACCACGTCCTGTGCTGGCAGATCGGCGGCGTGGGCCGGCAATAGCGCCAGACTGGCGAGGGCGAAAGCAGTCAGCAGCGATTTCATGGAGTTTCTCCGATGGCTTGGTTATAACGGGCGACGGCCTGTTGCAGTTGCAGCTTGCGCAGGCTGAATGTGCGCTCTGCGGTGTAGGCGCGGGTCTGTATCCGCAGACGCTGCACCAGATCGATTTCACCCAAATCAAAGGCGATACGTGCCATGCGCAGGTTTTCCTGTGCCAGCGTCTGCTGCTCCTGCGCCAGTTCCATTTCGGCGCGCAGTGTTTCCAGGGTGTGTTCTGCCTCGTGCAGAGCCAACTCCAGCGTGCGCTGCAATGCCAGCTGGGCACTTTGCGCTTCGGCCAGTTGGCTGTTGGCGGCGGCGATGGCCGGTCCGGCATGGTTGGCGCCGGCGAAGGGGAGACGGAGGCCAATACCGATGCTGTCGTGTGTGGTTCCGGTGACCGCTTCCTGATCCCGGCGTGTTCCAATGATCAATTGTGGACTGTCGCTGCCCGCATGCTGCAGTTGCAGCAGGGCGGCCTGGGCCCGTTCCAGCCGATATCTGGCTTCGAGCAGCAGCGGATGATTGTCAGTGAGGGTGTTGCGCCGACTCGGTTCCTCGCTGAAATCGACGGGGCGCCGGGGCAGGCCGGAGAGCACCATATAACGTTTTTCTGCATGACGTACCTCGGTAGTGGCGAGCAGGTACTCGTCCAGCTTGCTCAAGGTCTCATCACGCACCAGCAACAAATCGGCATCGGCCAGGTCACCGGCCTGAACCCGGCGCCGGACGTCCCGTTCCAGGGCCTGAGCAGTGATCCAGGCCTGGCGGGCCAGCTTGCTGCGTTCTTCTGCCAGCGCCAGTTCCCACAAGGTGTTGCGCACAAGGCCAGCGATATCCAGTTCCAGCGCGCGGCTGTGCGCATCCGCATGGCTGCCGGCCGCATCGGCCAGATCGCGGCTTGCCTGACGCTGTCCCCAGCGCCAGAGGGGGAGTTCCACGCTGGTTTCCCATTCCCGCAGGCCGCGGTTGGTGCCGGCCTGATCGCTCTGGTGGCGCAGGGCGAGGGCCGGGCTGCCCGCCAGCAGGCTGCCGGCGCGGGCCGACAGGGCGGCCGCTTCCCGACGATAGGCTTCCGGCAGGCCACTGCGCGGATCCAGGGCCAGCGCGGCGATGAACACGCCGTGCAGGTCGATATCCGGGCTGGCCTCCACCTGGTGACGGTATGCCATATCAGTGATATCAGCAGCCAGGAGTGGCGCGGCAACAGCGAGGGCGGCGCACAGGGCAAGTGCATTAGAGGCTAAGCGCATAACCTGAACAATTCCGTGGGAGGAGATGGGCAGGGAGTATGGCAGCCAAAACTTAAACCTAGATTAACGCGGCGGTGTTGTTTCACATCGCGGGGCTGTGCTATCTTACGCCGCCTCGAACATTAGGCGTGTAGCTCAGCTGGTTAGAGCACCACCTTGACATGGTGGGGGTCGTTGGTTCGAGTCCAATCACGCCTACCAGACACGACAAAGCCCCGCTCTGCGGGGCTTTGTGCTTGTGGAGGTACCCAGGTGCGTTTGTCCGCCTCCGCCATCGGCGCGGAAGGGTTCAAGATGCTGCTTGTCTCTACGCTGGTCATCATCGCGACCGGCGGGGTGTCGCTATGGCTGGTGTGGTACCGGACATTACGGATCGGGCGTGGGGCATCAGCACGGCTGACAGAAGCGCGCATCGTACTGGTACCGGGAGTGCGGTTGCAGCAGGGTGAGGTTGGCACGGATTACCGCTGCCGGCTGGAGCGGGCGCTGGAGCTGCGTGCACAAGGCGCCGGGACTCTGGTGCTGCTGGGTGGGGTGACCAGCTCCGGCAGTGTGAGTGAGGCGGCGAGGGGGCGGGAGTATTTGTGCAGCCGTGGAGCGGCCGAGAGCGAGCTGCTGCTGGAAGAGCGTTCGCGCCATACGCTGGAAAACCTGCGCTACGCCCGGGAACTGCTCGGCACATCAACACCCGTTACCATCGTTTCCAACCGTTATCATCTGGCACGCCTTGGCGTGATGGCGACAGGGCTGGGCATGCCTCATCATTTGTGTGCCGCAGAGGCGCAGTGGCGCTGGTCACCAGCGCTGGCGTGGCATCTGTTGCGGGAGGCCTTTTATATTCACTGGTACCTTGCGGGCGACCAGTGGGCGCGGCTGGTGCGGGATCGTGCCAGTCAGGCGCGCATCAGCTGAACGCCATTCCTTCGATCTCCACCAGCAGTTCCGTGCGGCACACATCGGCCAGCAGATACAGCACCGGGTGATGCTCTCCCAGCCGCTGCTGCAGTTCTGCGCGTACCTGCGGATAGTCCTCTGCGTTGCGCAGATAAACCTTGAGCAGCTGCAGTTCATCGAGCCGGGCGGGAGAGGCTGGATGCAGGACGCGTCCGCGTGCGATCAGGCATTCAATATTGTCCAGCGTGAGCCGCAGTTGTGCCCCGATGTCGCCCGGATACAGGCTGGCATGGCCGAACACGCTGGCAGTGCCAGAGAGATAAAAGTTGGTTTGCGTGCACCATGGCTTGACGAGGGCACGGGAGAATGAGGGTGGTTTCGGGCCGTACTGGCGCGGATAGCGGAAGGCGCTCACCTGTTGCGGATTCTCCACCTGGATGCCGGGGTTGCGGGCAGCGATAAAGTAGATGAGGAAGCCGGGGGCATGGGTACCCAGGGCACTGGCAGCGGGCAGCAGGTTTTCGTAGCCGGGCGCTGTATTGAATGCCGCATGGCGGCCACTGCAAAACAGCTGGTAGCGTTCCATGCCGGCCTCGTGATCGACGATGTGCGGCAGATAGTTCCATGTGCGCAACGGATAGGGATAACCCTGGTCACGCAGCAGGTCGAGCAGGGTCTGGTAGCCATCCCGGCTGACCTGCTCCAGTGTCTGTCCGTCATCGAGGCATAGGGCTCCGAACAGAAGCTCCTCGTTACGCATGAATGCTACGGGGCCGGCCTGGCTGGCCTGCCTGGGCAGTGTGGTGTTCCATACTTCGTGGCAGCCATGGGTGTGTCCCAGCACCGGCATCGCTACATCGATGTGCAGATGGCCATCGCTGACCGTGACATCGCTGCTTGCCGCACCGTAGCGCACCACGGCAAAGGTGGTGGCGTCGGTCGCTGTCGGGGTAGTGCTGTATCGAACGCTCAGGGGCGGCATCAGACGGCAGACTGGAGGAAAGGCGGGCTTAGATTGAGTTCGGAGCTGGAGTATATATAATTCCCCGACTGCACTCCAGGCTATCTCCCGTGGGGTGCTGCGACTCTCTATCTCAGGAATGCAACAGGAAGGATGGTACACATGTCCGAGCTGACCCCGGTGGAACTCGAAGTGGGGCAACTGATTATCGATACCCTGAATCTGGAGGATATCGCGGCTGCCGACATCGAGGCGGAGGCACCGCTGTTCCGCGAGGGGCTGGGACTGGACTCCATCGATGCGCTGGAGCTGGCGCTGGCCATCTCGAGGCAGTACGGTTTTCAGTTGCGTTCCGATGACGAAAACAATGCGCGCATCTTTTCCTCCCTGCGCGCCCTTGCCGCGCACATCGCCGCCCACCACGTGAAATGAGCGTGGCGCGGCGCGCCTCCGTGCTGTTGCTGGTCGCTTATCCCGTTGCCGTTCACTACGGCGTGATCACCACCGACTACAGTCCGGCCGTGCTCGTTCTGGCGGTCATCGCCGGCATGCTGGCCGGCAATTGGCGCGGCAGTTTTCGCGTCTTGCACGCACTGGCCGCGGTGCTGCTGGTGATGCTGACGGCACTGGCGCTGGCCGACCGTTTTGCGCTGCTGCTGTGGCCGCCTTTATTGATCTATTTTGGTTTGGCGGTGCTGTTTGCCCTGACTCTTCTGCCGGGGAGGCAGCCCCTGGTGACGCGTATCGCCACGTTGCTTGATGGTGAGCTGGATACGGCGGCGCTGCGCTACACCCGGCGGGTGACCGCGGCCTGGGCAGTGTTTCTGTGTCTGCTCGGCGCGGTCAGTTTGTTGCTGGCCTGCTGCGGCAGCCGCGAGCTGTGGTCGCTGTTCACCAATCTGTTGGGTTATATCCTTGTCCTCGGTTTCTTCCTGGCCGAATTTTCACTGCGTCGCCGCTGTCTGCCGCAATTGCCGCGGCGCAGTTTTGCCGGCTTCATGGCCGCAATGGCGCGCATCGATCCCCGGAGCTGGCGGCAGTGAAGGACGAGACGCTGCTGCCGCTGACGCTGCATGCGCCGCAGGACATCGTCGCCTGGCATCAGGGTCAGCCGATCCGTTGCGTGGAGTTCCTCGCCCAGGCTGCGGCGCTGGCGGCAACGCTGCCGGCTGCCCGGCACGCGGTGAATCTGTGCGAGGATCGCTATCTGTTCATGCTGGCCTTTGCCGCCCTGCTGCTGCGTGGTCAGGTGAATCTGCTGCCGCCCAATCGCGCATCACACGTGGTGGAAGAGGTTGCCGCCGCATTTCCCGATAGTTACTGCCTGGTGGAGCGGCCGCAGGCCGATCTTGCGGTGGCACAACATGCGGTGAATCTGGCACTGCCGTCGCTGGCCGTGGTGGCGCCGGCATTGATTCCGGCGGCGCAACTGGCGGCGATCATCTTCACCTCGGGCAGCACCGGTACGCCGCGTCCCCACTGCAAATACTGGGGCGATCTGGTGCGTGGTGCAGCACGGGCGCGGGAGCGTTTTGTGCTGGAACACTATGTCGGCGGCACCATTGTCGCTACCGTGCCGCCGCAGCACATGTACGGCCTCGAATCCACCATTCTGTACCCGTTGTTGAGCGGTCTTGCCGTGCATGGTGGGCGACCGTTCTTTCCGGAGGATCTGCGGCAGGCATTGAATGAGGTGGCTGTGCCACGCGTATTGGTGACCACGCCGGTGCACCTGCGCGCCTGCGTCGCTGCGGGCCTGTCGTGGCCGGATGTTTCCTTGATCATCAGCGCTACCGCGCCGCTGTCCGCCGAGCTGGCGGCAGCGGCGGAGCAAGCCTTCAGCTGCGAGGTGCGCGAGGTGTACGGTTGCACGGAAACCGGCGCCATTGCCAGCCGGCGCACGCTGGATGGCCCGCGCTGGTACCCCTATACCGGCGTGCAGCTGCACTGCAGCGAAGGGCGCTGCAAGGCTGTGGCCGATTTCCTGCACGAGCCGACGCCGTTGAACGACGTCATTGAACAGCATGCGGATGGTTTCATTCTGCTTGGTCGTGACAGTGACATGGTGAACATCGGCGGCAAGCGCGCCTCGCTGGGCGATCTCAATCAACGCCTGTTGTCCATCCCGGGTGTGCAGGATGCGGCGCTGTTGCTGCTCGATGCGGATAGCGAACGTGGTGGGCGTCTGTGCGCGCTGGTGGTGGCGCCGCAATTGACGGAGCAGACCATACTCGATGCCTTGCGGCTGCGTATGGACGAGGTGTTCCTGCCGCGACCGTTGTATCGTGTGGCGCGGCTGCCGCGTAACGACACCGGAAAACTTCCGCGTGGAGAACTGCTTGCCCTGTTGGAGCGGCTGAGGACGGGTGATGGACTACAGTGAAGAGAGCATTATCGACGCCGCGCACCCGGCCTTGCCGGGGCATTTCCCGGGACAGCCCATCGTGCCCGGCGTTGTATTGCTGGAACAGGTGTTGCGTGCAGCCACCCGCGCAGGCATCGATGCGATGGTGAATCTGCTGCCGCAGGTAAAGTTTAGTGAGCCGCTATTGCCGGCACAGCCGTTCACCATCCGCCTGCGCAGCGACCGCCCCGAGCGCTGGCGGTTCGAGTGTGTGCGCGAAGGGCGGCTGATTGCCTCCGGCCTGCTGCAAGCGGAATCGACATGACGGCGGCCCACTGGCAGACGCAGCACGAGCGTGGTTCCCCCTGGGCACTGCGGCTGATCCTGTGGATTGCATTGCGCCTCGGCCGCGCTGCGGCGCGCCTGCTGCTCTATCCCATCACGTTGTATTTCTTTCTCAACGGCCGCACCGCTCGCGAGGCGTCGTACCATTACCTGGCGCGCGTGTTTGGTCGCCCGCCGAGCCTGGGCGAGCGGCTGCGCCACATACACTGCTTTTCCGCCACCATCCTCGATCGGGTATTTTTTCTCAGCGGTCAGTTCGATCGTTTCGATGTGCGCGTGCATGGCGCCGAAGTGATTGAGACGCAGGCCGACAGTGGCCAGGGCTGTCTGCTGCTCAGTGCCCATATGGGCAGCTTCGATGCCCTGCGTGCACTCGGCGTGGATCAACGCCAGCTGCCCATCAAGATACTGATGTTTCCCGATCACAACGGTTTCATCACGGCGCTGCTGCATACCTTGAATCCATCCCTGCTCGACACCGTGATCCCCCTCGGCGGCATCGACACCCTGTTACAGGTGCAGGAGGTGGTGGCGCGAGGCGAGATGGTCGGCATGCTGGGCGATCGGGTGGGCGAGGGCGGCAAGACCGTGCCGTGCCGCTTTCTCGGTGCCGAGGCCCCGTTTCCCGTCGGCGCGGCGCAACTGGCGGCGGTGCTGCATGTGCCGGTGATCCTGGTGTTCGGCCTGTATCGCGGCGGCAATCGCTATGATCTGCACTTCGAGCGTTTCGATGCGACGCTGCCGCAAAATCGGCGTGAGCGCGAGGCGGCACTGGGCGCGTGGACCCAGGCCTATGCGGCGCGGCTGGAGCATTATGTGCGCAGCGCGCCCTGCAACTGGTTCAATTTCTATGACTTCTGGCGGCAGGGTTAAGGTTCTCCTCGTACTGTGGGCCCTGTTGCCGCTGCCTGCAGCGGCACAGTGGGATGCCGCGCAGCTGCTGGCGGCGCTGGCCCGCGCCGTGCCCGAGCGTATCGCCTATAGCGAAACGCGCCGCCTGGCCTATCTTGATGTGCCCCTCACCACCAGCGGTGAACTGGAATTCCGCCCGCCCGACTGGTTGCGGCGCAGCGTGCAGGGCAGCGGTGAGAGCTATGTCATTGCCGGCGATGCGGTGCGCATCGAAGGCAGCGGCGGCGGCCGCGAGATTCCGCTCGACATGCACCCGGCGCTGCGCGCCTTTGCCGAATCCCTGCGTGCCACGCTGGCCGGTGATCTGCCGCGGCTGCAACGCTACTTCATCGTCGAACTGCAGGGCAGCGAACCGGCCTGGCGCCTGCAACTGCGGCCGCGTGACGCCAGTGTGGCCAGTGTGATCCAGTCCATCGAACTGAGCGGCGATGGTGCGACGCTGCGGCGCATCGAAACGCGCGAGGCCGGCGGCGACCTTACCGTCACCGAACTCAAGGACGGCCGATGAAGGCGCGTCTGCCCTTGTGGCTGTGGCTCGCCCTGCTCGCTGTCGGCGCGTTCTACAGTCTCACGCGCGTCAGCGTGGTGAGCGACATGGCGGCGTTCCTGCCGCGCGGGGAGGGGCTGGAGCAGGCCCTGCTGCTGGATGCATTGCGCGAGGGACCGGCGGCACGCCTGATCATCGTTGCCCTCGGCGGCACCGAGGATACGGTGCGACTGGCTACAGCCAGTCGCGCAATGGCGGATCGCCTGCGCGACGATACACGTTTTCTGCGTGTCGCCAACGGCCCGTCGGCCCTGCCGGCGGCAGAGCAGGAGCGCTGGTTCGCCCATCGCTATCTGCTGGCACCGCTGCCGCCCGAGGCATTTACCGCCGACGGCCTGCGCACGGAGATGGAGGCACGCCTGCGCGAGTTGTCGGCGCCGTTGCCGCCGCTGGACAAGGCGCGCCTGCCGGCCGATCCGCAGGCGGTATTCCGCCGTGTACTCGCCGCCTGGCAGGAGGGAAACACGCCGCCATTGCAGCACGGCGTATGGTTCGATGCCGCGGGGCGGCAGGCGCTGCTGTTGCTGGAGACCCGTGCCGGCGGCTTCGATCTCGATGCGCAGGAGGCGGCGCGCGCGGCGATCGTCGCCGCGGTGGAGGCGGGGGTGAGCGTTGAACTCAGCGGCCCCGGCATCATTGCCGCGGCCTCGCGCGACATCATCCGCAGCGAGGTGCAGTGGCTGAGCGCCCTGGCGACGCTGGCGCTGCTGGCGATCCTTCTCATCGCCTATCGCAGCCCACGCCTTTTGTTGTTGAGCGCCTTGCCGCTCGTGGCGGGTATCGTTGCCGCGGTGACGATGACCGGGCTGGTATTCGGCAGCCTGCACGGCATCACCCTGGCCTTCGGCATCACCCTGCTCGGTGTCGCCATCGACTATCCGTTGCACCTGTTTTCCCATCTGCACGGCGGCGAGGCGCCGCGTCACACGCTGCGACGCATCTGGCCCACGTTGCGTCTCGGCGTGGCGAGCAGCGCCGTCGGTTATCTGGCCATGGCGGCCAGCCCCTTTGCCGGCCTGGCGCAACTGGCCGTGTTTACCGTGAGCGGCCTGGTGGCCGCCGCGCTCACGGTGCGCTGGGTGTTGCCGTTGCTGTTGCCGGCGGCGCCGGCGATGCGGCTGCTGCCGTTCGCCGCCGGTGGCGCCGGACGCGGCCTGTGGACGCTGCCGCTGTTGCTGCTGCCGGCGCTGGCCTATCTGCTGCTGACGCCGCGGTCGCTGCTGGAGACCGAGCTGTCCGCCCTGAGTCCGGTGCCGCCGGCCTGGCGCGCGCTGGATGAGCGCCTGCGCCAGGCAGTGGGGGCGCCGGATGTGAGCCGTCTGTTGCTGTTGCAGGGGCGCAGCGCCGAGGAGGTGTTGCAGCGCAGCGAGGTGCTGGCCGCTGCGCTGGATGCGTTGCGTACCGACGGCATCATCGGCGGCTATCGTCTGCCGTCGCAGTATCTGTCTGCGGCGACGACCCAAAGTGCGCGGGCTGCGGCTCTGCCCGATCCTGTCCCGCTGGTGGCGGCAGTGGAAACGGCACGGCAGGGTCTACCGTTCCGTGCCGGGCTGTTCGAGCCCTTTTTGCGCGACGTGGAGGCCAGTCGTGCACTGGCACCGCTGACGCCATCCGCTGTCGCCGATACCGTGGTCGGTACGCGACTGAGTGCGCTGTTGCGACCGCACGGCGACGGCTGGCTCGGCCTGGTACCGCTGTATGCCGTACAGGACGAGGCGGCGCTGTTGCACTGGACCGCCCAGGCGGCACCCGCGGTGCAATATCTCAACCTGCGCCTGGCGGCGGATCAGATGGTGGAGCGCTTTCTGCGCGGGGCGGGGGGCTATCTGCTGGCCGGTGTGGTGCTGATCCTGCTGCTGCTCGGTGCGGGCCTGCGCGATGCGGCACGGCTGGCACGCGTGGTGTTGCCGGTGCTGACCGCGCTGGCACTGACCGCGGCGCTACTGCATGTCCTGGGTGCGCAGCTGTCGCTGTTCCATCTGGTGGCCCTGTTGCTGGTGCTGGGGCTGGGCATCGACTACGGCCTGTTCTTCGCGCGCCCCGTCGCAGCGGAAGAATACGCCCGCACCGGCCACGCGGTAACCGTGTGCGCTATCTCCACCGCCAGTGTGTTTGGTATCCTCGCGCTCTCGCAGATACCGGTATTGCACGCCATCGGCAGCACCGTCGCCCTCGGGGTGGTGCTCAGTTACGGATTTGCCCGTTTGGTGCGGACAACATAGGAAGACCATGCCCTTCGAACCTCTGGCCCTTGCGGCCTACAGCACGGTCAGTGCCCTCGGCCGTGGTCGCGGCACGGCGCTGGATGCCCTGTTGCAGGGGCGCAGCGGTCTGCGCCCGTGTGATTATGACGGCGTGGATATCGAAACCTGGATCGGGCGCGTCGATGGCATCGAGGATGTGGTGTTGCCTGCGGCGCTGAAGCCGTTCGATTGCCGCAACAATCGTCTGGCGCTGCTCGGTCTGGAGAGTGACGGCTTTGCGAGTGCCGTGGCGGCGGCGCGGGCGCGCTACGGCGCGGCGCGCATCGGCGTATTTCTCGGCACCAGCACCTCGGGCATCGAGGCCACCGAGCAGGCCTACCGGCAGCGCGGCGCCAGCGACGGGGCGCTGCCGGCCGGGTTTGATTACCGCCACACCCACAACACCTTTTCCGTGGCCGACTTCACCCGCCGTTATCTCGGCCTGGAGGGGCCGGCGCAGGTGATCTCCACGGCCTGTTCCTCCAGCGCCAAGGTGTTCGCCGCCGCCAGCCGCCACATCCGCGCCGGCTGGTGCGATGCCGCGGTAGTGGGCGGTGTGGACAGCCTGTGTCTCACCACGCTGTATGGCTTCAATGCCCTCGAACTGGTGTCGCGCCGGCCCTGTCGTCCATGGGACGCCGCGCGTGACGGCATCAACATCGGTGAGGCCGCCGGCTTCGCCCTGCTGGAGCGCGAGGGGGAAGGTGTGCGTCTGCTCGGCTACGGCGAGAGCAGCGACGCCTATCACATGTCCACGCCGCACCCCGAAGGGGAGGGGGCGCTGCTGGCGATGCAGGGGGCGTTGCACTGCGCTGGACTCGCACCGCAGCAGATCGATTACATCAACCTGCACGGTACCGCCACGCCCTCCAACGACCGCGCCGAAGATCGTGCGGTGACGCGGCTGTTCGACGGCAGCGTACCGTGCAGCTCCACCAAGGGCTGGACCGGACACACGCTGGGCGCGGCCGGTATCACCGAGGCCCTCTTCTGTGCGCTCGCCATCGAGGAGGGCCTGGTGCCCGCCAGCCTCAATACCGAACAACTCGATCCCGGGCTGTCCGCCCCCATCGTGCGCACGACGCTGCGGCAACCGGTGCGGGTTGCGATGACCAACTCCTTCGGCTTCGGCGGCAGCAACTGCGCCCTGCTCCTGGGGCAGCCGGCATGATGCGCGTGAATGTGGAGAGCATCGGTCTGATCGCCGCCGGCATGACCGGCTGGGAGGCGGCGCGGCCGGTGTTGCGCGGTGAGGTGGAACTGGATGCTGCGGTCGTGCCGGCCTTCAAGCCCAACCTTTTGCCCCCCAACGAACGGCGTCGCACCACGGCGCTGATCAAGCTGGCCCTGCAGACGGCGGAGGATGCGCTGGCGCGCAGCCGCTACGGCATGAGTGAGCTCGCCTCGGTGTTCGCCTCGGCCGAGGGCGACGGCGAGATCGTGGATCGCATCTGCACGGCGTTGACCCTGCCCGGTCATCCTGTGTCGCCGACCCATTTCCACAATTCGGTACACAACGCCCCGGCCGGCTACTGGGCCATCGCCGCCGGCTCGCGCAAGTTTTCCACCAGCCTGGCGGCGGGCGCAGCCACCTTCGCTGCCGGCCTGCTGGAGGCGGCGAGCGTGGCGGTGCTGGAACGGGAGCCGGTGTTGTTGCTGGCCTACGATTATGCGCTGCCGCCGGCCCTGGCCGGGCGCGGTTACGTGGATGCAGTGTGCGGCGTCGCCCTGGTGCTCACGGCGGATGACGGTGCCGCCATGACGCGGCTAAGCCTTGAGATGCAGCCCGGCAGCGCGGTGCCTCCGCCGCTGCCGGCGGAGTTCGCAGCGTTGCGTGCACACAATCCCGCTGCCGTCGCCCTGCCGCTGTTGCAGGCCTTGGCACGCGGTGAATCCGCCACGCTGGGATTGCCATGTCATGAACACCTCACACTGCAGATCGGGATCGATGCATGAGTGTGGAGCGCGATGAACTCTGCGACCTCATTCCCCATGCCGGCAGCATGTGTCTGCTCGACCGCGTCGAGCAGTGGGATGAGGAGCGCATCGTGTGCAGCAGCCTGAGTCACCGCCGTGCCGACAATCCGCTGCGCACTGCTGACGGTCTGGCCGCGGTACACGGTGTGGAGTACGGCGCCCAGGCCATGGCGGTGCATGGCGGCCTGCTGGCGCGCCGCGCCGGTGCGCGACTGCCTGCCGGCTATCTGGCGGCGCTGCGTGAGGTGCGTCTGCACACGGCGCGGCTGGATGAAGTGGACGGGGCGTTGCAGGTCACTGCGGTGCGCCTGATGGCGGAGGGTGGCAATCTGATGTACCGCATCGAGGTCAGGGGCGCGGGACGGGTACTGGTGGAGGCGCGGGTGACGGTGGCAGACATGAGCGGGAGAACGGCATGAAGCGCGCACTGGTGACCGGCGGCAGCGGCGATATCGGCGCCGCCATCTGCCGCCGTCTGGCGGCGGAGGGGGTGGAGGTGCTGGTGCATGCCAACAGCCAACCGCAGCGCGCCGAGGTCGTATGCGAAGAAATCATCGCGGCCGGCGGCAAGGCCGCGGCGCTGGTGTTCGACGTCACCGACGGGGCAAAGTGCCGGGAGATACTCGCTGCCGAGACCGGGCGCGCACCGATCCAGATCGTGATCAACAACGCCGGCCTGCACGACGACGCACCGCTCGCCGGCATGTCGGAAGAGCAATGGCGGCGGGTGATCGATGTGTCGCTCAACGGCTTCTACAACGTCACCCAGCCGCTGCTGTTGCCGATGATGGCGACGCGCTGGGGACGCATCGTCAGCCTGTCGTCCATCGCCGGCGTGATGGGCAACCGTGGCCAGGCCAATTACGCCGCGGCCAAGGCCGGCTTGCACGGTGCCAGCAAGTCGCTGGCGCTGGAGCTGGCCTCGCGCGGCGTCACCGTCAACGTGGTGGCCCCGGGGATCATTGCCGGACGCATGACCGGACAGGTGTTCGACAAGGACGCCATCAAGACCCTGGTGCCCATGAAACGCGCCGGTCAGCCGGAGGAAGTGGCCGACCTGGTGGCCTTTCTTGCCTCGGAGCGCGCCGGCTACATCTCGGGCCAGGTCATCGGCATCAACGGGGCAATGGCATGAACGCTGCGATGATCGTGATACCCGCCTACAACGAGACGGCGACCATCCGTGCGGTGGCGCAGCGTGCCATGCAGCACGGGCCGGTGATCGTGGTGGACGACGGTTCCACCGATGACACCGTGGCGCAGCTCGATGGTCTCGGCGTCACCGTGCTGCGCAACGAGCAGAACAGCGGCAAGGCGGCCAGCCTGTGGCACGGCATGCAGCATGCGTTGTCGCAGGGGGCGGCGGCGGTGATCTCCATCGACGGCGACGGCCAGCATGCCCCGGAGGACATTCCGCGTCTGTTGGCCGTGTCTGCCCGCCTGCCGCGGGCAGTGGTGATCGCGGCACGGTTGCGCGACCGCGACAGCGCACCGAGGGCACGACGCATCGCCAACGGCGTGGCCGATTTCTGGGTATCCTGGGCTGCGGGACGTTCCGTCGTCGACAGCCAGTCGGGCTTCCGCCTCTATCCGGCCGAGTTGTTGCGCAACTATGTGCCGCGCCTGCGCAAGCGCGGCGGTTTTGTCTTCGAGAGTGAAATCCTGATCGATGCGGTACGGGGCGGATTCGACTGTGTTGCGGTGCCCATCGACACGGTGTATCACGCCGGGGCGCGTCCGAGTCATTTCCGGCCGGTGGCCGATATCACCCGCATCGTGCTGATGGTGGCGGGGAAACTGTTCGCCCGCGGCATGTACCCGCAGGGCCTGTGGCGGGTATGGCGGGAGCCGGCGCGGATCGAAAATTGATGGCGGTGCACGCTCTGGAGAGCGTGCACCGTACAGCGCTTACATCATGTTCAGCTGCGACTGGATGTTCTGCTGCAGGCGCTGCACCCAGCCGTTGTAGTTGCCGTGAATGTTGGTGCCGTCGTAATTGAGGTTCTGGCTGTCACGGTAGGTGATGCTGTAGCTCTTGGTGTTGTATTTGATGTCCACCTGGGCCATGTGCTTGCGCAGATGGATGGTGCCGATGATATGGCCCGCTTTCTCTTCCTTCATGTTCCAGCCCAGGGTGGCGCCGGCGCGCAGAATGGCCTTCTTGACGTCGTCGACACTGGCCGGCTTGTCGCTGTTGGTAACGACCGTAGCGTCCTGAACATTATGGACCGGGGTCGAGGTGCGGCAGCCGGTGGCGATGGCCAGGGACAGACCGGTGAGCAGTGCGATGGCAATCAGTTTCTTCATTCTTCTCTCCTTGTCGATTATTGGTATTGCAACCGCCAGGCGGTTGTTCTCCCTGCATGGTTGTGCCATGCCTTATAGTCAGCAGGCCTCATGCGGCGGCTGCGACCCCGCTCGCGGCAGCGAGGGGAAGCCACATGGTAGCAATGGTCATGCATAAACCCAATGGGGGAGCTATGGGCAACAGGATGCTGGCGGTTCTTCTGCTTCTGCTGCTGGCCAGCGGCGGCGCCCTGGCGCAGTTGCCGCGTCAATGCGTGCCTGAGCCGGTATTCGAGGGCCAGGTCTGTTATTACGAGAATGATACTGAGGCGCCACGCACCGTGGTGCTGGTACACGGTATCGGTGGCAGCGCGGACGACTGGGCGGCGCAAATCCCGGTGCTGGCCGGGAGCTACCATGTGCTGGCCGTCGATCTGCCGGGTTTCGGCCACTCCGACGCTGGCAGCAAACACTACTCCCCGGAAAACTACGCAGCGGTGCTGCACCATCTTGTCGGGCTGCGTGCCCGCTCTCCGGTGCTGCTGGTCGGACATTCGATGGGCGGTGCGGTGGCGTTCAATTATGCCGCGCTGCATCCCGAAGCGGTGAGCAGATTGGTGGTGGCGGATGTGGCAGGCATCCTGCACCGGCTGGCCTACAACAAATTCCTGGTGGGCAACTGGCTGCATGGGCGCAGTGCCGAGCCGCGCTGGTCGTCGGAACTGTTGCAGAGTTTTGTCGGCAAGTTCCTGGAGGGAATGGAGTTTCTCCCCTTTGATAGCGAGGACATGCTGGGGAGCACCTATGGCGAGGGGAGTGGGGCAGAGCGGCGGATCGCCGCCATGGCCCTGCTGGATGCCGACTTTACGCCGCTCTTGCCGCGGGTGCAGGCACCGGTATTGATCCTGTGGGGGACGGAGGATGATACCGCGCCGCTGCGCACCGCCGAGGTGCTGCTGCGGCGTCTGCCGCGCGCCTGGCTGGAGATGATCGACGGTGCCGGGCATGTGCCGATGAGCGAGCAGGCCCGGTTGTTCAACCGGCAGCTGCTGGGTTTTCTGGAGGATGCCTTGCCGCCGCCACCCGTCGCACGTGAAGTGGAGGGCGATGCGGAGCGTATCGGCCGATGCGAACGGCAGCGCAATGTGCGCTTCGAGGGGCGTTACCGCCGCATCGAGTTGCTCGGCTGCGGTGATGTGAGCATCGAGAATGCCGATATCGGTGAGCTGTATGTGTTCGAGTCACGGGTCAATATCGAACACAGTCGCATCGGTGGCGGCGAGCTGGCGGTGGATGTCATCGGCTCGGACGTGAAGATGACCGTGGTGAAGCTGGAGGGTGAGGTGGCCCTGCGCACGGCGCGCAGCCGGCTGGATCTGGCTGCCGTCGATCTGGACGGACGTACGGCGGCGGTGACGGCGGTGAGCAATTCCAAGGCGGTGTTTTCCCTGTGCCGGGCCAGGAGCCCACACCACAATGGCGATCTGCACGGTTATCGGGCACTGACGCCCGAGTCGCAGCTGTGATCATTGCTGCTTGTATCCGCAAATCAATCCGTTAGAATGACGCCCCTTACGGCTCCTTCGAGCGCCATCCCTCACGGCATCGGTGATGTCCACGATTAAAGCGGAATAGCACGCGGCCCCTCGTATAGGCCGCCACTGGAGACAGATTAATGCCCACGATTACCCTTCCCGACGGCAGTCAGCGCCCCTTCGAACACCCTGTTACCGTGCTGGATGTCGCCGCTGCCATCGGCCCTGGTCTGGCCAAAGCGGCCCTGGCCGGCAAGGTGGACGGCCAGCTGGTGGATACCTCCCATACCCTGGATCATGATGTGCAGCTGGCCATCGTCACCGCCCGTGACGAAGAGGGCGTCGACATCATCCGCCATTCTGCCGCCCATCTGCTGGCGCAGGCGGTGAAGCGCTTGTTTCCCTCGGCCCAAGTCACCATCGGGCCAATGATCGAAAACGGTTTTTACTACGACTTTGCCTACGAGCGCCCCTTCACCAGCGAAGATCTGGCGCAGATCGAGGCGGAGATGGAGAAGATCGCCGCCGAGGATTTCAAGGTCGAGCGCTCGGTGATGCCGCGCGAGGAGGCCATCACCTTCTTCCGCAATCTGGGCGAGGAGTACAAGGCCAGGATTATTGAGGACATCCCCCACGGCGAGGTGTTGTCTCTCTATCGTCAGGGAGACTTCATCGATCTGTGCCGCGGCCCGCACGTCCCCTCCACCGGCAAGCTGCAGGCATTCAAGCTGATGAAGGTGGCCGGCGCCTATTGGCGCGGTGACTCCAGAAACGAGATGTTGACCCGCATCTACGGCACGGCCTGGGCTGACAAGAAGGCACTCAAGGAGTACCTGCATCGCCTGGAAGAGGCGGAAAAGCGGGATCATCGCAAGATCGGACGCCAGCTCGACCTGTTCCATACCCAGGAGGAGGCGCCGGGCATGGTGTTCTGGCATGCCCCCGGATGGATACTGTGGCAGGGCGTGGAACAGTACATGCGTCAGGTGTTCCGCGATAACGGCTATCAGGAGGTGCGGACACCGCAGGTGGTGGATCGCAGCCTGTGGGAAAAATCGGGCCATTGGGACAAGTTCGGCGATTCGATGTTCACCACCCATTCGGAAAACCGCGATTATGCGGTCAAACCGATGAATTGCCCGTGTCACATCCAGATATTCAACCAGGGGCTGAAGAGCTACCGCGACCTGCCGCTGCGTCTGGCGGAGTTCGGTTCCTGCCACCGCAACGAGCCGTCGGGCACGCTGCACGGCATCATGCGGGTACGCAACTTTACCCAGGACGATGCCCATATCTTCTGCAGTGAGAACCAGATACAGGAAGAAGTGTCGGTTTTCATCGATCTCCTATATAAGGTGTATGCCGATTTCGGTTTCAGCGACATAATCATCAAGCTCTCCACCCGCCCGGAACAGCGGGTCGGCTCGGACGAGGTGTGGGACAAGGCAGAACACGCGCTGGAACAGGCACTTAACGCCAAGGGCCTGTCCTGGGATCTGCAGCCGGGCGAGGGTGCCTTTTACGGGCCCAAGATCGAGTTCTCCCTCAAGGATTGCCTCGGCCGTGTCTGGCAATGCGGTACCATTCAGGCCGATTTTTCCATGCCGGGCAGGCTGGATGCCCATTTTATCGCCGAGGACGGCAGCAAGCAGGTGCCGGTAATGCTGCATCGCGCCATTCTCGGTTCCCTGGAGCGTTTCATCGGCATCCTCATCGAGCACTATGCCGGTGTATTCCCCCTGTGGCTGGCTCCGCAACAGGTGGTGGTGCTTAATATCACCGATCGCCAGGCCGAATATGTGCAGCAGGTGGAGCGGGCGCTGGCTGTTCATGGCATCCGCGTCAAGTCCGACTTGAGAAATGAGAAAATAGGCTTTAAAATCCGCGAACATACCCTGCAGCGGGTGCCGTATCTGCTGGTCATCGGCGACCGCGAGGTGGAACAACAGGCTGTGGCCGTGCGCACGCGCGGCGGTGAAGACCTCGGCAGCATGACGCTAGATGCGTTAGTCGAACACTTGACCGCCGAGATCGCGAGCCGCGGCCGCACTTTTTTGGAGGAATAGAGCATCGCAACCAGAGCAGGTTCGGCGCGCCCCGCTGAGGGAAGTGCCCGTTTGAACGAAGAGATCACTGTTCCCGAGGTACGCCTCATCGGAACGGAGGGCGAGCAGGTCGGCGTCGTTCCCATCGCCGAGGCGTTGCGGATCGCGGAAGAGGCTGAGCTTGATCTGGTGGAAGTGGCGGCGGATGCCAAGCCACCGGTCTGCCGCATCATGGATTACGGCAAGTATCTTTTTGAGGAAAACAAAAAGAAGCACGCCGCTCGCAAGAAGCAGAAACAGATTCAGATCAAGGAGATCAAATTCCGACCAGGGACGGAAGAGGGAGACTACCAGGTAAAACTGCGCAACCTGGTGCGTTTCCTGGACGACGGGGACAGGGCCAAGATTACGCTGCGCTTCCGCGGTCGTGAGATGGCCCACCAGGAGCTCGGGCTGAAGTTGCTCAAGCGCATCGAAGTGGATCTTGCCGAAGTGGGAACGGTAGAGCAGTTCCCGCGTCTGGAAGGCCGCCAGATGGTCATGGTCATCGTCCCCAAAAAGAAAAAGTAGGCCAGTACGGCCTGCGGGGTGCGCTACTGTCAGCCTTGCGCGGTTGCCAGTGTGGAAATGTGCACTTGAACTATTAACCGATAAATGCGGAGTTAGAGTAATGCCCAAGATGAAGAGCAAGCGCGGGGCGGCCAAGCGTTTCAAGGCCACCGCCGGCGGTTTCAAGCGTGGCCAGGCGTTCAAGCGCCACATCCTTACCAAGAAAAGCACCAAGCGCAAGCGTCAGTTGCGTGATGACGCGATGGTTGCGGCGGTGGATACCCGTATGGTGTCCCGTCTGTTGCCCTATAGCTGAGTGAGGTAAGGATAAATGGCAAGAGTCAAACGTGGTGTAGTCGCGCGTGCGCGTCACAAGAAGGTCCTGGCCAAGGCCAAGGGTTACTATGGCATGCGTCGCAATGTGTACCGCGTCGCCAAGCAGGCGGTCACCAAGGCCGGCCAGTATGCCTATCGCGATCGTCGCCAGAAGAAGCGTCAGTTCCGCACCCTGTGGATCGCCCGTATCAACGCGGCCTCTCGTGAGTGCGGTCTGTCCTACAGCCGCATGATCAATGGCCTGAAGAAGGCTGGTATCGAGATCGACCGCAAGGTGCTGTCCGACATCGCCATTTTCGACAAGAACGGCTTTGCCGTGTTGGCGGAGAAGGCAAAGGCCGGCCTGGCGGCATAAGCGTTTCACCGGCATGACCGGCGCCACGGCGCCGGTCGTAAAGGCAAACCGCTTCATGAAAAGGGGAAGGCCAATGGCCTTCCCCTTTTTGTTGGTACGTGACGAACTCAAGAGTCCGCAAATGAACGCCAATGGACGCAAATTGAATACTGCGTTCTATCGATTGCGCTGCACTAGTTGCAGAATGAGGTTGTGAATATTCGCGTGCATTCGCGTGTATTGGCGGACTATATTTTTTTCATACCGACACGCGGCCACGTGCCGCAGACGGGGTAATGACCGTGCAGGACGAACTCCAGCAACAGGTGGAACAGGGATGTCAGGCAGTGGCGGCGGCCGCTGATCTGGCCGCCCTGGATCAGGTGCGTGTGCACTATCTGGGCAAGAAGGGCGTGCTTACCGAGCGCATGAAGCAGCTCGGCCAGTTGGCACCGGAAGATCGGCCCAGGGTCGGTGCGCTGATCAATGCGGCCAAGGAGCAGGTGCAGCAGGCCATCGAGGCGCGCAAGGATACGCTGCAAAGTGCGGCGCTGAATGTGAAACTCGCCGCCGAGGCGGTGGATGTGACACTGCCGGGTCGCGGCCAGCGCAGTGGCGGCCTGCATCCGGTGACGCATGTGCTGTCGCGTATCGAGGCGCTGTTCAGCCAGCTTGGTTTCATCGTGGCAGAAGGGCCGGAGGTTGAGGACGACTTCCATAACTTCGAGGCGCTCAACATTCCTGCTTCGCATCCGGCGCGTGCCATGCACGACACATTCTATTTCGATGCCCACACCCTGCTGCGCACGCACACCTCGCCGGTGCAGATCCGTGCCATGGAGAAACAGCAGCCGCCGTTGCGTGTTATCGCACCGGGCCGCGTGTATCGCTGTGACTACGATCAGACCCATTCGCCGATGTTCCATCAGGTGGAAGGCCTGCTGGTGGACGAGCAGGTGACCTTTGCCGATCTGAAGGGCATCCTCGACGACTTCCTGCGCAACTTCTTCGAGGGCGATTTCAAGGTACGCTTCCGTCCTTCCTATTTTCCCTTCACCGAACCGTCGGCCGAGGTGGATGTGCAGTGCGTGATGTGCGGCGGCAGCGGCTGCCGCTCCTGCAAGCACACCGGCTGGCTGGAAGTGGGTGGCTGCGGCATGGTGCATCCCAATGTGTTCAAGGCCGTTGGCATCGACAGCGAGCGCTACACCGGTTTTGCCTTCGGCATGGGTGTGGAACGACTCGCCATGCTGCGTTATGGCGTCAATGACCTGCGCCTGTTCTTCGAGAACGACCTGCGCTTCCTGGAGCAGTTCCGATGAAATTCAGTGAACAGTGGTTGCGGGAGTGGGTAAACCCCGCGGTGGACAACGATACCCTGTCGGCCCAGCTGACCATGGCCGGCCTCGAGGTCGATGCGGTGGCACCGGTGGCCGAGGCCTTCAGCGGGGTGGTGGTGGGTGAGGTGCTGCAGGTGGAGCCGCACCCCGACGCCGACAAGCTGCGCGTATGCCAGGTGAATATCGGCGCGGGTGAGCCGCTCGGCATCGTGTGCGGCGCGGCCAACGTGCGTGCAGGCCTGCGCGTGCCGACGGCGATCATCGGTGCGGTGTTGCCCGGTGACTTCAGGATCAAGAAATCCAAACTGCGCGGCGTGGAGTCCTTCGGCATGCTGTGTTCGGCCAAGGAACTGGGACTGGCGGAAGCCTCCGAGGGTCTGCTGGAGTTGCCGCTCGATGCGCCGGTGGGGTGTGACCTGCGCGCTTATCTGCAACTGGACGACGTCACCTTCGAGCTGGGTCTGACGCCGAATCGCGGTGACTGCCTGTCCGTCGCCGGCATCGCGCGCGAGGTGGCCGTGGCCAACCGCTGCGCCGTCACCGCCCCGCGCATTGAGGCCGTGGCTGCTGCCTGCGCCGATACCTTTTCGGTTCGCGTCAGCGCCCCTGCCGATTGTCCGCGCTATGTGGGCCGCGTGATCCGCGGTATCAATCCGCAGGCAGCGACGCCTGCCTGGATGGTGGAACGCCTGCGCCGCAGCGGTGTGCGCAGCCTCGGTGCGGCGGTGGACATCACCAATTACCTGCTGCTCGAACTGGGCCAGCCCATGCACGCCTTTGATCTGGCGAAACTCCGGGGCGGGATCGAGGTGCGCCGTGCCCGAGCGGGAGAAAAGCTCAACCTGCTCAACGGCAGCTCCGTGGAGCTGGACGGCGAAACCCTGGTGATTGCCGACGACAGCGGTGCCCAGGCCCTGGCCGGTGTGATGGGTGGTGAGCCAGCCTCGGTGGGGGATGGCACCGTGGACATTTTCCTGGAGAGTGCCTTTTTCGCCCCGGAGGCCATTGCCGGCCGCGCCCGTCGCTATGGTTTGCACACTGATTCGTCGCACCGCTTCGAACGCGGTGTATCACCGGTCTTGCAGCGTGATGCGCTGGAACGGGCCACGGCGCTGTTCGTGCAGATCGCCGGCGGCGTGCCGGGTCCGGTGAGCGAGGTGGCGCATGCGGAGCACCTGCCGCGGCGGGAACCCATCACCCTGCGTCAGGCACGCATCAAGCGTGTGCTGGGTTTTGATTTGCCTGCCGCCGAGGTAGGAGACATTCTGACCCGCCTGGGCCTCCAGGTGGAGAACGCCGCTGAGAACTGGCGGGTCACACCGCCAGCCTGGCGTTTTGACATTGCCATCGAGGAAGACCTCATCGAGGAACTGGCACGCATCCATGGTTACGATCGGCTGCCCAGCATCCGTCCCGTTGCCGCCATGCAGATGGGCGCGGTGGGTGAGGGGCAGCTCGACCTGGGGCAACTGCGAAGACTGCTGGTAACGCGGGGCTATCAGGAGGCAGTGACCTACAGTTTCGTGGCACCGGAGCTGCAGCAGATGCTGGATCCGTCCCTGCAGCCGCTGGCCCTGGCCAATCCCATATCCGCAGAGATGGCGGTGATGCGCACCACCCTGTGGACCGGACTGGTGCAGGCCCTGGTTTACAACACCAACCGCCAGCAGGGACGGGTGCGCCTGTTCGAGTCCGGTTTGCGGTTTCTGCCGGAGGCCTCTGGTCTGCGCCAGGAACGGGTGATTGCCGGCCTGATCCATGGCGATGCCCAGCCCGAACAATGGGGTGAGGCAGTGCGTCCAGTGGACTTCTTCGATCTCAAGGGTGATGTGGAGGCCATGCTGGCCCTGTCCGGTCTGGATGTGGCGGTGGTTGCAGCCGCCCATCCCGCCCTGCATCCCGGCCAGTCGGCGCGTATCGAGACAAATGGCATCCTGTTGGGCTGGATGGGCGCCCTGCACCCGGCCGTGGTGGACAAACTGGGCCTGGCCGGCGGTGCCTTGGTTTTTGAACTGGCGCTGGAACCGCTGCTTCAGGGGCGTCTGCCGCGTTTCCGGGAGCTTTCCCGGTTCCCTGCAGTTCGCCGTGATATTGCCGTAGTTGTCGACAATTCAGTGCCGGCTGTTGCGGTGTTGGCTGTCATCCGTCAGGCGGCACCGACTTCCATGCAGGAGTTAAAGTTGTTTGACTTATATACGGGCAAAGGTATTGATTCGGGTCGAAAAAGTCTCGCTTTGGGCTTGACCTTGCAGGCCGATTCGCGCACCCTTACAGATTCTGAGGTGGACGCGGCGCTGGATGCCATTCTGGCGGCGCTCAAGGCCGAACTGGGTGCAACCCTGAGAGATTGAGGCTAGCTGGAAATGGCGTTGACCAAAGCGGAAATAGCCGAACGCCTGTACGAGGAACTCGGACTGAACAAGCGTGAGGCGAAGGAACTCGTGGAGATTTTCTTCGAGGAGATCCGTGGCGCGCTGCAAAACGGTGATCAGGTGAAGCTGTCCGGCTTCGGCAATTTTGACCTGCGCGACAAGAAACAGCGTCCGGGGCGTAACCCCAAGACCGGTGAGGAAATTCCAATCACCGCACGCCGTGTGGTTACTTTCCGCCCGGGACAAAAACTGAAGGCGAGGGTTGAGGCTTATGCTGGAACCCAGCAACAATAACGAACTTCCGCCGATCCCGGGCAAGCGTTACTTCACCATCGGTGAGGTAAGCGAGCTATGTGACGTCAAGCCACACGTCCTGCGCTACTGGGAACAGGAGTTTCCGCAACTCAAGCCCGTCAAGCGCCGCGGTAACCGCCGTTACTACCAGCGCCACGACGTCATCATGATCCGCCAGATCCGTGGCCTGCTCTATGAGCAGGGCTTCACCATTGGCGGCGCGCGTCAGCGCATGGAGCAGGATGAGTCAACCGTGCAAGCCGTTACCGTAGAGCCTCATCTGTTGCAGGCATTGCGCACGGAACTGGAAGAGATTCTGGTGATACTCAAGCGGTAACCATGTTCCTATCCGCGGCGCACTGGTGTATGATTTGCGCCTTCCGCATGGCGGGTCTTCTGTAGATTCAGCAGTATCCCAATCGGGGCGTAGCGCAGCCTGGTAGCGCACTTGCATGGGGTGCAAGTGGTCGGAGGTTCAAATCCTCTCGCCCCGACCAACTCTCTCGTTAAACCTGCCGATAGATCATTTCGCGAACCTCCGACCACTACGTGGCCGAAGGTTGACGCAGGCCATCCTTGGCCTGCGCCCTACGGGCGACCTGATGGTCGTCCCCCCGCGCTCCCGGCGCGGTGGTCAAATACTCTCGCCCCGACCAATAAAACAACCAGTTAGCATGGTTTTTCAAATTGCCGATTTTTTAAAGCACGGCACTTTTTCCGTAACGGTTCATTTTTCCCTTCCATCCAGCTAAATAAGTGTTCCGAATTGGTATCCACCTTATCTTCGGTGTGTCATAGGGCGGGCCGTGCCCGCCGCAGCACGGCTCCCATGGGGCGCCCTATGCCTGGTTACAAATTCGGAACACCTATTTAGCGACGTGACTTTACGGTCTCGCGTGCGCGGATATATGCCGCGGTTGCTTCGTAGCTGGCGGGTTCCATGACTGCTTTTCCCAGGCATTGCAACTGTTGGCAGCAGTTTGCATAATGCTTTTATGGATCAGGCAATCATTTCAGATCAGGAGTTACGTGCTCACGCGTTGTTCAACGGTGTGAGCGATGCGGAGCTGGCGAAGATCAAGGAAGGCATCCAGTCGGTACAGCTTGGTGAAGGGGAACATCTTTTCAACCAGGGTCAACCGGCGGATCGGTTTTTCATGTTGCGCCGTGGCCAGGTGAAACTGTACCGGCTGTCACCCACCGGCAATGAGAAGGTCATCGAGATCATCCGCCCCGGTCAATGTTTTGCCGAGGCCGTGATGTTCATGGATGTACAGCGCTATCCCGTGAACGCGCAGGCGCTGGTGCCGGCCGAATTGTTTGCCATCAATAACCGTAATTTTCTCAGTGTATTGCGCGAGTCAGTGGATACCTGTTTTCGGGTAATGGCGGATATGAGTGTGCGCCTGCATCATCGGCTCAACGAGATTGATGCACTGACGCTGCAAAATGCCACATTGCGCCTGGTCAATTACCTTTTGGTGCAGGTGCCGAAAGGGGCGGAGGATGAGGCGGAGGTTTCGTTGCCGGCGGCCAAGAATATCATTGCTTCGCGCTTGTCTGTGCAACCCGAGACGTTGTCCCGTATCCTGCATTCATTGAGTGAGCAGGGTCTGATTAGCGTGAAGGGCCTGAGCGTGCACATCCATGATTTGAAAAAGTTGCGCGCGTATTGCGAGTGATACATACGCTTCACCGCAAAGGACGCGAAGCGATCCCAGAAAAAACCGCCGCAGCGACGCAGATGAAATAAGCTCCTATTGTGGAGTCCGACTTATCGTCCAGATCCTGCCATCACCCGGTAAACCCGGGCTCCCGCAAATGGTGCAGAGAAGCCACATTCATTATCTCCGCGACCTCTGCGTCTCTGCGGCAGAGGTTTGATCTTCACGCTTGGCGTTCGCGGTGAAATTCAATTAGCGGCTGGTGCCTCGGCTGTAGGTAGTCTTGTTGTGCACGTTGTATTTGCCTGACGGTTTCTTCATCGGCAGGCGTTTCACCTCTTCCAGCGTGGCGGCGTCGTAGATCACCAACGCACCGTCCATCTCCCAGATGCTTACCAGGGCGTACTTTCCATCGTTGGTGAATTCGACGTGGGCAGCGGTTTTTCCGGGCGTTGGTCTGAGGGTTTTGACGATCTCCAGCGTCCGCTTGTCGATGACGTGCATCACGTCCTTGTGTGGGCCGAAGAACACATCAACCCACATATACGGTGTGTTATCGTGGCTGCGCATGAAGAAACCGGGGCCAAGGGTTTCGATGCGCTTGATGGTCTGCCAGTTTTTCAGATCGATAATACTGACCACGCCCTCTTTGATGTTGGGCGTGGCCAGCACTTCTCTCCCCTCGTGCTTGAAGGTGATGCCTGATCCAAGGTGGGGCATGCCGGGCAGATCCAGATCAGCGATCTTGCGGCCGAGGTACATATCCAGCACCTGGCCACCGCCATCGCGCGAGGCGCCGATGAGGTGCTCATATTCGTGGTCGAAGAAGAAATCATCCAGATAACCGTCGGTAGACATGCGCCGTAGCGGGAAGGGGCGCACCACCTCGTCGCTTTGTTCCTTGTGGAAATCGTGCACCCAGCTGCCGAAGCCCGGTGGCGGACGATCGGCATAGTTTATTTCCCATACCTCGGGAATATCTTTCAGTGCAGCGATGAAGCTCTGCCGCGGCGGCGCGGTGTAGACGGCGCTGACCCGTGAGCTGGTACCGTCCTTGCCGGTGGTATCCCACAGCTTGAGCGGTTGCAGCGTTACTGCGTCCAGCAGAACCAGACTGTGGGGCAGATAATTGGCAACCATTACGTAGCGGCCATCGGCGGAGACGGCGATATTGCGGCTATTTATGCCGGCACGCACTTCGTTGATCAGGGTCAGGTTGTACAGGTCGTACTTGCTTACCCAGCCGTCGCGCGAACTGAGATAAACAAAACGGCCATCGGGCGAATACTTGGGGCCGCCATGCAGGGCATAACGGGTGGGGAAGCGGTGGATGGCCTGGAACTTGTCGCCATCCAGCAGGGTGATGTGGTGATCGCCCAGTTCCACCACCAGGAACAGATTCTGCATATTGGCCTGGTAGCGCGGCACGTCGGGCAGGGTTTCTTCCCGGGCATGTTGCAGGTGGCTGGTTCTGATTTCGTCCAGGCCCCAGTGCGGCATGGCGGCCGGTTCGGTGTAGATGAACTCGGCCAGATTTCTTATTTCGTCAGCAGACAGCAGGTTGCCATAGCCGATCATCTGCGTTGCGGGGCGGCCCTGCGCAATGACCTCCATCGCCTCGGTCTTGCGTACGCGGCTAAGGTTTTGCGGCAGCAAGGCAGGGCCTATTCCGCCCAGGCGTTCGGTACCGTGGCAGCTGGCGCAGTGTTCGTTGTACAGATGTGTCGTGGAGCGCGGCTGGGCCATTACGCTGCACGCCAGTAGCAGCAGCCCGACGGATAACAGATGTTTCATGAGCCGGCCTTTCGCTGCGGTGCCGCAGTCATGGCGAGAACCTCGTCATCTTCCAGATAACAGCCCGGATCTTCGGCCCAGGGATTGTTGCTGGTCTGCTGGGCACGCACGCGGGTGTTGCCGTTGCAGATGGCCAGGTGCAGGCAGGCGGCGCAGCGACCCTGCACCGGGCGCGGGTGCTGCTTGAGGCCGGCCATCAGCGGGTCGCTGGTGTCCTGCCAGATTGCGGAGAAGGGACGCTCACGCACGTTGCCCAGGGTGTGATGCCACCACATGGTGTCGGGATGGACGTTGCCGATGTTGTCGATATTGGCGATGTTGATGCCGGAAGAGTTGCCGCCCCACTGTACCAGACGTTGCTCGATTTCCGTTGCACGCGCGGGGAAGTGTTCGCGTACCCACATCAGGAAGTAGACGCCGTCGGCATCGTTGTTGCCGGTGACGTATTCATGCCGAATGCCACGGCGCTGTTCGTCAAGGCAGCGCTCGAACAACAGATCCATGGCAGCGCGGGTAGCGCGGTGGTAGACATCATCGCGGCGGTTGCGGTTGCCACGCCCGGCATAGTTGAGGTGCGAAAGATAGAACTTGTCGATGCCTTCCTGCTCCATCAGCGTCAGCAATTGCGGCAGCTCGGCCGCATTGTCCTGGGTCAGGGTGAAGCGCAGGCCTACCTTGATGCCATGTTCACGGCACAGGCGGATGCCGTGCAGGGAGCGGGCAAAGGCGCCGTCGAGGCGGCGGAAGCGATCATGGGTTGCCTCGATGCCGTCGAGGCTGATGCCGACATAGTTGTAACCTGCGGCGGCAATGGCGCCGATATTGCTTTCATCGATGAGTGTGCCGTTGGTGGAGAGGCCGACATAAAAGCCCATGGCCTTGGCGCGTTGTGAAATTTCGAAGATATCCGGTCGTAGCAGAGGCTCGCCGCCGGACAGGATCAATACCGGTACGCCAAAACCCTTGAGATCGTCCAGTACCGTGCAGACCTCGGCCGTGGACAATTCGCCGGCGAAATCCTTGTCCGCCGAGGTGGCGTAGCAATGCTTGCAGGTGAGATTGCAGCGCCGCACCAGATTCCAGATCACTACCGGGCCGACGGGTTTTCGTGCCGGTGTCAGCGGTGAGGGGTTGAGCAGGTAATCCATGAATTGCGACAGGCGAAACATGGCTTCAGTCTCCGCGTGTGCCGAGGCGCAGCCCGGTCTTTTTCAGGATGCGCGTGCTGTACAGCACGGCATGGCCGCGGTCATCCTTGCCAAGCAGACGGGCAATCTCCTCCACCTTGGCATCGGTTTCCTCACGGCTGCGGCCATGAACCATGGCAAACAGGTTGTAGGGCCAGTCGGGCAGATAGCGCGGTCGGCGGTAGCAATGGCTGACAAAGGACAGGGCGCCGAGCTGGGGGCCGAGGATGTGGATGCGATCATCCGGTACGTCCCACACCGTCATGCCGTTGGAGGTGTAGCCGAGGGCATAGTGGTTGGGCACCAAACCGATGCGGCGGATGATGCCACATTCCTGCATGCGGATCAGACGCTCCATCACCTCTTCGGCACTGATCCCAATCTGCTCCGCCAGGGCATGGTAGGGGCGCGGCGTCAAAGGCAGGCCGGCCTGGGTGGCAACGATGAGTGCGCGATCAGTGGCGTCAGGCAGTGGAACAATAGTGGCGCTGCTCATACCGCGAACCTCAGGTTGAGATAGTACTCCTCCAGCTTGGGCATGTTGTAGACCGGATAGCCGGTTTCCATTTCGATGGCCTTGATGGCTGCGAGCAGTTCAGCTTCGCTTTCGGTGGCAAGTACGAACCACATGTTGAATACATGGTCACGCTCGTAGTTGTGCGCCACCTCGGGATGGCCATTGACCAGGGCTGCGATACGATCCATTTCCTGTGGCGGGATGCGCATTGCCGCCAGTGTCAACGCGCCGCCGAGACGTTCGGCATGAAACAGCGGACCGAAGCGGCTAATGGTGTTTTGCTCGCGCAGGGCACCGATACGCCGCAGCAGTTCGGCCTCGTCAATGTCGAGTCTTTCTGCAGCGGCCGCATAGGGGCGTTCGCAGATGGGAAATCCCTCTTGCAGTGCATTGATGATGGAACGGTCGATATCATCCATCACACAGTGATTCCATGTTGCACTGGAGCATAGATGGCACCGCGCTGTTTGAAACGGCGACGGCTGAACAGTACCTCATGCGGAACCTCGGCAATCTGGCAGTGCTGCTCAATCTGCTGCACCCGCTCCAGCACGGCATCGCGATCCTGGCCATGGATCATGCAGAACAGATTGTAGGGCCAGGCCGGCAGGCGCCGCGGGCGGCGATAGCACAGGGTGACGAACTCGAAGCGACCGATACAGTGGCCCAGTTCGCTGACGCGCTCATCGGGGATATCCCAAACCACCATGGCGTTGGCACGGTAGCCCAGTTCACGATGGCGCACCACCACACCCAGTCGCTTGATGGTGCCGTTGGCAAGCAGGGCAGTGAGACGTGTAATTACCTCTTCCTCACTCAGGCCGCACTGCGCTCCGAGTGCCGCGTAGGGGTGTGAGACCAGGGGCAGACCATGCTGTATGGCGGTTACCAGACGCCTATCGGCATCGGTGATGTTCTCGGCGTGCATGCGCGGCAGTGCGTTCATGTCCATTTCAACTCGAATCCCAGGTCGATGTGAAAGTCTTCCAGCATGGGCAGGGCCATGACGGCAATGCCGCTGCGTTGCTCGATATCATTCAGAACCTGCGTTAACTGCGTATCGTCGGCGGCAGTGGCCACGAACCAGAGATTGATGCGATGTTCGCGCTCGTAATTATGATTGACCGCGTCATAACCGCTTACCAGCGCCGCCACTTCCTCCAGTCGCTCCGGTGGTACGGCCATGGCGGCGAGGGTGCTGGCGCCGACACGGTGGGTGCGGAACACGGCACCCACCCGGCTCACGGCGCCGGCTCCCTGCAATTCCTGCAAAGCGGCCAGTACGGCCTCTTCACTGGTGCCGAGTTGTGCCGCTATCTCGGCATAGGGCGCCGGCGTGAGCGGAAGATGGTGTTGGAAATCGTTGAGCAGGCGCCGTTCCAGGCTGCCCAGTTCCAGTGCCTCACTGCGACGGCTGCGGTGCATGTCGTTCTCCTACAGGCCGATGCGGTGGGCGCGGGCGGTGAAGAATATGCCGCTGGGTTTGCGTGCAGGCAGCTCGGCAATACGCTTCAGCGTTGTGGTGTCGTACACATCCACCCGATCCTCGTCACGCACCGACAGCCAGATGTGTTCGCCACGCGGCGTAAACTCCATGTGCAGGATCGCCTTGCCCGGTGTCAGGGTGGCAATGACCTGCTGTTTGACGGTATCGATGACCTGCACGGTGTCGTTGTGCGGGTGGGCGAAGTTGATCCAGATCTGGCGACCGTCGGGACGGGCCATGGCGAATACCGGTTGACCGTGCAGCGCAATGCGACCGGCCTCCTGCCAGGTACGGCGGTCAACGATGAGCAGTTCATGGCGGCCGATGGCGGGCAGAAAAGCGTGTTCCTCGCTTAACGCCCAGCCTTCCAGGTGCGGCATTTTGTATACCGGCAGCGGCTGTTCGCCACGACCATAGTTGTCGAGGATGCGTTGCACTCCGCGCTCGGGGTGCCACAGGTCGAGCAGGGCGAGGCCGTCCTCGCCGAACAGGCCGGCAATGTAGTGGCGGCCATCCATGCTTACCAGGGCGTCGTAAGGCAGGCGGCCAATATCACGGAACTTCTCGATCACGGGGTTGCGGGGGTCGTGCAGATCGGCGACCCAGATTTCACCGGCGTCATACAGGCTGAAGGCGAAGCGGTTGCCGGTGCTGTCCTCAAGCCCGACCACCTTGGAATATTTTCCGTCACCATAGGCGGCTGGAATGTCCGCCATCAGCTCCAGCGTCTCGGCGTCGAACACCTTCACGCCGCCGGGCTGATAATTGGCCACGGCCACCAGGCGGCCGTCCTGGGAGATGGCGCCGCCGATGCTGTTGCCCGACTGCATTACGCGACCGGCAATACGCTGGCGCAGCATGTCCACCTTGGTCAGCGCGCCGTCGCGGCCGAAGACATAGGCGTAGCGTTCGTCACGCGAGTACACCACCGAGGCATGGGACAGATCGCCCAGCCCTTCGATACGTGCGAGGGTTTGCTGGTGGGTGCTCTCCACGATGAGCACACTGCCATCGGCGCGTTCAATGATCAGGCCGAGGTCGCCGGTACCTCGCAGTGGGGTGGCGCAGCCACCAAGCAACAGAACCAGTAGCAGCAGGGCGAACAGGTTACGGCGCATCGGGAACTCCTTTCATCAGAATGGCTACCAGCCAGGCCACCTCTGCTTCAGTGAGCAGTCCGCGCCAGGGCGGCATCGGTGTACCGGCGCGACCGTAAAGGACGGTGGCTTCGAGGGTGGCGGCGGGCTTGCCGGCCAGCGTGTCGGGAAGCAGGGCAGGGCCGAGGCCGCCTTTCAGCGTCATGCCGTGGCAGGAGCCGCAGTCGTGGCGCAGCAGATGCAACAGCTCGCCTTGCCGCGCGGGATCGATTTCTGCATTGGCCTGCAGTGGCATTGCGCTGGCGAGGATTGCCATGCCGAGCAAGAGCAGCAGTAAGTGTCTTGACATGTTTACTCCACCACGCGAATCAGACCGCGCATGTGATCCATGTGCGGCTGGCAGACATAGGGAAACTCGCCGGGGATGTCGAACTTGCGTTCGTAGCTGTCTTCGGGGAACAGATATTCGCCCGGTTCCTCACCGGCATCACGAAACCACACATTGTGAAACTGGCGCTTTTCCATGTTGACCCAGCGCACAGTGGTTCCGCGTTTGATGGTGATTTCTTCAGGTATGAATTTGTAGGCCAGTATTTCAACCACCACTACATTATCAGCGGCGGCAGCACTATTAACGGCGGCAAACAGCAGGATGAGGCTCAGACTCAGGGATGTCAGTCGGCGCATGACAACCACCTCTCTCTCAATGCCTTGCTTCCTTGGGAATGCCGGGCTGCCTGTCGGCAGCCCGGCGTTTGTATTCACATGACTACAGCATGCGTTCTGTAGTCATGGCATACCTTGATGGAAGTCAATTTTAGTCCGGCTTTCCCTCTACTGCCGGGTGGCATTGATCTCCGCTTCGGGATTATCGAAGCCCAGTTTGTATCCCAGCGACACATGGTGGAAACGCCCGCTGGTGTAGTCGTCATGAATGGCAAAGCCGATGTTGTAGAGCTGGCCCGGGTTGAGGCTGAGATCGCCTGCAGTGGACGAGTTCAGCTTGCGCTTCATGCTCACCACCCAGTTGTCACCCTGCTTCTCGCCGTTGAACTCCACGCCCTGGCCGCCCTGCATGACACGATCAGCCAGAATGTAGCCGTCTTCGGACTTGCCGCTGCCGGCCTTGTACCGCAACAGATCCATGAAGTGACCTGCTTTCAGCTCCGCTGCGATTTCGCCTTCACCTTTGCGCTTGTCCCAGCCGCCCAGTGGAGCGCTGCGGGCGGAAATTTCGGTGCGGCTTTCGGCAATGTATTTGGTCACATCCTGGCCGGCCGGTGCATCGGGCATGCCGTTGGCGTCGTGGTGGCAGGTGCCCCAGCAGCCAGATTGTCCCGCCTCCTTAACCTCGTCGGTGGCGATCATCAGGGCGAGCTTGGTCGGGTTGTCCTTGTCCATCTTGCCGCCATCGACAAACGATACCGGTACATGGGCAGTATCGGGCCAGGTGAAGCGCATGTAGAGGTACTCTCCATCATGGGTGGCCTGCACCTGCACCGGGACGCCGGGACGCTTGCCGGGGATGGGATGCTCCTCGGCCTTTTCGCCGGTGACCATCTTCTTGCCCATGGCCTCCTGCTCGCCCTCATGACAGGCAAAGCAGCGATCGCCTGCCTTGCTGTAGACGCGGGCGCCGCCATGCTGGCTACCGATAAGCGCCCATTCCATCGAGGTCTGGCCGGGGTAGAACAGCATCACCTGGCGGGTGGATGCCTTGCTCCAGTCGGCCTTGATGCCGGCCGATGCCTTGGCGGCAGGAGCGGCAGCCGGCTTGGCTGCGGGTGCCGCGGCCGCCGCGGGTTCCGTTGCAGGAGCAGGTGCGGCCGCTACGGGAGCGGATGCCGGAGCCGGAGCGGTTGCCGGGGCTGCCGGCGCCTCCATTTTGACGCGATAGGCGGCCCATTGCGGCGGCAATTCACGCTTGTAGGCGGGATTGGATTTTTCCAGTACTTCAATCTCTTCGTCACTAAGCAGATCATGGGTCTTTTTATGCGCGATACCCTTGTGGCAGTCGATACAGGTCTGACCCTCATCCATGGCGAAGATATGCTGCTTGGCCGAGCGCTGCTTCTGGTTTTCCGGATTCATGGAATCCCAGTCGTGGCAGTTGCGGCATTCACGCGAATCGGTAGTCTTCATCGCCTTCCACACATTGCGTGCCATTCGCAGGCGATGCTGGTCGAATTTTTCCGGCGTATCAATGGTGCCTAACACCTTGTGCAGCACCTCATTGCTGGCCTGGATCTTGCGCACCATTTTGTGTACCCAAGGGTCAGGTACGTGGCAGTCGGAGCAGGTGGCGCGTACACCGCTGCGATTGGTGTAGTGCGCGGTGTGCGTGTATTCCTGATACACGTTCTCCTCCATTTCATGGCAGGAGATACAGAATGTCATGGTGTTGGTGGCTTCCATTACGGTGTTGAAACCGCCCCAGAAAATGACGCCGACCACCATGAAAAACAGTGCCGCGCCGATGGTTGCACCGAACAGCACTTTGCGCGAAAAAAAGGGATTTTTTTGCTTTAAGTTGTCCATATATGACTCTCCCCGGACGTAGGCACTGGTTCACGGCAGAAAAAAGGCGGGATGATTGCTCATCCCGCCTTCCTTAACGCTTACACCATCAGGTTACATGGTTGCTGCGGTTGTACACGTTGAACTTGCCGGTCGGTGCATAGAGGCCCTTGATCCTCTTCTTCTCCTTGAGGGTCTTGGCATCGAACACCACGATTTCGCCGTTGTCGGTCTTGGAGTCCTTGCGGTTCCATACCGAGGCCCATACTTCGCTGCCGTCGGCATTGAACTCGAAGTGCACCGCGACGTAGCCTTCCGTGTTGGTCAGGCGGATGGTCTTGGCGACCTTGCCGGTCTTCTTGTCGATGACCTTGACCGACTGCTGAACTTCCGGCTCCGGGTGCAGGGTCTGGTCAACCCAAACGTAATCGCTCTTCGGATGGGTGCGCACGAACAGGCCCGGACCGTCGGTCTGCGTTTCGTAGCAGATCTTCCATGCCTTGTCCTTGTTCTTGGCCGGATCGTTGCCCCATACGGTCAGCTTGCCGACACCGAGGTGCGGCGTACCGCCCACCGGGCCGCACTTGGGATCGATCCAGTTGGCACCGGGACCCGGATGCGGACGCTTGTCGGTGTCGATGATCGCTTCCAGCTTGCGGGTCTTGCTGTCGATGACCACCATCTGGTTGGAGGCATTGGCCGCGATCTGGAAGTAGCGACCGGTCGGATCGAAGAAGCCGTCATGCAGGAACTTGGCATTGTCGATCTGCTCGATGCGCAGGTTTTCGATATCGGTGTAGTCCACCTGCCAGGTCTGGCCCAGCTCCTTCATGTTGATCAGCCAGGTGGGTGCCAGCGGGGTGTCATAGATGGCGGCGACGCGTGACTCGTTGACGTACTCGCCGTCGACATTGATGCCGCGGGAAGAAACTACCTTGAGCGGATCCAGGGTCTTGGCATCCATGATGACGAAGTGCGGCGGCCAGTAACCGCCACCCACCACGTACTTGCCGTCGCCGGATACGGCGATGTCACGGGCGTCATAGGCGATCTGGGTCTCGGCCACCAGCATCTTGTCCGGGGTCTGCCACAGGTCGATCTTGGTGACCTTGCCGTCGCGGCCCATGGTGTACCAGAAGCGGCCGATATCCTTCGGGTTGGCCGGCTTGACAACCTTGTTCTTCTCCAGCGCCTTCAGTACATGCACGGCGTAGCCGGTGGGGATGTGGGTGATGACTTCATGCTTGTCACCGTCGATCACCGCCACCTTGCCGACGTCACGCTCGATGACGACGAAGAAGTTCTCCCAGTTGCGGCCGTGCATCGGCTTGGTCGGGTAGTCCTTGAGCGGGACGTGAACCTTGGTGCGGGCCTTCATCTGTGCCAGCGACATCTCAGGCGGAATCGGCGGCTCCATCTGGATGTAGGTCGCCATCAGCTTGATCTCTTCTTTGGTCATGATGCCATCGAAGTTGTTCATGCCGCCCTCGGTACCGAAGGCAATGATGCGTTCCAGGCGCTGTTGCCCCAGTTTCTGGGTTTCCTTGGGCTCCAGGCTCTTGCCGGTGGCGCCCTTGCGCAGCACGCCATGGCAACCGGCACACTGCTGGAAGTACAACAGTTTGGAACGTTCGAAATCCGCCTCGGCCATGGTGGGCGCCTGTGCAGCAGCCTGACCGGAGAACGATGCTGCTCCCCCAACGAGCAGCGCGGAGAGTACGGCGGAGTAGGTCTTGCTTAGCTTCGGTTTTCTTGACATGGTTTTTAGCCCCCTGCGGGTTGTGGAAAGTCGATTAAAATCCGTCCAACAAATCCTTCATGACTCTGTGACTTTTTTACTCAGCTAAAAGACCTACATCCTTGATGTGCATCAATTGGATCAACAAATTATTTTATCGCCTGAAAATCTCATGGTATGAGCGTCATACCATAGCGCATTAATTATGACAAAAGACGGTTTATGCGCAATTTTGTGATCTGTATCAGGTTGCATTGGTGTTGTTAAGGCCTGACATGACACGCAATGCCTCCATGTCACGCAGTTCGACATGACGGCCATGCACCTCAAGCAGATCCATCGACTGGAAGCGCTGGAACATGCGACTCACCGTTTCTACTGCCAGGCCAAGGTAGTTGGCGATGTCATGACGCGACATGGGCAGTTTGAAGCGCTGGCTGGGCAAACCATGTTCGGCGAAGCGATCGGACAGGCTGAGCAGGAAGGTGGCCGTGCGCTGCTCGGCATTCTGTGCCCCCATCAGCAGCGGTACCCATTGATCCTGTCGGGTGCGTCTGCTCAGGGCCTGTATCAGTTGTTGCTGAAATTCACCCAGGCGCTCGCCGAGCAAATCCAGCTTGGCGAAGTTGAGGCGGCATACCGTGCTGGCTTCCAGGGCCTCTACCGAGTGCGGGTAGTTGCGTTCACTCAGGGCCTCCAGCCCCATCAGTTCACCGGGAAAGTAGAAGTCGATGATCTGCTGTTCACCGTTGGCCAGCGTGACATAGGTCTTGAATGAACCCGATTTGACCGCATAGATTTCACCGAAGGGGGTGCCGGCGGTGATGACATTCTGGCTGATGCCGACTTCCTCGCGCCGCCCCACAATTTCGTCGATTAAATCCGGCACCGGCTCATCGAGACCGGCCACCTGGCACATGCCATAGAGGCCGCAGGAATCACATTCGACGACATTCTTTTTCTTGCGCGAAAAGGTGCGCGAGTTGGGACGGCAGGTATCTCTTTCATTGGTATGCATGGTGATGTTCCTCACAGGACGCAGGAAGTCGGGACTGGCATGCGATTGTCAGTCATGAATATCAGCCCGGTTTTCCATCCAGGCGCGGACGCAGATAAATCGGTGCGTATTTGATAAACCAATGAGTGGCGATGATTAGCCAGACGATTGCTGCCAGCAGGTTGAAATGCAATCCAAAAGGCAATTCAGCGACAATTCGCAATATTGCGACACCACTCAGGCCCCAGAGCAATACCCAGGTAGTGGTATCGGCCACCAGATCGCGCCCGGAGTGTCCCAGTGTGACGCGGCTCGCCATGGCCAGGGTAAGGGAGAGCAGGAAGCCGATGGCGACGGCATGCAGTGGTGCGCGGCCGAGCAGGGGGCCGGAGCCGAAGAACAGCGCCAGACTCTGCGCTATATACAGGGTCAATGCGACAGAAAGCCATGCGAAGGCGATGTGCAGCATCGCCAGCAGACGCACGGCAAAACTGCGTCGCAGCTGCCACTGCCAGCTGTGCAGCAATGCCAGCAGCAGCAGCGGGAAATCCACGGTCCATAGCCAGCGCGACAGGGAAAGCAGCTCCAGCAGGCCATGCAGCGCAAGCAATATCAGCATGGGGAGCAGGGTTGATTTCGGCTGATACACCTTGTACTGCGGCAATACACAGACGCTGAAGAAGGGAATCATGCGATGTCCGACGCTGACGGCAATGGGTAGCAGGAACCACCATAAACCCGCCTGTATTGAAAAATGCAGCCAGAAGGGATCGCTGAGCGTCAGCCATAGCAGATAGGCCGCCACACCAAGCGTGCCGCTCACCAGCGCCGTATTGAGGCAGGTCTCATAAAACTTGTCATGGGCCGGGGCATGGCGGTAGACCTGCCACAGGGAGAACAGGGTGACCAGATAAGCGGCCAGCACCAGTGCAACACCCGCAGTCAACAGCCCCGCAGAGAAGAAAAGCCCCGTATAGAACAGCACCACACCGCCGGCCATGAGCAGAAAGGCTGCCTGATAACGTGCTGCAGGAATGGTGCTGCCGCTCATCCAGCGCGGGTAGGTGGTCATCAGGAAACCGAAGATGAAAAAGGGGAACAGCGTGTAGAGCATCAGGAAGGCATGCGCAAATGTACCTGGTATCACGGTCATCAGTGGTGACCATAATCCGGTATGGCGTCCGAACAGTTCGACCCCCCAATACAACAGTGTCGCGACCAGCTGCACGGCACCACCGAACATCATCATTCGATGTGGTGCGGCGCTAAAGGTTTGCCAGAGTGTGGTTTTCATGGGTGACGACGATGTCCAATCAAATTTGTCACCTATTTTTAGCAGGCTGCAGTGAGGCGGGCTTTGATATAGGTCAAACTCGGGCAGGTACTGAACAAAACTCAATAAGTTGATGGCGGGGGGAGCACGAGGTGGTGAGTTACGGGGGGCTATTGAACCCCTGGCTCAGCCGGTCAGCCGGGCATAGAGCAGCGGCAACTGGCGTGGCAGTTCGTCGGGACGCCGGATGACGACATAGTTGCCGGGGCCGAACAGGTGGGGCAGATAGTCGCCGGCCTGCTGATCGATGGTGACACAGAAGGGATAGAAGCCCTCCTGGCGTGCCTCATGCAGCGCCTGACGGGTATCTTCAATGCCGTAGCGCCCCTCATAGTGATCCAGGTCATTGGGTTTGCCGTCGGTGAGCAACAGCAGCAGCTGACGTCCGGCCCGCTGAGAGCCGAGCAGGCGGCTGGCCTGACGCAGTGCAGCGCCCATGCGCGTGTAATAGCCGGGGCGAATGGCCTGAATGCGGCCGCGTATGGTGCCATCGTAGCCTTCCTCGAAGGCCTTGATGGCATGGAATCGAACGTGTTCGCGTTTGCGTGAAGAGAAGCCGTACATGGCAAAACGATCACCGGCAGCGGACAGGGCCTCGGCAAACAGAAACAGACTGTCGCGTATCACATCGATGATCTTCTGCTCGTTGTTGACGGCGGCATCGGTGGAAAGTGACAGATCGGCCAGCAACAGGCAGGCAAGGTCACGCTGGTTGTTACGGAAATCACGGTACAGGCCCTGCTCGCGGATTGGATGGCCGCTGTGGCGGGCCGTGGCGTAATCGAGCCAGGCGGTGAGATCCAGTTCGCTGCCGTCGGGCTGGGCACGCAGCCAGGTACGGCCGTGGGCAAGTGACTCGAACTGGCGGCGCAGATGGTGGGCCGTGCGGCGCAGATGCGGCGGCAGATCCAGTGCCGTGACATCGCGCGCCAGCATGGGCTGCAGCCGGCAGTAATCGGGGCGCAGCGCCCGGCGCCGGTAGTCCCATTCGGGCAGCAGAATGCCTTCCCCCAGTGACTGATCGTCGTATTCACTGCAAGGCAGGTCGAGATCAAAACGCAGTCTGCTGGCGACGGTGCGTTTGTCACGGGTAATGCTCAGGGTTTCCATCTCCGCAGCAACGCTGCCCGAATCGTCGTCTTCTTCCGTTTCGCGGTTGACGTTGACAAATTCGCCCCAGGTGAGAATGTTCTCCATGCGCAGGGCGATCATCCCCGCTTCACGCTCCGTTGCATCCACCCGCTCACCGTGACGCTTGCCGATTTCGCTGTCGCGGGTTTCGCCTTCACCCTCATCGGTATCGTCTTCACTGCCGCCGACGGCCTGTTGCAACGGTGGCGAAGGGTGCAGCCATAAATAAACCGGGTGTGGTGCCTTGCGTGCGGGAGGCAATGCGGCAACGCTACCGGGCTCCTGCAGTGCCTGCTGAATGGCGATTTCCTGTGCAGCCTCATCGTCGGGCAGGGAGGCGGTGGCTGGCCGCAGCGCCAGTTGTGCTTCACACAAACGCGCATAACGTGTCTTCAGGCCGGGAAAGCGGTTCAGCACCCGCAACGTCAACACCTGGTTGCGCGCCAGCCAGGGGCGGGGCAGTTGATGCTCATCAGTGGCGACGGCCGCCAGTGCAGCGAGCCAGATATAGAGGTCGCGATTCATCCTGCGCTCAGCGAACAGGGCGATCCTTGCCGGAAGACGCAAAGTTTCACCATCGCGCCAGGCCAGTTCGACACTGGTGCCGCTGCCGGCAATATGCTGTAACCAGCGACGACGCGCACCATGATCGGTGGCGGTGGCCGCCTCCACACGCAAGCCGCCATCACCGCCGAGGGCACGGAACATCACGCCGACGGTGGTACGCATCTCATCCAGCGTCACCGCCGCATCGTGGTGCTCCCGGCTGGCGGCGCGGGAGATGAGTTTGTGCCAGAGTTTGCCGACGAATTCTTCCATATCAATTCAGATACAAGTTGCAAGATACAAGAGAAAAGCAGACATCATTCGCTTTTCCTGCCGAAGTCGCGCGCCGAGACGTCGAGGGCGTCGCTGTTCTGCACCCACTTTAACAGTGGCCCCTGCGGATTGCCTTTCTGCACCTGATCGCAGGCCTGCAGGCAGCGGGCGCATTGGGTGCAGGTGAACATGTGACGTTTGGTGGAACGTGGCTTGAGACGCATCGGACAGGCGTTGTCGCAGGCTGCGTTGCAATCAATGCAGGAATCGACACGTTCACGCTCGAAACCCACCACCATGGCCTTCTTGTTACCCATCCAGGCCAGGCTCTGGAACAGACCGATGGCACAGCCGAAGCGGCAGAACAGATGTCGTGCCAGCAGGAACTCGATTATGAACACGAGGGTGGCAGCGGTTAGAAAGATGAACTGGAACCGGGTCGGTGTACCGTGCCACAGGTTGGAGTAAACCTCGAACGGCGGCCACATGTAGGTAAGCAGGGAGATGGCCCACAGAAAGGCAAAACCGGTCACGGCCAGGCCCACTGCCAGCCAGTACAGCGGCTGCGCTACCACACGGCGTCCGTCGGGCAGCTCTTCCGGCAGCGCTGTGCGCTCCCACAGGGTGGGGCGACCGAAGGCGCGGAGCATCAGTGCATTGATGGATTCGACGACGGAAAAGTGGGGGCACAGCCAGCCGCAATAGAGGCGGCCGTATTTCCAGGACACCCATACGCCGGTGGCGATGATCACTGCGATGGGCAGAAAGCCGCGCAGCAGCAGGTTGAGTATGGCGTTGCCGGAACTGGCCTCGCCGCGCAGGAAGGGATCCAGTCCCAGGGTCCAGTACTGGCCGAACAGTATGAAGTGGCCCAGTTTGAGATCGAGACGGAAAATATCCAGTGGCGGCGCCAGCACGAACAGGGCGAAGAAAGCGATGCGCAGCCACAGGCGCAGGTCCTGAAGCTTAGCCATCGCAACGCACCCCGAGCAGGGGATAGCGCCATGATTTGCCGGCCATGGCCTTGGCCAGGCCTACCATGCCGAGCAGCACCAGCGTGCTGTGGCCGATGGTGAAATAGATGATCACGTACATCCACACATCGGCTGACTGCCAGCCGCCGCCGATGAGGATCAGGGCATTGACGATCACCAGGATCACTCCCGCCCACAGGCTGGCTGCGACGGTCTGACGCAAGTGGCAACGGGCGAGGGAAGAACCGCTAACGCGATGACGGAAATACAGCCAGACAAGGGCAAGAAAGCAGATGCCGGGCAACAGCAGCAGGTTGGCGAGGTAGAGCCCCTCGGCCATGACGGCGACCCCCTGGCCGGGCGTCGGCGTGTCTTCCTGCGGCATGTGGTTCATAGCGATCAGCCGAAGCTTGCCTCCACCACTTCCATCAGGGCCTGTACGGTTTCCAGATCATCGCTCAACGGTTCAGCCAGGGCGGCACGGCAGGCCGCCATGGGATCACAGCCGCTCTTGATCAGGGTGGCGGTGTAAACCAGCAGGCGAGTGGAGGCACCTTCTTCCAGGTCGTGATCCTGCAGCGCGCGCAGCGCGTGGGCCAGATTGACCAGGCGTGCCGCCAGATTGGCATCAATGCCGGTTTCACCCACCAGGATTTCCTGTTCGGTTCTGGCGTCGGGATAGTCGAAACGCAGCGCGACAAAGCGCTGGCGGGTGCTGGGTTTCATGCCCTTGAGCAGATGCTGATAGCCGGGGTTGTAGGAGACTACCAGCATGAACTCCGGCGGTGCCTGCAACAGCTCACCGGTACGCTCGATGGGCAGGATACGGCGATCATCGGACAGCGGATGCAGCACCACCGTGGTGTCCTTGCGCGCCTCCACCACCTCGTCGAGATAACAGATGGCGCCTTCTCGCACCGCACGGGTGAGGGGGCCATCCTGCCAGTAGGTGGCGCCATCGCCGATCAGGTGACGGCCGACCAGGTCGGCCGCGGTGAGGTCGTCGTGGCAGGCCACGGTATACACCGGGCGGCCCAGGCGTGCCGCCATATAGGAAATGAAACGCGTCTTTCCGCAGCCTGTGGGGCCTTTGATCAGCATGGGTAGCTGATTGTTATAGGCATATTCGAACAGCGCGACTTCATCGCCCTGTGGCTGGTAAAACGGTGCATCCGCAGCCGTGTTCACATCGGCTGTCGTACGGTGCAGTGGGGAAGTTGTCATGCGGGGCTCCTCCCGATGGTATTTACAGGCTGATGTAATAGGCCACACCGATCATGCCACACACCAGCAGCAGATAAGCGAATAGTAGTGCACGCCAGAAGGGACGGACATGTTTCAGTCCCATGAAATGGTCCACTACCATTTGGCTTTTGAACAGTGTGGTTATGAGCACGAAGCCAACGATGGCCATGCCGCTGACTCCAGCCTGCCCGACCAGATAGGTCACGCCGGTGAGGGCAATCAGCAGCAGCCAGATCACGGTACAGGGGCGGATGAATGGTGTCGTGTTCATGGGATGTTTCCTAGTGAATGACATAGACCAGGGGAAACAGGATCAGCCACACCAAATCGACCATATGCCAGTAGGACGCGCCGGTTTCAACGCCAGTATGTTCCTGTGCACTGTATCCGCCGCTACGCGCCTTGAACAGCACGGCGGCCAGGATCACCATGCCCAGTATTACGTGCATGAAATGAAAAAAGGTGAGTGACAGGTAAAACATGAAGAATGTGTTGGTGCTTAGTGAAATGCCGGCGCTGAACTTGTCGCCGAACTCGAATAGCTTGATGACCAGGAATACACCGCCCATGGCAATGGCCGCTAGCAGCCAGTGGACGCAGCGTGTGCTGTTGCCGGTGCGTATTGCTGCGACAGCCCGCACCACGAAATAGCTGCTGGTAATCAAAACCAGCGTATTGGCCGCGCCGGCAATGCGATCGAGCTGCATTTGTGATTCATTGAACAGCTCTACGTTATTGGCGCGCGAAAAGGCATAGGCAAGAAAAAACACACCGAACACCAGTAGCTCGGCAAAGATAAAAATCCAGATGGCAAAGTCGCCTGGAAGTGAGTCGTTGTCGTGTTGCGCAAGAGTGTCCATGGTTCTCTCTGTCTGCAGGGAATGATGGACGGATGTGGCGGTAAGGTCGCACCGGAATGGATGGGCGGGCGAAAAAAAAGGGGGGCGCAAGCGCCCCCCTGAAAGATCTCCACTATGAGGAGGCCAGAGATTCCTTACCCTTTGCGAAGAAACTGTATACATACAGGCACAGACCGATGAAGAAGGCCAGGCCGGCATACAGGCGCATCCAGTAGAACAGGGCGATCTTGTCCTGTACCACCATGAAGGGCAGCGGGGTGTCGCTGACACGCTGCAGGTAGACCTGCAGAATGCCGGCGCCGGTGAGGAACAGCGTGATGAACACCATGGAGATGGTCATCAGCCAGAACGACCACATTTCCAGCAGCTGGGCGCGGCCGTTGGCGGCCGGAGCATTGTGCTGCAGGTGGGGCCAGGCATAGGAGATCATGGTGATCACCACCAGCACGTAGGCGCCGTAGAAGGCCATGTGGCCATGCGCCGCCGTGATCTGGGAGCCGTGGGTGTAGAAGTTCACCGGAGCCAGGGTGTGCAGGAAGCCCCACACGCCGGCACCGAGGAACGCCATGACCGCGCAGCCCAGCGCCCACAGGGTGGCAGCCTTGTTGGGATGCTCCTTGCGGCGGCGGTTCACCACGTTGAACGCAAATACCGTCATCATGAAGAACGGAATCGGTTCCAGTGCGGAGAAGATGGAACCCCACCACTGCCAGTACTCGGGCGTGCCGATCCAGTAGTAGTGATGGCCGGTACCGATGATGCCGGTAATCAGTGCCATGGCGATGATGACATACAGCCATTTCTCGATGACTTCGCGATCCACGCCGGTGAGGCGAATCAGCACGAAGGCAAGGATGGCGGCCATGATCAGTTCCCAGACGCCTTCCACCCACAGGTGCACAACCCACCACCAGAACATCTTGTCCAGCACCAGGTTGACCGGGTTGTAGAAGGCGAACAGGAACAGGACCGCCAGGCCGGTCAGACCGGTCAGCAGTACGATATTCACCACGGTCTTGCGGCCGCTGATGATGGTCATGCCGATATTGAAGAGGAAGGCCAGGGCCACCACCACAATACCGATCTTGGTAATGGTCGGCTGTTCCAGGAACTCGCGTCCCATGGTTGGCAGCAGATCATTGCCGGTCACCGCAGCCAGGGTGGCATACGGCACCGCCAGATAGCCCACGATGGTCAGTGCACCGGCCACCAGGAAGATCCAGAACAGGGCAATGGCCAGCTTGGGGCTGTACAGTTCACGCTCTGCCTCTTCAGGCACCAGGTAGTAGGCCGCGCCCATGAAGCCGAACAGCAACCAGACGATAAGCAGGTTGGTGTGCACCATGCGGGCGACGTTGAAGGGGATTTCCGGGAACAGGAAATCACCAATGACATACTGCGCACCTAAAATCAGGCCGAACAGTATCTGCCCTACAAACAGGCCGATGGCGGCGATGAAATAGGGCTTGGCGACAGCTTGTGATGAATATTGCATGACGTTGTCTCCCCCTTAACCCTGAATGTTTGGCGGCCAGTTGGCGGTGTTGATTTCCGAGGTGTATTTCAGGAACTCCGCCACCGCCTCCAGCTCTTCGTTGGAGAGGTTGAACTGCGGCATGCTGCGCCGACCAGGAATGCCGTCCACCGGACGGCTGGCAATGAAGCCCATGATGGCTTCCTTGCTGCCGCCGAAGCGGGTATAGACATTGCCCAGTTCCGGTGCGAAGTAGGCACCTTCACCCAGCAGGGTGTGACAGCCCAGACAATTGTTTTCCTCCCAGACTTTCTTGCCCAATGCCACCTGCGGCGTGATGTTATGACGATTATCACGTTTGGGCAGCGCCCCTAGTGTGTCGAACGACAGGGCCAGAAACAGGAGGATGAAAAAGACGCTACCCCCCAGGTAGATGTTTCTGGCCATGCTTTTTGTAAAGGTTTCACTCATTCTGATTCCTCCTTGGCCGCCGGTTTGTTGTTACCGCTTGACGCCACGAGACTGCTATGGCCGGGTACCGTTATAGTTAAATAGCTGACTGACTTACCTTGATTTACATCAAGGAGCGTTATAGAGGGTTGTCGGGAGCGGGCCTATACCTCTTTGGTGGCATGTGTCGGAGAGGTGCCGGGAATGAGCTATATCTCCATATTTCTCAACGATTTATCTATATGGCGGTGATTCCTTTATCATGTCCCGCATTGCAATCACGCCTGATAATTTACTGTGCCTGTGCCGAATCGCCTGGAACTCCCTTATCCAAAGAATGCCCTGGAACTGTTCCGCCCCCTGGCGACGCAGCCCTGGGCGCTGTGGCTGGACAGTGCCGGCTGCGATCGCTACGACATCATGGTGGCGGAGCCGGTGGCCACCCTCGTCACCCGCGGCGCCATCACCACGGTCTGTCGGGACGGTGTATGCCGGGAGAGCAGTGCCGACCCGCTGCAACTGTTGCGCGAGGAACTGGCCTGCGGCGGCCATGCTGCCGCAGGCGCGCCCTTCGGTGGCGGCGCCGTGGGGTATTTTGGCTACGATCTGGCACGGTGTTTCGAGAACCTGCCACAACGGGCGCTGGACGATCCTGCGCTGCCCGAAATGGCGGCAGGCATCTACACCTGGGCGCTAATCGTCGATCACCACGAACGGCGCTGCTGGCTGGCCGGCGACGAAGACGCTGCGCAACACTGGCGGCAGGCTGCGGCGCAGCCGGTGCGCAACAACCCCTTCCACCTGCACAGCCCGCCCGTCAGCAACATGAGTGTAGCGGGCTATGCGGCCGCCTTCACGCGCATACAGCACTACCTGCACGAGGGCGACTGCTATCAGGTCAATCTGGCCCAGCGCTTCTGCGCGACGGCGCAGGGCGATGCGTTCGCTCTGTATGAAACCTTGCGCCGCGACAATCCCGCTCCCTTTGCCGCCTGGCTCAACTTTCCCTTCGGCCAGGTGCTGAGTTCGTCACCGGAACGCTTTCTCAAGGTGCGTGGCCGCCAGGTGGAGACCAAGCCGATCAAGGGCACCCGTCCGCGCAGCGCCGACCCGGTGCAGGATCGGGCACTGGCCGAGGCATTGCACCACAGCGACAAGGATCGCGCCGAAAACCTGATGATCGTCGACCTGCTGCGCAACGACCTGGGCAAGAACTGCATCCCCGGCAGCGTGCAGGTGCCGCGCCTGTTCGAGGTGGAAAGCTTCGCCACCGTGCACCATCTGGTCAGCACGATCCGTGGGGAACTGTCCGAGGGGCGTGATGCCCTCGACCTGCTGCGCGGCTGTTTCCCCGGCGGCTCCATCACCGGCGCCCCCAAACGCCGTGCCATGGAGATCATCGAGGAACTGGAGCCGCACCGGCGTGGTGTCTACTGCGGCGCCATCGGCTATATAGGCTTCGACGGCAGCATGGATACCAGCATTGCTATCCGCACCCTGGTTCACACCGCCGGAAAGATCTGCTTTTCCGCCGGCGGCGGCATCGTCAGCGACTCCACCGCCGCCGAGGAATATCAGGAAAGCCTGGACAAGGCCGCCGCCCTGCTGCGCGTGCTGGAGCGGCACCGGGCCGCGGGCTGAGGCGGCGCAAAACAGAAGGCTTGCCTGAACGGGGGATTTTCGCCTTAATGGGCACAGGTACGGCCCAAGCATACGGGCAGGGAACGTGGGAGTCCGGTTCACCGGGCGATGCGGCGGATCAGGATGCACTGCGCTTCGGTGTCGCGTGGTGCCCAAGATGTCGGCGCGCGATGGCTCAATAATTCCATAACAAAGAATCCGACGCGGGGGCAGCATGAGCAAAATCATTCACCAGCAGGACATCATCGAGCGGCAGATCATCGCCATGGGCATCGCCCGCTTCGACATCGCCACCCGCAAGAAGGGCGGTTCGACCCTGACCCATGACGGTCTCTATCTCACCCAGCTCTGGGGCCTCATCGATCTGTTACGCGAACAGAACAGTGCCGGCCAGGCCATACTGATCCGCCCCCACGGCGAACACGGCATGACCCTGCTCGGCGGGCTGAATACCGCCCGTCTCAATAAACTTAAAGTTGAAGGTTTTGAACCGGCCATCGTCGTGCAATACGGCAAGGATTTGTTCCAGGCCTGGCTCAAACACGACCGCAAACTGGATCAGGCCACCAGCGAAAAGGTGGCCAAGTGCCTGGCCGAACGCGCCGGCGTGGATGCCTCCACCACCCACTGGGACAGCTACGGCTACCTGGCCAATTTCCTCATCCCCGCCTGGCTTCAGGGCGAGGAGCAGGAGGCCTGGCTGGTGGAAGACAGCGGCAAGGTCTACAGCGCCGCGGCTGAGCTGTTGTCGAAATATTGCTTGCTCGCTGATTGACAGCCGTCCCCCTGTGACACGCTGCGTAGCGATCCCTGCCGGGACTCGGCAAGGCGAGATATCTCTGCAGCCACCTCATGAAATCTCTCTAAATCTTGTGTAGGTAAAAATCTACGCCGCATCCCTGCCGCTGCTCACGGCCGTACGGGCATCAACTTCCCGGTGAAAATGAAAACTGAGTTATGTCTTTGTTTTCATGCGCCAAATTGGAAGCATGGGGTAGTGGTTTTGTATTCCTTACTGCTACACTTTTCTCCGTCCTCAGCATAAGCAGCGGCCTTAGTTATACGGAACACAACTGATGCGGGTGTGGCGCGGTTGTCCCGCCTTGCTTGACGCACACTCGCTGTGCTGGAAATGGAATTTGATATAGAGGGAGCTAAGTGACGGACAGTATTCGTTCTGACAACCGACACTCCATCACTGCGGGCGCACAGGCGCCGCGCGTGAATTCTGATGGCAGCCCAGCGGCGACGGATCGGCTTGCGGTACGCATCGTACTGATTGCGCTGGTCTATGCCGCACTGGCCTTTGCCGGGCTGTCGCTGGTTACCCCGTCTGGTTATACCTCGCCGCTGTGGCCCGCCGCCGGTTTTGCGCTGGCCGTCATTCTGATGTGCGGTTTCCGTTGCTGGCCCGGCATCTGGCTGGGCGCCTTTGTCGTTGACCTTTCGCTGGATGTCTCATGGTCGGGTGCCGTCGTCGCCGGACTGCTGGCGATGGGCACGACGCTGCAGGCGCTGCTCGGCGCACATCTGACCCGGCGCTTTCTCGCCGTCACCAATCCCCTTGCCCGGGAACACGATGTCTGGCGCTTCCTGATCCTGGCCGGGCCGGTGGCCTGTCTGCTTGCCGCTACCGTCGGCGCACTGGTGTTATCTCTGTTCGATCGCATGACGGCCGGGGATGTCCAGGCGCAATGGCTGTTGTGGTGGACCGGCGATACCCTGGGGGTGCTGCTGTTTACCCCGCTGGTGCTCCTGGTCTGGCCCGGTTCCCGCTCCCTCTGGCCGCGTGGGGGCGAACGTGTGGCATTGCCGCTGCTGGTGACGGCGGTGCTGATGGGGGCCGGCCATGTGGGACTTGCCCATCTGGAGGCGAGCAAGGCCAAGGCCGAGGCGGACAAACTGATGGAGGATGTGTACGAAAACGGCGCGCACTCCCTGTCGATACTGTTAGAGCCGTTGCGGAGCCTGGAGCGGTTTTTCGTCGCCAGCGATGAAGTCACGCGCGAGGAATATGCCATCTTCACTGCCGGAGTCACCAAGCATGAAGGCCTGGTCTCCGTTGACTGGGCGCCCCGCGTGCCGGCGGCACAGCGTGCGACCTTCGAGAAGGCACAACGCAGCGACGGCCAGCCGGATTACCGAGTCTTCGAGCTGGATGCCGAACGGCAGCCGCATCCCCTTGCGGAACGTAGCGTATATTTCCCGGTGCGCTGTACTGCGCCCGTGGCAGGCAACGAGGCAGTTATCGGCCTCGATCACGGATTCGAGGAACCCCGCCGCAGGGCAATGGCCCATGCCGCGGAAACCGGCGACATCGTAACCGCCTCGGTCGTCCCCTTGCTGCGCACCCAGCGCCATACGCTGCTCGCCTTCCAGGCGGTATATCCGCACGATTTTGATGCAAAGGCTGCATCTGCGACAGCACGAGAGTCTGCGCTGCAAGGGTTTATTGTCGGGGTCTTCGATATCGACACCCTGTTCGCGTCGTTGGCACGGGGCGCTGCAAACCATCACATCGCATTCCGCATTACCGATGTCACGCCCGGCGATGCGCCGCATGTCCTGGCGGGAAATCTGGCGGCGGATACTGTTGTGGAGTGGGGACGAACGATTCAATTCACCAATCGCTACTGGTTGCTGGAGATGCACCCGTTCGATGGTTACTGGCACCCAGGGGCCACCCTGCAATCGCGCATCTACTTCGGCTTCTCGGTATTGGCGGCGCTGCTCATTGCGTTCTCGGTCTTGAGTGCCGCCGGCCGGCAGGCAGCCACCGAAGCCGTAGTGGTCGCCCGTACGGCGGAGCTGGAGGATGAACTGGATGCGCGTCTCGTGGCGGAGGCCGCCCTGCGGGAGAGCGAAAGCGATCTCGATATTACGCTTCACTCCATCGGTGACGCCGTGCTTGCCACCGATGCCGGCGGGCGCGTCACCCGCATGAACCCCATCGCGGAAAACCTTACGGGATGGCCGCTGGAGGAAGCGATGGGCCGTCCCATCGATGAGGTGTTTCACATCATCAACGAAGAGACGCGTCTGCCGTCTCCCATTCCGGTGGAGAAGGTATTGCGCACGGGCGAAATTCACGGCCTGGCCAATCATACCGTGATTATTTCGCGCGACGGTCGCGAGTTCCACATCGCCGACAGTGCCGCTCCCATCCGCGATCAGGACGGCAATATCCGGGGCGTGGTACTGGTGTTCCGCGATGTCGGCAAGGAGCGTGAGGCCGAGCGTGCCCTGCTGGCCAGCGAGGCGCGCTACCGTGAACTCATCGACTATTCGCCCCTGGGGATATTCATTCAATGTGGCGGCAGCTTCGTGTTCATGAACCCCAAGGCCGTCAATCTCCTCGGTGCGCGTTCGGCGGACGAACTCATCGGCAAGAAGGTACTGGATTTTATCCACCCGGACAGCCGGGATGCAGTGAGTGCACGGATACGTCTCCTCAATAACGACCACAAGGCAGTGCCTCCGCTGGAGGAAACCTGGTTGCGTCTCGATGGAGCGGATTTCTGCGGCGAGGCTACCGCAGTACCCTATCTGCACGAAGGCAAGCCGGGTGCGCTGGTGCTGTTGCAGGACGTATCATCCCGCAAGGAGGCGGAAGAGTTGCTGAAGCAGGCCCGCCTCGACGCCGAGCAGGCCAATCGCGCCAAATCCGCCTTTCTGGCCACCATGAGCCATGAGATCCGTACGCCGATGAACGGCGTTATCGGCATGGTGGAGATACTGTCTCAAAGCCGCCTGTCCGCTCATCAAACCGAGCTGGTCAATACCATTCGCGAGTCGGCAACCGCGCTGCTGGGCATCATTGACGACATTCTGGATTTCTCCAAGATCGAGGCCGGCCGGCTGGAGATTGAGCATATCCCCGTTTCCGTACCGGACCTCGTCGAAGGATTGTGCAATTCGCTGGTGCCGGTCGCCGCCGCAAAAGGGGTTGCGCTGAATCTGTTCATTTCGCCACGCATTCCACCGCGGCTGCTGTCGGATGACGTCCGCCTGCGCCAGCTGCTGTACAACCTGGTCGGTAATGCCATCAAGTTTTCCGCCGGCAATCCGCAACGGCCCGGCGCCGTGTCCATCAGGGTCGACATCGAGACTGAGAACAAGACGCTATTTTTCCTGTCGTTCCGTGTTGCCGACAACGGTATCGGCATGAAACAGGAAACGCTGGAAAACCTCTTCACGCCATTCACCCAGGCCGAGGTATCGACCACGCGCCGTTTTGGCGGAACGGGCTTGGGGCTGGCCATCTGCCAGCGGCTGGTGGATTTGATGGATGGCGACATCTCTGCAGAAAGCGTCCTGGACAAGGGTTCGGTGTTCACCGTAATACTTCCGTTCGAGAGTCTCGGGGAACAGCCGGAGGCCGCCGCCGTTCCGTTGGACGGTCTCGACTGCATCCTGGTAGAGAATGAACGGTTTAGTGCCTCTGATTTGCGTATCTACCTCGAGCATGCCGGTGCGAAGGTTGTCGTTGTGGATGACATTGACATGGCTGCACGCCTCGCTTCCGAGGGTGGGGGTTCGGCCGTCGTGATCCAGTATGCCGGGCGCCAGGAGCCGGAGGGGCTGGCCAGATTTGCTTCACTGCCCAACGTGCGCCACCTCTGGATAACCAAGGGACGGCGCCGGCGGGCACGGGTAGAAAAATCAGATGTGGTTACCCTGGACGGCGATGCATTGCGCCGGCACGCCCTGCTGCGCGCCGTGGCCGTTGCCGCCGGCCGGGCCTCCCCGGAAGTATTCCACGATCACAACGAAGATGATTTCACCCGCGAGGCAGCCGTCACGCCGCCGACGGTGGCCGAGGCCCGTTCGCAGGGGCGGCTGATTCTGATCGCCGAAGACGACGATCTCAATCAGCGCGTCATCCTGCAGCAACTCCGCCTGCTCGGCTATGCCGGCGAGGTGGCTGCAAACGGCGCGGAGGCGCTGCGGCTGTGGCGGGAAGGGAATTATGCCCTGCTGTTGACGGACCTGCATATGCCGGAAATGGACGGCTATTCCCTGGCACAGATCATTCGACAGGAGGAGCGGGGCGCACACCGCCTGCCCATTATCGCGCTGACGGCCAACGCCCTGCGGGGCGAGGAGAATCGGGCCAAAGCGGTGGGGATGGACGCCTACCTGACCAAGCCCGTGCCGCTCAAGAAGCTCCGCACGACGCTGGAGGAGTGGTTGTCTCGATCATCGTCGGACATGACCGCGGATACGGTGACGCCAGAGGAGAGAGTGCCGCGTGCGGGGCAACTGGTCGATGTGAGTTTGCTGAAGCAGTTGGTCGGAGAGGATCAGGCGACGGTGCATGAATTCCTCGCTGAATATCTGAAATCTGCTGGAAAGCTGTTGCAGGAGATACGGGCGGCCCATGCGGCAGGCGACATACGTCACGTCAGCGCCGTCGCCCATAAGCTCAAGTCGTCCTCCCGTTCGGTGGGGGCCCTGGTACTGGGCGACCTCTGTGCGGGGATGGAGAATGCGGGGAAAGAGGGGGATCGGACATTCATCGCCGAGCAGATGCAGGAGCTTGAATCAACCTGGTCGGCGGTGGAGCAGGAAATTTGTTATCTGTTGTCAGATGAGAATAAGAAACCAAAGGAGCAGGTATGAGAGTCCTTCTGATCGATGATGAACCCTTTGTGCTGAAGCTGCTTGCGCGACAACTTGCCAATCTTGGATTTGAACAGGTTGTCGCGATGGAGCACCCGCATGATGCGCTGGCGATGCTTGAGTCGGATCCAGGCGCATTCGATGTGGTATTTCTGGATTTGCAGATGCCCGACATGGATGGCGTCGAATTTGTGCGCCATCTCGTGCGCATCCAGTATCCCGGTGGTCTGGTGTTGTTCAGCGGCCAAGATCAGCGAATTTTGCATACGGTGGAGAAACTGGCCAATGCGCACCGGCTGCACGTGTTGGGTGCTCTTCATAAACCAGTCAATCCCGAAAAACTCAAGAAAGTCATCGAAACGGCGCCACCGTGCCACGAGCGGGCTGCACGAAAAATCTATGCGCCCGACGAGCTGAGGCAAGCCATCCACAATAACGAGTTGTTCAATCATTATCAGCCCCAGGTCGAGCTGGGCTCCGGCCGTGTCGTCGGTATGGAGGCCTTGGTGCGGTGGCAGCATCCGGACGACGGCCTCGTCTATCCGGACCAATTTGTCGGCATGGCGGAAGAACATGGCTTGATTGATGACCTGACGCGAACCGTTCTTGCCAACGCGCTTGAACAGGCGCGACAGTGGCATGACGCCGGCATGGGCCTTCAGGTGGCCGTGAATGTCTCCATGGATAATCTGGTAGCGCTGGATTTTGCCGATTATGTTGCCCATGAGGTCGAAAGGGCTGGCATTCCCCTCGCCAGCATCATGTTGGAGGTGACGGAAAGCCGCCTCATGAAGAACCCGCTGACGCCATTGGATATCCTCACAAGGCTGCGGTTGAAGCATATCGGTCTATCCATTGATGATTTTGGCACCGGTCACTCATCCCTGGCGCAGTTGCGTGACATTCCCTTCGATGAGCTCAAGGTGGATCGGGGCTTTGTTCATGGCGCCCATGACTATGCCCCCCTGCGGGCCATCGTCGAGGCCAGCCTCGGGATGGCGCAACACCTGGGAATGAAAACCGTGGCCGAGGGCGTCGAAACTCAGCAGGACTGGGATTTTCTGCGCGGCACGGGCTGTGATCTGGCGCAGGGTTACTTCATCGCAAAACCCATGCCTGCCGCTGCCGTGGTGGACTGGATGCCGGGATGGGAGTCCAGACAGCCGACACTCATCAAGAAAAAGTCATGAACAGCACAGCAGTCATTCTTATCGCAACCGACGTGGTATCCGATGCGGAACTGGTCCGCAAACTGCTGCGGGATGAGTTCGACAATATTGCTCTCTCCACTGATGCAAACATGGCCGTGACGGATTTTGAGGGCCATCGGCCGGACGTACTGGTTCTTGCATTCAACACGCTGGAGAAGGCCGAGCGCTACTATCTCGGCCTGTATCGCCTGAGCGACAAAATCCACGCCATGCCGCACCGGACGCTGATACTGTGCAACAAGGACGATCTGAAACGGGTGTATGAGTTGTGCAAAAGGGAATATTTCGACGACTACATCCTGTTCTGGCCCATCCCCAACGATGCCTTGCGGCTGCCCATGACGGTTCACCACGCGCTGCGCCAGATCACCAGTGAGGCCGCCCCGACGGCGGGACAGCTCGCGGCCCAGGCCAGGCGCCTGTCCGAACTGGAAGGCCTGCTTGAGCATCACTCGGTCACCGGAGGGCAGCGGGCCGAGCAGGCGAGCAATACCGTACGGCAGGCGGAGGCGGAAGTTCTCGCCGCCATTGACAAGTTCTATTCCAGCCTCACGACAGGTGGCATAGAGGCAATGGTGGATGTGCGGGATGCCGCCGGCCTGCAACAGGAGTTAACCCGCCTCAAGAACACAGGCATTGCGAAATCATTTCAATCGGTGGATGCCGCGGTCAGGCCAGTGCGTCAATGGGCAGAGGGCCTGAAGGCCGACCTGGCGCCGCAGCTAGAATCCACACGAGCACTCCAGCAACTGGCGAGCAAGGTGCGCCCCGTGGTGCTGGTCGTCGAGGATGATGAATACCAGCACAAGCTGCTTGCCCAGATACTGACAGACGAGAACCTGGAACTTGTTTTCGTCACGAATGGCGCCGAGGCATTGAGCGTACTGAGACGCCGCAGGCCGGATCTCATCCTGATGGACATCAACCTGCCCGGAGATAACGGAGTCGAAGTGACCCGTCGCATCAAGTCGGTCGAAAAGTTCGCCGATATCCCGGTCGTCATGATCACGGGCAAGGGCGCAAAAACCATCGTGATCGACAGCCTGAAGGCCGGGGCGGTTGATTTCATCGTCAAGCCATTCAGCAAAACCACGCTGGCCACAAAAATACGCAAGATACTGGCGGGGGCGTGATCCCTGGTCTCATTGTGCGGAACAGTGCACCAGCATGGGGCGGCGGGCACACGCCAGCAGCGGACATTGCCCGATGCCTCAAGGCGCCTGTAGTCCAATTCCTACAGACAGGCATAAGGCATACTGGTAGTGTCTGTGCTAATGGGTAACGGTTAGGTGAGAATGTGCCGATAACCTATTGTGGCCGTTGATAAAAACGCCGCCCCCATGGCAGGCATGCAAATGTGATAGGCCGCAGCGTTGCTAAAAGTATTAATGCGGCGTCAGTCTAAATAACTGTTATGTGTCAAAGGAGTAAGCATGAAGCACAGCCTCATATTGGTTGCCTTAAATCAAGAGCAAATTAGTAAAGCAAAAGAAGTCAATGGAAACAGAAAGCAGATCACGCATGCATTGATCTGCGGGCCGTTTGGGCAGATATTTGGGACAGAAAAGCAATGCATGAAATACTATTCTGCATGGATTGAGGTATTTCCTCTGTTATTCGATAAAGGAATTGAAACTGATTCCCATGAGATATCGGACTACAGAAGCACCTTTAATTTGGTTAATAAGCTAATTTCGGCTCACGATCCATTGGAATCAACTAATGACACCCTTATGCAGGGTCGTCGAAATCAAAAAGAAAAGAAAAGTATTTTTTCCTGGTTGTTCGGATAGATACAAGCATTGAACCATTTGCCATTTGCCATTTGCCATTTGCCATTTGCCATTTGCCATTTGCTAAGCGATTTTTGCGGAAATGGCATGGAACAAAATTAAGGATTAGTGATGCGATACACGATAATTATTTTGGTTGCACTACTTGCTGGGTGTGAAACGGTTGGCTCTCTTGTTAAGCCACAAAAAAGTGCGGATGAACGGTTTGCTGAAAGGGTTAAGCAGTGGTCAGATTCGCAAATTCAAACGATGCTGGCTGATTTTGATTCTGGCTTGCCATTGGTGAGCGGCGATAAAGTTACGTTTATACCCTCAGATAAAGCGCCAGAAGTTTATAAAAAAACGGATTCTGAACTGCTAAGGCTGAGAGCGGGTCTGGCGAGTAACGAGAAAAATATGGGTGAGTTGAAAAGTATTCATGATGTTAGTCGCGCTACATCTTCTGACTTAGACAAGACCCGATCTTGGTTTGAGTCGGAGCTTTCGAAATATTCGAATGATTTTCATGCGGCTGTAGTGCAGCAAAGTACTGCGGGACGAATGAGTTTTGATGGTTCTGCATACACAACGGAAAACTTGCTGAGTTATTGCGAGTCACATGGCATACGGCAGGGACACTGCAAGTCAGAGCCGTACAATAGGGACGGCAATGCTATTGCCGTAATTATTCTCTCTAAGAGTTTTATGCGAAATCACCCGGAGTATCGCGACTATTTTGAGTGGGTATCTCGCGAAAAAGAATCATTTGATAAGATTGCTGATGATGCTGCAAAACTAGGCACTGAATACGAATCAAAAATGTTTTTGAAGAAAGCGTCATCAAGTGGGTGCAAAAATATGTCTCGCATAAACTTTATAGACAACCTTCCACTTGCCGCTCAGGTTGGTTACTCCAACTTTCGTCCCGAAAAAACATCGGTATATGATTTGGGTCACTTCAAAGTGCTGCAAACACAATCGGATGGTGTTCTGTTGTCAACCACATACCCAGGCAGCCATAACGTTCCGCTTATATACGCCTACACGCAAAAGAAGTATACGGACGGGCATACGTTCCAACCAGGAGAGCAACTTGCTTGTGTTGCAGGCGCGAAAGAGTATGTCTCAATTCTTGGGGTAAAAAAGCGTGTAATTTCATTCCGCACTATAAACGACAACAATAAGTACTATTTCTTTTTGAAAACACAAGAATAATGTGTGCGGGAGGCTCGGTGGGAAATCTTAATCTTGATGACGCACTTGGATTCTTCCGGGAGTTAGTAGATCCTAATTTCTGTGAGTTTTACTGGGACTATCAATCTGACGAAGAGTGTGGAAGAGACAAGCTGGTCCGAGTATTTAGAAAGATGGTTAATCTTTGCCTGACGCTCAATCATCAGGCAGACAAGGTGGCCCACAAGCTTCAGTATAAATGTGCTCGCGCGCTAATAGTAGAGGTTACCAAACATTATCCATCTGAAGGGGCCGCGCTAAATGCAGTTAGGGAATTCTCAAACGACATTAAACACAAATCCAAGCTTGATCAAAATTATACAACAAGAAAAAGAGGGCTCAATGACCAGCCGCAAGCTGGCTCAGACTTACCTGAGTGGTACTTTGTTTCAAAAAATGGAGAAAGAATTGCTGTGTGTGATGGCACTGTCGATGCCTACCTATTTTGGGGAAAATGGTTTGCTGGAGAGCGTGAACTTTTACAAAAAAACACATAACACGATGCTTCACCCGACCAAAAACCGCTTTGCGGTTTTTGTCGGGTGAGCTAGGCGTTAGGTCTTGCAACAAGGAGTTGTCATGAAAATCAATTCTCTGTCCCCATGCATCACGACCACCAAGGTCGAGGAGTCACGCGATTTCTACGTGAAGCACTTTGGTGCAAAGGTCACCTTCGATTGTGGATGGTACGTCAATCTTGAATTTGAAGGAGGCGCTTCCGTTCAGTTCATGGCGCCGCAAAACGACCAGCCCGCTTGCAATCCGACAGGGCTGATGTACAACTTCAGCGTTTCGGATGTCGATGCCGAGTATCAGTCACTCACCGCATCCGGTCTGGTTGCCATCATGCCCATTGAAGACCACCCTTGGGGGGATCGTGGTTTTGCCGTTCAAGACCCGAACGGCATCGTTCTATACGTCTATTCTGAGCGTGAGCCAAGCCCTGAGTTCAAGCAATATTACAAGTCCTGACGCCATGTCCGCCGACCGCATCTCGAAACTGCTCGAAGACATTAGACTTCTCAATCCAGATCGCTTCGAGCTTGTGCAAGAACTGAGGGAAATCATCCTTGGTTTGGATTCCTCCGTGTCCGAGGAAGTGAAATACGGCGGGTTCTTGTTTTCCGCTGACCAGCCGTTTTGTGGTGTTTTCTCCTACGCAAAGCACATTTCGTTGGAGTTCGGTGCAGGCGCATCACTTCCAGACAAGTTCAACGTACTGGAAGGTAAGGGAAACATACGCAGGCACATAAAGCTGTTATCGGCGCAGGACATTTCGGAGAAGCACGTTCGTGAGTATCTCGTTTTGGCCCTCAAGGCGTCGGCTAAGCCATGAGACCTAACCACAGCGTCAACTCGGACGCCCGACTCCGCTGCGCTCCGTCGGGCGCCGGTTACGCTGGCCGTTAGCTTAAAAGGAATGGTGGGATGCCATTATCCGAGATTAGAACTTATCTTATTGAACTTACGAGATGCAGATATAAAGGTCTGTATGAAGAGTTAGAAATAAGATGTGTCGTTATCATTTCGGTGCTGTCATTTACATCGTATAAAACAATATATGAGGTATTTGTCGTGAGTTTCGGTTTTTATGTGAATATCGTTCTTCTTGTAACTTCGATTTGGCTTTTATCCATTCTCTTAGGTATCTCTTTCTTTGAGAAGAAAAAGAAGAAATACATTATTGAATCAGATGGCTTCAAATGGCGAGTAACTAGATATATAAATAACAGCCTTTCGGTAGATGAAACCCCTTTGTGTGGTAAAGACGAGGTTCCTTTAGTGCATGATGGACAGGTACTTTATTGCCCGAAGTGTAATGAAGTGAAAATGAAATCCGGTGATCTGCTTAACTTCTTACATAGAGTAAACTCAAAAGCCGAGGCAGATAGGGATAGTTCTATCAAAGTTCCTAAACGTTATATCCCAGCATAGAAAGCTAACAAATAGATCAAGCTGACGCATAAAAGACTGCGCAGCTTATCAAATCGTTAGCTGCTGAAGGGAAGTCATGAGCATAGAATTTAAAATCAACGCTCCGGTATCCACCGATCAATTCATCGGCTTGCTTCGTAAATCAACACTTGGAGAGCGCAGACCCATTGAAGATCGTGAGTGCATGGAAGGTATGGTTAAAAATAGCAATCTGATGGTTACTGCTTGGCGTGGCGAGGAACTGATAGGCATAGCGCGCTCAATGACGGATTTTCATTATGCCTGTTATCTCTCTGACCTGGCGGTTCATATGAAATATCAGAGAAGTGGTATAGGAAAGAAACTGCAAGTAAAAACTCAGGAGCAATTAGGCCCGAACTGCAAGTTGATTCTGGTTGCAGCCCCTACCGCCAACTCATATTACGAACATATTGGTTTTACGAACAATCAAAGGTGTTGGGTTCTTGAACGTGATAAAAATATCAGCAGCTAACGAATAAGGTTAGATTGTGAGAGCGAAGCGAACCACAATCTGAACCGATTGTTGGACAAGCCCGGCCCCGGAGTCACTCACACGCTATGAAAATATCTTTTTGAATTTCACGGGTTCCATTAGCGCCAAGCTTGAATTCCCGTGTATCTCGTTACCATTGCGATAACGTAATCTGCTGGATTTTTCGATTAACACCCTTATCCGGGCCGAGCGCTTCTCTCTGCTTATGGAAACAGAACGTCCCGCCAATCGAAGGAGCGGGTGCGATTACATAACCGATGCACCTGCTAAGGCATCGAGCGGGAAACGTCTCGGAAGCAATACAGGGAGCCGTGTACGCACGATCTTCATTTCGCCACCACAGCAGCGGCAGGTTAGCGGGGGTCGTTTCCTTAACCACGCCGTTGAGCGAGCCGGATCGAGATTGAGCAGATAGTGCAGCAACTGGATCATCCGTTTGCTGTTGGGATGCAGAAAGCCGAAGTTACGGGCGCGTCGAAATCCCTTCGGCAAAACATGTTGTAAGAGCAACCAAAGGAAATCCTCGCCGTCCAGGGTGCGCATCTCGCGCTCTTTTGTCTTGCTGTCTTGATAGTGAAAGCTGACCTTGCCATTGCCACAGGCCACAATATCCTTCTCCTGAAGCACACCCCGATAAAGGTAACGACCGAGATAGACCAGCGCCTTGTCGCCATTGCCGACGTGCTTGCAGTCCACGACCCAATTTTCGGGATAGTGCTTTGGCAATGCCAGTCCTGCCTGGGTGATCTCATCAAGCATTTTTGCCCGAAACACCTTGGCCAACGCCTTGTGATTGAAGAGGTAAGGCTTTTTCTTCGTCGTCCTGGTACGCCACAGCCGGCGCTTGGCATCAATGGCGGCAGCGGGGATCGCCAGATGCACATGGGGATGAAAATCCAGACGTCGGGAATGGGTATGTAACACCGCAATGGCACCGGGCGTGCCCCGAAGCTGCCGGTCATTGAGACTGAAGGCATGCACCGTCTCCCAGGCGCACTGCATCATCAGGGCAGGAAACCGGGGTCAGAACACAGATATCGCTAATATTAGTAGAATATGTGTTCTGACCGATCCACCGGACGCTGCGCGATAAAGCCGCGCAGCGCCGGTGACATCCATGTTCGTGTATTACTTGGTCCATGCATTCCCATCCATTGACAATGCCAAGATTACTCATATCCATTCTTCTTTTCTGTTTTTCCGTTTTCGCTCGTGCAGAAGATGCGGATATAGCTGTTCTGTTCAGCAAAGTGGGGGTTTCAGGAACCATTTTGATCGAATCATCAAAGACTGGTCAGCGTTTTATTCACAACGACGCCCGTTCGAAGCAGGCTTTCGCCGCCGCGTCCACATTTAAGGTGCTTAACACCCTTATAAGTCTTGAGGAAGGCGTGATAGCTGGAGCCGATTCGACCATTCGATGGGATGGTACTCTTTACGAGCTCGCCGATTGGAATCGCGATCAGACCTTGGAAACTGCATTCAAGGTCAGTTGCGTGTGGTGCTATCAGGAGTTGGCGCAGAGGGTTGGGGCTGCAAAATACCCTGCTTATATCCGCAGTTCGCACTATGGTGAGTTGCGTGAACCGTTTGATGGAACGCAATTCTGGTTGGACGGTTCGCTAACTATCAGCGCGGAGCAGCAGGTGGCTTTTCTCAAACAGTTGGTCACGGGCCGCTTGCCATTTCGTGCGAGTAGTTACGCTACTCTGAAGTCCATCATGCTTACAGATAAAACGCCGTACTATCGGTTGTACGCCAAGACTGGCTGGGCGACTCGTAATGCACCGGCCGTAGGCTGGTATGCCGGTTATGTGGAAGTCGCCGAAGACATATGGCTGTTCGCACTGAATATTGAAACCCGTAGTGCAGCCGACTTGCCTCTCCGCAAACAGACTACCCTTGAGGCATTTCGGGTCAAAGGTATTCTGCCGGCGAATTGATGCTCGAAACCGTGTAATAAGGGATGTATCACGGTTTCTCCCGGACGATCATTGTGCATTGGCACGCCCGCTCAGGGTCGAATGCAGCCATCCACCCCGCGCAGCCGCTGTTCCCCATCGATGCCTTGAGGAATAGCACCGCCTGGTACATTCTCGCGGCAGTCGGCTATGCTGCCGGTATGTCTCGCTTGCGGAACTACAGACCCATGGGCAATGCCTTGATGACTGTTGCCGGTGCGTATGCGGCATTGCTGCTGGTGCTTTATTTCGGCCAGAACAGCCTGCTGTATCTGCCGGACATCCCGTCGCGGGAGCTGGTGGCCAGCCCGGCGGATATCGGCCTGTCCCACGAAGAGGTGCGACTGGAGACGGCCGACGGGGTGGGGTTGCATGGCTGGTATCTGCCGGCGCCCGCGGCACGCGGGACGCTGCTGTTCTTCCATGGCAATGCCGGCAATATCTCGCATCGTCTCGATTCGCTGCGCATCTTTCACCGCCTCGGGCTCAACGTCCTGATCGTCGATTACCGCGGTTATGGCCGCAGCGAGGGCAAGCCGAGCGAAGAGGGGACGCAACAGGACGCGCTGGCGGCCTGGAACCATCTGGTTACGGTGCGCGGCGAGGCGCCGGAGCGCATCGTGCTGTTCGGTCGTTCGCTCGGTGCGGCGCTGGCGGCCTGGCTGGCAGCGCGGGAGCGGCCGGGGGCGCTGATCCTGGAGTCGGCCTTCATATCGGTGCCGGAACTGGCGGGAGAGTTGTACTGGTGGTTGCCGGCCCGGCGGCTTGCTCGTCTGCAGTACGACACCCGGGAATATCTGGCCGGGGTGCAATGCCCGGTGCTGGTGGTGCACAGCCCGCAGGACGAAATCATTCCCTACCATCACGGCCTGGCGCTGTATCACGCCGCACACACGCCCAAGACCTTGCTGGAGCTGCGTGGCGATCACAACACCGGATTTCTGCTGAGTGGCGCGGCCTATGTGCAGGGCATTGATGCCTTTCTTTCCGCTCACCTGTCGCCGGCGGTGCCATGACCTTGTCGCGGCGCCAGGTCGGTGGACTGCTGTTATCGCTGGTTGTAGTGCTGACCGCTCTTTTGTTGTGGCTGCCGCCGCTTGCCCAGCCGCTGGAGTATCACCGCTTCGCTGACGGCCGCGTCTGGCTTGGAGTGCCGAATTTTCTCAACGTGATTTCCAACGCGGCATTTCTGCTGGTCGCCGCGCTGGGATTGCGCACCGTGGCGGTGACTGTGGGCGCTGGGGCGGAGCGTTTGCCCTATGGGGTGTTGTTTATCGCCCTGGCGGCGACCGGCATCGGGTCGGCGTATTACCACCTGGCGCCGGACAACGACAGCCTGTTCTGGGATCGACTGCCGATGAGCGTGGCCTTCGCCGCTCTGGTTGCTGCGCTGGTCACCGAGCGCTGGAGTTCCCGGGCCGGGCGGTGGTCGCTGGCGGTGCTGGTTTTTGCCGGAATCGGAACCGTGCTGTGGTGGCGTTACAGCGCCGTTCTCGGCCGGGAGAATATCCTGCCCTATGTTGCCTTTCAGGGCGGTGCCTTGCTGGCAGCGTTGCTCCTGTTGCTGCTGCCGGCCCGCTACAGTCATGGCGTCTATCTGCTGGCGGGAGTCTTCCTGTATGCCCTCGCACTGGCGGCGGAGCTGTTCGACGGTGTCATCTTCTCCTGGGGACAATGGCTGAGTGGGCATACAGTGAAGCATGTGCTGGCGGCGTTGGCGGTGTATCAGGTGGTGCGCATGCTGCGTTTGCGGCGCAGGGCGTAAACCCGGTGTCAAACATAGGGCGCCCCATGGGCGCCGAAGCGGCGGGCACGGCCCTATGACTGCAGTTTTGTAGGCCTGTGCTGCTGGGAGCGGGCGAAAACATCGGTAATGCCGCGTTTCCCCTCACCAGCCCTCCCCACGGAGTGGGGGTGAAGTTTCAGGTCAAATGCCTACGCCAGGCAGATAGCTGTCCAGCAGTTGCAGGTAGTTGGCGCGGGCGTAGGCCGAGGCATCGCCGGCATGGCGCTGGCTCAATACTCCCTTCATCTGTTCCAGCGACTCGTACGGGCTTTCCTCCAGCCATTGCTCCATGCCGTGCAGGATATGCGCCAGGCGGCGCGGGCCGTGCAGCAGCAGGGTGCTGCACAGGTGCACCACGTCGGCACCGGCGAGCAGCATCTTGATGGCGTCGCTGTGGTCGTGCACACCGCCGGTGGCGGCGAGGGTGAGTTTGACGCGGCCGTGGAGGATCGCTATCCAGCGCATGGCGAGCAGGGCTTCGGCGGAGGTGGACAGGTGCAGTTGCGGCGCGACGCGCAGGCTGTCGATGTCGATGTCCGGCTGGTAGAAACGGTTGAACAGGCTGACGCCGGCGGCACCGGCCTGTTCCAGCCGGTGCACCATGTTGGCGACCGAGCTGAACTGCGGCGACAGTTTCATGGCGATGGGAATGGTGACGTGGCGGCGCAGTTCGCCGAGCAGGTCGATATAGCGTTGTTCCACTGCGGCGCCGCTGACATCGAGGTCGCCGGCGACGTAATACACATTCAACTCCAGCGCATCGGCACCGGCCTGTTGCAGGGCGGTGCCGTAGTCGATCCAGCCGCCGGCAGTGACGCCGTTGAGGCTGGCGACGATGGGAATATCCAGGCTGCGTTTCAGGTGTTGCAACTGTTCCAGGTAGCGCTCCCGCTTGGAGGGCATGTCGCCATGCAGCGGCAGGAAGCTGCTGGCCTCGGCATGGCCCAGGCTCTGGTTTTGCAGGTAGGCGTCCATCACATCGTTGTCATGCTGCAGTTCTTCTTCGAACAGCGAATACATGACCAGCGCCGCGGCGCCGGCATCCTCCAGCCGCCTGGCCGTGTCGAGACTGCGCGACAGCGGCGAGGCGGAGGGCACCAGCGGGTTTTTCAGTTCCAGGCCGAGATAGGTGGTACGCAGGTTCATGATCACTCCTTCGCCTTGTCGGACTTGATTTCACCCGGTTTGGCGTAGCTCAGTTCCGCCAGTTGGCGGTAGTGCTGGAAGTTGCTGAGGGCGTGCTTCTGTGCCTGGCCGAGGAACTGCTCCGCCGCTTCCGGATGGCTGCGCCACAGCATGTTGAAGCGCGTCTCCTGGCTGACGAATTCGCGGTAGGCGATGGAGGGCTCCTTGGAGTCCAGTTGCAGCGGGTTTTCCTGCTGCGCAGCACGGCGCGGGTCGTAGCGGAACAAGGGCCAGTGGCCGCTGCGCACGGCGCGGTCCTGCATGGCGTGGTTCTGGATCATGTCGGTGCCCCAGGCGGTGCAGGGGCTGTAGGCAATGATGATGGAGACGCCGGGCCATGACTCGGCTTCCATGAAGGCCTTGAGGGTCTGCACGTCCTTGGCGCCGTAGGCCACCTGCGCCACGTAGACATCGCCGTAGGCCATGGCGATCATCGCCAGATCCTTTTTCGCCGTCGGCTTGCCGCCGGCGGAGAACTTGGCCACGGCGCCGCGCGGTGTGGCCTTGGAGGTCTGGCCGCCGGTGTTGGAGTACACCTCGGTGTCGAGCACCAGGATGTTGACGTCGCGGCCCGAGGCGAGCACATGGTCGAGGCCGCCGAAGCCGATGTCGTAGGCCCAGCCGTCGCCGCCGACGATCCACACGCTCTTCTTCACCAGGCTGTCGGCCACGGCCGCCAGTTGCCGTGCGTCGGGACGGTCGATCTTCCGCAGCCGCTCGTGCAGGGCCGCGATACGCTCGCGTTGCTCGTGTATGCCGGCCTCATCGTCCTGGGCCGTGTTCAGCAACGCCGTCACCAGTTCCTCGCCGATGTGCGCGGCCAGCGCCTTGAGCAGCTCAACGGCATACTCGCGCTGCTTGTCGATGGCGACGCGCATCCCCAGGCCGAACTCGGCGTTGTCCTCGAACAGCGAGTTGTTCCAGGCCGGGCCGCGGCCATGGGCATCCTGCGCCCAGGGTGTGGTGGGGAGATTGCCGCCGTAAATGGACGAGCAGCCGGTGGCGTTGGCCACCAGCATGCGATCGCCGAACAGTTGCGAGGCGAGGCGCAGGTAGGGCGTTTCGCCGCAGCCGGAGCAGGCGCCGGAAAACTCGAACAGCGGCTGCAGCAGCATGGCGCTCTTCATTACCGACGGCCGCACCTCGCGGCGGTCGAATTCGGGCAGGCTGAGGAAGAACTCCCAGTTGGCGCGCTCCTGCTCGCGCAGCGGCGGCTGCGGCGCCATGTTGAGGGCGCGGCGGCCGGGATTCTCCTTGTCCTTCACCGGACAGATATCCACGCACAGGCCGCAGCCGGTGCAGTCCTCCGGTGCCACCTGATAGACGATGTGCGCGCCCTCGGGAAATTCCTTGCCCTTGAGCGGCATGTGCTTGAAGGTCGGCGGTGCAGCGGCGGCCTGCGCCGGGTCGAACAGCTTGCTGCGGATCACGCTGTGCGGGCACACGAAGGGGCACTTGCCGCAGGCGATGCACAGCTTCTCGTCCCACACGGGAATTTCCAGCGCGATGTTGCGCTTCTCCCAGCGCGTGGTGGCGGTGGGCCAGGTGCCGTCGGCGGAGATGGCGGAAACCGGCAACTCGTCACCGCGCCCGGCCATCATGGCAGCGGTTACCCTTTGCACGAACTCCGGCGCGTTGGCCGCCACCACCGGCGGGCGTTCGAATACCGAGGTGACCTTGCCCGGCACGGTGACTTCGTGCAGGTTGGCCAGGGCGGCGTCGATGGCGCGGTAGTTGAGCTCGACGATCTTCTGGCCCTTCTTGCCGTAGGTCTGGTCCACCGCCTGCTTGATGGCCTTGATCGCGTCCTCGCGCGGCAGCAGGCCGGAGATGGCGAAGTGGCAGGTCTGCATGATGGTGTTGATGCGGCGCTGCATGCCGGATTCCTGCGCCACCTGGTAGGCATCGATGACGTAGAAGCGGATGTTCTTGTCGATGATCTGCTGCTGCATGCGCCGCGGCAGGGTATTCCACGCCTCGCTGGGCGCGGCGCCGGTGTTGAGCAGGAACACCGCGCCGGGCGCGGCCTTGTCCAGCATGTCGTAGCGCTCCAGGAATACGGTCTGGTGGCAGCCGATGAATTGCGCCTCGTCGTCGCCGATCAAATAGCTGGAGCGGATCGGTTGCTTGCCGAAGCGCAGGTGCGACACGGTGATGGCGCCGGACTTCTTGGAGTCGTAGACGAAGTAGCCCTGAGCGTGCAGCTCGGTGGCTTCGCCGATGATCTTGATGGTGTTCTTGTTGGCGCTCACGGTACCGTCGGAGCCGAGGCCGTAGAACATCGCGCAGTTCACTGCGCGTGCGGCGTCGGTGCGGAAGCCGGCGTCCCAGTCCAGGCTGGTGTGGGTGACGTCGTCGCGGATGCCGATGGTGAAGCCGTTGCGCGGCTGCTCCTTCTGCAACTCGTCGAACACCGCCTTGATCATGCCCGGGGTGAATTCCTTGGACGACAGGCCGTAGCGACCACCGACGATGCGCGGCAGGGTGGCGAAGCGCGATTGCCCGGCGGCGTAGGATTGCGCCACGGCGGCGAGCACGTCCTTGTACAGCGGTTCGCCGTCGGCGCCCGGTTCCTTGGTGCGATCCAGTACGGCGATGCGCTGCGCGCTGGCGGGCAGGGCGGCGAGCAGGGCGGTGGGGTCGAAGGGGCGGTACAGGCGCACCTTGAGCAGGCCGACCTTCTCGCCGCGGGCCAGCAGATGCTCGACGGTTTCATGCGCCGCCTCGGCGCCGGAGCCCATCAGTACGATCACCCGTTCGGCATCGGCGGCGCCGACGTAATCGAACAGGTGGTACTGGCGGCCGGTATGGGCGGCAAAACGGTTCATGACATTCTGCACGATGACCGGCATCTGCTGATACCAGCCGTTGACGCTTTCGCGGCCCTGGAAATACACGTCGGGGTTCTGCGAGCTGCCGCGCAGCACCGGGTGCTCCGGGTTGAGGGCGCGGGCGCGGTGCGCCTGCACCAGCTCGTCGCTGATCATGGCGCGTACCACGTTGCGGTCGATGGACTCGATCTTCGCCACCTCGTGCGAGGTGCGGAAGCCGTCGAAGAAATGCAGGATCGGCACGCGCGCCTCCAGCGTCGTCGCCTGGGCGATGAGCGCCATGTCCATGGCCTCCTGCACGGAGTTGGCGCACAGCATGGCGAAGCCGGTGCCGCGTGTGGCCATCACGTCGGAGTGATCGCAGAAGATGGACAGCGCCTGTGCCGCCAGCGAGCGCGCCGCCACGTGCAGCACCATCGGCGTCAGTTCGCCGGCGATCTTGTACATATTGGGGATCATCAGCAGCAGGCCCTGCGAGGCGGTGAAGGTGGTGCACAGCGCACCGGCCTGCAAGGCGCCGTGCAGTGCGCCGGCGGCCCCGCCCTCGCTCTGCATCTCGACGATGGTGGGTACCGTGCCCCACAGATTCCTGCGCCCCTGCGCCGACCATTCGTCGGCATGCTCGCCCATGGGCGAGGCGGGGGTGATGGGATAGATGGCGATGACTTCGTTGGTGAGATGGGCAATGGTGGCGGCCGCTTCGTTGCCGTCGATGGTGACCATACGGTGCATCGTGTCCTCCCGTTGTTGTGCAGGCCGTTGTGTCCGGCCCTGCGTCCAAGCATAGCCTATTCCATGGGCCCGATGACAAAGCCCCTCTCCCTCAGGGAGAGGGGTTGGGGAGCGGGGATGAAATCAACTCTTGATGTATGCGTTCAAGTACGGCTTGAGTTTCCGTCAATATCTCGTGGTTCCAGAAGCGGAGAACACGATAGCCCATGGCTTCGAGGCAGGCCGTCCTTTCCTGATCTTCTTCTGCACGGAGCTCATGCTGACCACCATCAGCTTCGATAATCAGTTTGGCCTCGATGCAGGCGAAGTCGACGATATAGGGCGCCGGCTCTATTACGAGTTGGCGCTTGAATTTATGGCCACCCATACGATGAGCCCTTAGATGCTGCCAGAGTACACGTTCGGCATCGGTCATGTGCTGGCGCATTGAGCGGGCTAGCTGTTTCATTTGATCCCCTCTCCCTGGCCCTCTCCCTGAGGGAGAGGGAATGGCTCATGAAATGTCTTCCAACATCTTGATGTATTCGGCGCTTCGCTGAGCGAAAGCCTTCTTCAATGCACCCCCATCAGCACCTTGATGTGCGCTGCGGCGCTGCGGCCCAGGGCATTCATCACGTAGCCGCCCTCCAGCGTCGAGACGACACGGTTTTCACAGTGGGCGGCGGCGAGTTCCATGATGCGCTCGGTGACCCAGGCGTAGTCGGTGTCGAGCAGGTTGAGGCCGGACATGTCGTCTTCGAAATGGGCATCGAAGCCGGCGGAGACGAGGATCAGCTGCGGCTTGAAGCGGTTGACCGCGGGCAACCACTGCTCGGTTACTGCCTGCTGGAATTCCTCGCTGTAGGCGCCGTTGCGCAGTTTGCTGTGGATCAGATTGGGACGCTCGGCCAGTGGCGTTGCCGGATAGAACGGGTGCTGGAAGCTGGAGCAGAACAGCACGCGCGGGTCGTCCTTGAAGATGTCTTCGGTGCCGTTGCCGTGGTGGGCATCGAAGTCGAGGATGGCGACCCGTTGCAGGCCGTGCTGCTCCAGTGCGTGGGCGGCGCCGACGGCGATGTTGTTGAAGAAGCAGAAGCCCATGGCGCGGTGGCGCTCGGCGTGGTGACCGGGCGGCCGCACGCCGCAGAAGGCGGTTTCCATTTCCCCGCTCATCACCAGGTCGACGCCGAGGACGGCGGCGCCGGCGGCGTGCAGCGCGGCCTCCAGGGTATGCGGGGCAAGCCAGGTATCGGGGTCGAGCATCACCGCTTCGCCCGGCTGTGGTGCGCGGGCGAACAGGTCATCCACGTATGCGCTGTCATGGACGCGCAACAATTGTGCGCGCTCTGCGCGCGGCGCGTCGTAATGACGCAACAGCGGCATCAGCTGCGAGGCCACCAGCCGATCCTCGATGGCATGCAGGCGTTCCGGGCTTTCCGGATGAAACTCGCCCATGTCGTGTAATAGACAGTCGCGGTGGGAGATATAGGCTGTGCGCATCAGGCTGGCCGGATGTGGGTGTGCGTTTCAAGGTATCACCGGCATTGGCGTCTGGCTACAGTGGAATTCGATGTCGGCGAGGCAGATTTGAGGCGATCAACTGTGGTTAAATGAGGGCTGGCTCATTCGATGGAAAGATTCCGGGGATTGTGATGGGGCAACACTATCTGAAGCGGCTGTTCGAACCCAAATCCGTGGTTATTTTCGGCGCCAGCGATCGCCCCGATGCGGTGGGTGCGCTGGTGTTCAAGAACATGCTGGAGAGCGGATTCAAGGGGGACGTCTATCCCATCAATCCCAAGCGTGATGTAGTGCAGGGACAGAAGGCCTATCCCTCGCTGGAGGCGCTGGGCAAGACCATCGACCTGGCCGTGATCACCACGCCGGCCCATACCATTCCCGCCATCATCGAGGACTGCGGTCAGCACGGCGTCAAGGCGGCGGTGATTATCTCCGCCGGCTTCCGCGAGGTGGGGCCGCAGGGCGTGAAGCTGGAAAAGGCCGTGCTGGAGAATGCGCACCGCTATGGCATCCGTTTCATCGGTCCCAACTGTCTCGGCATCATGCGTCCGGACATCGGCCTCGACGTTACCTTCAACAAGGGCGGCGCCAAACCCGGCAACGTAGCCCTGGTGTCGCAGTCGGGCGCCATCTGCACCGCCATCCTCGACTGGGCGGCGCCCAACGGCATCGGTTTCTCGGCGGTGGTGTCCACCGGCATCTCCGCCGACCTCGATTTCGGCGACGTGCTGGATTACCTGGTCAACGACCCCAAGACCGACAGTATCCTGCTGTACATCGAGGGTATTCATAACTCACGTACTTTCATGAGCGCCGTGCGCGCCGCCTCGCGCGTCAAGCCGGTGCTGGCGCTCAAGGTCGGGCGCCACGCCATCGGCTCCAAGGCCGCCATGTCGCATACCGGCGCCCTGGCCGGTTCCGATGATGTATTCGATGCGGCGCTGCGTCGTGCCGGCGCGGTGCGCGGCATGCGCATCGGTCACCTGTTCTCCAATGCCAGTACCCTCGATGCGGGATTCCGCGCCAGGGGCGAACGGCTGTGCATCCTCACCAATGGCGGTGGGCCGGGCGTGATGGCCTCCGACCGTGCCGCCGATCTCGGCATCCCGCTGGCCGAACTGGCGGAGGTGACCCTGGCCCGTCTCAACGAGTCATTGCCGGCCACCTGGTCGCACGGCAATCCGGTGGATGTCATCGGTGATGCCACGGCAGAACGTTATGCCGCGGCGGTGGACGCCTGTCTGGCCGATCCCGGCGTCGACGGTCTGCTGGTGATCCTCACGCCGCAGGCGATGACCGCGCCCAACGAGGTGGCTGCCGCGGTGGGCGCCATCGCCCGTCAGCACAAAAAACCGGTGCTGTGTTCCTGGATGGGACAGACCCAGGTGGCGGAAGGGCGTGACACCCTGGTGCAGGCCGGCCTGCCCATCTTCCATACCCCCGAGGCGGCGGTGGAGGCCTTTGCCTCGCTGACGGCCTATTACCGCAACCAGCAACTGCTGCTGCAGGCGCCGGGACCGATCTGGCAGAGCGTGCCGCCCGATGTGGAGGGCGCACGCCTGATCATCGAAGGCGCACTGGCGGAAGGGCGCAAGGTGCTGTCGGAGAGCGAGTCCAAGGCGATTCTCGGCTGCTTCCACATCCCCTCGGCGCGCGCGGTGGTGGTGCGCTCGCCCAACGAGGCGCTGGTACAGGCGGCCTCCATGGGCCTGCCGGTGGCGCTCAAGATCAACTCGCCGGACATCACCCACAAATCCGATTCCGGCGGCGTGCGTCTCGGCATCAATACCGCCCAGGGTGTGCGTAGCGCTTACAACGACATCGTGCAGGCGGTGCGGCGCAACCGGCCCGAGGCGCGTATCGACGGCGTTACCATCGAACCGATGCTGCAGCGTCCCAATGGGCGCGAATTACTGGTGGGCATCTCCACCGATGAGGTGTTCGGTCCGGTGATCACCTTCGGCGCCGGCGGTATTACCGTGGAAGTGATGGGCGATCGCGCAGTCATGCTGCCGCCGCTCAACCGCTTCCTGGCCAAGGATCTGATCCAGCGCACCAAGGTGGCGAAGATGCTGGCCGCCTTCCGCCACATGCCGGCGGCGGACATGCTGGCGCTGGAAAATGTGCTGCTGCGCGTCTCCGAGATTGCCTGCGAGCTGCCCTGGGTGAAGGAGCTGGACATCAATCCGCTCATCGTTGACGACACCGGCGCCATCGCGGTGGATGCGCGTGTGGTGGTGGATTATCACTCCACCACGCACGAACGCTACAGCCACATGGCGATCTATCCCTATCCGAACCAGCTGGTCAGCCGCTGGCAGCTGCCCGACGGCACTGACCTGGTGATTCGGCCGATCCGGCCGGAGGACGCGGAGATCGAACAGGAGTTTGTGCGCAAGCTGTCTGGCCAGAGCAAATACTTCCGTTTCATGCAAAGCCTGGAGGAGCTGACGCCGGCGATGCTGGCCCGCTTCACCCAAATCGACTATGACCGCGAGATGGCCTTTATCGCCGTGGTGGAAAAGGATGGCGGCGAAGAGGAGATCGGTGTCTCCCGCTACGTCACCAACCCGGACAAGACCACCTGCGAATTCGCCGTGGTGGTGGCCGATGCCTGGCAGCGCCGCGGCATTGCCCATCGCCTGATGGATGCACTGATTGAAACCGCGCGCCTGCGCGGCCTGCGCCTGATGGAGGGTGATGTCATGGCGAGCAACCACGACATGCTGTCCTTCGTGCGCGCCCTGGGTTTCTCGGTCAGCACCAGCGTGGAAGACCCGGCCATCAAGTATGTGTGCAAGGAACTGTGAAGGCAGGGGCTAGGGGCCAGGTTTTAGGGACTAGGGCAGGAGTGCGCTGCGCGCACAAATTTTTTAAAACAAGCACGAACGAGCAAGTACATTCCCTAGCCCCTAGCCCCTAGCCCCTAGCCCCTAGCCCCTAGCCCCTAGCCCCTA
>DYFR01000001.1 GCA_020725115.1 Thiohalomonas denitrificans
GCCGTGGCCAGTTCGGCGGCGGTCTTGCCGACGATGGTCTCGTCTTCCTCTTCGAGGATGCCGAACTTCATCATCACCTCTTCCAGATCGTCCATGGTCAACGGAGTCGGGATCACGAACTTCTTGTTGTTGATCACCTTCTGCGCCAGGGCGCGGTACTCGTCGGCCTGCTTGGCCTTCGGGTTGTACTCGATGACGGTCATGCGGCGGATTTCGGCGCGCTGCACTTCGTTGTCACGCGGCACGAAGTGGATCATCTGCGTACCCAGCTGACGGGCCAGCTCTTCAATCAGCTCGTCTTCACGCGCGGTGTTGCGGCTGTTGCAGATCAGGCCGGCCAGACGCACGCCGCCGGAGCTGGCGTACTTGACGATGCCCTTGGCGATGTTGTTGGCGGCGTACATGGCCATCATTTCGCCGGACACCACGATGTAGATTTCCTGGGCCTTGTTCTCGCGAATCGGCATGGCGAAGCCGCCGCACACCACGTCACCCAGTACGTCGTAGAACACGAAGTCCAGGTCCTCGTCGTAGGCGCCTTCCTCTTCCAGGAAGTTGATGGCGGTGATTACGCCACGGCCGGCGCAACCCACGCCGGGTTCCGGGCCACCGGACTCGACGCACTTGATGCCGCCGTAACCGACGGAAAGTACATCTTCCAGTTCCAGGTCTTCGACCGAGCCGGCTTCGGCGGCCAGGTGCATTACAGTGGTCTGAGCCTTGGAGTGCAGGATCAGGCGGGTCGAGTCAGCCTTGGGATCGCAGCCGACGATCATCACCTTCTTGCCGGCTTCGGACAGCGCCGCCACCAGATTCTGCGTGGTGGTGGACTTGCCGATGCCGCCTTTGCCGTAAATCGCGCATTGACGTAGTGCCATGGTATGTTCTCCTTGCGTTGGGACACGTATTAACCTGTCGGACAGGTATGAGCAACGCCCATGCCAACATCGAAAACATGCACTAGCACACTGGATTTACACGGTTTTTATATTTAGACACGACGTGAATACGCAGTGTCATGTACGACAAAGGCGCAGCAGCTGTATGGTTAGCGACAAAGCCGGAAACACCGACAAAAGCCCCACGCTGCCGGCCTGCGCACGCCTGCCCATCAACCGCTGCAACCTGCCGGCGGTGATCCTCGGCAGTCTCACCTTTCAGCGTCATCCCACCGCGCTGCACATCGACGGCGTGGCTGAACTGCATGGCGAACTGTTCCGCCTGCTGGCGCCGCTCGACGACGCCGCGCAGCGCGCGCAACTGTTCATGGATTACCTCGCCGTACACTTTCTGCTCGACACACCGGAACAGGCCGGACTCGATCCGTCCTCGCGGCTGCACCGCCACAAGGCCGACTACCTGCGCGTGCTGCGCGGCTGGTCCTTCGATGCCGACGGGCGCGAAGCCGCCGTGGTGAAGGGCTGGGTGGAATCGCGCTTCGGCCTGCTGCCGCGCCATCACGGCACGCCGATCCGCGACGCCGGCGACACGGCCTATCACGCCTATATGGAGGCGCGCGCCCAGGGCCTGTACAGCACCAATGCCCTGGAGGCCCAGCTCGACCTGCTCTATGCCTATTGCCAGTACGAACTGGCGCGGCAACATCCCGAGACCAGCCACCTGCGCCTGTACCGCGGCGTCAACCGTCTGGAACAGCACGACGTACTGGACAGCCCCGGCAGCAAGGGCCGGCAGATCCTGCTGCTCAACAGCGCCAGCTCCTTCACCGACCAGCGCGAACGGGCCGACGAGTTCGGCGACCGCATCCTGGAAGTGGACGTGCCGCTGCCGAAGATCCTCGCCTACAGCCGCCTGCTGCCGGGCCGGCTCAAGGGCGAGGGCGAGTACATCGTCATCGGCGGGGTATACGAGGTCGACACGGCCGCCTGATCGCCGCCCGGTGACAAGCTGCAACCTCATGTATATACTTTCGCGTATATACATCCAGAGGAGTGCCAGACCATGGCCACCGCCCGCGTCTTCAAATCCGGCAACAGCCAGGCGATCCGCCTGCCCAAGGAGTTTCGCGTCGACGCCACTGAAGTGGAAATATTCCGCCGCGGCGACGAAATCGTACTGCGCGAGAAAAAGCGCACGGCGGCGGACATTCTCAAGATATTCGAGAGCTTTTCCGATGACTTCATGGCTGACGGCCGCGACGACCAGCCACCGCAGGAGAGGGAAGAACTGTGAAGGAACCACGCTATTTGCTGGATACGGACATCTGCATTTACTTCATCAAACGCCATCCTGCCTCGGTAGCGGAACACATCGCCGCACTGCCGGATGATGCGGTGAGTATGTCGGTGATCACCTATGGAGAACTCCGGCGAGGTGTGGAGCGCAGCCTGCACCGCGAGCAGAATCTGGCGGCACTGAACCAGATGACGGAAATCATCAACGTCAAGGCCTTGCCGCAGGCGGCCGGGCAAATCTATGGCGTGATACGCACCCAGCTCGAAAAAGCCGGTACCCCCATCGGCAACAACGACCTGTGGATCGCCGCCCATGCCCTGGCCGACAACCTCATCCTGGTCACCAACAACGGCCGTGAATTCAAGCGCATCGACGGGCTGCGGGTGGAAAACTGGGCGTAGTAGATATTTTGCGCCGACGCTTCGGCTTCGTCGCTCAGAAAACTTCCATTTGACGCACCAGATTTGTCGCGTTCGCGACAATGTAGTGCGTACGCCTGGGTCCCATCCGCGGCAAATCCAAGTAAAACAGTCATTTCAGAGATAGGCCCGCTAATTGCAGTGCTAGTGCGAACAAGCACGCAAGGAGCCTTCCATGATCACTCTGCACCTCGATGACATCGTTGCCGGCCTGAAAGACGGCAACATCGCCGCCTACCTCGGCCCCGACGCCCTGCGCGGCGCCGTCGACGCCGCCGGCGCACCGATCCCCGCCGACGGTGAAAGCCTGATCCTGGCCATGAACGGCGGCAGGCCCATGGCCCCCAAGCTGATGTACGAGTTCCCCCGCGCCGCCATGAATCTGGAACTGAAAAAGGGTCGCAGCTTCGTCAACCGCTTTCTCAGCAAGACCTACGCCGATACGCAGTGGAGCCGCGCGCCGCTGCACGACTGGCTGGCGAAAATAAAACCGCGCTACGTCATCGACATCAACCGCGATACGCAACTGCAGGACAGCTATCGCGACACGCCGCATCTGCTGATCCAGGGCTTCGCCCGCATGGTCGGCGGCTTCCGTTTCCGTATCTATCAATACGACGGCAGCGCCTACCGCGAAGTGACGCAGGAAGAGGCCGACGCCTCGCTGCCGGTGCTGTTCAAGCCCATGGGCTGCCCGCATCCGCAGGCCAGCTACATCGCCGCCGATGCCGACTACGTGGACTACATCACCGAACTGATGGGCGGCTTCGCCATTCCCTCCTTCCTCAAGCAGCAGCGCAAGGGCATGCGCTACCTGCTGCTCGGCCTGTCGCTGACGCGCGACACCGAGCGCATGGTGCTGTCCAACATTGTCTACGATGCGGCACAGCCCGCCGGCTGGGCACTGATGCCCAACGCCACGGCGAAGGAACGTCGCTTCTGTGCCAAGCTCGGCATCGAGGTGATCGATGCCGGCATCGATGCGCTGCTGAGCGGCATGTTGCCGCAGCAGGCACACACCGCCTGATACGTGGGAGCCAGATTCATCGGGCGATGACGGCGCTGGAGAGGCCGCATTCTCCCGGCAAGCCGGGCTCCCACAGAAATGCCACCACACAACTGCTGATTTGGCCCAGACATGAAATTCACCACCTGCGTCAACCGTACCGCCTGCACCGAAGACGGCACCCGCTGCCGCGCCTGCGGCCGCTCCCATGAGGAGATTGCACGCCTGCGCCAGCTCACCGATGCCATCACCGTCTTCGCCCTCGACATGGACTACGACAACATGGACGACTTCCTCCACTACCTCGCCGGCAAGGTGAGCAAAAAAGTGAAAGCCGCCCAAGATGAACGCCTCCGCTGAATTCATACTCCCGCCACTGGTGCAACGGCGCTCCTTTCTCGATCAGCTTCTGCACGACAATGTGCAGGAACAGGATGGACTCGCCACAGCCACCTTCAAGGAGTACCACCTGACCAGTGCCTACCAGCCCATCTTCGGCCTGGCCCACCGCCGCGCCGTCGGCTACGAGGCGCTGCTGCGCGCCACGGATGCCGCAGGCATGCCGGTCTCACCGCTGGAGGTGTTCGCCAGCGCCGAAACCACCGCAGGCATCGTCCATCTCGATCGCACCTGCCGCATGCTGCATGCCGGCAACTGGCATGCGCTGGCGGCACCGGATCGCTGGCTGTTCCTCAACATCAACCCGCGCGTGGTGGTCGAAGGCAGCAACTACGGTCCCTTCTTCGCCGAGCTGCTGAGCCACAACGGACTCGCCCCGGCGCAGGTGGTGGTGGAAATACTGGAAAACGAAATCACCGACGAAGGCCTGCTGGCGGACGCCGTTAGCTACTACAGGAACCTGGGCTGCCTGGTCGCCATCGACGATTTCGGCGCCGGCCATTCCAATTTCGATCGCATCCTGCGCCTGGCGCCGGACATGGTGAAGCTGGATCGCAGCCTGTTGCAGCAGGCGCGGCAGCACCCACTGGCCCGGCGCATGCTGCCTGGCCTGGTGGCACTGCTGCATGAGGCCGGCTGCCTGGTGGTGCTGGAAGGTATCGAGGATGAAACCGAGGCGCTGCTGGCACTGGAAGCCGACGCCGATTTCGCCCAGGGCTATTTCTTTGCCCGCCCGGCGGCGGCGGAACTGCTTGCCGGCGATCCGACGGCCACCTTCGAGGCGCTGGGCCGCGCGGCCCGCGCCACCCTGCGCGACGACATCGCCAGTCGCACGACCGCCCTGCAGCCCTGCATCGACGCATTCAGCCGGTGCGCCGCGGACTATGCCGCCGGCGTCGAACTGGCCGCGGCCTCCTCCACCCTGTTCGCCACACCGAAAGTGTTGCGCTGCTATGTGCTCGACGCCGCCGGCATCCAGGTCGGCAGCAATGTGCTGTCCCACACCATGACCACGGTGCTGGAGCCGCGCTACCAGCCGCTGCGCGAAACCGCCGGCTGCGACTGGAGCGGGCGGCCCTATTTCCGCCGCGCCCTCGGCGAACCCGGCAGCGTGCAGGTGACGCGTCCGTATTTCTCGGTCACCGATGCCGCCATGAACATCACCCTGTCCGTGGCGGTACACCGCGGCGGCGTGTTGCATGTGGTGTGTTGCGACATGCGCTATCCGCTGGACGGCATGGAGTGATGCGGCTCACGGCCCTGTCGGGTTACGCGATGAGGCCGCTAACCCAACCTACATCTGGTTTCTTAACGTGGTGCGCAATGCACACCCTACCGTGGACATGTTCCACCATTTTCGTAGGTCGGGTTAGGCGCGTCCTTTTGCGCCGTAACCCGACACCCGCCGTCTGGTACAAGGCCAAGGCACGTTGGGTTACGCGATAAGGCCGCTAACCCAACCTACCGTAGGGTGCGCACCGCGCACCATAGCGACAACTACCCATCCAAACCGACCAGCGCACGCGCCTGCGCCTCGCAGGCCTCACGCACCGGCGGCGACAGCGCCTTGATCCATGCCGGCGGAATCGCCTGCAAGCCAAAACACGCGCCAGCCAGCATGCCGGCGATGGCGCCGGTGGTATCGGCGTCACCGCCTCGGTTGACTGTTTCCACCAGGCAGTCGGTAAAGCTGTCGGTATCGAAGAAGCACTGGAACACCGTCTGCAGGGTATCGACGATGTACCCGGTGGGATTCTCGCGCGGCTTGCCGCCGCGGAAGCGAAACGGCGGGTACTGCTCGATCAACCGATGCACCTGATCGTGCAACACCTCGACGCGGCTGTGCCCGGCGAGAAACGCCTGCACCATATCCACCACACACAGCGTGCCCGCATCGGACAGGGGATGGTTGTGGGTCACTCGTGCTTGTGCCAGCACTGCATCCCTGACCATGGCACGGTCGTGATAAAACGTGGCGAGGGCCACCGGCAGGACGCGCATGCAGGCGCCGTTGCCTGCATCGTGTTCGCTGGGAGGCGTGCAGGCCTCGCCGGTCTGGCGAAAGCGCAGGATGCCGCGGCGCACGGTATTGCCGATGTCCACCGGCTTGCTGCGCATCCACCCGTCGAAGGCGCGCGCGGCAGCCAGGGCATCCACCCGCCCCTGCTCCAGGATCGACTGTCCCAGTGCCAGCGCCATGGTGGTGTCGTCGGTGACCTCGCCACTGCGCAGCTTCAGCCAGCCGCCGCCGCGGATGATGTCGTGCACGCCGTACTCGGCCCGAATCTCGCGCGGCGTCATGAACTCCACCGTGGCGCCCAGCGCATCGCCGATGGCGAGACCCAGATAGGCGGCAACGGCGCGGTCTTCAAGTTCAGTACCGACCACGAAACGTCCTCTAATTAAACCACCCAACGCGGAGGCGCAGAGACGCGGAGATTCAATGCGTTCTCATTCGGTGGCGCGCTGAGTTCCGCATACACCAGACTCGCCAGCAGATTATTCTCCATACTCAGCAGTGTTCTGTACCTCTGCGTCTCTGCGTCTCTGCGTCTCTGCGTCTCTGCGTCTCTGCGTTGAGCTGTTCTCTTCAGTTTTTCACTCTTCCGACCCGAAGCAGCGGACGTAGTCGGCGCACACCTCGCAGGACGGCGAACGGCAGGTATAGACGCCTTCCTGCACACAGAGCTGCTTGTAGAAGAAACGCTTCCACTTCATGTCCCGGTCGTTCTTGGCCTTGAGAGCGGGGAAGTTGTGTTCGATGAGCGCCGACAGATCCTGGCGCGACCACAGTCCCATATCCTGCCATAGATGATCGCTGCCCATGCAACCGGCGGCAAGGGTCTCCGCCATCCACTCCTTCTCCGGCGTCACCCTGGGGCAGTGTGCCAGAAACAGCGTACGCAGCTCGTCCAGCTCCGGAGCGCGCGCCAGATCAATTTCCGGCCCGCACATCCAGGCCTCCGCCGTCGAACCGGGAAAGTGCAGCCGCATCATGGCGGCAAACTGCTTGTGCGACAGGCCGAGGCAGAACGGCATCGCACCGATGCCGGCGCGCTGACTGGCGAGCATGCGCGCCAGCGTCTCGTCGTTGCCGAGGCCCGCCGCCTGCGCCTTCAGTTCCGCGTACAGGTCGCGCACATCCAGCGTCGCCATTTCATTCATCGTCAGCGCCATCATGACAACCTCCTTCACCTGCCCGTATATTCACAGAGCAGCACCACATGCCGCTCTCTTGGATGTAGGGTGGATATGGCTACCGGCATCCTGCCTTCCACCAAATACCGTCCTTCCATGGACATAAGCGACAGCGCATCCACGATACCCTGCACTGCGGCGGGCATGGCCCGCCCTATGCCTGATGCCAGCCATTCAACGACAAAGCTACGGCGTTATCTGTAGGAGCCGAGTCCTCTCGGCGAATCGGCGAATGTTCACCCAGGGGACTGGGCTCCTACAAAACATGGGAACCTCTCGATCGAGCGTGCCGTAGCAGCGGCTTAGTCGCAGCGGTGCCCGTCATCGCGCGGACAGCTCTCATCCGCCTGTGCCGTATTCACATCCAGTCCCAGCAGCACCATGATGTCCTGCGCCTCGAAGCCCACCGAACGCTGCCCTTCCACCTCGATCAGCGGGCGCCGGATGAGCAAGGGGTCCCGCACCATCAGCGCCAGCGCCTGCGTCTCGTCCATCTGTTCCGGCACCACCCGCCCGGCGCTGACCGCCGGTGCGCTGCGGTTGAACCACTCCGCCACCGGGCGCGTGCCAAAAAACTCCCGCAGGCGCGCCGCGGTCCACGGCTCGGTGAGCAGGTTGCGCGCCTCCACCGTATGGCCGGCGGCGAGCAGCAGTGCCTTCTGCCGCGTATTGTTCACGCAGCCCGGCTTCTCATAAAAAGTCACCTGCGCCATGGACGGTGATCAGTGCCTGCGGCTGTAGTGCAGCAGGGCGCTATGGCGTCGGCGCACCCGCTGCGGCAGATAGCCAAAGGCACCGCCGTCCGGCAGGGGAAAAATCATCTTCATCCATTGCATCCACATGATGCTTGTCTCCTATCCCAGCGCCGCCAGCCGTTCCGGCGGAATATTGGTCAGCGACCCCGGCGGGTTGAGCGGCATATCGAAGCCATCGACGATGGCGCACTCGATGGGGCAGATGCTGGCGCACTGCGCATCGGCGTAGTCGCCGTCGCACTCGGTGCATTTCTTCGCATCGATGATGAAGTGCGGCACCGCCGCGGAAATTGCCTGCGACGGGCACAGCGGCTCGCAGGCCCAACAGTTGACGCATGCAGCAACGATTTTCAGTGCCATCATCAATCTCCCAACAGTTCTATGCCATCCGTGGGTCGGGCTTTAGCCCGACATGCTGTGTCCGGATTGGCATCATTGTCGGGCTGAAGCCCGACCCACAATGAAATACTCACGCCACACTGGCGCCGACGCTGGGCGCATCAGACAGTTCGCCCGCCTCGGCCATGGCGGCATACAGCGCGGCCACCGCCTCTTCGATGGGTTCCATCGCATGGTCGCTGTCCGGCTTGATGCCGGCCGCCTCCAGCGCCTCCCACGGCGTGATGCCGATGCGGGCGCAGAGCACGGCGCGACAGCCGTCCAGCGCGGTGATGGCCAGAGCCAGTTTGTCCTCGCCCTCGTCGCAATGATCCGAGCCGACGCAGTACTGATCGGTACGGCGCGTGCCGACGAAGCGCACCCCGGCCTCCGAGGCCTCGTACACCAGGAACTCGGTGGCGTGACCAAAGTGCTGATTCACCACATTGCCGCCCTTGCTCGCCACCGCCATCAGCACCGGCGGCGTGGCCACGGCGCGGCGCTTCAGCGAAGCCAGCGACACCGTCGCCACCTGCACCTTGGGCTTGTTCATCTCCTCGGCGATGGCCGACTGCACCGCGGCGCGGCGGGCGCGGATCTCCTCGTAGTCGAATTCCATCGCCTCGATCTTGTCCAGGGTAAACTCGGCGCCGCGATCCTCGCCCAGCAGGCCGACGGCGTCGGCACGGCACTGGCGGCAGTGACGCATCATGTTCATGTCGCCGGCACAGGCATCCTGCAGCGCCTGCAGCTCCTGCGCCGTAGGCGACGGCTGCTCCATCACGCCGTAATAGGTGCCGTGCTCGACCTCGGCGATAAGCGGCATCACGTTGTGCAGGAAGGCGCCTTTGGACTTCACCACCCGGCTCACTTCCTTCAGGTGGCTGTCATTGACGCCGGGGATCATCACCGAGTTGACCTTTACCAGCACGCCGCGCTCGGTGAGCATCTCCAGGCCGCGCTGCTGCTGCTCGATGAGGATGCGCGCCGCGGCGCGGCCGCGGATGCGCCTGTGATTCCAGAACACCCAAGGATAGATCTCGGCGCCGATCTCCTCGTCCAGGGTGTTGATGGTGATGGTGACGTGGTCGATGTTGTGGCGCGACAACTCCTCCGCATGCTGCGGCAGCGACAGGCCGTTGGTGGACACGCACAGCTTGATGTCCGGCGCATACTCGGCAATGCCGCGGAAGGTGGCAAAGGTGCGCTCGGGATTGGCCAGCGGATCGCCGGGGCCGGCGATGCCCACCACCGTCATCTGCGGAATGGCCGCAGCGACGGCGATGACCTTCTTGATGGCCTGGTCCGGGTGCAGCAACTCGGACACCACGCCGGGACGCGACTCGTTGGCGCAGTCGTACTTGCGGTTGCAGTAGTTGCACTGGATGTTGCAGGCTGGCGCCACCGCCACGTGCATGCGCGCAAAGTGATGATGGGCCTGCTCGGAATAACAGGGATGGTTGAACACGCGCTCGCGGATGTGCTCAGGCAGGTGGGACATCTGATCCGACGTACTGCCGCAGGACGACGCGGCGCAACCGCTCTTCTTGCCGATTTCGATAGGGGTGGTGGCCATCACATTGCTCCCGTTGGTCTTTGCCTTGGGTAGTGCAAGGGCCGTGCCTGAACGGTAAGTTATTGAATTGTTGTTGATATGGTGGTGCTGGTGGGGCTGTTTGTGGGGAAGGCTACGCAGATCGGGCGGGGGTGTTGGAGGGGATATGACATTGGGAGAGGTGTTGCCCTTCGGCGCGCCTACCGCAGTCGTAGGGTGGATACAGCTACCGGCATCCAGCCTTCCGGCAAATACCGTCCATCCATGGACATAAGCGCAGCGCATCCACCAACGTGAGAGCTCAATTAATTGGGCGATTGCGGCAGCTGGAAAGCTCGGGACTCCCGGCATAGCCAGGCCCCACGGAACACAGTCGATATACGACCTCCCCTTTCCCAAGCCCGCCAATGCGGTATCCTTGCCCATATCCCTACAAACACTTCTTTTCCATGGACCGGTAGAAAGCGCCATGACCAAGCACGAAGCCATCCAACGCCTCTCGGCACACGCCGACGAACTGCGTCGCGATTTCGCTGTGGTCCATCTGGATATCTTCGGCTCCGTCGCCCGCGACGAAGCCGGCCCCGACAGCGATATCGACATCCTGGTGGAGTTCCTGCCAGACGCCAGCATCGGACTGTTCGAATTTTACCGCCTCAAATCCCGACTCGAAGAGATCATGAATGCCCGAGTCGATCTCGCCACCACCGAAGCACTCAAAGCGCAATTGAAAGAACAAATCCTGAGGGAAAAGGTACGTGCCGCCTAGGGAATGGCAGTTATGTGAAATCGACCATTCATTCAAATGAACCTGACCCCACAGATATGCGACCCGGCTTCTTTTGACTATGCCATTGAATCCGCCATTTGATGGCCGAGAAAACGATAGGTGCGCAATTCGAGTCCACCCCGATTACCTGCACCAATATCCGATTATGAGACAAGAGCATTTTTCTGCACTGAGGGATATACCATGGGAATAGTTGGCTTTTTTGTCCATCGCTCAACTAAGAAACAGATCAATACGAATTTGGACTGGTGTAGGCGCATATCACCAGATCAGCGGGCAGGACTGCTGTTTCATCTTTGGTTATCGAGAGGAATAAATCTGGCCGATATTAGCGGGCATCCGGAAATATTTATCCCAATCTACTATTACACACGAGGAGCCGAAGTTGCTCTTAGTGAATTGCTATCGCTATTCACGAACGCAAAAAACTTCTCGATGTCAAATGCGATCAACTATCACTACTTCACAAACCTCGCGGTGAGCTATCCCGATGAAGGCTACGGAACGCTGGTTCGTGAAATGTGGGAAGAGGTACTGAAAAACCATACGGAGATGCGCGAAGTACCCGATGAAATGGGTGAAATTATTGCGGACCCAAAGAATGAGACAATTATCCGGAACAATGATGTTTCTGTGACAGATTTCATTGCAAACCCTAGCGTCATTGTGCCTCACTTCCTGGTTCCGGGGCATCCACTTAGTGCTCGCCTACTTGAAGCGGAGAAGGCAGGGAGATTTATCCTAAAAAAATAGCAAGCGCAGCCTAGGTGGAGTAACACGGAATCCAGGAAAAAATTGACGCGCCCCTGGATTCCGCTACGCACCATCCGGGCTACCCGCTGCATCAAGGCGCAACGCGTGCTACGCCCTACTTTTGCCCCTCCAACAATCGAGCCACAACTCCCAACTCACCGACTGCAGAACCGGCTCTCTGATAGACATCGCCATCGCCGGTGGCACAGGACCAGGCCTCTTCCGTGTGCTTGATGACGTCCGCCAGAAGCAGAACCGGCAAGGGCAGGTGTGGTGCCAACGTCATAAGCCCATAGACCATGCTTTTTGAATCACTCATGTATCCCGTCGATATTGAGTCGCTGAGCTCTGCAATCGTCCTATTCAGTCGCGCCTGAAACTCATCTACTGGCCCCATATTTTCGTGCTCCTTACCTTGTGCTGTCAGACACTACATGGTTTGAATATGATAGCCGGGAACAGACCGACTCCAAATAACTCGCAGGCGCGAAGCCCCCGCACGATAGCGCACCCTCCCTAGTGGAGCTTGGCTATGCCGGGCGATATGGCCTGTCCATATGCCGCAATCGCCCAATAAATTGGGCTCCCACGTTGGTGGATGCGCTGCGCTTATGTCCATGGATGGATGGTATTTGGCGGAAGGCAGGATGCCGTTAGCCATATCCACCCTACTTGAAGAAATCGCCGGAGGCGATCAACTCCAATCCATCCACCGTCCGGTTGTAGACGTACACCCACGCCTGCACCTCCCTCCCGTCATGCAGGCGCACCGTGCGCAGCTCGCGCACATATTCCGTGGGCTGCGCAAACTCCGGCCCGCAGGCCTCGTAGCGATCCAGATCGGCGAGGGCGAACATTGGGCGACGCAGGCGGTAGACCTCGCCGTGCACCATATCGGCGGGATCGTCCGACGGCACCGCACCGGGATAGAAGTCCACCCGGTACAGCCTCCCCTGCCACGTCGCGTGGGCGACGAAGTCGGACTCGCGGGCGAGGAAGTCGTGCATGGGATTGTTGCCGTTCTTGCACAGGGTGCCGTAGACGAACAGGTGGGATTCGAACACGATGTGGATCAATCCTCCTGGCTGGACGACTCGGCGGCATTGTGCTGCATTGCCAGGTGTGCCGCCAGCGCACTGTCCATGGTGGCGGCGTGCACGGCGAACCAGCCGGGGACCTGTTCGGTGATGTAGCTGCGCGCCATGGTGATTCTTCCCTGCACCACGCGCTGGCCGAGGGCGCGCAGATCGCCCAGAACGCGCCAGTGTTCGGCACGATGTTCGGCGATAGCGGGAAAGTTGGTGTCTGCCATCAGCGCTTCTTCGGCGCCGAAGTGATCGCCGGTGTGGTCAAGCAGCTCCAGAAACAGCGTCTGAAATTCGCGCCCTTCGGCGGTGGCGAGACGATTGACCAGTGCGACGAATTCGGCGTGGGTGGCGTCCATGCCGGGGTTGCCGAGCAGATAGCGGTTGGAACTCCAATCGATGAGCATGCGGAACAAATCCGATGTAGGTTGGGTTAGCGACAGCGTAACCCAACAAGTTGCGTCGACGAATGTTGGGTTACGCTGCGCTAACCCAACCTACATTTCTAGAACTGCTTCACCTTGATATTCAGCGTCTGGATGCGATAGGCGATCTGTCTGGGCGTCATGTCGAGCAGCCTGGCCGCTTTGGCCTGCACCCAGCCGGACTGTTCCAGCGCGGCGATGACGCGCTCGCGTTCGTCGAGGTCGGGCGAGTCCAGGTCGACGCTCTGGGCCGCGGCGCGCGAGATGGGCATCTGGTCCTCCAGGCCGGTGAGGCTGACCACGTCGCGATCGATGCTGCCGTCCTCGCTCATGATGGCGGCGCGCTCCAGGCAATTCTCCAGCTCGCGCACGTTGCCCGGCCAGGTGTGGCGCATCAGCAGACGCACGGCGTTTTCGGTGATGGACAGTTCGCGGCCCTGCGCCTTGGATATCTTCTGCACCAGGAACTGGGCCAGGGCAGGGATGTCCTCGGCGCGTTCGCGCAGCGCCGGCACCTGGATCGGCATCACATTGAGGCGGTAGTACAGGTCCTCGCGGAATTCGCCCTTTTCCACCGCCGCCTCCAGGTCGCGGTTGGTGGCGGCGATGACGCGCACGTCGACCTTGATGGTCTGATTGCTGCCGACGCGCTCGAATTCGCCTTCCTGCAATACGCGCAGCAGCTTGGCCTGGAAAGTGGGGGATATCTCGCCGATTTCGTCCAGGAAGATGGTGCCGCCGTGGGCCTGCTCGAAGCGGCCCTTGCGCTGGGCGGCGGCGCCGGTGAAGGCGCCCTTTTCGTGGCCGAACAGTTCCGACTCCAGCAGGTTGTCGGGCAGCGCCGCGCAGTTGAGCTTGACGAAGGCGCCGTTGGCGCGCGGCGAGTTGTAGTGGATGGCCTGGGCGATCAGCTCCTTGCCGGTGCCCGACTCGCCGCGCACCAGTACGGTGGTGTTCCATTTCGCCACCTGGCGCACCATTTCGAACACGCGGCGCATGGCGCTGGTGTGGCCCACCATGTTGTCGAAGCCGAAGTTGCCGCGCACGGTGCGGCGCAACTGATCGCGCTCGTCCTTGAGGTCGCGCCGCTCGCGCTCCACCTCCCAGGACAGGCGCACGCTCTGGGCGATGAGGTTGGCCACCATCTCCATGAAATGGGCGCGATCCTCCAGCAGGCCGTCGACGTGATCAGCGGGCTGCGCCGCCAGCACGCCCACCGGCTTGCCGTCGCCGACGCGGATCGGCACGCCGACGAAGGGCAGGTGCGGTTCGTACAGGCCGGTGCGGGAGAGGAAACGCGGCTCGTCGGCGATGCACTCCACCACCACCATCTTGTCGGCCTCCAGGATGGCGCCGACCACGCCCTCGCCAGGGCGGTAACGCACACTGTCCACCGCGCTCTGCTCGCTGGTATAGATGCCGCGCACCAGCATCTCGCCGCTGTCCGGCTCCACCAGCGCCACCATGCCGCGCTCCAGGCCGCCGAGACGGTGCAGGGTTTCCAGCACGCCCTGCAGGGTGGTGCGCAGGTTGAGCGAACGGCTCAACACCTTGCTCACTTCGTAAAGCGCTTCCAGCTCACGTTCGATGAGGCGGGAGCGGGCGGGATTGACGGGCTCGTGGCGGGACACCATCACTCTTCCTGTAGGTTGTCGCTGTGGAGGGGGAAACGCAGACAGATGCGGCAACCGTCCCGATAGGCGGGGTCGATCTCCAACGTGCCTGCGTGCTGATTGACCACGTCCTGTGCAATGGCCAGCCCCATGCCGGCATGCTTGCCGCCCTTGGTGGTAAAGAACGGCTCGAACACCTTGAAGCGCAGTTCCGGCGCGATGCCGGGGCCGCTGTCCTCGAACTGGAGCACGATGAACTCGCCCTCGACGCGACTGGCGATGTGCAGCTCGCGGTGCACGCCGCCGCCCTCGGCCACCGCCTCGATGGCGTTGTCGGTCAGTTGCTTGAGCAGGTTGCGCAGGCGCCGCTCGCGGCCGCTGATGGTTGGCAGATCGGTCTGCGGCTGCCAGTCGATGACGATGCTCTCAGCCAGCAGGCGCGGCGTGCTCACCAGCAGCACCTCATGGATCAGCTGGTTGAGATTCACCGGCAGCAGCGGCTCCTGCACCTCCTGCGGCACGCTGGCGCGCAGCGTCTCCACGGCGGCGCTGCCCTCGTCGCGCACCTGGCGCAGCACGGCAAGCAGTGAATCGTCGCCGTCGCTGCGCCGCTCCAGCATCCCCACGGCGGCGTTGAGCAGATTGAGCGGGCGCTGCATCTGGTGCAGCGCGCCGGTCAGCGTCTCGCGCAGGCCGCGGCCCAGCGCCTCCTCCGCCATCAGGGCGCGCAAGGCATTCATGCGCACCTCCTCCTGCTGGCGTTTGATCTCGGTGACTTCGTGGGCCACCAGCAACTGGTAGGGCACCTCGCGGGCGGTGAAATAGGCATCGGCGCTGCCGTCGCGGGTGCTGAAACGGCTGAGCAGGCAGACGAACCAGCGCGTCGAGCCGTCGGGAAAATCCAGCCGCAGTTCGCGCGCCGGCGCCACCGCCTCGGCGCCGTCCTTGCGCGGCGCGCCGAACAGCAACTGCGCTGGATCGCGCCCTTGCAGCTCGGCGAGCAGGTTGCGGTAGGCACGATTCTGCAACACCACTTCGCCGCCCTCATCCACCACCGCAATCACCGCGGGTGCCACGTCCACCACCGAGCCGATCAGCTCCTTCTGGTTTTGCAGTTCCTGCTGCAATTGAAACATCTCGGTGATGTCGCGGTGCATGCCCAGGTAATGGGTGGTGGTACCCGTGGAATCGAGCACCGGTGCCACGGTGAGCTCCGCCACGTAGCGCTCGCCGTTCTTGCGCCGGTTGACCAGCATGCCGTTCCAGCTTTTCTGTTGCAGCAGCCTTCCCCACAGCGTCTGGTAGACGATGGCCGGCGTGCTGCGATCGGACAGCGACGATTCGTTGTGGCCCACCACCTCGCCCTGGCTGTAGCCGGTGACCTGAGTGAAGGCGGCATTGGCATAAAGGATGTTGGCCGCCGTGTCGGTAATCGAGATGGCCACCGGCGCCTGTTCCACCGCCTCCATGAACAGACGCGGCATCAGGCCGGGGCGGCGGTTGCCGTGCAGCGCGATGCCCAGCAGTTGCAGCACCGCCGCCGGCACCTCGGGCGCGGGGGCGCTCAGAAACCGCTCCACCGCTTCGAGCGCCTCCAGGGGGAGTTCGGGCTGTTTGGACTGGGACATGGACTGCACCGTATAGGAACCTTGTGGGGGTCAATGCAGGATGCGTGCCCGAACAGACAGAGACGAGAAATTCAGAATCCTCCTGTAGGAGCCGAGTCCCCTCGGCGAACAGGGGCCAAGCAGGCGGCTTTTCGCCCACGGAGTGGGCTCCTGCAGAAGGCGCCCTTCTTTGTTGAATGTACGACAAACGTCTGTAGCACCACACCGCCGCACGACAATATCCACGACCGTTTTTGCACCACATGCGTGCAAGCCCACGATAAAACGGTGCAAACACTGTGGTTATGATGGTGCAGGCGCACCTTCACTGCCGTGGCACGGTTGATGCAAAACACAGCTCATCAATGATGAGGTGCGCACCGTGACCGAATATCTTCTGCTGCTGCTCGGCACCGCCCTGGTGAACAACGTGGTCCTGGTGAAGTTCCTCGGCCTGTGTCCGTTCATGGGTGTATCGAGCAAGGTGGATTCGGCCCTCGGCATGGGCCTCGCCACCACCTTCGTGCTCACCCTGGCCGCCTTCGCCGGCTGGCTGCTGGAGCATTTCGTCCTGCAGCCGCTCGGCATCGGCTTCCTGCGCATCCTCGCCTTCATCCTGGTCATCGCCGCCGTGGTGCAGTTCACCGAGATGGTGGTGCGCAAGACCAGTCCGGCGCTGTACCAGATGCTGGGCATCTTCCTGCCGCTGATCACCACCAACTGCGCCGTGCTCGGCGTCGCCCTGCTCAACGTGCAGGAGGGCAACGGCTTCATCCACAGCCTGCTCTACGGCTTCGGCTCGGCACTGGGCTTCACCCTGGTGATGGTGCTGTTCGCCGGCATGCGCGAGCGTCTGGCGCTGGCCGCCGTGCCGGCGCTGTTCAAGGGCGCTCCCATCGGTTTCATTGTCGCCGGCCTGCTGTCGCTGGCGTTCATGGGCTTTGCGGGCTTGCCGGTGAAATAGGGCCTGTGTTGTGGGAGCCCGATTTATCGGGCGATTGCGGCTTACGGTAAGGCACATCGCCCGGCACAGCCGGGCTCCCACAACGGTTGCAGTTCGTTATTCATCTACAGAGGTAACCAACCATGCTCGCTGCCGTACTGAGTCTGACCGTGCTGGGCCTTGCACTGGGCTGGCTGCTCGGCCTCGCCGCGCGCCGTTTCAGGGTCGACGTCGATCCGCGCGTGGCACAGGTGGAGGCGCTGATGCCCGGTTCGCAGTGCGGCCAGTGCGGCTTTCCCGGCTGCTCGCCGGCGGCACTGGCGGTGGTCAACGGCGAGGCGCCGCTGACCCTGTGCCCGCCCGGCGGCAAGGCCCTGGTGGAGGCGCTGGGCAACACGCTCGGCATCAGCGTCGATACCTCGGCGATGAACGACGGCGACCCGCAGCTGGCGCGGGTGGATGAAACCATCTGCATCGGCTGCATCAAATGCCTGCGCACCTGCCCCACCGACGCCATCGTCGGCGCACCGAAACAGATCCACGTGGTGATGGAACGCGCCTGCACCGGCTGCGGCGCCTGCATCGAGATCTGCCCCACCGGCGCCCTCGCCTTGATGGAGGAAGAGCCCACCCTGCGCACCTGGCGCTGGGCCAAACCGCAGCTGGTGGCAGCATGAACGGCTTGAAGACCATTTGTCGCAGAGACGCTGAGACGCAGAGAACATCCATGCCTCTTCTTGCCACTCCCGCCGCGCGCAATGGCTGGCGCCTGGGTCCCAGCGATGAGGCAGAGTTGCGTAATGTAGGGTGCGCACCGCGCACCACATACAGGGACTACAAAGGCGTGCAGACCGTTACTCCGCCGTTCCCCCTTTGCCTCCATAACCTCCGCGTCTCTGCGTCTCCGCGGCAGTTTTCATTTGTGGAGAATTGGACATGAAACTGTTCCGCTTCCGCGGCGGCATCCATCCGCCCTCCCGCAAGGAACTGAGCGCCGGCAGCGCCATCGAGACCATGCCGCTGCCCGAGCGTTTGTATATTCCGATGCAGCAGCACATCGGCACGCCCGCCGAACCGGCGGTGAAGATCGGCCAGCACGTGCTAAAGGGCCAGCTGCTGGCGCGCGCCAGCGGTGCGCTGTCGGCACCCATTCACGCCCCAACCTCCGGTTGGATACGCGCCGTCACCGATTTCACCGCACCGCATCCCTCCGGCCTGCCGATCCTCACGGTGGTGCTGGAGCCGGACGGCAAGGACGAGTGGGATGAATTCCCGTTGCCGAAGGATCCGTTCGAGATGCCGCCGGAACTGATCGCCGAGCGCGTCGCCGCCGCCGGCATCGTCGGCATGGGCGGCGCCACCTTCCCCACCGCGGTGAAGCTGGGCGGCGCCACCAACAAGCACATCCACACCCTGCTCATCAACGGCGGCGAGTGTGAGCCCTACCTCACCTGCGACGACCGCCTGATGCGCGAGCGTGCCTTTGAAGTGATCGACGGCGTGCTGCTGATCCTGCACGGCATTCGCTGGGGCCGCGCCATCATCGCAATCGAGGACAACAAGCACGAGGCGCTGGAAGCGATGCGTGCAACGGCGAAGGGTTACGGCCAACTGGAAGTGGTCGCGGTGCCGACGCTGTATCCCATGGGATCGGAGAAGCAGCTGATCAAGACCGTCACCGGCCTGGAAGTGCCCGCCGGCGGTCTCGCCGCGCAGGTGGGCGTGCTGGTGCAGAACGTCGCCACCGCCTACGCGGTGCACGAGGCGATCCGTTACGGCCGCCCGCTGGTGCGGCGCATCGTCACGGTGAGCGGCGGCGCGGTGCGCGACCGGCGCAACCTGGAGGTGCCCATCGGCACCCTGGTGGATGACCTGCTGCGTCACTGCGGCCATGACGGCGAACCGGAGCGCCTGCTGATGGGCGGACCGATGATGGGTACGGTGCTGCCGCACGCCATGGTGCCCATCGTCAAGGGCAGCAACGGCGTGCTGGCACTGAGCAAACCCGAGCTACCAGAAGGCAGTGCCTCACCCTGCATCCGCTGCGGTTCCTGCGTGCGCGTCTGTCCGGTGGGGCTGATGCCGCTGGAGCTGATGAAGCGCGCGCAAAACAACGACCTCGACGGCGCACAGGATTACGGCCTGTCCGATTGCCTCTCCTGCGGCACCTGCGCCTACGTTTGCCCGGCGCATCTGCCGCTGACCCATTACTTCAACTACGCCAAGGGCGAACTGGCCGCGCGCGCACAACAGAAGCGCAAGAACGATTACACCAGACAGCTGGTGCAGGCGCGCCAGGCCCGCCTCGAACGTGAGGCCCAGGCCAAGGCCGCGGCCGCGGCCAAGCGCAAGGCCGAACGTGCAGCGAAAAAGGCGCAGGAGGCCGAGGCATGACCACCCCCATCAGCGGTCCCCACTACCACGGCCAACGCAGCGTACGCGGCATCATGGCGCAGGTGATGCTGGCCCTGGTGCCGGCCACCGTGTTCGCGCTGTGGCAGTTCGGCTGGCCGGCGCTGTTCCTGTTCCTGCTCACACTGCTCAGCGCCGTCGTCACCGAGGCACTGTCGCTGCATCTTGCCGGCAAAGCCAAATGTGCATTTCTGCTCGACGGCTCCGGCCTGCTCACCGCCTGGCTGCTGGCGTTGAGCCTGCCGCCGTGGGCGCCGTGGTGGATCGGCGTGGTCGGCGGCGCCTTCGCCATCGTGCTCGGCAAGCAGGTGTTCGGCGGCATCGGCCAGAACCTGTTCAACCCGGCGATGCTGGCGCGCGTCGCCCTGCTCATCTCCTTCCCGGTGGAGATGACGCGCTGGGCCGCGCCGCAACCGTTCACTGCCACCGGCGCGCCGGGCTTCGTCGATAGTCTGAAGATCACCTTCAGCGGCGGCACCAATCTCGACAGCCTCACCGGCGCCACCGTACTCGGCCACAGCAAGACCGAACTGACCCGCGGCATCGGCCTCGATGTCTCGCTGAGTGACATTTACACACCGCTGGATTACCTGTTCGGTCTCAGCGGCGGCAGCTTCGGCGAAACCTCCGCGCTGCTGCTCCTGCTCGGCGGCCTGTACCTGCTGGTACGCCGCATCATCACCTGGCAGATCCCCGTGGCAATGCTCGCCACCGTGGCGCTGCTCGCCGGCATCATGCATCTGGTCGACCCGCTGCGCTACGCCGACCCGTTGCTGCACCTGCTCGCCGGAGGCCTGATGCTCGGCGCCTTCTTCATCGCCACCGACCCGGTGACCTCGCCCAGCGGCGGCCTCGGCCAGCTGGTGTTCGGCATGGGCTGCGGCGTGCTGGTGTACGTCATTCGCACCTGGGGCGGCTTTCCCGAGGGTCTCGCCTTCGCCGTGCTGATCATGAACGCCGCCACCCCGCTCATCGATCACTATCTGCGCCCGCGCGTCTACGGCCGCAGCCGCCGTGGCACACCGCTGACCTACACGGCGGAACAACTGGGACGCGAGAAGGAATGATCAATCACGACTCACCGCAGAGACGCAGAGACGCAGAGACGCAGAGACGCAGAGACGCAGAGAACGCAGCATGTATGAATTGAGCATCTCTGCGACCTCGGCGTCTCTGCGGTGGAATTAGGTGTTATCTCATGCACAAGACCAACCCTAAACCGGAATACCGCAAGCGCCTAGCCTATTCCGCCGCGCTGCTGGGCGGCTTCGCCATGCTCGCTGGCGCCGCGCTCACCCTCGGACATGTCCGCACCCGCGACGACATCGCCGCACGCCTGGCCGAGGATCGTCAGGCCTCGCTCAGCCAGGTGATCCCCGCAATGCTGCACGACAACGACCTGTTGCAAGCGCCGCTCACGTTGACGCTCGACGGCAAGGAGAGCAAGACCGTTTTCCGCGCCACCCATGAAGGCCGGGTCAGCGCCGTGGCCTTAGAGATGGTCGGCCAGGGTTACGGCGGCCCCATCGTCGTGCTGCTCGGACTCGATCGCGACGGCAAGGTGCTCGGCGCCCGCGTCATCGCCCACAACGAGACACCGGGCCTGGGCGACAAGATCGAGGTGAAGAAGGATCGCTGGATCACAACCCTGGAGGGGAACAGCCTGGCCGCGCTGGGCCACAAGGGCTGGCAGGTGAAAAAGGACGGCGGCCAGTTCGATCAGTTCACCGGTGCGACGATCACCCCGCGCGCGGTGATCACGGCGGTGCGCAACGGCCTCGATCTGTTCGAGGCGCACAAGGCGGAACTGCTGGCGGCAGGTACTGAATAGAGAGTGGGAGCCCGATTCATCGAGCGATGTGCCTGACCGTAGGCCGCCATCGCCCGATGAATCGGGCTCCTACAAAACCGGAGGTTGTATGAGTACTGATTACAAACGCATCATCCGTGACGGCCTGTGGGACAACAACGTGGTGTTCGCGCAGATGCTGGCGCTGTGCCCGCTGCTCGCCGTCACCGGCACCGCCACCAACGGCCTCGGCATGGGCCTCGCCTCCACCGCGGTGATGGTCGCCTCCGGCATGGTCATCGCCCTGTTTCGCGGCCTGATCACCGCCGAGGTGCGCATCCCGGTATTCGTCCTGCTCATCGCCGCCATCGTCACGCTGGTGGACATGATGATGAATGCCTGGCTGCACGAGCTGTACAAGGTGCTCGGCCTGTTCATCCCGCTCATCGTCACCAACTGCGCCATCCTCGGCCGCGCCGAGTCCTTTGCCTCCAGGAACCCGATCATGGCCTCCGCCAGTGACGGCCTGTTCATGGGCCTGGGCTTCACCTTCGCCCTGGTCGTGCTCGGCGCCGTACGCGAGATCATCGGCAGCGGCACCCTGTTCGCCAACGCCGCCCTGCTGCTGGGCGAACCGTTCCGCTTCATGGAACTCACCCTGCTGCCCGGCTACGACGGCTTCCTGCTCATGATCCTGCCGCCCGGCGGCTTCCTCGCCCTCGGCTTCCTGCTCGCCGGCAAGCGCCTGCTCGACGCGAGGCGCAACCGCGTCGCGGTGCAGCCCGATCCGACACCGGCAGCAGAACCCATCGCCGGATGATCCAATGACAATACCCCCTCCGAATCGGGGGAGGGTTAGGGAGGGGGCGATTTCCCCGGAGAACCACACCATGCGCATCAGCATCGCTTATGCCGAACCGCACTACCAGTTCTGGCAGGACCTCGACATCGACGACGGCGCCACCGTCGCCTACGCCATCGAACGCTCCGGCATCCTCGGCCGCTTTCCCGAGATCAACCTGGAGGAGCAGAAGGTCGGCGTGTTCGGCAAGGTGGTGAAGATGGACGCCATCCTCAACGAGGGTGACCGCCTGGAGATCTATCGTCCCATCACCGCCGATCCGGAAACGGTGCCGCGCAAGGACGGCAGCGATGATGAGGCCGACGAATAGGTGGACATACGCCCACGGACGCCGCTCTGGTTGTAGGACACAAGACAACGCCTGAACAAGCGGCGTATTCCGTATGTAGATAAACAGACATCGCAGCGACTCATATCAACCCAATCAGTCAGTTACGTGCCCTCATCCCTTGGTATCAATCTTGCTCTGCAAAGTGCAGTCAACAACCCACTTGAAAGGTAACAGCATGATCATCGAAAAATACGACCAGAACGGTCTGCTCTTTAACATCAACTTCATTGACAAGGCCAGTGCCGATGGCGTGGTCGGATTCCGCGGCCGTGTCGCCATCGTCGAAGGCGAAGTCGCTGATGCCCAGGGCCGCCGCAAGCCGCCCGCCGTGGTGATGGAGCATGCCGTGATGTTGGAGAAGGACGGCAAGCTGGCCATGGTCGCCGGCTCGCTGGATGAACTCGCTTCGCTGCCGCTGTTCGTCGAAAAGTATCAGGGCGATTTCGCCCCCGACATGCTGGGCATCGTCTACACGGTCAACATCACCAAGCCGATGCAGGTCGAGCTGGCCGGCGTGAACTTCGCCCTGGTACCCATGCAGGAAGGCATCACCTGGAACGAACTCAACGATGAGGCGGGCATCGAGAAGAGCGCGATGAAGAAGCTCTCCTCCGGCGACAAGGTGTATACCGTCTGGAAGGAGCTGCGCGGCTACATGGCCAAGGGCGACAAACTTCCCCTCGCCGAGGCCATGCAGAACGTCGACGCCGGACTCAAGCGCGTGGAGCGCGGCGCGATTTAGGCTGGACTGTCATCACTCACGGGGTCGGAGGATCCCGTGAGGGATGATTCTCAGAAGATTGCATTTGCAGGAGTCGGTCTCTACGCCGTATCACGCCAGGGGCGCTCCTACACAACGCCACCCGTAGGAGCCCACTCCGTGGACGAAAACAACGCCTGACCAGACACCATTCGCCGAGAGAACTCGGCTCCGGGTAACGAATGAAATGCCAGCGTAACCCGACGTGGCGCCCGTTGACTTACCCTTGTCGGGTTACGCTGCACCAACCCGACTTACACGTTAGCCAGCCACTCGCGCAGGAACTGCTTGCGCTTGCGCTCGCCCAGGTGGCCGATGATCTTTTCGCGCACATCGTCAAAGGGAATCGTGCCGCCGGATTCGATGGCCTCGCACCACAACACGTGCAGGCCGATCTCGGATTCGATCACATCGCTTACCTCGCCGGGGGCCAGGGCAAACAGTGCCTGATCGAGGGCGGGATAGAGCATGCCGTATTTGACGCGGCCGAGACGACCGCCTTCCATGGCGCTGGGACATTCGGAGTGGCGGCGCGCCAGCTGTTCGAACTGTTGCACAGGGTTGTTCAGCTCGCGGCGGATCTGTTGCAGGCGCGGCAGGGCGCGCTCGGGGCGGTTTTCCGCGTAGGCGGCATTGAGGGTGATGAGGATGTGACGCACGGTACGTATCTCCGGGCGGGTGAAGCGCTCGGGATGCTGATAGTAGTAAATGGCCGCTTCGTCATCGCTCACGGCACAGTTCGCCGCGGTGAGCCGATCGATGACTGCCTCGACCTTCAGCTCGCGCTCCAGCGCGCTGCGCAGCGCCAGCGGATCCAGGCCGTTGCCGGCCAGATCATCACGGAAAGAATCTTCGCTGTCGTAGCGGGCACGAATGGACTGCACCGCCTGTTCCACCACCGCGGCGGGCACGTGCACATCCTGCGCCGCCATGCTGGCCAGTACCTTGCGCTCCAGCGCCGATGCCCTGGCCACCTGCAACTCCAGCGCCTGGCGCTCATCGTCGGTGAGCTGTGCCGGGGTACGCTGAAATCCGGCCAGGGCGGTACGCAGACGCAGGTAATTGTCAGCCGTCATTTGGCCACGCCCTCCTCCAGCGGGTTGAGGCCGCGCTCGGGCACGCGCAGGGTCATGTCGTGAAAGATCACGTCGTAGCTGACGCCCTTTTCCTCATCGCGCCACACCTTCAGAATCTGGCCGCGTCCGCCGGCGGGGACCAGCACCTTGCCCTGATGGGCCAGGGTGAGCGCGGCGGTGACATATTCGCGGCTTTCGTAGCGGCTCGGCACCCAGGATTGTTCGGCGTCGATCAACTCCTCTTCGCGACAGCCGACCACACGCTCGTCGTCGAGGAAGTGCACCTCGTAGATGATCTGGTCCTGCAGAAAGGTGCCGATCTGGCGTACGAAGCCGACGCTGCCGCGCCGCACCAGAAGATCGCCGGTGGCCATACCCGGATAGGTGCCATCGTTGCGCACGTTGCGCACCACACGCACCCTGTCGCCGTAGTCGAATTGCGGTCGCATCAGAAACTCCTGATATCGCCGATGCTCACCGCTACCTTGCGCGGTTGCGCAGCCTGGAACACCTTGAACACCTTTTCGGTGATGGCGTCGGACAGCACGAAATCCTGATAGGCGGCGGTCAGGGCCTCGTGGTACGCGGCGCGCTGCCCCGCCTCATCAGGAGGCAGGCTAACGCGCTGCATGTAGTCATGGAAGCGTTGCAGGATGTGCAGGCGGTTGACCTGCACCACGCTGCGCTCGTAGGTGATGCCGAAGTAGTCGAGGAAGTCCTCGGCGCTTTCCAGGTCCTGCAGGTCGTCGTCCAGCGTGCTCATGATTGTCTCCTCGTGTAGTTACTGAGATACAAGTTACAAGTTGCAAGATACAAGCGAATGAACTCGCTGTGCTCGTGCCGTTTTAAATGTCAAATACACATTGTGCGCAACGCACTCCGTCCCTTGCATCTTTCATCTTTACTCTTGCATCTCGAGACGGTCACACCGCCACCGGCAGCGTCGCCGCCTCACACACCGCCAGCAAAGCACCCGCACCCAGCCGATCGGCGTCATCCAGTTCGCGTACCTTGCGCAGGCGCGCCATGCCGTCCTCCAGCGCGCCCATGCGCAACAGCAGAAATCCTTCCGCCTTGAGCGCCAACAGGCAAAACCGCACCAGGCCCATGGACTGGCGCACGGCGTTGCTCAGATAGCGCAGGTCGAGGCTGCTCCAGTCGGCGGGAAAACCCAGCGCGCTGCCGGCGGCGATGCGCGCCTGTTCGGCCACCCTGAGTGCCTCGTCCAGGCGCTGCTGGTAGTAGAAGTAGCGGTACAGTGCCACCAGTACCGTCAGGTTGCCGGGCGCCAGGACGTAGGCACGCAGCAGGGGCAGCTCCGCGTTGCCGCCGGCATAGCCTTCCGCCGCCTCGTTCAGCAGCGCCTCGACCGGCGCCGGCAGCGGCTGGTCGAAATACAGGCTGTGTTCGTTGAATTCGAGCAGGTCCATGTCAGCGCCTGATGCCGGGGCCGTCGTCATCGAAGACGTGCGCCTCGCAGTTGCCGCCTTCGGCGCAGTCGCCGCAGGCACCGTCGGGCATGGCGGCCAGTTTCTTTTCCAGGTACTCGATGCGTTCCATCAGGCAGCCGATGGCGCGGCCCACCGGATCGGGGATCAGGTGGTGATCGAGATCGATGCCGTTCACGCTGCGCCGCGCGGCGTTGCGCGCGCGCACGATGCGGCCGGGAATGCCTACCACGGTACGGCCCGCCGGCACGTCCTGCACCACCACCGAGTTGGCGCCGACGCGCACCCCGTCATCGAGATGGATGGCGCCGAGGATCTTGGCGCCGGCGCCCACCAGCACCCCGTTGCCCAGCTGCGGATGGCGACGGCCCTTGTTCCAGCTGGTGCCGCCCAGGGTGACGCCGTGGTACAGCGTGCAGTCGTCGCCGACGATGGCGGTCTCGCCGATCACCACACCGGCGCCGTGGTCGATAAAGAAGCGGCGGCCGATCTGCGCGCCGGGATGGATGTCGATATTGGTGGTGAGTCGCACGAAGAAGGCCAGCAGGCGCGCCGGGTAGCGCCAGCCGCGCAACCACAGCCGGTGCGCCATGCGGTGCAGCATGATGGCGTGTACGCCTGGATAGGTGGTCAGCACCTCGAAGCGGTTGCGCGCCGCCGGGTCGCGCTCGAACACGCAGGCGATGTCTTCGCGCCACAGGGCGAACAGGCCCGGGTCGGGTGGTGCAGCTTCGGTCATCACGAGTTCGCTGTTCATGCCTGTTCTCCTGTCCACCAATCAGCGTGGCTCAACCGTAGGGGGATAAGCGCAGCGCATCCACCCTGCACTCTGCGTTACGTGGGAGCCCGATTTATCGGGCGATGATCCCACCGGACGCCGCGTCACCCAATGAATTGGGCTCTCACAAAAAACCACTGCGATAAATCTGCTCCAGCTCCGCCGCCTCCGGCGCGCGCTTGTGCTGCACGGCGAAGGCGCGGATCGGCGGCAGCAACTGCTGCGCCTGTTCCTCGCTGAGGCGGATGCCGATCTCGGCATAGCCGCGCATCACGCCGTGGCTGCCGGAGTGCTTGCCCAGCACCAGGCGGTGGGCGCGGCCGAGCAGCGCCGGGTCGAAGCCCTGGTAATTGCGCGGGTCCTTGAGCAGGCCGTCGACGTGGATGCCCGACTCGTGGGTGAACACGCCCTCGCCCACCACGCTCTTCTGCCACGGCAGCGGCCGGCCCGAGGCCAGCGCCACCAGTTGCGACACGGCACCGATGCCGCGCAGCTCGACGCCGCTGTCGATGCCGTGCAGGCAGCGCAGCGCCACCGCCACCTCTTCCAGCGCGGCGTTGCCGGCGCGCTCGCCGAGGCCGTTGACGGTGGTGTTGACGTGCGTGGCGCCGGCGCGCACCGCGGCCAGGGTGTTGGCGGTGGCAAGGCCGAGGTCATCGTGGGCATGCATCTCGATATCGATGTCCACCGCACGGCGCAGGTGCGCGATGCGCTCATGCACCGCGAAGGGGTCGAGCACGCCGAGGGTGTCGGCGAAGCGAAAGCGGCGCGCGCCGGCGGCCTGCGCCGTCTCCGCCACCTGCACCAGAAAATCGTCGTCGGCACGCGAGGCATCCTCGCCGCCGATGCATACCTCCAGACCGAGCGCCAGCGCACGCGGCACGCAACGTTCGATGTTGGCCAGCACCCAGGCGCGGTCGCGTCCCAGCTTGCGGGCGATCTGCTGATCGGACACCGGAATGGAGAGATCGACCATCTGCACGCCGAGGCCGTCGCACAGGGCGATGTCGTCGTCGCGCATGCGCGCCCAGACCAGCAGATGGGCCTTAAGATCAAGGGCGGCCAGGGCCCGGATGCCGGCACGTTCCTCGGCGCCCATGGCCGGGATCCCCACCTCCAGCTCCGGCACGCCGATACCGTCCAGGGCACGGGCGATGGCCAGCTTCTCCTCCAGGGAGAAAGCCACACCGGCGGTCTGTTCGCCGTCGCGCAGGGTGGTGTCGTCGATGATGGGGGGACGCGGGTTCATGGCTGGCTCCTGTCATCAATGCCTGAGCAAGCCCTGTGCCAATAGAAATCCAATTTGATTTCAACAGGTTAAATAAATTGCACTACGGGCATATGCCACGCCGGTCACCGCCTTGTCGCCTTTGCGACAAGGCGGTGACCCCTGACGGGTGGCTGCCCGCGGGGCAGGGCGCGGGTCGGCGGTCATAACCGCCTGTTATTCCTCTAATACCCCCATACACAAATGTGCCTTGCGCCCACTGCACGGCGCTGTGCAAACTCAGACCACCCCATAGAACCGTGTCGGTTACCACACCGGACGCAACAAAATCACGAGGGAGAGAACATGCTGGTCAAAGATGTCATGAGCCGTACCATCCGTAGCGTCAGCCCCGATACCAGCCTGCTGGAGGTTTCATCGCTGATGTGTCTCTACCGCTTCAGCGGCCTGCCCGTCGTGGAAGACGACAAGCTGGTGGGATTCATCGCCGAAAAGGATGTGCTGGATCGTCTGTTCCCCTCCATCGAGGAATACATGGAGGGCACCGCCGCCATGAAGGTCGACGACATGCAGGGGCAATACAAGGATTTGTTGAAACTGAAAACCGCCGACCTGATGGCCCGCAACGTCATTACGGTCTCCCCCGACATGCACGCGTTGCGCGCCGCCGCCCTGATGGTGCGTCACCGCTTCCGCCGCATCCCGGTGGCCGAGGGCGACAAGCTGATCGGCATGCTCAGCCTGGGCGACATCCACAAGGCGATCTTCCATTCCAGTATCGCCAAGATGCGCTGTACCCCCGAGTAGCCAGCTGTCTGCCGCTCACCCATGACCGCCGCCCCGGGCAACCAGGGCGGCGGTTTTGTTTGGTCTCCCGCCAACGTGACTGCGACGGTGTTCCGCGTCAGGCATAACTCGGCGCAAACGCCTGCTGCGGGTCGCGCACCGGGCCGTTGCTGTTGCCGTCCCAGTAGGGCGACAGCTTGCGCAGCTGCGCCACGATGGGCGGTACCGCCTCGACCACGCGGGCGACTTCGTCCGCCGTGTTGTAGCGCGAGAAGGAGAAACGCACCGTGCCGTGGGCGGCGGTATAGGGGATGTCCATGGCGCGCATCACGTGGGACGGCTCCAGCGAGCCGGAGGTACAGGCCGACCCCGACGAGGCGGCGATGCCGGCCTTGTTGAGCAGCAGCAGGATCGCCTCGCCCTCGATGTATTCGAAGGCGATGTTGGCGGTGTTGGGCAGGCGGTTGTGCGGATCACCGGTAACGAAGCAGTTGGGCACCTGGGCGATGATGCCCTGCTCCAGCCTGTCGCGCAGGCGACACACCACCGTGTTTGCATATTCCATGTGCTGCTGCACCAGTTCCGCCGCCACGCCCAGGCCGACGATGCCGGCGGTATTCTCGGTGCCGGCACGGCGGCCGCGCTCCTGGTGGCCGCCGCGCAGCAGCGGGCGGTAACGCACGCCGCGGCGCAGGTACAGCACACCGACGCCCTTGGCGGCGTGCAGCTTGTGGCCGGACAGCGACAGCATGTCGATGGCGGTGGATTTCAGATCGAGCGGGATCTTGCCGGCGGCCTGCACCGCGTCGGTATGGAACAGCACGCCGGCGCTGCGCGCCAGCTCGGCCATCTCGCGCACCGGGAACAGCGTGCCGGTCTCGTTGTTGGCCCACATCACCGACACCACCGCGACACGCGGTGACAGCGCGGCGCGGTAGGCATCGAGGTCCAGGCGTCCCTGTTTGTCCACCTTGAGGTAATGCACCGTATAGCCTTCGCTCTGCTCCAGGTGCTGACACAGGGTCAGCACCGCCGGATGCTCCACCGTGGTGGTGATGATCTCGCGCCGCTCCGGGTACGCCTGCAAGGCGGAAAGGATCGCCGTGCTGTTTGACTCCGTACCGCAGGAGGTGAACACGATCTCCGAGTCATGCGCCGCGCCGAGCAGGGTCTGCACCTGTACGCGCGCCTGCCTGAGGGCACGCCCCACCTTGTCGCCGAAGCCGTGCATGCTGGAGGGATTGCCGTACTGCTCGGTGAAGAACGGCAGCATCGCGGCCACCACCGCCTCGTCGACGCGGGTGGTGGCGTTGTTGTCCAGATAGATGTCGGCCATGATCAGCGCCCCCCCGCGGCGACGCGCTTCATCTCGCTCGCCGGCACCACGCGCACGAACTCGCCCAGCGCCTCGATGAGCTGCTGCTGGATGCCGCCCAGGGTGGCGCCGGCCATCATGCAGCCGGTGCAGGCGCCGACCAGGTTGACGTAGATGACATTGCCGTCGACGTCGACCAGTTCCACGTCGCCGTGGTCGCGCTGCAGCATCGGCCGCAGCGATTCCAATACCTGCTCGATGCGGCGGATGCGCTGCAGATTGGTCAGGCCGCCGCAGGGCACCACCTCCGCCGTCGACAGGACCGGCGCCGGGGCCGGTGCTGCGCCCCAGATGCGTGTGAGCACGTTTTCTATGCCTTCGTGACAGGTGGCGCAGCCGCCGCCGGCCTTGGTGTAATTGGTGACCTCCTCGATGCTGCGCAGGTCGTTGGCACGCACCGTCTGTTCGATCATCGCTGCATCGATGCCGAAGCACTTGCAGATCAGCGCGCCTTCCTCGTGATCGTCGTGCCACTCCTCGCCGCGAAAATCGGCGATGGCCGCCGCCAGTGCCTCGCGCCCCATCACCGAGCAGTGCATCTTCTCCGCCGGCAGGCCGTCGAGGTAATCGGCGATGTCCTGGTTGGAGATGGTCAATGCCTGCTCCAGCGTCATGCCTTTGACCATCTCGGTGAGCGCCGACGACGAGGCGATGGCCGAGCCGCAACCGAAGGTCTGGAAACCGGCTTCGAGGATGGTTTCGCTCTGCGGGTCCACCTTCAGCGTCAGGCGCAGCGCATCACCGCAGGAGATGGAACCCACCTCACCGGTGGCATTGGCATCTTTCACCGCGCCGGCGTTGCGCGGATTGAAAAAATGCTCCTTGACCGTATCCGAGTATTCCCACATGGCACACCTCCTCAGGCAGAGAACGACTTGCCGCAGCCGCAGGTGGAGGCGGCATTGGGATTGTGGAAGGTGAAACCGCTTTCGGTGAGGGTGTCGATGAAATCGACGGTGACATCGTTCAGCATCTGCGCGCTGGCCGGGTCGAGGAACAGCTGCACCCCGTGCGCCTCCACCACGGTGTCGGCCTCGGACGGCGCCGCCTCCAGCTGCATGTCGTACTGGAAACCGGAGCAGCCGCCGCCGCTGACGGCAAGGCGCAGCCCGGTGGCGGGGGTGGAGCTGCCGCGGATGAAACGGCGGACCGCCTTGGCGGCACGTTCGGTAACGGTGATCATGGCACTTCCTCCTGGTGACAAAACCTGTGTTCATCACTCAGCAATGGCCGTGCCATAGCGGCGCGCAGGACTTACCTGCTGTTTTTCATGAGGTTTTCTTGTACAGAGTGACAAGACGCGCTGTACCGAAACAGCCAGCACGGGACGTTTTGTTGCAGATGCGACAAACTGGGGGCGCCGCTGCGGAGCTCAACGCCGGATTACGATGCGCCGTGCTTTTGCAGGATTTCGCTGATCCTGCCGGCAGGCACCGGTTTGCTGAACAGGTAGCCCTGGGCGCTGGTGCAGCCCTCCTGCAACAGGAAGGCCCGCTGCTCTTCGGTCTCCACGCCCTCGGCCACGATGTGCAGCTGCAGGCTGCGCCCCAGGGCCATCACCGCACGGATGATGGCGGCGTCATTGCCGTCGTCGGGAGTGTCGCGCACAAAGGAGCGATCGATCTTGAGGGTGTCGATGGGGAAGCGTTTGAGATAACTGAGCGAAGAATAGCCGGTGCCGAAATCATCTATCGCCAGGGAGACGCCGAGGGCGCGCAGTTCGTCCAGCACGCGTATGGTCTCCTCGGCATGGCCCATGATCACGCTCTCGGTGATCTCCAGTTCCAGATGCTTCGCTGCCAGCCCGGTCTCCTGCAGAATTTGCCACACACTGGTGACGATGCCGCCGCGCATGATCTGTACACCGGACAGGTTCACCGCCACATGCTGCAGCGGCAACCCCTGCTCCAGCCACTGCTTCATCTGCTCGCAGGCGCTGCGCAGCACCCATATGCCGATGGACTGAATCAGGCCTGAGTCCTCCGCCAGCGGGATGAAGCGATCCGGCATGATCAGGCCAAGCTCCGGATGGTGCCAGCGCAGCAATGCCTCGGTGGCATAGAAACTGCCGTCCTCGAGCCTGACCTTGGGCTGGTAGTACAACACCAGCTCGTCACGCTCCAGGGCGTGACGCAAGGCCACTTCCATCTGGAAACGCTCCACCGCCGTGGCGGTCAGCGCCGCGGTGTAGAACTGATAGTTGTTGCGGCCATGATCCTTGGCCCGGTACATGGCGATATCGGCATTCTTCACCAGCGTCTCGGCATCATCCCCGTCGTCGGGAAATACGCTGATGCCGATACTGGCGCCCAGGTGTATGTCGGTTCCTCCCACACGGAAGGTTTGCTGAAATACATCGAGCAGCTTCTGCGCCACCTGCGCCATGTCGGCAGACGAGGCCAGCTCTTCGGCGATGACGATGAACTCGTCGCCGCCGGTACGGGCGATGGTGTCGGTCTCACGCATGCGCTGTTGCAGACTGTGCGCAACCTGCTGCAGCAGGGCATCACCCACCGGATGCCCCATGGTGTCGTTGACGTCCTTGAAACGATCCAGATCAAGAAACAGTACGCCCACCTGCCTCCGGTCGCGCCGGGCATGGGACAAGGCATGGGTCAGGCGCATGTTGAACAGCACACGGTTGGGCAGATCGGTGAGCGGATCATGATGCGCCAGGTGATCCAGTTGCTGCTGCGAGCGCTTCAGCACGGTGATGTCGGTGAACACCATGACATAGTGGGTTACGGCACCGCGTTCATCGCGCACCGTACTGATCGTCAGCCACTGCGGAAAATCCTCGCCACTCTTGCGCCGCGCCCGTGCCTCACCCTGCCACTGCCCCGCCTGATGCACCTGCGGCCAGACGCTCTCGAACAGGGCCGCATCCTCGGCGCCGGCATGGAGGAAGGCAATGCTCTGTCCTGTCACTTCCTTACTGGTGTAGCCGGTAATCGATGCAAATGCGTTGTTGACCGCCACGATGCGGCCATCAGCGCCGATGATCATCACACCCTCGGCAGTAGTCTCGAACACGGCGGCGGCCTGCCGCAACTGTACCTCGGCCTGACGTTGCTCGGTGACATCCCAGAAGATACCCAGGATGCCCAGGGTGCGTCCCTGTTCATCACGTAGCGGGGTTTTCACCGTATGGATATAACGTGTCACACCATCCGCCAGATAGGGCTCCTCGCGTTCGTCGATCTCACCGCTGGCCATCACCTGCTGATCGACACTGCGATAGGCCTCGGCCAACGCCGGCGGAAAGAAGTCGTAATCGTTCTTGCCGGTGATGTCCTCCGGCACAATGCCCAGGTCACCCGCCAACTGGCGGTTGCATGAAACAAAAACCGAGTCGGTGTTCTTGTAGAACACGCGCTGCGGCAGATTGTCCACCAGCAGGCGATACTTCCGTTCGTTCGCGCGCAGGGCCTGCTCACGGCTTTGCACCGCATCGGCCATGCCGTTGAAGGCGTTGCCGAGACGACCCAGTTCATCCTGGCTGCTCACCTCAACGCGCCTTGCATAATTTCCGTGCTCGATGGCCTCGGCCCCCTGCACCAGTCCCTCCACCGGACGGGAGATGGTGCGATGGGCGGCCCAGGTGCCAAGCGGGATGATTACCAGTGCCGACAACAGCAGCACCGCCAGGAGTACGGTCTGGGTGCGGCGAACTTCGCCCTGCACCATCGCCCTCTCCATCGCGGTCACCATATAGGCGCGCGCCCCACGCTCCAGCGGCAGCAGTCGCGCGGCAAGAAAATAATCCGCATGTTCGATATTGGCCGGCGTGCCCACGGCGCGATCCGTGCGCAAGGCGGGAACCGTCCCCAACTGATTTGCCAGTACGGTATTCAGACCGCCCAGACGCGCGCCGTCGTCGAACAGAACGGCGAACTCGACACCACTCTTTTGTGCAATGGCATCGGCGAAATCCTGGGTGATAAAGTTGCTCTCCACGACCAGACCGACGGTAAGCGCACTGCCGTCCGGGTAGGCGCGCAACACCGGCTGTACCGTCTCCTGCACAAAACCACGCAGGCAACGCCGGTACGCCATGGTGGTCGGCATGTCATCGGCATCCCGTTCCAGTTCCAGGGTCGCCGGCAGCGCGCCACGCCGCCACGCGTCACCCCTGATCGCATCACGCACATACACCACCGGGAGCCCATGCTCCCAGGAGACATAACCACTGATTGGCGTTTCGGAAGAAAAGAAAAAAGCCAGCAAGTTGCCGTGTCCGTCATACACCGCGATCTGCCCGATACCGCCGGCACGGGCATGAATGCTCAGGATGTCGGCAATATGTCTTTTTTCCACATCGAAGATCAGCGGCTGATAGTCATCCACCGATGCGTACTGGTGGACCATGTTGACCGACGAGATGAGCGCGTCGCGCTGTACCAGCGTGCGCGCGCTTTGCTGCAACGACATCTCGCGCTGCGCCAGCTCATCATCGACGGCAACAAAAGTGCGGGCGAACCGCTGCTGCGCGGCATCGAGATGAAACTGTTCGATGAAGTGCGCGAGCGAGATCCCCACCATCATGAGCACCAGAAAGATGGAGGACAGCAACAGCAGCTGTAACCGGAATTTGATGCCGTAGATGTAGGCCATGAAAAATCCTAGAAAATCGGGGCGACTTGTTCGACGTTATCCCGCGTCACCATGATGGAGTCGACAATCACCTTCTTCGGCACCTTTTCACCCCGGCCGATGGCCAGGGCCACCGCAGCGGCCTCGGCAGCACAGGTAGGGTAGGTGAAACTGGCGCTCTGCTCGCCGCGGCGGATCGCCTCGCGCGCCTCGCCGATGTAATCGATACCCACGATAACCAGCGTGCCCGGATCGCGCCCGGCCTTGCGCAGGGCAATGCGCGCCCCTGCCGCCATGCTGTCGCTCTGGGCGTAGATGGCGTCGAAGCGGATATCCTGCTGCAGTGCCTCCTCCAGTGCGCGGATGGCGTCGGCGCGCAGGTAATTCCCAACCTTGATGGCGCTGACCCGAAGACCGGGATGCCGCTTCAGTTCGGCGAGAAAGGCTTCGGTACGCACGATGGCGGTCGTGGCGGTGGGCACACCCTGCAGCATCAGGATATTGCCCTTGCCCTTGAGCTGCGCCGCCATGTAGCGGGCGGCATCACGGGCAATGGCGGCATCGTCGGGAGAGATGAAGCTGGTGTAGTCGGCGCTGCTGATCTTGCGCGTCAACAGCACCACCGGCGTACCGTTGCGGTAGGCATTGGCGATCACCGGTGTCATCGCCCGGCCGTCGCGCGGGCTGGCGATGAGCACATCCACCTTGCGGTGCACCAGATCCTCGATATCGCGGATTTGTCGTGCGGTCTCGCCATGGCCATCGGTAATCGTCAGTGTTACACCGGGCTGTGCGGCCAGGGCGGTGCGCAGCGCCTCCGCCTGCGCCAGGCGCCAGTCATTGGCCAGGGTATCCTGGGCAAAACCGATGGACAACGATGACTTTTCGGCCGCCGACGCCGTGGCCGTGAACACCCCCGGTAACAGTGCCAGGACTGCGGCCATGGCTATTATTTTTATTGTCATTCGCGCGCACCCATCCATTAATTGCGATTTGTCATTATTACGCGACAGTGAACACAGACTATCACACAATCTCTTTGCGGGAATGCCTCGCACCGTGCCGACGCGTTACCATGGTGCCATGAATCCCGGCATCACTTATCTCGCCCCCGCCGATGACGCCCTGGCCATGCTGGCGGAGCGTCTGCTCACCGACCACGCCGCGCGCCTGCCCCTGCTCGACGGGATAACGGTGCTGCTGCCCGACCCGGAGGCCGCGCCGCGCCTGCGCCGGCTGCTGCTGGACGGCGCGGCAGCGAGTGGCCATCAGGCCCTGCTCGGTCCGCATATCCTGACCCTGGCCGAGTGGCTCGATGATATCGCACCGGGCCGCCCGGTAATCAGCGATCATGGCCGCGAACTGATGCTGGTGGAGGCCCTGCGCGAACACCGCCACCTGTTCGGCCACGGCAACCTGTGGTCACTGGCCGACAGCCTGCTCGACCTGTTCGATGAGCTGACCCTGAACCGCATCGGCCTGCCGGCCACGCTGGAGGAATTCCGCCAGCGCCTCATCACCGGCTACGGGCCGGACAGCCGCGCCCTCGGCGCGCTCACCCTGGAGGCGAAGGTCATCCATACCCTGTGGCAAGCCTGGCACGCGCAGATGGAGGCGCGTGGCCTTGTCGATGCCCCCAGCGCGACCCTGCTGCGCCTCGCCGCCAGTCTCGACCACCTCAGGGAACCCGTCTATCTGGCCGGCTTCAGCCGCTGCAACCGGGCCGAAGCCGAGTGGCTGCACACCTTGCTGGGGCGTGCCCAGGCGCGGCTGTTCCTGCAAGGCGATACCCCGCTGCGGGCCGTGCTCACTGCCGGCGAGAGCCCCCCTCGCGATGACACACCCTACACCATGCTGCTCGACCAGGCACTGTACCCGCAGGCCACCCCCCTGGCCGAACGCGCCCGCGCCTTCGCTGCCGCACACCCCGTCTCTCCCGCTGGCGGGCGTCTCTTTCTCCACGCCGCCGACGGTGCCGAACAGGAGGCGCGCGCGGTGGATTTGCAGGTGCGGCGCTGGCTCCTGGCCGGCTGCGAAAGCATTGCCATCATCACCGAAAACCGCCGCCTCGCCCGTCGCGTGCGCGCCCTGCTGGAGCGCGCCGGCGTGGCCCTGCAGGACGCCGCCGGCTGGGCCCTGTCCACCACCAGCGCTGCCGCCACCCTGGAGCGCTGGCTGCAGTGCGTGGAGGAGGATTTCCCCTACCGGGCCATGCTCGACCTGCTCAAATCCCCCTTCATCTTCACCGGCGAGGAGCGGGCGGCACATCTCAACGATGTCTATCGACTGGAACAGGGCGTGGTGCTGCAGGGCAACATCGGCCGCGGCCTGGAGCGCTACCGCCGCCAGCTGCGCGAACGCCGCCGCCTGCTGCCGGAGGAAATGGCGCCGGAATTCGAACGTATCGCCGCCCTGCTCGACCGCCTCGACCACGCCGCCACCCCCCTGCGCCTGCTCTCTGCCCATCCACAGCGCCCCGACCGCCTGCTCAGCGCCCTGCACGAAACCCTGCAACGACTGGGGCTGGCCGCCGGCTTCAGCCAGGATGCGGCCGGCACACGTCTGCTGCAGGAGCTGGAGGCCATGGCCGCCGCGGTGGAAGACGACACCCCTCCGCTGGCCTGGACCGAATTCCGCGCCTGGCTCGGGCGCACCCTGGAGCGCTACAACTTCCGCCCGCCGGTAAGCGGTGGCCGGGTGCAGCTGATGGGCCTGGAGCAATGCCGCCTGGGGCGCTTCGATGCCATCGTCATCGCCGCTGCCGAGCGCGAATACCTCCCCGGCGCCGCCGCCCCCTCCCCTTTCTTCAACGAGGCGGTAAGACGTGAGCTGGGCCTGCCCACCGCAGAAGAACGACGGCTGGATCGCCTGCAGCAGTTCCGCCGCCTGCTGGAGGCCGCGCCACGCGTGCTCCTCACCCTGCGTCGCCAGCAGGACGGCGAGGACATCCTGCCCAGCCCCTGGGTGGAGGCACTGCGCGCCTTCCACCGACTGGCCTGGGGCGATGAACTGGCCGATCCGCAGCTCGCCGCCTGGCTGCACGACGAAGCCAGCGAGGTGTTCCGTTGCGACACGGCCGGACTGCCTCCACCCACGGCCCAGGCAAGCCCGGCACTGCCCGCCGCCATGCTGCCCAAGACCCTCTCCGCCAGCGGCTACCAGCAGCTGATCGACTGTCCCTACCAGTTCTTTGCCGCCCGCGGCCTCGGCCTGGCCCCGCCCGAGGCGATCCGCGAGGCGCTGGAAAAGGCCGACTACGGCGAACGCGTACACCGCTCGCTGCAGGCCTTCCACCACGGTGTTCCCGGCCTGCCCGGCCCCTTCGGCCGAGTGCTCATCGCGGCCAACCGCGACGAAGCGGAAGCTCTGCTGCGCAGCATCGCCGGGCAGGTGTTCGACGACGACGTGGCCGGCAACCTGCTGCATCGCGGCTGGCTGCTGCGCTGGCAGGCACTCATTCCCGCATACATCGACTGGCAGCTGCAGCGGGAACAGGAGGGATGGCGCGTGGAACAGGCGGAAGTGACGCTGCGATGCGAAGACTGGCTGGCGGGACTGACGCTCAAGGGACGCATCGACCGGATGGATCGCGGGCCGGACGGGCGCGCCATCATCGACTACAAGACCGGCAGCGTGCCCGGCGCGGAGGACGTGGAACAGGGCGAGGCGGTGCAACTGCCCTTCTACGCCATGCTCGCCGGCGAGGGCATTGCGCAGGTGGAATACGTCGCCCTCGATCAACACACCGGCGTCACCGCCCGCGCCACCCTGAGCGGCACTGAACTGGCCGCACTGCGCGATGCCAATGCCGAGCGCCTGCGCACCCTGTACGACGAAATCGCCGCCGGGCGCTCACTCCCCGCCTGGGGCGACAGTCAGACTTGCCGCTGGTGCGACATGGCCGGCGTGTGCCGGCGCGATCTGTGTGAAGACGTAGCCGCGCCATCGACGTGATGGGGCAGTGAAATTTTTGCGGCGCGCAAAAAATAAGGGCGGCCTCGCGGCCGCCCTGAGTGTCCCTGCTTGTGGCTCCCTGCCTCCTTCACTTCCCTGCGAAGGGTCTCCTGTGATCCATGCATACTGCATCCAGCCTAATCCTGCAAATTGCCGTGCACCGGATATCATCCATCGGCAGTGGTATGCTTTGTCCTCCCTAACGCTGCCACCGAATACATGACACGACACCCCAGCGATCCGGCCAGCAACGCCACCGTCATGGCCTCCGCCGGCACCGGCAAGACCTGGCTGCTGGTGACACGGCTCACCCGCCTGTTGTTCGAGGGTGCGTCGCCCGATGCCATCCTGGCCATCACCTTCACCCGCAAGGCCGCGGCAGAGATGCAGACCCGGCTGGCCGAACGGCTGCTGCGGCTGGCTTCACTCGACGATACGGCACTAGTGGACGAACTGCGCCTGATGGAGATCGCTGCCACGGCGGAGGCACAGGCGCGCGCCCGCTGCCTGTACGAAGAATTGCTGCATGCGCCACGCCCGTTGCGCACCACCACCTTTCATGCCTTCTGCCAGGAGATCCTGCGCCGCTTCCCGCTGGAGGCGGACGTACCGCCCGGTTTCGAACTGACGGAAAAGAACGGCGAGCTGCGCGCCGCCGCCTGGGAGGCGCTGGTAAGCGAGGCCACTGCCGATACGGCCAGTGATCTGGCGCGCGATCTTGGACTGCTGCTCGAACTGTGCGGCGGCCAGAGCAATGTCGCTTGCGCCCTCGACAGCTTTCTCGATCACCGCAGTGACTGGTGGGCGTTTACTGATGAACAGACAGATGCCTGCGACTACGCCACGGCACGGCTGCAACAAGACCTCGGCGTGGATCCGGCGGCCGATCCGCGGGCCGAGCTGTTCACGCCGCACAATATCGGACAACTCATCGAATTTCGCGATCTATTGTCGCTGCATGCCACCAAGACCAACGAGGAACACGTCGCCCGGTTTACCGTGATTCTGGCTGAGGATCGTGCGGCAACAACACGTCACCAGGCCCTGTGCAATGTCTTTCTGACGCAGAAGGGCGAGCCGCGTGTCCGCAAGGAAAGCAAGGCTCAGGCGCAGAAGATGGGCACCGCCGGCGAGCTGCGCTTTCTGGAACTGCATGCGCTCATGTGCGCACAACTGGCACGGGTGCGCGACATCCTCGCCGCACAGCAGACCCTGAGCCTGAACGCCGCCTGGTACCGCAGCGGCCAACGCCTGCTGGAGCATTATCAGCGTCTCAAGGAAGAACAACGCCTGCTCGACTTCACCGATCTGGAGTGGCGCGCCTACCGTCTGCTCACTCTTGCCGACAATGCGCATTGGGTACAGTACAAACTTGATCAGCGTATCGATCACCTGCTGGTGGATGAATTTCAGGACACCAATCCGACCCAATGGCGCCTGCTGCTGCCGCTGTTGCAGGAAATGGCCGGCGGCAACGGCGAACGGCGGCGCAGCGTATTTCTGGTAGGCGACGGCAAACAGTCCATTTACCGTTTTCGCCGCGCCGAACCGCGCCTGTTTCACGTCGCCCACCAGTGGCTGCAACAACAGCTGGACGCTACCGCCTATCCGCTGCATGTCTCCTACCGCTCGGCACCCGCGATCATGGAATGCGTCAACCGTGTTTTCAGCACCGACGGGCCGCTGGGTGGTGTGCTGGATGATTTTACCGCCCACGACACACATCACCGGACGCTATGGGGACGCGTGGAGGTATTGCCGCTGATTGAAGGCGCTGAGGCGGAACCCCTGCCGCCACGCAGCTCGCTGCGCAACCCACTGGCCGAGCCGCGTCTCGTGCCGGAGGATGAACGTTATCGAATGGAGGGGCAGCAGATCGCCGCCACCATCAACGCACTGATCAACACCGGCACCCTGCTTGGCCCTGCAGGCAATGCGCGCAGCATGTGCTACGGCGATGTGATGCTGCTGGTACGCAAGCGCAGCCATGTCCACGCCTACGAGCAGGCCCTGCGCGAGGCGGGCATCCCCTATCTCGGCGCCGACCGCGGCACCCTGCTGCACAGCCTGGAAGTGGACGATATGGTGCGCTTGCTGGAAACACTGATCGCGCCCTACAACAATCTGGCGCTGGCGCAGGTGCTGCGCTCGCCGCTGTTCGCGTGCAGCGACGCAGATCTGATCTCCCTGGCCGCGGGCCAGCGCGGCGCCTGGTTCGAGCGTCTGCTCCAAACCGATGCGGCCCCCGGCACGCCGCTGCGCCGCGCCGCCGACTGCCTGAGTCGCTGGCATGCGCTTGCCGGTACACAGCCCATCCACGATCTGCTCGACAAGGTATACAGCGAAGGCAACGTCACCGCCCGTTACGAGGCCGCCTTCCCCGCCCATCTGCGCCCGCGCCTGCGCGCCAACCTCACCCGCTTCCTCGAACTGGCGCTGGAGATCGACAACGGCCGCTATCCCAGCCTGACCCACTTCCTCGCCCGTCTGGGCGAGATGCGCGAACAGGACGAGGCACCGGACGAGGCACCGGCAGAGGCCGCCACCGATCGGGTGCGTCTGATGACCATCCACGCCGCCAAGGGGCTGGAGGCAGCGGTGGTGTTTATCGCCGATGCTGCGTCCGCTGGCGGCAATGACCGTCCCTGGCATGCGCAGGTAGGCTGGCCCGCGGAGGCGGATGCACCGCAGCACCTGTTGCTGGTGGGAAAAAAAGATCAGCAGGACGCCTTTACCCGTAGCCAACTGGAACAGGAGCTGGCCGCCGAGCGGCGCGAGACAGCCAACCTGCTCTACGTAGCCCTGACCCGTGCCAGGCAGCTGCTGTATGTCTCCGGCTGTCGCCCCGGCAAGGGCAACAGGCTAGGCTGGTACGGCGATCTGCAACAGGTGCTGACAGAGCCCATCGAGTCCAACCAAATGCCGGTCGCTGCCGCACCAACCGCTAGCGCAACCATCCTTGCCGTGCCGCCGCCCCCTGCTGCCCTGCGTGAAACAGTCTCGGTGCCGCCGCTGGCACGCGAGATCGCGCCCAGCCGCAGCATCCACACCAACAGCCGCGCAGGCGGCGATGAAGATGGCCGCCTGCGCGGCATCGCCATCCACCGCATGCTGGAGTTGCTTGCCGGCAGTGCAGCGGAAGCATCCATACCCGGGCGCGTCGCCGCGGAACTGCAGCACCCACCCGACGACCACGAGTTCATGGCATGGTGGCAGGAGGCCAGGGCCATCCGGCACGCCCCGCAGTTCCGCGAACTGTTCGACCCGGCCTGCTACCGCCAGGCCTGGAACGAGGTGCCGCTGCAATACCCCCATGATGGCTGCACCGTATACGGTCTCATCGACCGGCTGATCGTGAAGGACGACGAGGTGATCATCGTCGACTACAAGACACACCGGCAGGCGGCAGACGGCGATCTGGCGGCGCTGGCTGCGCCGTACGCCAGGCAAATGGCCTACTATGCCGAGGGCGTACGCCGGCTGTGGCCACAACGGCGCGTGTGTCCACTGCTGCTGTTTACCGCCGTCGCGCAGACCATCGGAATCAGTGGCCTTGAGTTTCACACCGAGTAACCACCATACACTTGCCACCGAGGCGCAGAGAACACCATCCATTCACGACAGGATCCTGGTCATGAGCAACAGCGAATACATCATCGATATCACCGCCGACAACTTTGCCAGCGTGGCAGAGCGCTCCATGCAGTTGCCGGTGCTGGTGGATTTCTGGGCCAGCTGGTGCGAGCCGTGCAAGGCCCTGCTGCCCATCCTGGAAAGACTGGCCACGGAATATCAGGGCAGGTTTCTGCTGGCCAAGGTGAACATCGACGAGCAACAGGCGTTGGCCAGCCAGTTCGGTGTGCGCAGCGTGCCCACGGTGAAAATGATCCGTGATGGCCGCGTGGTGGACGAATTCACCGGCGCACTGCCGGAGTCACAGGTACGTGCCTTTATCGACAATCACATGGAACAGCCGGCCGACCGTTTCCTCGCCGCAGCCGAAGAGGCCTGGAGCAACGGTGACGCGGTGCAGGCGGAAACCCTGCTGCGCCAGGTGATGAGCGAGCTACCAGACGATCACCGCGCCCAGTTGATGCTGGCCGAACTGCACGCCGTTACCGGACGCACCGACGAGGCCGCGCAACTGCTCGCCACATTGCCGGCGGATGTCGCCCTCTCGCCGCAGGCCGAGGCACTGCGCGCCCGTCTTGCTTTTGCCACGGCCGCTGCCGACGCAGCGGAGATCGAGGTACTGCAACAAACACTGGCAATAAACCCCAAGGACAGCAAGGCACGTCACCAGCTCGCTGCACGCCTGGTATTGGCCGGTGATTATGAAGGGGCTCTGGAACAGCTGCTGGAACTGGTGCGGCGCGATCGCGCCTATGGTGACGATGCCGGCCGCAAGGGCATGCTGCAGCTGTTCGAACTGCTCGGCGGCAGTGGGGAGCTGGTGAACCGCTATCGGCGCCTGATGTTCACGGCCATGCACTGAGGGCAGAGAAACGATACAAGGGAACGAGCTAAATAAGTGTTCCGAATGCGTAACCAGGCATAGGGCGCCCCATGGGCGCCGTGCTGCGGCGGGCACGGCCCGCCCTATGACGCATCGAAGATGAGATGGATACCAATTCGGAACACCTGTTTAGCTGCGCTCGTACTGTAGTGACTAAAAACACCCGTGCGCGCAGCGCACACCTCCCCTTGTATCTTGTCTCTTTGCTCTTGTATCTACTTTTGCCGCCGCATGGTGTCCAGTTCCTGCACCAGACGCTGGGGTGGCAGGTAACCGGGGATCACGGTGCCGTCCTCCAGCACCAGGGTGGGCGTGGCGCTGACACCCAGGGCCTGACCCAGGGCCAGATGATCGGCCACCGGATTGCCGGCACAGATGTTCTTGCTTACCTTGTCTTCGTTCTTGGCCTGGTCCATCGCCTTGTTGCGATCGGCAGCACACCATACCGATGCCACCTTGTCATAGGAGGGCGAGGGGATACCGGCACGCGGGAAGGCCAGGTAGCGTACCGTGATGCCGAGATCATTCATCTCCTTCATGCCACCGTGCATCTTGCGGCAATAGGTGCAATCGATGTCGGTAAACACGGTAAGGGTATGCCTGGCCTTGCCGCGTGCCGGATAGACAATCATCGACGGCTTGGCGGCATCCAGGGCGGCACGCCGCGCCTTGCCGCGCCACTCCTCGGTGAGGTTGGTCTGCTTCTGCAGATCAAACATGTCACCACTAATCAGGTGGCGACCATCGGCAGAGACGTAGAACAGGCGTGGGCCGTAGGCGATCTCGTACAGACCGGCCACTGGCGATGGCACGATGGTGTCCGGCGTCTGTCCCGGCATCAGGCCCTCGACTGCGGCACGCACCCTGGCCGTCACCGCCTCGTCGGCATGCAAAGGGGCGGCAAGGACAGACAGGGAAAACAAAATCACTACCATCAAACGTTTCATTGAAAAGTTCCTGTGATGTAATCAGTCACGAAAATTGTTGAATTGCAGCGGCATGCCCAGATCGGCGCCACGCAACAGGGCGATGGCCTCCTGCAAGTCGTCACGTTTCTTGCCCGTGACACGCACCTGCTCCCCCTGCACCGCTGCCTGCACCTTGATCTTGCTGTCCTTCAGCCGTTTGACGATCTCCTTGGCCAGCTCCTTGTCGATCCCCTGCCGCACCTTGACACGTTGACGGCAGCGCATGTTGGCGGTTTCGATATCCTCTTCCTCCAGACACTTGATGTCGATGCCGCGCTTGGCCATCCGCGGATACAGAATCTCCCGCATCTGCTTGATCTGGAAATCGCTCTGCGCATGCAGCAACAGCGCCGCGTCTTCCTGCTCGACCCGCGCCTCCGACCCCTTGAAGTCGAAGCGGTTATCCACCTCGCGGTTGGTCTGATCCACGGCATTGGCCAGTTCGTGTTTATCAATCTCGGAAACAATATCGAAAGACGGCATGACTCCCTCGCTAGAATTGCAGTTTTCAGTGGCTACCTTACACGACAGCCCGTATCTCTTCCGTAGCCCCTTCCAGCACCAGGCTGCGCACATCAATGCCGTAGGCATTGGACTGCAGGATGCGCTGAATGTTCACGGCCCCGTCATCGCCGGCGAACTGTGCCAGGTTGAGCAGTTTGCGCACCGGATAGGGACGTTTGTCACAATCCAGCACCAGGGTGATGATGGGGCGCAGACGCTGGGCAAGATTCATGGTCATGACCACGCCGACCTCGCCGGTTTCCAGTTCGACAATGCTGCCAATGGGATAAATGCCCAGACATTTGATGAATGATTCGATCAGTTCCCGTAAAAAACCGTGTGGAGTCCAGCCATACATCAGATTGATCGCCTCATGGGGAGAAATGCCCATATGGTAGACACGATCCGAGGTAATGGCGTCGTAGACGTCCACCACGGATACAATCATGGCAAAGCGCCCGATCTCGTCACCCTTGAGGCCCCGCGGATAACCGCTGCCGTCCACCCGCTCATGGTGGGAACGAATCACATCGAGCGCCTGTGCGCCGATGTCCCTGCTGTCGCAGAGCATTTCGTAACCGTAACCGGCATGGAGTTTCAATTCGGCCAACTCTGCGTCCGTCAGCGGAGTGGTCTTGTTGAGTATCTCCAGGGGCACCTTCATCTTGCCAATATCATGCAGCAGGGCACCGTGCCCCAGCTCCTGCAACTCGTATTTTTCCAGTCCCAGGGCACGCCCGAACAACAGGCTCATGATGCAGACATTGATGCTGTGCTGGGAGGTGTACTCATCACGGTGTTTGAGCATGGTGAGCCAGACCAGCGCACTTTCATTGGTGATGATGGCGTCGACCAGCGTATTCACCACCTCCTTGGCCCCGGCGGGATCGATGGCCCGCCCCAGCCGCACATCGTCCAGCACCTGATTGACGTATTCGTGTGTACGACCGTAGGTTTCGCGCGTGCGCTGCAACGTGGCCAAAAACGTACCGGTATCCTGTTTCCAGCCATGCTTCGGTTCAGACTGCACATTGACGCGCTGGGTAGTGAAACGCGGCGGCTGACTTTGCGACGCATCGGCGTCGGGCTGTTCCAGCACCAGATATTCATCCATGCGACGCAGCAGCCGCATGTCCGGCTCCCAGCCCACAGACTGGGTGGCATCGACAAAGACGTATTCGCAGCATTGCTGCAACTGAACGATCTCCTCGTCCGTGGTGATGGGAAACCCCTGAAACAGAAAGGGGGTACCCAGCCACGGGCGATCCAGTTCGGCCACGTACATGCCCGATTTCAGGGCGTTGACATCGACCTTGATGCGCTCTGTCTCCTGCATCGCTACAGTTCCATTTCCTTTACCCCGTACCCCGCCATGATAGCCCAATCATCCCCGCGGATGATGCTGCGCATGCAGCGCCTTGAGGCGCTCGCGGGCCACATGGGTATAGATCTGCGTGGTGGACAGACTGCTGTGACCCAGCAGCATCTGTACCACACGCAGGTCAGCACCGTGATTGAGCAGATGGGTGGCGAAGGCATGGCGCAGGGTATGGGGCGAAAGATGCGAGGTGATGCCCGCCTGGCGGGCATAGCGCTTGATCAGGTACCAGAAGGCCTGTCGCGTCATCGCCTCACCGCGCCGGGTGGGAAACAATGCCGCCGTGGCCTGCCCCTGTACCAGTGCCGGCCGAGCCTCGGCCAGATAGCGCTCCAGCCAGCTTACCGCCTCCTCGCCCAGCGGCACCAGTCGCTCCTTGCTGCCCTTGCCAAGGATCCGCACCACCCCCTGCTGCAGGCTGACGCGATACATCTCCAGGGTGATCAGTTCCGACACCCGCAGGCCACTGGCGTAGAGCACCTCCAGCATCGCCCGATCACGCAGTCCCAGCGGCTCGCCGATATCCGGCGCCGCGAGCAGGGACTCCACCTCGGCCTCGGTCAGCGCCTTGGGCAGGCCGCGTCCCAGCTTGGGGCTGTCGATACGCGCGCTGGGGTCGTCGGTGAGCAACTGCTCGCGCACCAGATAGCGGTAAAAGCGCCGCAGGCTGGAGAGCAGGCGGGCGGTGGTACGCGGCTGGGCACCGGCGGCGACGCGGCTGTGCAGATAGCCCAGCAGGTCCTGCCGCGTGGCGGCCTCCGGCGCGGCAATGTCGCGTTGCTCCAGCCAGCGCGCCAGTCCCTGCAGATCGCGGCGGTACGCGGCCAGGGTGTGGTCGCTCAGACCGCGTTCCATCCACAACGCATCGAGGAAACGCTCCAGCAGCGCATTGCCTGCTGGCTCAGCGTGCGGCTTCATGATTCAGCAACCAGTTTTTCAGTCGCAGTGGTTCCCCCTCCGTCGCCCCCATGTAGCCGCCCGCGCCATGGGCGGCCACCACGCGATGGCAGGGTATCAGCAACGGGACGGGATTGGCGCGACAGGCGCCGGCAACGGCCCGGGCGCTGCTGCCGAGGCGGCGTGCCAGTTCGCCGTAGGTGCACGGCAGCCCCGGCGGTATGTCACGCAGCGCCTGCCATACCCGCTGCTGGAACGGCGTGCCGCGGGGCAAGAGTTCAGTCGCGGGATGACTGTGCGGGGCGGAGAAATAATGCTGCACATCGGCCACCGCACGCCGCGCGCAGTCCGTGTCCGGCGCCCGCAACGGCGCGCTGGCCGGCAGGAATTCCGACTCGCTCACTCCTGCGCCCTCACACCGGATGCCGTAGCGCCAGCCGCCAGGCAACGGAGTGGCAATCACCGCGCTCCAGCCGGCATCATTCACGGCCGCACCAGCAGCAATTGCTGCAGATCGCGGCGCAGCACGGCGCGCCGCCCCGGATCATCGGTGGTCTTCAGCAACTGCTCATAAAGGGTGCGGGCGTCTTCGGTCAGACCCGCCTTGGCCAGGGCCTGGGCCGCCTGATAGCGGGCGGTCTGCCCCCAGGGATCCAGCGACAGGGGCTGCGGCACCATGGCGGAGCGCAGGTACAGCGCCGCCGCCTCCAGCGGGCGCTCCTGCGCCAGACGCGAATCGGCCATCCAGTACCACAACTCACGCTTGAGCTGTACATCGGCCACCTGCATCTGCAAGGCCTCCAGCAGACGATAGGCAACCTCGTGTTCACCCACCGTCTGCACATCGAACAAGACCTGGATCAGCCGATCCAGTTCCGGTCGCGACAGCCGGGTGCTGCCGTCGATCAGCTCCCGCAGGATGGCCTCGGCCTGGCCGTAGTCGCCACCCAGCAGCAGCACACGCGCCTGGCGCAGCCGCCACATCACCCGATCGGTACCCGGCGGCGGTTCATCCAGACCAGCCAGCAGACGCGCGGCCAGGGGCAGATCCCCGGCAGCAATCGCCGGATCGACCAGGGTGCGGCGCACCACTTCGGGCACACTGCCCACGGCGGCAAAACGAGGTGAACCCAGATAGAGCTGATGTATCAGTTCGGTGCCATCCTCCTGCTGCAGCAGGTTTTCCACCAGTGCGGCATGCCCCCGCTGGCGCGTGGCCGCGCTCGAGCCGTGCAGCGCCAGCAAGGCGTAAATGGAGCGGACACGGATGGGATACATGCGCCCTGCCGCCTGCGCCGTTGCCAGCCAGGCGGCATCGTCGCCGATCAGCAACTGTTCGCGGTTGCCGACCTGACGGGCATAGGTCAGGTAGGCCTCCCACAAGGTATCCGGGGTAAGGACAAACAGTTCACGGTCGAGCGGGATTCGGCGCAGGCGTGAAAACAGGTGCTCCAGTGCAATGGCCTGGGCCGCGGGATCGGCGGAGGCCGCGGCGGCCTCCGCCACTATGGCCTGACCTTGCTGTTGCAGCAGCGACGGCAGATTTTTCTCCTGCAGCAGGGTGCGGGCCTCGCGCAACACCCGCCGCGGCTCCCACTGTCCGCTGCGCAGCCGGGCCAGCAGCAACAGGGGACGGGCCTGGACCTGCTCCAGACCATGCAGCGCCTCCGCAGCATCCGCCGCGCGCCCCTGTCCGAGCAGCACCTGGGCACTGAGCAGGGCATCCTCCTGGCCACCGCGACCATAGTCATGGCGATAGCGCAGCATGGCGGCATAGGCATCATCACCGCGGCCATCGGCGCGATAACTCTGTATCACCAGACGCCGCCAGGCAGTCAACTCGATATCCGTGCCGGTGCCCCCCCACAACAGGGCGCGCAATCCGGCACGGGCACGCTCCCCCTGCCCCAGCTCAATCAGGGCGCGGGCGTGCCAGGTCTGTGCCCAGCGGGCAAAGTCGGGAGAGATATCGGTGGGGAGAACACTGAGACGGTCATGCAGGGCCTGCCAGTCACCACCGGCGGCAAGGAGCTGGACGCGGCCACGCTCCCATTGCATCCAGCCGGCAGCATCCTCCTGCCAGGCCGGCTGCCGTGCCTGCAGCAGCGCCAGGGCCAGCCGCGGCGCACCACCGGCAGCCAGAGCCTCCAGCTGCTCCAGGGTCTCGGCAGCGGCAGGGAAGCTGACCAGCGCCAGCCACAGCAGGATGCGGCGAGAAAAATGAAAAAAGCGGATGCCGCCCCTCGGGTGGCATCCGCTTTTTTTCAGAAAAGCCATATCGCGATATCGCAGCCCCTGCACCACGTGACGCGGGCAGGGTGGCGAGGCTTTACAGCTTCTCTTTGATGCGGGCCGACTTGCCGGTACGGCCGCGCAGGTAGTAGAGCTTGGCACGGCTGACATCGCCGCGACGCTTCACCTCGATGGCGGCAATGGCCGGGCTGTAGGTCTGGAACACACGCTCCACACCCTCGCCATGGGACAGCTTGCGCACGGTAAAGGCGGAGTTCAGGCCGCGATTGCGCTTGGCAATCACCACACCTTCGAACGCCTGCAGACGCTCACGGTTGCCTTCCTTCACTTTCACCTGTACTACAACCGTATCGCCGGCGCCGAATTCCGGCACTTCGCGGCTCATCTGTTCGGCTTCAAGTTGTTCGATGATGTTGCTCATGACACGTTCTCCGGAAAAATCCGCTGCATTATACACATGGAATCAATTTTGTTCATGCCCCCGGATAAAATCCGTGAGCAATTTTCGCTGTTCGTCACTCAGCTCCAGCCGCTCCAGCAACTCGGGCCGCCGCAACCAGGTGCGTCCCAGTGCCTGCTGCATGCGCCAGCGCGCAATCGCCGCATGGTCACCGGACAGCAGCACCGCCGGCACCTCACGCCCATCCCACACCTCGGGACGGGTGTAGTGCGGACAGTCCAGCAGGCCACCGGCGAAGGAGTCCTGCGCAGCAGAGGCCTCGTGGCCCAGCACCCCGGGAAGCAGGCGGGCGACGGCATCGATCAGCACCATCGCGGCCAGCTCGCCGCCGGAAAGGACGTAGTCACCGATGGACCACTCCTCATCCACCTCTGCATCGACGAAGCGCTCGTCAATGCCTTCATAGCGTCCGGCCACCAGCAACAGCCGCCGGCGCTGCGCCAGTTGCTCCACCCCGGCCTGATCCAGCGGCCGCCCCTGGGGCGACAGACAGACCACATGGGCCGGTTCGGGATCTGCCGCCCGCGCGGCCTGCACGGCCTCGCGCAGGGGCTGCGCCAGCATGACCATTCCGGGGCCGCCGCCATAGGGACGATCGTCCACCGTGCGGTGGTTGTCGCAGGTGAAATCACGCGGATTCCACAATGCCAGCCGCATGACCTCCCGCTTCACTGCCCGCCCCGTCACACCGTGGCAGGTCAGGGCATCGAACATCGGGGGAAACAGCGTGACAACGTCGATGCGCATCGGGGCAAGGCTCAGAAGTCCGGGTCCCAGTCGACCCGCATCACCCCGCCGGCCAGATCCACCTCTCGAACCACCGACCCGATATAGGGCAGCAGGCGCTCGCGCTCCCCCTGCACCACCACCACATCGTTGGCACCGGTTTCAAGCAGGTGGTCGACCACCCCAAGCTCCACACCGTCCAGCGTCACCACCTTGAGACCGATCAGATCGGCCCAGTAAATCTCATCCGCAGCCAGCGGCTGCAGCTGGCTGCGGTTGATGGCGATATCGCAGCCCACCAGTGCCGCCGCCGCATCACGGTCATCACAACCGTCCAGCCGGGCCACAATGCCCTTGCCCTGGATACGCCCCTCCAGGGGTTTCACCTGTACCCAACTGCCGTCGCGCAGCAATTGCCAGGGCGAATAGCCGAGAATGTTGTCCAGCGGCTGGGTGTGGGAGAAAATCCGTACCCAGCCACGCACGCCGAACAGGCCGGCAATGCGGCCCACGACAATGCGCTCATCCTGCTCCGAGTCAACCATCAGCGCACAGGCCGTGCGGCCCCCGTCGATGGCACAAACCGAATCAGGCGCTCTGCTTCAACAGGCTGGCGACGCGATCAGAGGCCTGTGCGCCCTGCGCCAGCCAGTAATCGACGCGCTCGCGGTTGATGCGCATCTTCTCCTCGCTCGCCTTGGCGATGGGATTGAAGAAGCCGAGACGCTCGATGAAACGGCCGTCGCGACGGTTGCGGCTGTCGGTGACGACGATGTGGTAGAAGGGGCGCTTCTTGGCGCCGCCACGTGCCATGCGGATAGTGACCATCGTGTAAGGAATCCTCGTGTACACAAACAAACGGGGCCGCTGACAGGCGGCCCACTGCGGAAAGCCGCATATTCTATGTCAGACGGTAAAAAAAAAGAACAGGTACGAGCTAATAAGGTGCGAGACAGGAGGAATGTGTCCGCTGCACGGGCGCTTTTCTCATCGTGCGCGTGTGCGCAGCGCCCCCCAACCCTCGTCCCTTGTGCCTGGCATCTCGTACCTTATTGATTTCAAAAGGGCATTCCTGGCGGCATGCGTCCCTTCATGGCACGCATCATCTTGGCCATGCCGCCACCGGACATCTTTTTCATCATCTTCTGCATCTGGCTGAACTGCTTGAGCAGGCGGTTGACATCCTGTACCTGGGTGCCGGAACCGTCGGCGATGCGGCGCTTGCGCGAACCCTTGATCAGATCCGGGTGCTGCCGTTCCTGCGGCGTCATGGAGTTGATCATGGCCTCCAGCCGCTTGAATTCCTTGTCATTTACCTGGCCCTTCACCGCCGCCGGCAGATTGGAGACGCCGGGCAGCTTGTCCAGCAGGCTGGCCACGCCGCCCATGTTCTGCATCTGGCGCAGCTGGTCGCGGAAATCCGCCAGGTCAAAGCCCTTGCCCTTGCCGATCTTGCGTGCCAGCTTTTCCGCCTCGGCATGGTCGACCTTGGCCTGCACCTCCTCCACCAGGGACAGCACATCGCCCATGCCGAGGATGCGGGAGGCGACACGATCCGGGTGGAACGGTTCCAGTGCAGCGCTTTTTTCGCCCACGCCGAGGAACTTGATGGGCTTGCCGGTGATCTGGCGCACCGACAGGGCGGCACCGCCGCGGGCATCGCCGTCCGTCTTGGTCAGTACCACACCAGTCAGCGGCAGGGCATCATTGAAGGCCTTGGCGGTGTTGGCTGCATCCTGACCGGTCATGCTGTCCACCACGAACAGCGTCTCGGCCGGCTCCAGTGCCCCGTGCAGGCGCTTGATCTCCGCCATCATGTCGGCGTCGATGTGCAGACGGCCGGCGGTATCGACGATGACCACGTCGAGATAGTGTTTGCGGGCGTAATCCACCGCTCCCTGGCCGATGGCCACCGGATCCTGCGACAGGTCGCTGGGGAAGAACTCGACACCGACCTCACCGGCCAGGGTCTTCAGCTGCTGGATGGCCGCCGGGCGATAGATGTCGGCGCTGACCACCAGCACCTTCTTGTCCTGGCCCTTGAGCCAGCGCGCCAGCTTGCCGACGGTGGTGGTCTTGCCCGAGCCCTGCAGGCCGGCCATCAGCAGCACGGCGGGGGGGCGCACATTGAGATTGAGGCCGGCATGGGCCTCGCCCATCAGCCGGACCAGTTCACCATGGACGATCTTGACCAGCACCTGACCGGGGGTGAGGCTGCTCATCACCTCCTGGCCGACGGCGCGCACACGCACCTGCTCGATGAAATCGCGCACTACCGGCAGGGCCACGTCGGCCTCCAGCAGCGCCATGCGCACTTCGCGCAGGGTGTCCTTGATGTTGTCTTCGGTGAGGCGACCGGCACCGCGCAGGGTGCGCAGCGTCCGCGTCAGCCGTTCGCTGAGGCTGTCAAACATGTAACGGATTCCACGGTGATGGCGGGAAACACCCCCGCCAGGGATCAGGCCGGGATTATAGCGTGAAGCGCTCGCCGCCGGTGAGGTGGTTTATGTCGTAGCCGGCCAGCAGGGTACGCACTTCCTGGAAGATTTTCTCCTCCGCCCCCGGCTTGGCGTGGGTCAGCCAGATGCGAGGATGGTGCCGCAGCTTGACCAGATCCTCCGCCAGCATCTCAGGGCAGTAGTGGCGCGCCATGCGGCACAATTCCCGCTCCGCATTGGGGAACGCGGCCTCCACCACCAGCAGATCCAGCCGCGGGCCGTCATTCAGTGCCGCCCAGAAGGTGTCGTTGGTAGTGGTGTCGCCGCTGAAGGCGAACACGCCGTTCGGCGTGGTGATACGGTAACCAACCGTCGGCACCAGATGGTTGACCGGGATCATCTCGAACTGGCGATTGCCCAGGGCAACGATCTCGCCCGGTTCCAGCGTCTCGAAACGCAGCACCGGCCGCTCGGGATGGGGCAGACGGGTGAAATCGGGCCAGATCACACCGTTGAAGATGTGCTCCTGCAAGGCCCGGATGGTATCGGGCAAGGCATGGATCAGGATCGGGGCATCGACGCGGTCGAATACCGAATCAACCACCAGAGGGATGGCATGAATGTGATCCAGGTGGGAGTGGGTAAGGAAGATGTGCTTGAGATGCGCCATTTCGTCCAGCGTCAAATCACCCACACCGCTCCCCGCATCCAGCAGAATGTCATGGTCTATCAGGAAAGAGGTGGTACGGAGCCCCGCCCCGATGCCGCCGCTACACCCCAATACCCGAATATCCATACCTGATCTCCCGCACCCTCACCTGCGACGGACTTGCGTTCGTCCCTGTCTGTGCCCGCATTCACGGCGCATCGCCACGATTCGGCTGCTTTTGTAGCACGATACGTCATATTTGCACACTGCCGCTCATCAGAGAATACGACCAGTCTGGCGGTTGCCCGGTCATCACGCGCGTCCGTGTCGTGCCCACGACCCGTTATACGCTTCAACGCCGCCGCCAGTTATGCGATGATGCCGCCCATTACGACGCCCGACACCATGACTATTGCTCTCACCTTCCTCACCGTTGCTCTCTACTTCGTGGCCACCATGCTGCTGCTGCGGCGTCTGGCGCTGGGTGCGGAGGCCACGGCCCATTCCCGTTTGCCCGCCCTGCTGACCGGTCTGGCCGGCGTCGCCCTGCATGGGATACTGGTCTACCAGGTCATCTTCCTGCCGGAGGGGCTGGATCTTGAATTCTTCCATGTGGTGTCGCTCATTGCCTGGCTGGTGGCCTTGCTGCTGCTGCTCGCCGCACTGTCGCAACCGGTGGAAAACCTCGGCGTTGCCGTACTCCCGTTGAGCGCGCTGGCCCTGGTGGTACAGACCGTATGGCCCACCGCCCCCAACCTGCTGGCCCTCTCGACGGTCGAAATGCGCGGCCACATCCTGCTCTCGATCCTGGCCTACAGCCTGCTGGCTCTGGCCGCCGTACAGGCAATGTTGCTGGCGATTCAGGATAGGCATCTGCGCAACCGCCATCCCGGCGGCTTCATCCGCGCCCTGCCGCCGCTGGAGACCATGGAACGCCTGCTGTTCCACATGATCGGGCTGGGCTTCATCCTGCTCAGTCTGTCGCTGTTGTCCGGCTTCCTCTACCTGGAGAACATGCTGTCCCAGCACCTGGTGCACAAGACCGTGCTGTCGGTGATCGCCTGGGTGGTTTTCGCCGTCCTGTTGTCGGGCCGCTGGCGCTTCGGCTGGCGCGGGCGCAAGGCCATCTACTGGACCCTGGCCGGCTTCGTCCTGCTCATGACCGCCTACCTCGGCAGCAAGCTGGTGCTGGAACTCATTCTCGGCCGCTAACGGCAAGGGTTGACAAGCCACCATGCAACCCTTTGTAATCAAAAAACTTTGATAACCACAGGATTCATCACTTCTTGATCGACGACATACCTACCGGCCTCCTGGTCGGCACCCTGGTCATTCTTATCTTCCTCTCCGCCTTCTTCTCCGGATCGGAAACCGGCCTGTTCAGCCTGAACCGCTACCGGCTGCGCCACCTGGTAAAAAAAGGAGGGCATCCGGGTGCACGACGGGCCTACGACCTGCTCAAGCGGCCGGATCGCCTCATCGGCCTGATCCTGCTCGGCAACAACTTCATCAATATCCTCGCCTCCGCTACCGCCACCGTACTGGGGCTGAAACTGTACGGGGAGGCCGGCATCGCCATCGCCACCGGCGTGCTCACCTTCGTGATCCTCATCTTCTCCGAGGTAGCCCCCAAGACGGTGGCCGCCATGCACCCCGAACGCATCGCCTTTCCCGCCGCCTTCATCCTGAAACCCATGCTGAAGGTGCTTTACCCCGCCGTATGGACCGTAAACGTTGTCGCCAACGGCCTGCTGCGCATGATCGGCATCTCCACAGCCGATGCCCCCAAGCTGCATCTTTCCAGCGATGAATTGCGTACGGTGGTGCATGAGGCCGGCAACATGATCCCGCAGCGCCACCAGCAGATGCTGCTCTCCATCCTCGACCTGGAAAAGGTCACGGTGGAGGACATCATGATTCCGCGCAACGAGATCACCGGCATCGATCTGGAGGATGACTGGGCCGATATCGTGCAACAGATCAAAAGCAGCCAGCACACCCGCCTGCCGGTATTCAAGGACGGCATCGACAACGTGCTGGGCATCGTGCATCTGCGCAATGTACTCGCCGTCCACAAAGTCGGCGAACTGACGCGCGAGGCCTTCATGAAGGTGATCAGCGACCCCTACTTCATTCCTGAAGGCACAGCGCTCAATACCCAGCTGCTCAATTTCCAGCAGCAGCGCCGCCGCATCGCCATGGTGGTGGATGAATACGGTGATATCCAGGGGCTGGTGACACTGGACGACATCCTGGAAGAGATCGTCGGCGAATTCACCAGCGATCCGGCCGCGCTGAGCAAGGACATCCATCCCCAGGAAGACGGCACCTACATGGTGGAAGGCAGCGCCAATATCCGCGACCTCAATCGCCTGATGCAGTGGAATCTGCCCACCGACGGGCCGAAGACCCTGAACGGCATGATCATCGAGTATCTGGAAACCATTCCGGAGGCCGGTACCAGCCTGCTGCTTGCCGGTTACCCCCTGGAGATCGTGCAGACCACCACCAATGCGGTGAAGACCGTGCGTATCGACCCCAACTTCCGGGAGAAAACCGATGTGGCACCGCCAGACCAAGGGTAGCAGGGCGCCGATACGTGGCTGCGACGGCAGTACCCTAACCACCCCCGCATGGCTATACTAGCCGGCAAGAACAACTAACCGGAGCCGCCTGCGTGTCCAAGCTAACCCTTTCTTTCAAGGGTAAATTGCTCAAATACTTCCCGTTGAGCGAGGGTGAAAACGTCATCGGCAGCGATCCCGGCTGCAGGGTTTTTATCGACAGTCTGGCCGTCCAGCCGCATCACGCCCGCGTGACCCTGGACGGTGACACCGCCGTACTGCACGATCTGGACACCCCGGACGGCACCTTCGTCAACAACACGCGCATCAGCGCGGAACACACTCTCAGAAACGGCGACGACATCCGCGTCGGCAAGCACAACCTCACCTTCACCCTGGAACCTGCCGTTCCTGCCGTGATTGAGGAAGAACCGGTGGAAAACGAGGCGGTACCCGTATCGCTGGAAGATGCCATGCCGGAACTGGAACCCGAGCTGACGGAAGCCGACACGCTGGAGCTTGAACCAATACACACACCACGCCATGCCTTCCTGCAAATACTCAACGGGCAGAACATGGGCAAGACCATCAGCCTGAAGCGCAACCTGGTGAATGTGGGCAAGCCTGGAGTACAACTGGCCATGATCGCCCACCGCAACGACGGCTTCTTCCTCACCCATCTGGAAGGCAACACACCGCCCCGCGTCGGCGATACCCAGATCGGTGACAGTGCCTGGCAACTGCACGATGGCGATATCATCCAGATCGGCAATGTGCGCATGCAGTTCTCCCTGCACTGAGGATCATCCCCATTGAGTGAAAAACGCCACTTCCAACGCATCCCGATGGACGGCCAGGCTGCACTGTACTGTGGCGGCGAACGCTGGGACAGCCGCCTGCTCGACATCTCGCTCAAGGGTGCGCTGATTGTGGCCCCGGCGGATTGGGAGACTGATTCCGCCGTCGGCTGCCAACTGGAACTGCGCCTGGACGGCGACGTCGTGATCTCCATGGACGGCACCGTGGTGCACTGCGAAGAAGGCCATCTTGGTTTCCGCTGCGATCACATCGAACTGGACAGCATCAGCCACCTCAAGCGCCTGGTGGAACTCAACCTGGGCGACGAAGCCCTGCTCGAACGCGAACTCACCGAACTGTCCCAGGGCGGCTGAGTCCAATATCCATAGTCAAATAATTTCAACGCAGAGTCGCGGAGACGCGGAGGTCGCAGAGGGATGACATTCGTACTCTGCGCCTCTGCGCCTCTGCGCCTCTGCGTTAGGTTTTCGTCTTCATCTTCTAACAGTTGACGTCAGAACTGCTGCAAGGCCTCGTCGAGGCGGCGCACGCCGATGATTTCCATTCCGTCCACCTTCTGCTTGGGCTTGTTGGCCAGCGGCACCAGGGCGCGGGTGAAGCCGTGCTTGGCCGCCTCGCGCAGGCGGTCCTGGCCATTGGGCACCGGACGGATCTCTCCGGCCAGCCCCACCTCGCCAAACACCACCAGCCCCTGCGGCAGGGGGCGGCTGCGCAGGCTGGACAGCACGGCGAGCAGGGTGGCGAGGTCGGCGCCGGTCTCGGTGACGCGCATGCCGCCCACCACGTTGACGAACACGTCCTGATCGTGGGTGACGATACCGCCGTGGCGATGCAGCACGGCGAGCAGCATGGCCAGGCGGTTGTGCTCCAGGCCGACGGTGACGCGGCGCGGATTGGACAGGTGGCTCTCGTCCACCAGGGCCTGCACCTCCACCAGCAGGGGGCGGCTGCCCTCGATGGTGACCATGATCACACTGCCCGGCACCTCCTCCTCATGTCGCGACAGGAAGATGGCCGAGGGGTTGGTCACCTCCTTCAGCCCCTTGTCGGTCATGGCGAACACGCCCAGTTCGTTCACCGCACCGTAGCGGTTCTTGAAGGCACGCACCACGCGGTAGCGGCTGCCGGAATCGCCCTCGAAATACAGCACCGTGTCCACCATGTGCTCCAGCACGCGCGGTCCGGCCAGCTGGCCGTCCTTGGTGACGTGGCCGACCAGGAACAGCGCGGTGCCGCTCTGCTTGGCATAGCGCACCAGCTGCGCCGCGCTCTCGCGTACCTGGGCCACCGAACCCGGCGCCGACTGCAGCAGCTCCGTATAGACCGTCTGCACCGAATCCACCACCAGCACCTGCGGCCGCTCCTGCTGCGCCACGGCGAGGATATCCTCCACCCGCGTCTCGGTGAGCAGGCGTACATGGTCGGTAGGCAGGCCTAGGCGCTGGGCGCGCATGCTCACCTGCTGCGGCGACTCCTCGCCGGTGACGTAGAGGGTGCGCTGGCCCGCGCCCAGGGTAGTCAGGGTCTGCAGCAGCAGGGTGGACTTGCCGATGCCCGGGTCGCCGCCCAGCAGCACCACCGAGCCGGCCACCAGGCCGCCACCCAGCACGCGGTCGAATTCGCTGCTGCCGGTGGACAGGCGGCTGGTCTCCTCCGGTGCCACTTCCTTGAGGCTCTGCACCGCCAGGGTACCGGCGGTACCGGCATAGCCGGCGTGACGCCCCTTGCGCTCGGCCGGCGGCGCCGCGATGGTCTCCACCATGCTGTTCCAGGCGCCGCAGTCGCCGCACTGCCCCGCCCACTTGGGGGCCTGGCCGCCGCATTCGGTGCAGGTGTAAATGGTCTTGCCCTTGGCCATCGCCTATTCCTTGTTGTCGTCGTCGGCATCCGGGTAATTGCGCCGATCTTCCTTGTCGCCGCGGCGCGCCTGCCGCCGCTGCGTACGCAGCCCCCACAGCAGCAGGAACACGAAGGCGGCCGGCAGCAGCACCAGCAGCAGAATGGTCCCCGCCATCCCCAGCTCGGCGGTGCAGGCCGACAGCGACATCGACAGCGGCAGCAGACTCATCAGTTTCGCCTTGTTCATTACGGCCAAGAATCAGATACAAGAGCAAAGGGACAAGATACAAGAGGATGAGTGCGCTGTCGCTTATCCACCCTGCAATTCCCCATCCTGCCTTGAAGACACATACGGCCCTGCCTCGGCGGGAAACAGCGTGGCCAGCGCTGTGCGCGTGGTGGCGTTGAGCGGCAGGTTGGCCAGTTCGCTCCAGGCCACCCAGCATGCGGCGCTGGCATCGTCACCGGCCTGCGGCTCGCCGCTTACATAGTCTGCCGCCAGGTCGACGATGACATAGTGATAGCGCAGCGTGCCATCGGTATCGCGTTCGATGTGTTCACAGGTGTAGATGGGTTTGGTGGCACGGATGGCGATGCCGGTTTCTTCCCGTATCTCGCGCTCCGCCGCCTGTTGCAGGGTCTCGCCCAGGCGCTGGCGGCCGCCGGGGATGGCCCACAGTCCGGCGCCGGGCGGGCGGCCGCGCTGTACCAGCAGCACCCGCCCCTGCTCCACCACCACGGCACCGACGCCGACCTGGGGGCCGGACATTACGCCCCGTTCTCGACCGCATCCACGCGCGGCATCACCCGGCACAGCAGTTCATAGGGAATGGTGCCCGCATGCTCGGCGATCTCCTCCACCGGCAGGCCCTCGCCCCACAGCACCACCGGGTCACCGGGGTGTGCCGCGGGCTGACCGCGCAGGTCGACGGTGAGCATGTCCATGGAGACGCGACCGACCAGGGGTACCCTTTGACCCTTGACCAGCACCGGCACGCCGTTGGCCACATGGCGCGGATAGCCGTCACCATACCCCGCCGCCACCACACCCACGGTCATGTCCTCGGGGCAGACAAAGGCGCCGCCGTAGCCCACCGCATCGCCGCGCTTGAGATGCTTGACCGCGATAAGCTCCGAGCGCAGGGTCATCACCGGCCTGAGGTCGTGCTGCTCGCCGCGCCCGCCCAGCAGGGGCGACACGCCATACAGCATGATGCCGGGGCGTACCCATTCGGCATGGGAGTCGGGCCAGCCCAGCAGGGCGGCGGAATTGGCGATGGAACGCTGCCCGGGCAGGCCGGAGGTGTGCAGATGAAAGGCAGCAATCTGGTCGGCAGTGAAACAGTCGTCCAGGTTGTCGGCATTGGCCAGATGGGTCATGCAGCCCACCACCTCGGCCACGTTGGAGCAGGCATCGAGCCGTTGCCAGGCCTCCTGCGCCTGTGCCAGCGGAAAGCCCAGCCGGTGCATGCCGCTGTCCACCTTGAGCCACACAGGCAGGGGCTGCGACAGGTGCGCCTGCTCCAGCTGTTCCAGCTGGGCGGCGTTATGGATGGCAGGGATGAAGCGATGGCGGGCGATGGCCTCCAGTTCGTCGGCACCGAAGAACCCCTCCAGCAGCACGATAGGCTGGTTCACGCCGGCCTCGCGCAGCTGGATCGCCTCGGCCAGACAGGCCACACCGAAACCGTCGGCCTGCTCCAGGGCACGGGCCACACGCAGCATGCCGTGGCCATAGCCGTTGGCCTTGATGGCGGCCAGGATACGGCTGCCGGGCGCCGCGGCACGGGCACGCGCCAGATTGTGGCGCAGTGCCGCGAGATCGATGACGACCTGGGTGGCGCGCATCAGTACTCCTCGTACCCCCCGTGGGCGCAGTTCTCGAAGCGGGTGTACTGGCCGAGGAAGGTGAGGCGCACGGTGCCGATGGGGCCGTTACGCTGCTTGCCGATGATGATCTCCGCGGTACCCTTGTCCGGACTGTCCGGGTTGTAGACCTCATCGCGGTAGATGAAGACGATGATGTCGGCGTCCTGCTCGATGGCGCCGGACTCGCGCAGGTCGGACATCACCGGGCGCTTGTTGGGGCGCTGCTCCAGCGAGCGGTTGAGCTGGGACAGGGCGATCACCGGCACGCTCAGCTCCTTGGCCAGGGCCTTGAGCGAACGCGATATCTCGGAAATTTCGGCGGTACGGTTCTCGTTGCTGCCGGGCACCTGCATCAGCTGCAGGTAGTCGATGACGATGAGACCGAGGCCATGCTCCTGCTCGCGCGCCAGACGGCGGGCGCGGGCGCGTACCTCGGTGGGACTCAGCGCCGGCGTGTCGTCGATGAAGATCGGCGCCTCGGCCAGCAGGCTGACGGCGGAGGTCAGCCGCGGCCAGTCGTCCTCGTCCAGCTTGCCGGTGCGCACCTTCTTCTGATCGATATGGCCGAGCGACGACATCATGCGCATGGCCAGCTGCTCACCCGGCATTTCCATGGAAAACACGGCCACCGCCTTTTGCTCCTTGATCGCCACATGCTCGACCAGATTCATGGCGAAGGAGGTGTTGTGTACACAGATGTCGTTGGCGATGAAATTATGTGTGTGCGGGACGGTAAGGTCGTACACCTGCCGCCGGCCGGACGGCACGATGGAGACAATACGATCCCAATAGACATCGCTGCCGGCCAGCGCCAGCAGTTCCCGATGCCCCAGGGCCAGCGCCAGACGGGCCAGACGCGAACGCGACAGGGCGCGGCGATGGGCATGCAGGTTGGATGCGGGCAACCCCGCCCGGCGGGCCAGCTCGGCCCAGCACATCCCGCCCTTGGCCTGCTCGATCAGCTCCCATACTTCCACCGGGACGAGATCGGTGTTGCTCTGACGGCGCCGCTGCGCCACCGCCCCGGCCGCCGCCGTCAACGCCTCCTCCTTGCCGAACATGCCGATCTCGCGTGCGAAGCTGAGGATGGAGTCGGCATGGGTGATATCCAGCTGCCAGGTGGGCCGGCGTGTTGCGCGATACTTGACCCAGCGCAGACGCAGCGACGCCAGTACACCGAAACGCAGCAGCAGGTGCTGCACCTGACGCGCCAGCCTCTCGTTGACCGTGGCGTAGCCGAGCTGGGCCTGGCCCGACTTCAGCACCGTGGCCCAGCCGTCGGTGGCGAACAGGCGGTTGAGGAACAGGGCCAGTTGTTCCCGTGCCAGGCGGAACACCTGGGAGGGCACGTGCTTGCCGGCGGCGCCGTGGCCGAGCAGGCCCTGGGCGCGCAGCCAGTCCGCCAGGGGATTCATTGCGTTCTTGCGCGCCGCCGCCAGGCCGTCGGGCGCCAGCTCCTCGGGCTGGACCTGGAGCACTGCGCACAGGCGTTCGAACGCAGCCTCTGCCGGCACCGCCCTGCCCTGGCGCCAATAGGTGACGGTGGCCGGCGCCACGCCGACGGCGGCGGCCACGGCACGCGCCGCCACCCCGCTCGCGGCCAGGGCGCCGTCGAGCCGCGCGGCGAACGCCGCCCGCTGGCCGGCAACGGCCGTGGCATCCTTGGTGACCCGCCAGGAAGATGCGTAACCGGCGCGTCGCTCGGTAGAGCTCAGACGCAAGCCGCCAAACGCTTCCACCGCGGCGGCAAAATCAGCGGCGATGCGCGGATTGGTGTTGGTGAACTGCACGGTGTTGCCGACCAGCGTGCCGTCGCCGATCAGATAGGCGAGCAGCCTGACTTCGCACTCCCGCAAGCGCTCCTGGCCGAACACCGGCAGTTGCCGCGGCACGGCGATGCTGTCGCCGGGCGCCAGCTCGTGCAGGTGGCGCCAGCCGCGGGGAGTGAGGAAGGGATGGACGAACGTGGTTTCGACGCGGCGCCCCAGCCGGGTGGTCACCTCGAACACCGGCTTAAGACCGTCGTCCACGTAGTCACTGGGCGTGGCGCGCGCCAGACGGAACTCCCCGGTCAATGTCCCCACCGGCTGGCCGCGGTGGTGCCGGAATACCTCCTCGATGGTGACCATACTACCGTCGTCCAGCACCAGTTCGGCGTCATGGGCCAGACACTTGCCCATGGACGGACGGCCGGCGACGATGACCAGGTCGGATTTCTGCAAGCCGGCGGTCATTTCATCGAAATCGGCATAGCCGGTGGCGATACCGGTGATCGGGCTGTCCATGCTGAACAACTGGTCGATCTTGTCCACCGCCTTGACCAGCAGATCCTTCATGCCGGTGAAACCGACGCGGGAGCGGGCGCCCTGGTCGGCAATCTGGTAGACCTTCTTCTCTGCCTCGTCCAGCAACTGGAATACCGTGCGCCCGTCCGGATTGAAGGCGGTGTCGGCAATCTCGTTGGTAACGCGGATCAGTTGGCGCAGCACCGAACGCTCGCGCACGATGCTGGCGTAGGACTTGATGTTGGCGGCGCTGGGGGTGTTGCCGGCAAGACTGCCGAGATAGGCGATGCCGCCGGCATCGTCGAGCTGGGCCTTCTTGTCCAGCCACTCGGCCAGGGTGACGACATCACAGGGGTCACTCTTTTCCGCCAGCAGGCGGATGGCGTGGAAGATCAGGCGGTGATCGCGACGGTAGAAGTCATCCTCGCCGACCAGATCGGCGACCTTGTCCCAGGCGCTGTTGTCCAGCATCAGACCGCCGAGTACGGCCTGTTCGGCTTCAATGGAATGGGGCGGAACCTTGAGCGCCGCAGTGGCGTCCAGCCCAGTGGAAACGGCGAGCTTTTGCATGGCGTTCTGTGACCTGGCTAACCCGTTGGGTTCCCAGAGTGCCTCAGGCGGCAGCCCGGAGGAAGAGCGCAAAATCCATGCCCGCCCCCATTGGCGGGGGCGGACAGTGACTCATGGTCAGGCGCTGACGACGTTGACCTTGATGGCCTGAGTAACGTCGGTATGCAGGTTCAGCTCGATCTCGTATTCGCCGGTCTGGCGGATCGGGCCTTCCGGCATGGCAATCTCCTGACGCTTCACTTCGACACCGGCCTGACACACGGCATCGGCGATGTCGGCGGTGCCGATGGAACCGAACAGCTTGCCTTCGTCACCGGCGTTGTGGGCGATGGTGACGGCACCCAGCGCGGCCAGCCTGGCGGCACGGGCCTGGGCGGCAGCCAGCATGTCGGCTGCAGCCTGCTCCAGCTCGGCGCGGCGGGCCTCGAACTTCTCGATGTTGCTCTTGGTCGCCATCACGGCCATACCACGCGGCATCAGGAAATTGCGGCCATAACCGGCACGCACCTTGACCGTCTCGCCCAGGGCGCCCAGATTGCGTACCTTTTCCAGCAGAATCACTTCCATTTTCTTTACCTCGACTTAATTTGCGCCCGGTCTAGCCGTGCCACACCAAATTATCCATTAGGGTTTCCCGGCCCCTATGCGGGCCCGAAAATCCATCCAGTTATCCACCATACCCGCCACTGCCAGGGTCAACGCCGTCTGCGTCGTCACCATCGGCAGCAGCAGCAACACATACATCGCCACCACCCAGCCGGAGTTGGCTCCGCTCCTTGCCACCAGGCCATGCACCACCGCAATGCCCTGCAGCATGTTCAGCACCAGGGCCAGCGGCAACAGATCCGTCAGCATCGGCAGAGCTGCCGGCTGCATCCAGCTCAGCGCCAGCAGCAGTACCGTCACCAGGGTCAAGCCACGCCCCAGGCGCAAGGCGTGGAACTCGCTGCGGAACCCGCCCGCACGGTACAGCACGGCCTGCCACCAGCGTGCCAGAAACAGGCTCAAGGCGATGCCGAGGGCAACCGCTGCGCCGACCATGCCGGTCATCAGGGAGGCCATTTCATCCAGCACCGGCAGCAACAGCTCCCGCTGCTCCGCCGTGGCCTGCTCCACCATCCGGTGCAGCATCTCACGCCACCAGCCGACCGGATCTGCCACACCGGCATGGAAGCCGAACACCACCGCCACACCGAACAGACCTGTCAGCAGCAGGCTGCGCGCAAGGTCTCCGCTACGGCGCAGGCTGTAGGCCGTCACCAGCAGCGGCAACCACAGCACCAGCAGGAAGGCCAACGGTATCAGGGCATTGCCCACCGCCACCGCCCCCAGCACGGCGGTGGCCAGTGCAGCACCGACCACCACCTTGCCCGCCTCGATCAGGCCGAGACGCAAGGTCACCAGGCCCACCGCCGCCGCACTGAGATAGCCCAGCGGCGGCAGCAACAATCCCAGCATGGCGGCCACACTGGTGACCAGGATCGCCGCCATCGGCCCGCGCATGATGGTGTTCGCCAGGAACCTCATCGTGCCGTCCCGATTGAATGCAGGTTAATCGTGCGAATCGGTGTACGGCAGCAACGCCAGATAACGGGCGCGCTTGATGGCCAGGGCCAGCTGACGCTGATACTTGGCCTTGGTGCCGGTGATACGGCTCGGCACAATCTTGCCGCTCTCGGTCACGTAGCCCTTCAGGGTGTTCAGATCCTTGTAATCAATGTACTTCACGCCATCGGCGGTGAAACGGCAAAACTTCTTGCGTCGAAAGAAACGAGCCATGTTCAATCTCCTGTCATCTGTTCATCGACCCCAACCTGTGGTTGCGGCCGTTCTATCCGTTCGGCGTGGAGCACCAGTGTCGCCTCGTTGCTGCGGTGGTCGGCCCGGCTCAGAAAACCGGCGACTCTGACCGCATCTCCCTCCTGCAATCCCTGGATTGCCCGCCCCAGTTCGTGGCCACAGACGACGACCTGGAGGCTGCATTCCACCCGGCGGTTCAGTCCGGCCTCGGGCCGTTGTGACTGGTGACGCAGGGTGAAACGGGTGATGGGAATACCGGCAGGACTGGTGCGTGTCTCCGGCCGCCGCGCCACCACTCCGGCAATCAGCAGACGGTTATCCACGCCCTGTGCGCCTTACTCGGCGACGGCTTCCTCGATATCGGCGCTGTCGCTATCGCTATCGTCGGCCATGTCATCACGGCTGCCACGATCCCGACGGTCATCACGCTCTTCACGCGACTTGGCCAGGAAGGAAGCCTCGGTCACCGCCTCATCCATGATCAGGATCAGGTTGCGGATCACGGCATCATTGAAACGGAAGGCAGATTCCAGTTCCTTCATGGTCTCGGACGGGCACTCGATGTTCATCAGAACATAATGCGCCTTGTGAATCTTGTTGATCGGATAGGCCAGCTGGCGACGGCCCCAGTCTTCCAGGCGATGGATCTGGCCGCCGGCGGTTTCGATGGTCGAACGGTAGCGTTCGATCATGGCAGGAACCTGCTCACTCTGATCCGGGTGGACCAGAAACACGATTTCGTAATGCTTCATTGTCACTCCTTACGGTTTGGACAGCCTTGGCATGGACTCCGCCGAGGCAAGGAGTAATACCGCCACAGCGACGGTATTAAAGGCGCGGCATTATATAGGGGCCAGGGGCCAGGGTCTAGGGGCCAGGGCCAGAAACCAGAGGAAACGCAAAGCCTTAGCCACAGGGCGGGCCGTGCCCGCCGCTCCGGCGCCCACGGGGCGCCCTATCACCCGCCCTGTCCCAGGCTTCTCTGCCGCAAGGCCTCGAACAGGCAGACACCGGTGGCCACGGAGACATTGAGGCTTTCCACGCTGCCCAGCATCGGGATACGCACCAGCACATCGCAGTGCTCCCGGGTCAGGCGGCGCAGGCCGCTGCCCTCGGCCCCCATCACGATGCCGAGGGGGCCACGCAGGTCGGCACCGTAGAGGGAGGTTTCGGTCTCGCCGGCGGCCCCCACCAGGAACACGCCGGCCTCCTGCAACAGGCGCAGGGTGCGGGCCAGGTTGGTCACCTGCACGAAGGGCACGGTCTCGGCGGCGCCGCTGGCCACCTTGCGCGCCACCGGGGTCAGGCCACAGGCCTTGTCACGCGGGGCGATGACCGCATGCACCCCGGCAGCGTCCGCGCTGCGCAGACAGGCACCGAGGTTGTGCGGGTCGGTGACGCCGTCGAGGATCAGCAGGAAGGGCGGCACCTCCAGCCCGGTGAGCAGCTGGTCGAGAAAGGCCTCGCTGCGCGCCTCGGCCTGACGCACCCGCGCCGCAGCGCCCTGATGGCGATCGCCGCCGGTGAGCCTGTCCAGTTCCTGGCGCTTCACCCAGTGCGGACGCAGCCCGGCGGCCTCGGCGGCGGAGGCCAGGGCCTGCAGGCGCTGATCGCGCCGGCCCGAGTCCAGCCACAGCTCGACCACGCCGTCGGGGCGCTGCAACACGGCCTCGACGGCGTGCAGGCCGAATACCAATTCGCTCGCCATCACTACCCCGATGAAAAATCAAACCACGGAAGGCACGGAGGCCAATCCCTCAAAAAACGGCAGCTACTCTCGCCAAGACGCCAAGCACGCCAAGAAACACACCGCACTCCCCCGAACCGACGTACCAAACGGGTAAGACGCACAGGCATTCTTAGCCCTGTTTTCTTTGCGTCTTGGCGAGAGTTCATATGCAGTTTCTAGAACGACCTGAACTCCGCGCTCTCCGTGTTCTCCGTGGCTATTTAAGTACTGTTACTCCGCCGCCGGTGCCCGCTTCTTGCCGCGGCGGCGGCGGCGTTTCTTGGACTTGGACGGCGCCTCGCCCTCCTGCGCGCCCTGCTGCGGCTGGGACTGAGGCTGCGGTTGGGCCTGAGCCTGGGGCTGCTGCTCCTGCTGCTGTGGCTGGCGCGACTTGTTGCGGGAACGGGAGCGCTTGGGCTTGGCCTTGCCCTCGGCACGGGGCTGGCCCCTGGCTGCCGCCGGCTGCTCGCCCTCCTCCAGCACCAGCTCGAAGTCGATCTTGCGCTCGTCCAGATCGACGCGCGCCACACGGACCTTGAGCTTGTCACCCAGACGATAGATACGACGGGTACGCTCACCCACCAGACGGTGGTGTGCCGGATCGAAATGGTAGTAGTCGTTCTGCAGGCCGGTGACGTGCACCAGGCCCTCGACATAGATCTCGTTGAGTTCGATGAACAGGCCGAAACCGGTGACACTGGTGATGATGCCCTCGAACTCTTCGCCCACCTTGTCCAGCATGTACTCGCACTTGAGCCAGTCCACCACGTCGCGGGTGGCCTCGTCGGCGCGGCGCTCGGTGGTAGAGCAGTGTTCACCCAGCAGCACCATGTCATCGTGGCCATAGCGGAAGGCGGCCGGCTTCTTGCCCGACAACACATGGCGGATGGCGCGGTGCACCAGCAGGTCGGGATAACGGCGGATCGGTGAGGTGAAGTGGGTATAGGCCTCATAGGCCAGACCGAAGTGGCCCAGATTGTCCGGCGCGTACACCGCCTGCGACATGCTGCGCAGCAATACGGTCTGGATCAGGTGGGCATCAGGCCGGCCGGCGATCTGCTTGAGCAGTTCGGAATAGTGGCGCGCCTCGGGACGCTCACCGCCGCCCATGGACAGGCCCAGCTCACCCAGGAACTCGCGCAGATTGGTGAGCTTCTCCTCGCTCGGGGTGGCATGTACGCGGTAAACCACGGGCACCTTGGCCTTGGCCAGGAAATCGGCAGTGGCCACATTGGCCAGCAGCATGCATTCCTCGATCAGGCGATGGGCATCGTTTCGCACCACAGGAATCACGCTCTCGATCTTCTTGTTCTCACCGAACACGATGCGCGTTTCGGTGGTATCGAAATCGATGGCGCCGCGCCGCTCGCGCTGCGCCTGCAGCACGCGAAACAGGGTATACAGATGTTCCAGGTGATCCACCAGTTCGCCGTACTGGTTGCGCAGGGTCGCGTCGCGCTCCACCAGCATCGCCGCCACCTTGGTGTAGGTGAGACGCGCCGCGGAACGCATCACGGCGGGATAGAACTTGTAGTTGCCCAGCACGCCGGTGGCGCTCACTTCCATATCGCACACCATGCACAGGCGGTCGACATTGGGGTTGAGCGAGCACAGTCCGTTGGACAGCTGCTCCGGCAGCATGGGAATCACGCGGCCGGGGAAATACACCGAGTTGCCGCGCACGCGCGCCTCGGCATCCAGCGGGCTGCCCGGCTGCACGTAATGGGAAACATCGGCGATGGCCACCACCAGGCGCCAGCCCTTGCCGCGCGGCTCGCAGTACACCGCGTCGTCGAAGTCCATGGAATCGTCACCGTCGATGGTGACCAGCGGGATATTGCGCAGGTCGGTGCGCCCCTGCTTGGCCTCCTCCGGCACGATGGGCGGCAGCTTCGCCGCCTCGTCTTCCACCAGCAGTGACCACTCCTGCGGCAGTTGGTGGGCACGGATGGCGACATCGATCTCCATGCCGGGCGCCATATGGTCGCCGAGGATTTCGATCACGCGGCCAATGGCCTGGCGATAGCGGGTGGGCTGTTCGATGATCTGGGCGGTGACGATCTGGCCGGAACACGCACCATAGGCCTGCTCCGTCGGGATGAGGATTTCGTGCACGACGCGCTTGTTGTCGGCCACGACAAAGCCGACGCCGCCCTCCACACGATAGCGTCCCACCACACGGTCGGTATTGCGTTCCAGCACCTCGACCACGGCGCCTTCGCGGCGACCGCGCCGATCCAGACCGGAAACGCGGGCCACCACGCGGTCGCCGTGAAACACGGCCTGCATCTCGCGCGCAGTGAGGAAGAGATCGGAGCTGCCGTCATCGGGCACCAGGAAACCGAAACCGTCCGGATGGCCGATGACGCGACCCGGAATCAGGTCCATCTTGCTGATCAGGCCGTAACCGCCGCGGCGGTTGCGCATCAGCTGGCCGTCGCGCTCCATGGCGCGCAGGCGGCGAACCAGCGCATCCAGCTGCTCCGGATCATTCAGGCCGAGGGCCTGGGCAATCTGCTCGTTGTCGAGGGGAACCCCCTGATCCTCCAGCAGCTGCATGATGAACTCACGGCTGGGGATGGGATTTTCGTACTTCTGCGCTTCGCGCTCCTGGAAGGGGTCTTGCTTGCTTCTACGTTTAGACATGTGTTCGCTTTGTGGTTCCTGGATATATAAGGCGGCAATTGTAGCCGTTCCCGCCTGTCAAGGGCAGAATTTATTCAATTAATGCAATTCCACCGCCGAGACGCAGAGAGCGCCGAGTGATCCAACCCGCTGGACCGGTGGCCAGCCCCAGCCACCGGGCAAACCGCTGCGTTGACAGAATATTTCCTTCTCTGCGACCTCTGCGTCTCTGCGGTGAGATTTTCCTGAACAGTTTCCGTAGGGGTAGAATGCCCCCATGGCCACCTCGACCGACACCCCGACCCGCGACGTCTACACCGTTTCGCGCCTGAACGCCGAGGCACGCGCCGTGCTGGAAGGCAGCTTCCCGCTGCTGTGGGTGCAAGGCGAAATTTCCAACCTCGCCCGCCCCTCCTCCGGCCACTGGTACTTCTCGCTCAAGGACGCCGCCGCCCAGGTGCGCTGCGCCATGTTCCGCCAGCGCAACCAGCTGCTGCGCTTCAAGCCGCAGGACGGCATGCATGTGGTGATCCGCGCCCGCGTTTCGCTGTACGAGGGGCGCGGCGAATTCCAGCTCATCGCCGAACACATGGAAGAGGCCGGCTCCGGCGCGCTGCAACAGGCCTTCGAGATGCTCAAGCTGCGCCTTGGCCGGGAGGGACTGTTCGACGCTGCGCGCAAGCGGCCGCTGCCGCGCCTGCCGCGCCGCATCGGCGTGGTCACCTCGCCCACCGGCGCCGCCATCCGCGACATCCTCACCGTACTGGCGCGCCGCTTCCCGGCCATTCCGGTGGTGATCTACCCCGTGCCGGTACAGGGCACAGGCGCCGGCGAGCAAATCGCCGGCGCGATCCGCCGTGCCGGTGAACGGGGCGAATGCGACGTGCTCATCGTCGGTCGCGGCGGCGGCTCACTGGAAGACCTGTGGGCCTTCAACGAAGAAGTGGTGGCGCGTGCCATCCACGACTCACCGATCCCCATCGTCAGCGCCGTGGGCCACGAGGTCGACTTCACCATCGCCGACTTCGTCGCCGACATGCGCGCACCAACGCCCTCGGCCGCCGCCGAACTGCTCAGCCCGGATCGCGAGGAGTGGCGCACCCAAATACTGCAACTGCGTCTGCGTCTGGCACGCAGCTTCCAGCGCCAGATGCTGCACAGGAAACGTAGCCTGGAGACGCTGCAAAAACGCCTCAAACACCCGGGACGCCGCCTGCAGGAGATCGGTCAGCGCGTGGACGGGATGGAGCAGCGCCTGGCACGCGCGCGCCACAACTTGCTGCGTCACGCCGCCGCCCGTCTCGCCGCGCTGCATGCCCGGCTGGAACGCCATACCCCGCTGCACCGCGTGCAGGCCATGCAGGCACGACAGCAGGAGATACAGCGCCGGCTGTGCAGCGCCGCCGCACAGAATCTGGAGCGAATGAATCGCCGCCTGTCCCAGGCCGCGCATGCCCTCGACACGGTCAGCCCGCTGGCCACCCTGAGCCGTGGCTACGCCATCGTCACCAGCGCCGACGGCAGCGTGCTGCGCACCGCCGCCCAAACGGCAACAGGACAACAAGTACAGGCCCGCCTTGGCCAGGGCCGCCTGCTGTGCCGGGTGGAAGGAGTGGAAGAATGAATGTCTATTGTGGGAGCCCAATTGATCGGGGGCTCAATAGGAGCACAACTTATCGGGGACTTTGTGGGAGTCCGATTTATCGGGCGATACGGCATCTCACCCTGGCACAAATCGTCGAGAGGACTCGACTCCTACTGCTATGCCTGCTGCTCATTTGCACCGGCAGCGCATTCGCCCTGCCGCAGGACGCGGCCGTCCCCGGCGGCATCGCCATCGTGTCACTGGGAGAAGGAAAGAACGCACCCAAGGCCTGGTATCAAGGCCGGCAAGTGATGGTGCTCCAGGACGCAAGCCGCTGGCAGGCAGTGATCGGCATACCGCTCAGCGTCACACCCGGACGCCAAACCCTGCGCGTGCAACCGCAGGCCGGCGCCGACCGCAATGTCATCTTCACGGTACAGGCCAAACAATACGAGGAGCAACACCTCAGCGTCCCGCCGCGCATGGTCAATCCCAGCCCGGAGGATCAGCAGCGCATCGCGCGCGACCTCAAGCTGGGTGCCGATGCCTACCGCAGCTTCAAACCTGCCGACACGATCGCTACCCGCTTCATCCTGCCGGTGGAAGGCCGCTACAGCAGCCCCTTCGGCCTGCGCCGCTTCTTCAACGGCGAACCGCGCAACCCGCACAGCGGCATCGACCTCGCCGCCCCCACCGGCACCCCGATCCGCGCCCCCGCTGCCGGCCGCGTCATCGCCACCGGCGATCTCTACTACAACGGCAACACCGTGTTCCTCGACCACGGCCAGGGCCTCGTCACCATGTACTGCCACATGGACAGCATCGCAGTGAAGACCGGCCAGCTCATCGAAACCGGTCAGACCCTCGGCACCGTCGGCGCCACCGGCCGCGTCACCGGCCCGCACCTGCACTGGAGCGTCAGCCTCAACGACGCCCGCGTCGACCCGCTGCTGTTTCTGGCGCCGGAGACCATCGCGCAGCTGACGCAGTAGGCCACCGGCCATCACATCACTCATAGGGTGGGTCGTGTGTACAGACCGGGCGCCCTATGCATGGTCACGATTTTGGAACACTTCAGCGTTCAGGCCAGTTCCTCTTCATGGGCCAGAACGTCCTGCGTCTGCTCCCAGTCCACATAGGACCCGCCGCTGCTCTCCGTATAGGCATCGGCCGCCAGCAGCGCCGCCAGGTTGAAGGCCTGGATCGATGACATGTCATCCTCAGGCATATCCTGCACACCGAAGTACACCACACCCAGTTCGCGCTCCGTACCGTCCTCGGTCAGGTAGCTCCCGAGTCCCACGACCCTGTTGCCTTCGACCGTCACATCCATGGCTTCATAGTCGAGCGGAATGGCGGTTATCCCCCAGTCGGCGAGCGAGTGGAACTCTCCTTCGTCGGAAATGCCATCCTGATTGGCATCGCGCCAGACACCGAACGAACGCCATTCGGCATCGTTGGCATCGAACACGCCGTCACCGTTGGTATCGAACCGATAACGAAGGGTATCCAGGTCGTTCATGCCGTCCTCGAAGAACGCCAGCTCCGACATGTCGTCCACGCGGCCGTTGCCGTTCCAGTCGTAGGCCAGCATGCCGTCGTCCGGCCCCACCCAGCCCGTCGCCACGCCCGTCCCACCGAAGCTGATACCCACCTGCGCACTGACCAGCTCAATGCCGTCACCGTCGAGATCCAATACGATAGGCTCCCACCACGTCCCTGAACGGTATGCCCCGACGGATATGGATGCGGTACCCACGTTCATCCCGGTAACCGGATCACCGCCGTCGGACACCGTTATCGTGAATGGACGCATCTCTTCGCTGATGTAGCGGTAGCGGGCTATCGGCGTTTGGTATCCATAGTATGTGTATGACATCTCGGCAGAATTGCCGGAAACCACCGGAACCGTCTGTACAACGGCGGCGGTTCTGGTAAACGTGCCCTGTGATGGCTCAATGTAGCCAGTAGGCATCCCGGATTCACTGTCAATGACATTGCGAAATGCGGTAGCAACGAGAACTTCGGAATATCCTGGTGCGACGAATGTCCCGTCCGAAGGGTTGTAACTGTAACTCTGCCACACATTTACGGTTTTACTGATCGACAAATCAGTCACAGAGAATTTCAGTTCCTCCGGGTTCGAATCGATATCAAACGCCACCACCGAACCTATCCCCGACACCACCCCGTTCACGGAGAATGGCCGGCCGATGCTGATGATCGGCGCATCATTCACCGGCGCGACATCTACAGTCACCCTGGCGGAGTGTTCGTCGCCGCGGCCGTCGCGGCCGTCGCGGATGGTGTAGTCGAAGCCGGCAGCACCGGAATAGAGCGCCGAATAGATGTCGTACTCGTTGTCGGTGCTGCTGTTGTAGTCGGGATTGGGCGTAAAGGTGATGGTGCCATCGCCGTTCCAGCGCACCTCGCCGTTACTTGCGTTGCCGACACCGATCAGTTCGAAATCGTCGCCGTCGAAATCAAAATCGTTGGCCAGCAACTCGGCGACGGATACGGTGATGGAATGGTCTTCGTCCACGTGCAGCGTGTCCGCCACCGCTTCCGGGCGATTGTTGCGCCCATCAAGATAGATGGTGCGGTCGTCGAAGCTCAGTGCCTCGATGCCGTACAGCGTGTCGCGTCCATCAGGCCCCTCCACCGCATAGGAGCCGTCGCCGCTCTTGCCGATGCCGAGGACGTCGCGGCCGTTGTAATACTCCAGGAAGCTGCCGGAAAAAACCGCCGTGTCGAATCCCGCGCCGCCATGAAGAACATCGTCCCCGCGGCCGCCGGTCAGGACGTTGTCGCCGCCATCGCCCCGCAGCACGTCCGCATGGGCGGAGCCGATGACATTTTCGAACCCGCTGACCACGTCGCCCTCGGCGAAGCCGCCGCGCCCGGTACCGGCGCCGAGGTCCACCTCGACCCCGGCGGTGGAGCGGCTGTAGTCCAGCGTGTCGTTGCCCTCACCGCCGTCGAGCCGATCCGCACCGGCGCCGCTTTGCACGAGATCGTCGCCCGCACCGGCGAATATCTCGATGGGGGCCGCTTCCCCGTACAGGAACACATCGCCGCCATTGCCGCCGATCACCCGTTCGAACGACTTGCCGTCAAGATTGAACACCACGCCCCGGTCGTCGGCGACCACGGCGGTATCGAAGCCGCCGCCGCCCTCCACATGGCTGGACTCCAGGTCCTCGCGGTCGACGTGGATCTCGTCGTCCCCAGCGCCGCCGATCAGCATGTCCGCGCCGCCGCCACCGATGAGGATCGCCCCGCCATCGCCCGCCATCAGCGTATCCGCACCGTTGCCGCCAATTACCTTCTCGACCTCGGCAAGACCGGCATGGAACCAGACGCCGCGGTCATCCGCGACGACGACGGTGTCGAAGCCGTCGCCGCCGCTGATCTCCCACGGGTCATCGTCCGCGTCGATGACCAGGACATCGTCCCCCGCACCGCCGTACAGGCGGTCACGTCCCGGCCCGCCCACCAGCAGGTCGTTGCCGTCCCCGCCATACAGGTAATCGTCGCCGCCGCCGCCGTACAGTTGGTCATTGCCGGCGTCGCCGTACAGGCGATCGTTGCCCGCACCGCCATCCAGATAGTCGTCGCCGGGACGGTCCGGCAGATGCACGTCGGCCAGCAGGGTGGTGACCCGCGTAGCGCCGCCGCCGCTCGGCAACGCCACGGCGCTTACCGTCATGGTGAAATCGCCTGCCGATGCAGGAACGGTAAGCACCAGTCCGTTCAACTCCGCCCCGCTCAGCAACCAGCTGTCGTCCGGCTGGCGCTCGCCGGCCGAAAGCGAGGCGCCGTCCGGAAGATCGGCGATCACTACCCGCAAGATCTGCGAGCCATCCGTGGTGGCGAGCTCCGCCTGGACCTGGAGCTGCACGGTTGCCGAGGCATCGCTGCGATCGCCCCACAATTCATCGTCACCGCCGAGCCCGCGCAGGATGTCGTCGCCGCCGCCGCCGTACAGCCGGTCCGTGGTATTGACGCCCGTCAGGGTGTCGTCGCCCATGGTCGGCGAGCTGGCCGCCAGCTGGCGCACGCTGAGGAAGGGAGCGCCGTTGTCCAGGTAGCGCACGCCGAGCGTCGAATTCATCTCGACGCTGTCGCCGTTCGACTCCGTCGCCCGCGCCGTGACTTCGATCTGGAAATCGCTCTTGAGCCCAGCCGGCAGGGTCATGGCGAGGCCATCGAGATCGATAGGCGCCAGTGTCCACACGCCGCCGTTCTTCGTTCCCGCCGAGAGAGTGGCCCCGGCGGGCAGGCCGCGCAGCTCGACGCACAAGGTCTCCGAACCGTCGGTGTCGTTCAGCCAGGCGGAGATGTTGAGCGGCACCGTGGCACCGGGCATGGCCGCCGCGTCCGCCACTGCCAGTCCCGGCAGGTCGGCCACGCCGGCGACGGCGACGTCGAGCACGGCGGTCTGCACCGTCGTATCGCCATTGGACAACTCACGCGTGACGGCGCGCACGCCCAGCTGCAACTCGCCGCTCCAGTCCGCCGGCGGCTTGAGCATCAGGCCGTTGAGCTGGACGGCAGTCAGCGACCACACACCCGGCGTCACTTCAGTACCCGCTGACAGTCGCGCCCCCGCGGGAACGCCGCTGATCTCGATGCTGACGGTTTCTGAGCCGTCGCTGTCGCGCAGCACGGCCTTGACCTTCAGTTCGATAAAACCGTCCTCCAGCCCCGCAGACGGCGCGGCGGTGAGATCGACGCCGTCCGCCTGCGCCTCGATGCGCACCGGCACCGTCGCCGACACCCGCTGGGATATTTCGGGATAGCCCGGCACCTCGGTAATGGCACTGATCAGCAACGTGAAATCGCGGTCATCGTTCAGCGGCGGTGTCAGCGTCAGGCCCGCCAGTTGCTGCGGCGTCAGGCGCCATACGCCGTCGGTACCCCGCGCTCCCGCCGACAGGGTCGCTCCGTCGGGCAGGCCGGATATCTCGACCACGAGGCGTTCATGAGCCTTGAGGCGGGAGATATCCACGGTGATGTTCACCGCCAGCGGCTCGTCCTCGACACCTGCCAGCGGCGCCACCGACAAGCCCGGCGTGCTCGGTTGCGGAATGACGTTCACGTCGAGAACGTTGTGATTGACCGCCGTGTCGCCGTTGGCGGCCTCGGTGGTAATGGTCGTCACTACCAGACGGAAACCGCCTATGGCATCCAGCGGCGGCAGGATTTTCAGTCCGGCCAGTTGTTCCGGGGCCAGGCGCCACACGCCTTCCCCCAAGTCGGTACCGGCGGAAAGCGTGGCCCCGGCCGGGACGTTGCTGATCTCCACCACCATGGACTCCGAGCCGTCGTCATCGATCAGCGTGGCGTCGATGGACAGGTCGATGAACTGGTTCTGCTGGCCGGTGGCAGCCTGCGTATCGATGATCGCGCCGTCGGCGCGCGCATTGAGCGTCACGTTGAGCAGGCGTACGGTATGGGCCTGGTGGCCGTTGGCCTGCTCCGTCGCGGTCGCGGTGATGCGCAGTTGGAAATCCTCGTCGCTGTGCTCGCGGGGGAACAGGATCAGTTCCTCCAGATCCTGCGGTTCCAGCCGCCACACCCCGGCGGCGATCTCGGTGCCGTGCGACAGGCGCGCTCCCTCCGGCACGCCTTCGATCAGCACCGACAACAACTCGCTGCCGTCCATGTCCACCAGCGCCGCGCCGATTTCCACGGGGGGGATGGTGTCCTCGTCGGTAACGATGTCCTGCACTTCCAGCAGCGGCGCATCGGCCACCGCGTTGACGGCGACGTCGAACTGAACGGTGGCCATGGCTTCGTCGCCGTTGGCCCGTTCGGTGGCGAAGGCACGCACGGTAACGATGAAATCCACGTCGCTGTGCTCGGGCGGCGTGAGCGTCAGGCCGGCCAGTTGCTCCGGAGTCAAATGCCAAAGCCCCGCATCATCGCACCAACCGGCCGACAGCATGGTTCCGGCTGGAATACCCTCCAGTTCGAGACGGTGGATTTCCGAGCCGTCCATGTCGGCGAAACGGGCATCGATGCGCAGCGGGATGGCGGTGTCCTCGTCGCCCGCCGCGTCCGCCGCGTCGAGTTCCGGCATGTCCGCCACCGCGTGGATCACCACCTCGCTCTCATAGGATGAGGCCGCGACGCGGCCCTTGAAGTCGTACACGATTACATCGATGCGCAGCACGAAATTCACGTCGCTGTGCGGCGCCGGGATGAGCGCCACGTTTCGTGCATCAAACTCCGTCAACGCCCATTCGCCCATACCAACCTCGGTACCCGCGGACAGGCGCGCACCCGGCGGTAGCCCCGAGACGCGGATCATCACCTGCGAGTCGGCGTTGGGGTTTATCAACATCAGCACCAGGGGGATCGGCTGATCCTCGTCGGTTTCGACGGGTTCCAGTGAAACCACCGGCGGTATCAGCGGCGGCTCGATGCAGGCGGTGCGGGCATCTTTCTCGTCCGCCTCGTCTTCGCCGTGCCACATCGCCGTCGCCGTTTCGTCTTCCGGAGTCGGCCCCCATCCGGCCAGCGGCTCCTCTTTCAGCTTGACCGTCTCCTGGCCGGTCATCGGCAGCGGCGCGACCGTCGGCGCTTCCCCTGAAGAGGCGCCGCCCCCTTCGAACATCGACCGCCACAGTTCGAGCCAGACCTGTTCGTTGCCCGTCGAACCGTCCGTATCGCCCCCCGGCGCCGCGGAGCCATCTGCCTGCGGGCCGGCTTCCGACGCATATGGCTCCGCGCCTGCCGTGCCCGCGGCTGCCTCGGCCGCCTGGAGCTCATCCGCATACAACGAGGCCGCCGTGCCGAACACCGCCGCCAGGGCGATCTCCGCGGCGCGATTGCCGGCCGCGATCACGTCGCGCTCGCGGCGCTGCCCCTGCACCACCTCACCGCCGTCGTCGACGGTATAGCCGGTGTCGAAATACTCGATGAGGCTGCTCACCTCGTAGACATGACCGGCGAAGCTGGCGTACTCGATATTGAGCAGCACGTCCTGATTGTCGTTCCCCTCCACCACCAGCGCACCATTGCGCACGCTGAAGCGGTAGGATTCGAACTCGCCGTCGAACAGCGCGACGTCAACGCCGTCCCCGCCGTCGAGCAGGTTGCGCCCGCTGCCGCCGCGCAACACGTCGTCGCCGTCGCCGCCGAGCAGGACGTCGTCATCGGCGCCGCCGTCGAGATAGTCGTTGCCCGCCCCACCGAGCAGCACGTCACGCCCGTTGCCGCCGAACAGCACGTCATCGCCGGCGCCGCCGTCGAGAATGTCGTTGCCCGCGCCGCCGTCGAGCCGGTTGTCGCCGTCGTCGCCGGTGAGCACGTCGTCGTGCTGCGAGCCCGACAGGTTCTCGATATTGATCAGCACGTCGCCCTCGGCATCGCCGCCGTGACCGCGGCCATCGCGCAGGCTGACGCGCACGCCGACGCTGGAATCGCCGTAATCGGCGGTATCGTTGCCTGCGCCGCCGTCGAGCACGTCGGCCCCGCCGCCACCGCGCAGGACGTCGTCGCCGGCGCCGCCGTACAGCCGATTGCTGGCCGCATCGCCGATCAGCACATCGTCATGGGCGGAGCCGACCAGGTTCTCGATGTTGCGCAGCGTATCGCCCTCGGCGTGCCCGCCGCGGCCGATGCCGTCCTTCAGGCTGACGAACACCCCGGCGTCCGAGTCGTCGTACAGCGCCGTATCGTTGCCCGCGCCGCCGTCGAGCACGTCCGCCCCCGCCCCGCCGCGCAGCACGTCGTCGCCCACGCTGCCGACGAGGGTGTCGTTGCCCGCCCCGCCGTCCAGCCAGGCGGTTTCGTAACCGGCACGCAGGATATCGTCCGCCCCGGTGCCGCCGATGGCCTGCCCGACCTGGGGCGCTTCGATGCCGTCGACATCGGCAAAGCGCAATGCCGCCGCCGCGCCCAGATCCACCGGCCCGCCGCCGTCGGTGATGCCGTAGGCGACAATCATCGCCTGCAGGTTGACGCGAGTGCCGTTCTCCAGGCGGATGTGGCTGTTGTCCTTGTCCCATGTCTCCCAGTTTTCGATCATCAGCACTTTTTGTTCCGCGCCGGCGTAGTCCTTCTCCACCGTGCGCAGGATGAGCTGGCCGTCCTTGAGTTCCACCTCCAGGTCGGCGAGGTCGATGCGGTGCAGGAAGTCGGGATCAAGCTGCTCGATGAGCGCACCCAGGCGGGTGACGTTGTCGGACCAGTGGGGCTGGTCGAGGGCCAGGGTGGCGGCTTGCTCCAGGGTGGTGTGCCAGTGCAGGGCTTCATCAATGCTGGGATAGGTGGCGTGCAGGTCGTCGAGTTCGTTTGCGATGGCGTCCTGGCGGGCTTCGAGCTCCGTCTGCCGCGCTTCGAGTTCGGCGATGCGGGTGTTGAGCTTCTGGCGGGCCTTTTCGGCCGCCTCGCTGTCGGGGTCGAGGGCGGCGCTGATGGAGAGGCTGAGGAGTTGCTGGCGCAAGGTCTCCAGTTCGCCGGGCAGGCGAGCGAGTTCTTCGGCGTTGGCCTGTTGTTCGGTGAGCAAGTTTTGGTAATCGGCCAGGGTGTCGGCGGGGATGGCGCCGATGATTCCGTCGACGTGGGCCTTGACGGTGGTGACGGTGTAGCGGGCGTTGAATTCGTCGTTGGAAAGTTCGCCGGCTTCCAGCGCCAGACGGTCGGCCTCGAAGCGGGCGAGTCCTGCGGCATCGAGGGGTTTGCCGTCTGCGTCAAGGACAAGGCTGCCCTGCTGGTAGTTACGGTGGGCCTGGGCGGCTTCCAGGTCGGCGGCAAGCTCCGCCAGGGTGGTGGCGCTGGAGTTGTAGAGGGCGCGCTTTATGAGCGGGTCGCCGCCTTCTATCTGAATCTGGTTTCTGAAGGCGTCGAGGATGGCCTGTTCCAGGCCGGCACCGGCATGAGCGAAGTCGTAGCGCATGCCGCCTATATAAAGGCGCGTGTCGCTCTGCACGAAGTCGATGTTTTGCAGGGTGTCGGTGCGGGCGAGCTGGCCGCCGGTGAGTTCGATGAGCTGGTCGAGGCCGCTCTGGTAGCCCTGGGCCAGCTGGCGCAGGGTGTCGAGGCTGCCGCCGTTGGCGGACTCGGCGTCGTGCTCGACGAATTCGCCGGTGGCCTCGTCGTATTCCCAGCGCGAGTGGGCGGTGGGCGGCGGGGGGGCGTCGCCGCCGATGAAGGAGGCCACCAGGGAAAACACGATGCCCACCACGGGGTTGACCATCATGAGGACGCTGCCGATGGCGCTCAGGGCGTTGCCCTGCGACAGCGAGACGGCCAGGCCGACCCAGGGGATGGCGTTGCCCAGGGTGCTGGCCAGGGCGGTATTGCCGGCCATGGTGGAGATTTGCTGCGCCAGTTGCAGGCCGCTCTGGAGGGCGGCGGTGGTGTCGCCGCTGTCCAGGGCATTGAGCAGGCCGGTGAGGGAGGTCATGGCGCCGACGTTGCCTTGCAGGTTGCTCATGCCGGTCCAGGTGCTGCCGCCCTCGCCCAGGCTGTCGAGGTAGTTGAGGGACTCCAGGCCGTATTTGAAGATGGCGGCGCTGTCGCCGTTTTGCAGGGCGCCGTACAGGGAAGCCAGGGCGCCGAGGCCCTGGAGGTTGGCGCTTGAACCTAAATCGACATCCACGCCGTCGATACCGAAGGCATTCACCAGCTTGCCGCCGGTGGTGAGCATGCCGACGATATCGCCGCGGTCAAGGGCCTGGCTGAAGCGGGTGGCGTCGTCGAGCAGCTTGAGGGTGTCGGGCGAGAAGTTGACGGCGTTCTCGCCGGTGAGGGCGTGGGAGGCGTTGTTGATGAAGGCCTGCGCCAGGCCGGCGGCCTGGCCCCAGTCGCCGGCATCGAGCGCCGCTTGCAGGGACTCGTATTGGTTCTTGAGCTGCGGGGCGGCTTCGATGAGGTTTTGGAAGGCGGGCGGGAGTGCGAGGGTGCCGAGGTTGAGGTCCGCGCCGCCTAAGCCCAGGCCGCCGAGGCCGTTGAGATTGAATGCGGGGCTGGGGAGGTTCCAGTTCAGCGACAGTGAACCAAAGTCGACGTTGAAATCGCTTAGTTGGCCGAGACTGGTGGGGGGCAGGCTGGGGATGGAGATATCCGGGAATGGAATCGGTGGAATCGTCGGAAGAGTGATTTCCAAATCACGTCCACCATCGTCCTTGTCACCCCCATCCACAGGTGGTACCTCGTCCTGCTCTTCCTCGTCATCCACAACCGAGTCAACGAGGTCATCCTGGGTGTCCTCTTCCTCAGTCACCCGCTCCAGGCTGGGGCCAGGCAATGCACCAAGTGCCTCCGCCATCTGCCTGATGCCATCGGGCAGGCTCTCCACCTGTCCGCCATACAAATCCACGATGCTGTGGTAGTTATCTTCACGTGCTGCCCAGAAATCCATCAGGGCCTGCTGCGCGTCTTCTGGCGGAATGTGAATGTCCTCCCCTGCCCGTATGACATCTTCGTTCGTGATCTGAGGGTTCGCAGCGAGCAGCAGTTCTTTTGTGAGCCCGTGCTGCTGGGCAATGGCCGTCAACGTGTCGCCTGCAGAGATGGTGTAATCCTGCGACTCGGCAATTAGGCCGTCGCCCGTCAGTGCTGCCGACTGCATGTCACCGGAGGCATCGCGATACCAGAACCGGTATCCACCATCCGCCGCTTCTTCGATGGCAAAGTCCGTCGCGGCGTACAACTTCAGGCCGCTGTCGTGGAATACGACACGGAGATTGCCATCTCCGCCGAAGTCCAGCGCTTCAGGCCGGTCGAAATACGAGGCGTAACGCGTGCCATCGGCGCACTCGACGATGCGCGTGCCGTCCGGATAGGTATATTCGACGTGACCTTCAAGATAGTGATTGACACCGATGGCACTGTCCGGCGCCTCATCGAAGCCCAGCTTGCCGCTGGTTTCATCCAAGCGCCAGTTGTATTCGACTATCGTCTCGCGGATGGCATTGAGCTTGAACGCCTGCTCGGGCGACACCTCCTGTTCGCGTGTGAGGGACAAAGGGATGGCCGTCGGGAATGGCGGGCTATAAGCCACCTCTTGAACCCAGTGCCCGGCTGAGCCGATGGGATTGGCCGGATCGGCGGGAATAAACCGGAATGAGCCGATGAGGCCTGGGGAGCTTGAGTCGATGACGTTGGGGTCGCGATAGGGCGACACGCCATCGTCCAAATCGAGCAATTGCTTGGTCGTCTGGCTCAACTCGGCCAGGGTGGACCCGACGACTTCCAGCACATCCGCCAGGGAAAACGTACTCAGCGGCTGGTGCGGCACAAAAAACACGTCCGCCGCCAACAGTCCTTCCAGGTCGATGGCCTTGAGCGCTGCCATGGCATTGACCTTGATGATGTAATCCCTGTACTCGCTCAGGCTGTTGGTCGGGGTGGAGTTGTAGGCATCGATGAAGGTCTGAACCGCCTCCTTGATGAGCTCATTGACGGGGCCGTCGCCCCCTGCTTCGCCGCCCAAGGATGCGGAATAGTTGATCGCCTTGCCAAGGCCGGCGATCAGGCGAAAGGCGGATTCCAGCGTGGAGTTTTGGCCGTCATCACCAATGGCAGCGAACGTCGCTCCCACGCGCTGGCCGTCTTTGAGGTCGAAGTAACCAGGGTCGTGAGACACGTCTCCCTGGAATCCGGTGCGCGAGACGATATCGAACACGCTACCCGGTGTACCCGTGTTACCCAGAATATGCGCCTCCAGCGCGTTGTACTTTTGTGTCGTGTCCGTCGCCAGCAGATAGATGTCACCGCCGAGGTGACCGTCGCCAAGGCGGGATACGATGTCGGTTTCGGTGCGATAGTGGGAGGCGTCTATACGCGCAATAATGCGATCGATATCCTCCGGCAAGTCTGCTTGCTGCTTGATCCCAGCAACTCCACCAAGCCCGTTTATAGTAAACAGCTTGATGTCTGGACTGTATTGAGCGGAATTTCCATGGGCGATGGACGCAAACTCAAACGCCGCATACTGTGCCAGTGCGCCGCCGAGGGAGTGGCCGGTGAAGGAGATGTCAAGATTGGCATTTCCATCGAGCAATAACTCAAAGTAATCGTGCATCTTCAAGTCAGTCTCGGGATCGTAAAATTGCGTCAGCCCCAAATTCAGGTCTGCATATGCATCCAGGATATCTTCCGTCCCAGCAAACGACATGATGCATTTGTCCGTTTCCGGGTGCCTGAAGAAGGCGACCTTGTAGCCCGTGTCGTTGCTTACAAACGTTCTGATGAGATGAAAACCGGCGCCGGCGCTGAAATTGGTTAGCGTGGTTCCTGCCACACCGGCACTGCTACCCAGGTCATAGCCCGCAGCAGCTGCTTCAAGAAGCAGCTTCTTGGTATTCTCATCCATGATTCAGCACTCCTTCAGGCAGGTCACGACATAGATCAATCAATTTCCAACGCGGAACCGAGGGATAGAGGACGGTCTTCTCCATCAGCGAGTCTGCCAGCTTGTCACCCACTCTCGGAACTTCAGAAAAGAAAACCCGGCAACCATCAGGCGAGACTTCAACTTCCTTGATTACGCCGGCGACGACTTTCACATATTTACCAGGCGTCAGATCGGTGAGATAGAGCCCTGATGCACCGATCTGTCCACCGCGTTTGATGTCAATGGAATGAATCAGGTAACCGCGCGCAGTATGGCGAAATGTTGACAGCCCCCATTTCGCCCACGGCTCCGCCGGTATGTAGACATCCTCAACTTCACCATCTGGCGACAACCACCAAGCCGGCAGCACCCGGTATCCGCCCCGCCATCCATCCCCTTTTAACGCCCCTTCCCCTCTTCGCCACAACAGGTACTTATTCAATACCGGATAATATTGCCGCCCAGCAACAGTTGTTTCCTGAGTAAACGGCATCTTAATCCGCGCCCCATCCGATGCCCGAACAAATACCGTCAGCTGGTTGAATCCGTTCTTGAGCCCCTTCTCGCCGTAATCGAGATAGCCGTGTTCGGGGCGAAGATACTTGATAATGCGAATGTCTGCATCGGCACCGGGATCATCTTGGTAATCACAGATATATTCATTAAATACTTTTTCTTCCGGCTGACTCCATGGCTTTCCATTCTGCTTCCAGTCATAAGTCCATTTGCCACTCTCAGTGCCATCCAGAACAAACTCTTTCCCTATTTCACCTTGTTTACGTATACGCCTCCAATTCCCTTCTTCGTCCTTATAATCTCTTGCAACAAATGAGATGTTATTACCATTGGCACAATACAATATTGTTCCACCAGCGTATTCCTCTACAAGCATCTTGCCTGCATGAAGCATATTCACTACCCGCTCTTCTGCCCCAAACAGCCCCTTTTCATCATTGCCTACTACTGTAAAGGCAATCATTTGTTCATTTAACCAGAACGCTTTCTGCCCCCCCCCCGACTTGTGCCAAAGTCCGGTGTCAAATATTTTGACCGGTGACTTCCACGGCTCTTCCTTAGAACAGCCGCTCAACGGCGCAAATAGCGTCACCATCGCCAACAAGACAACCATCGCCTTAACCGCATTTATTTTTCCAGTCATCAGAGAGCACCCGTCAGATACAATCGACACGTATTTGCCACATGCAATAGTGGCGCGCATGGAAGCGAATGAGGATGAGAAATATCGAGACAATATCCATATTCAGCCCCATATCCATGCAAGGCATCTCCCTCGGGGATTTCCTACCCAGCGCCATGCTAAGCAGCCTGCGGCAGCATGGTCAACCAACCAGAATCATCAACAAACGCCCCGGTGCCGCCAATGGCCTGTCCGACCTGAGGCGCTTCGATACCGTCGACATCGGCAAAGCGCAGCGCCGCCGCCTCGCCCAGATCCACCGGGCCGCCGCCGTCGCTGATGCCGTAGGCCACGATCAGCGCCTGCAAGTTGACGCGGCTGCCGTTTTCCAGGCGGATGTGGCTGTTGTCCTTGTCCCATGTCTCCCAGTTTTCGATCATCAGCACTTTTTGTTCCGCGCCGGCGTAGTCCTTCTCCACCGTGCGCAGGATGAGCTGGCCGTCCCTGAGTTCCACCTCCAGGTCGGCGAGGTCGATGCGGTGCAGGAAGTCGGGCTCAAGCTGCTCGATGATGGCACCGAGATTGAAGCCGTAGCCGATGGTGGGGTAGCCACTGCCATCCGGATACGGGTCGTATTTGGCATTGCCGTTTTCCTCGGCATTGGCGAGAAGCTGGAAGCGCAGCTGCTCGTACGCAGTGCGATCGAGATCATGGTAGTCAAGCGGCATGATGGCGTCCTTCCTTTATGGCCGGTAATCGATGTAGCAGACACTCCAGGATGCAAACCCTTCGTGAAACTCTTTCATCGGCGATGACGTTTCCTCTATGACAAACCCGCCACTCGACCACGAATAGAGGTAGGGGCGACCTTTGTAGTAGAAGATGTCGTAGGGCATCAGGGTGCGCTCGGTGGCTGCACGGAATGCTCGTGAGCCACGGTCGTTTTCAATCGGATGGATATAGACGTTTCTAGATCCATAGGTGGATGGATTCTCTTTTTCCGGGTCACAGTTTAGTTTTTCAAAACGGTAAACGACATTTGGACGACCATCAAAATTAATATCAACAAACGCGCTGGAAAGCGTCGCCTGACCCTCATCAATTAGCGCCTGAGTCCACTTGCTCACCGGATCGTTATGCAAGACCATTTTTACAATCTCGATATTCTCTCGCACATCCATCATTTCCCACCTCGGGAAACGGAAATTGGTGAACTTTGGGTTGAGCTTCAAGCCACACAACAGCGGCGGCTCGTCCTTGAAGGTATTCAAGTTCTCTGCCAACTCCCGGCATAGCTCGAATTGCTCACCCTTCGTAATAACGTACTCCGCTGCCGCTGACGGCAGGCTGAAGATCAGCATGCTTGCCGCAATGAAACAGCCGGCAGTCCTTTTCAAAATAAGCATTGCTTTGCCTCGCATCGGTTTAGGCGGCATGGAAGATCTCGCGCGCATCATTCGCTGCCCTGGCGAGCGCGGTGTTGCCGGCCATGGTGGAGACTTGCTGCGCCAGTTGCAGGCCGCTGGAGAGGGCGGCGGCGCTGTCGCCGCTGTCCAGGGCGTTGAGCAGGCCGGTGAGGGAGGTCATGGCGCCGGCGTTGCCTTGCAGGTTGCTCATGCCGGTCCAGGTGCTGCCGCCCTCGCCACACAAGAGCGCAATGAGACATGCATGCAAGGATGTTTTCATGGTTTAAACCCGCCGATTGCTCGATCAACGTTGTATTATCGCTCCCGCAACGCTTCATCCTTGTATCTAAAGAACGGCGACAGTAGATACTCGATCACCCGACGCTCTCCGACACGGATATCCACCATACAGGTCATGCCGGAGCGCAGTCCGATCCAACGCCCGTCGGCCTTGATTTGATTGTCGGCCAGTTCGATCACGGCGGGATACACATCACCCAGCTTTTCATCAAGCACCGATGCCTGCTCTACACGCTTAACCACGCCCTCCACGTAGCCATAACGGGTGAACGGGAAGGCATCGAGCTTAACTTTGACTTTTTGTCCTGGTGTTACGAAGCCGACGTCGCGGTTTAACACCTTTGCCTCCACTTCCAGCGGGCTGTTCTCCGGCACAATTTGCATCAGTACCTGACCCGACTGCACTACTCCGCCGGGGGTGTGCACTGCCACGTTGTGCACCACCCCACCAAGAGGTGCGATCAGGTAGCGCGCCGACAGCTCGCCCAATGCCTTGCTCAACTCTGCTTCGCTTGCGGTCAATTCCTGTTCGGTTCTGATCCTCTGATCGGCAATATCCCGACGAAAGTTGTCAGACAGGCCACTCAATTCGGCAAGCACCATGCGAATCTCACTTTCCGTCTTGTTGAACGCGTGGCGTTTGATACGCAAATCTTCTTCTTTGGAAATCAAGTCTTCCATCGCCACATCGTATTCATTGCGCGACAAAAGCCCCTGTTCCGCCAGCGCCTTGCTACGATCCTTTCGCATTTCGGCATAGGGAATTAGTTTTTCCAATCGGGCGATTTCCGCCTTGAGGCCATTACGTTCGGCCTGGGCGCTTTCAAGCTTGCTTTTCAGGCCCTGATGCTGGCCGTCGTAGCTGGCGCGTTCACGCTCCAACATGCTGCGTTCCTGCTGTAGGTATTCTTCTGCAATGTCCTCACCCACACCCAGGGTTGCCTCCCCACCAGTGAGGTAATGCTCCAGCGCGCTAAGGCGCAGGCGCTTGGCACGCAGGGCATACACCGCGTTTTGCAGGCGCCCGACATCAGCCTGGACATCCGTTCCGCGCAGCCGCAACAGCAATTGCCCCTGCTGCACCCGTTCGCCGTCCTTGACCAGGATAGCCTCGACCACGCCGGTCTCCTTGGGCTGGATGAGCTGCATACGGCTATTGGGGATGATCTTTCCCTGGGAGGGGGAAATTACGTCGATGTGCGAGAAGGCCAGCCACAGGATCAGGATAACCACCAGGGCGTTGATGGTGATGGGCACTGCCCAGATAAGGGCGCGGGGATGATTTTCCAGTATCCCCTGGATACCGGGCCTGTACTCCGGTTCGTAGAGATGGTGGGTGATGCGGTCGATGAAGGCATTCCAGCGGCTCATTGCGCTCTCCTTAACCGGCCACGCCGTGCAGGGCATAAAGGGCGGCAAAGCGACCGTTGTCCCTCAACAACTCATCGGGACGACCGTCCTCGATAACATGTCCGTTTTCCAGAGTCAGGATGCGATCGGCGATGCGCAGGCTGGAGAGACGATGGGCGACGATAAACACCGTACGATCCTCGCAGATGCGGCGCATGTTGTCCTGTACCTGGCGTTCGGACTCGTAATCGAGGGCGCTGGTGGCTTCGTCCAGGATCAGGATTTTCGGATCGGTGATCAGGGCGCGGGCCAGCGCGATGCGTTGACGCTGTCCGGCGGAGAGCAGGGCGCCGCGCTCGCCGACGACGGTATCGTAGGCTTTGGGCAGGGCGCGGATAAATTCGTCCGCACCGGCCAGGTGCGCCGCAGCCTCGACCCGTTCCATGGGCGCGGCGGGGTTGGCGAGGGCGATATTATCCCGTATGGAACGATTCAGCAGCAGGGTTTCCTGTAACACCACGCCGATGTTGCGGCGTAGCCAGGATGGGTCAATCTCGGCGAGATTGATGCCGTCGATATACAGCCGGCCCTTACTGGGTAGATACAGGCGTTGCAATAGACGCAGCAAGGTGGTCTTGCCGGCGCCGGAACGACCGACGATGCCGACAACCTGGCCTTGGGGGATATCCAGGTTGATGTCCTGCAGGATGAATGGCGTATCCGGTGCATACTGGAAACTGACGTGTTCCAGTGTGACGCGGCCTTTCAAACTCGGCAGGCTGGAGCGTGCCGCATGCAGGGCCGGTTCCTGCGGCGTATCGAAGATGTCGGCGACGCGCTTTACCGAAATGCGGATCTGGTGCAGTTGATGCAGCAGTTGGGCGATACGCTGGGCCGGCCCCATCACACGGCCTACCAACATGTTGAAGGCGATGAGTTGACCGGCCGTCATGGAGCCGTCCAATACCGCTACCGCGCCGATCCACAGACACAGCGCTACGGTCAGTTTATTGATCAGGCCCGCCAGGTGGGTCAGATGCCCTGATAAGTGTTCGACCGCAGCGTTGTAGCGTGACTGGGCCACCAGATGATTCTCCCATTGCCGGTGCATCTGCGGCTCCACCGCAGTGGCCTTGATGGTCTCCATCGCACCGACCGCCTCGATCAGGAACGATTGGGAGTCGGTTCCCTGGACGAATTTCTTTTGCAGCGCATCTTTCAGGGCCGGACCGGCCAAACCGTACAAGCCGAATGACAACAGCAGCGCGATGAGGACTATGCCGGTCAGCGTCGGACTGAATAGAAACATCACTGCCAGAAAGACGAAGGTAAACGGAAAATCGATTATAGCCATCAAGGCACTGCCGGTTATGAAGCTGCGGATGCCTTCGACTTCCTTCAGCCGCGTTACGGTGTCGCCGGTCTGGCGGCTTGAAAAGAATGCCATCGGCAAACGCGTCAGATGGCGGAACAGGCGAGCCACCAGCACGACGTCAATCTTGTTGGAGAGGTGATGCACCAGGTAGCGGCGAAAGGTGTTAATCAGAAAATCGAACAACGCGATGATAAACAAACCCATGATCAGCACTTCCAGTGTGCTGATACCGCTGGAACTGAATACCTTGTCGATGATCACCATCGTGAACAACGGAGTTACCAGCGCGAACACCTGCGCGATGAGCGCCGAGAACATCACCTGTCCCGCCAGGAACCTGTCATGGAAGAACTCGGCGAAAAACCAGCGCAGGCCGAAATGGTGGATGGCGTCCTGGCGCTCCTTGCCGTGTTGTTCGCCGATGAAGATCAGGGTGCGGGTAAAATTCGCCAGGAAATCATTGATCGCCAATTTCTCCGGGGCCGGCTTATCCGGCTCCTGCACTATCACGAAGTCGGTTTCTGCCTTGGCCAAAACGACAAATCGCCCGTCGTTCATTTGAGCGATGGCCGGCAACGGATAACGGTTCAGGTGGTCGATTCGTGCCGCCCGCTGTTTTGCGCGCAGACCAAGGTGATCCCGGGCAAGAAACAGAATGTCAGAAACATCGAGGCTCTCGTGTTTCCCTAATTTATGAAGCAAATCTTCCTTTGTCGCGGGTATCCCCAACACCTTGAGCAGAACAAGTAGTGCATTGAGAGCACTATCATTTTCCTTCTGTCGCCCAACAGTCGCGCCGATATCTCCGTTCATCCCGACAAAATCCCCTGGTCATTGCCATTATCGTTGTCACTTGATCCACCTCCGCCAGCCCCCTGTCTCACGACAGACGGAAGAACGGCGAGATCGGCTTCGCAGGGAATATACCTGATTGATTAAAAGGTTAATGTCAGAGAATTCCTACATGACGTTGATCTAGATCAACAAGACAGGGAGGGAGTGGTTGTCGGGTTCTACGCATGGAATCCGGCTTCACGCACGGTAGCGGGGATACCCCACTCACCGCGCCGCCAAGAGGCGGCGGCACAGTGAATATTTTTGGGGCTATTGCTTATATTCTTCGACGAAAAACGTTACTGATCGAAGGCCGACGGCGTCTCTTTCAGTTTTTTCATCTCCGCCTCCAGCAGGGCCTTGGCGGCGAGACGGCGGCGTGCCTCATCATTTTCCATTTCGGCCTTTTTCAGCAGAGCCGCCTGCCGTGCCTGTTGTTCCTGCAACCTGTGTGTTTCTTCACGACTGCGCGCCAGTTCCTGCTCCAGCTGCTGGCGTTCACGCTCCATGCGTTCCAGCTCCTGACGTGAAGTGTCGGACTGCGTGACCGGCGGCTGAACAGCTACTGGTACCGGCGCGGTTGCCTTCACCATCGGTTCGCCGGCATCAAGAGCAGCGAGCTTGAGCCTGGCAGGCTCGTAGCCCTGCGCCGCAGAGACCTCGTACCAGTGCCGCGCCTGGTCGGGATCGATTTTGACGCCCTGGCCCTGGGCGTACATCTCGGCCAGTTTGTACTGCGCCTCGGCGTTGCCGATGTTGGCCATTTTCTGCTGGTAGTTGAACAGGCCTTCCCAGATTTTGTCTTCCTCGGCCGCCATGCCCGATGCCGGCAGGGCCAGCAGCAGGCTTAGCAAGACGGCACGGCAGTAGCGGGCGGTGACGGCCGGTGCGCGTTCAGTCGCGTTTTTCATTGTGCTCCCCTTGGTGGTGCGGTTCCTCTGTAAGGGATGCTCCCATGACCGGGTCTATTCCATGCCGGGAGTCGCCGTGCGCCGGCGGCGCGGGCTCTGTCACATTCCGGTGCTGGCAAAGAGTCTAGCCGCAGGCGGGTGTGGCACGCCCTGCGGCATGGGCATCGGGCCAGGTTCAATCGGCTTCGCGATCGATGGAGCAGCAGTGGGAATTGGATGGCTCCGCGGTTTCGAGGATGGCGCCGGTGACCGGGTTGGGTCGGAAGGTGGTGCAACCCTTGAGACCGAAACGGTGCGCCTCGCGGTAGATGGACTGGAACTGCTCGAAGGGATAGTCGGCGGGAATGTTGATGGTCTTGGAGATGGCGCTGTCCACACAGGGCTGCAGCGCGGCCTGCATGGCGAGGTGTCCCTGTGGTGTGAGTTGCGTGGCGGTGACGAAGTATGGCGGCAACGGTGCATCGCCATGCAGTTCATGCCACAGACGCCAGGCGAAATCGCTCACCTCATACTGGCGGTAGTTGCCGTCACGTTCCAGCAGACGACGGCTGTACGACCAGTCGAACACCGGTTCCAGGCCGCTGGAGATATTGTCGGCCAGCAGGCTGATGGTGCCGGTGGGGGCGATGGCGGTAAGGTGGCTGTTGCGGATGCCATGGGCGGCGATGCCATCGCGTATGTCCGCGGGCAGACGCTGCACGAAGGGCGCCGCGAGATAGGCTTCGCGCTCGAAAAAGGGAAAGGCGCCCTTTTCCTGCGCCAGTGCGACGGAGGTGCGGTAGGCGGCGTCGCGCGCCTGCTCCATCAGCTGTTGCGCATACAGCCGGCCGGCGTCGCTGTCGTAGCGCAGCCCCAGCATGATCAGCACGTCCGCCAGACCGGTGAGACCGAGGCCGATGCGGCGGGTGCCGTGGGCCTGCTCCGCCTGCTGCGGCAGGGGGAAGTGAGAGGCGTCGATGACGTTGTCCATCAGACGTACCGCCATCTGCACGGTGGCGTGCATGCCGTCGGTATCCAGACGCGCGGCGTCGGTGAACGGCTCGTGTACGAAGCGGGTGAGATTGATCGAGCCGAGATTGCAGGCGCCGTAGGGCGGCAGCGGGAGTTCGCCGCAGGGATTGGTGGCGCTGATCCGCTCGCGGTAATGGAGGTTGTTTTCGCGGTTGATGCGATCGATGAACAGGACACCGGGTTCGGCGTAGTCGTAGGTGGCGCGCATGATCCGCTGCCACAGCTGCCGTGCCGGCAGCCGCCGGATGATGCGACAGGGCACCGCGCCGTCGCAACCGGGCCAGTCGCGCAACACGATCTCGCCTTCGTCACTGTCCAGCGCAGCAGCGGGAAACAGCAGCGGCCAGTCGCTGCCCTCCTCTACCGCCTGCATGAAGGCATCGCTCACCAGAACCGACAGATTGAAGTGACGCAGCTCACGCGCGTCCTGTTTGGCGGCGATGAATTGTTCGATGTCCGGATGATCGCAGCGCAATGTCGCCATCATGGCGCCGCGGCGTGCGCCGGTGGACAGCAGGGTGGCGCACATGCTGTCCCAGATGCGCATGAAGGAGATCGGGCCGGAGGCGATGGTGCCGACACGATGGGTCAGGGTGCCGGCCGGGCGCAGGGTGGAAAAGTCATAACCGACGCCACCGCCCTGCTGCATGGTCAGCGCGCCCTGCTTGAGCGCGTCGAAGATGCCGTCGAGGGAGTCCTCGATGGTACCCATCACGAAACAGTTGAACAGGGTGACGTCGCGGCCGGTGCCGGCACCGGCGAGGATGCGGCCGCCGGGCAGAAAGCGGAAGTCTTCGAGGATGGCGTGAAAGCGCTGCTCCCACAGCGGCGCGGCATCGCCTTCCTGCACCGCCAGCGCGCGCGCCACCCGGCGCCAGGTGTCGTCCACCGTCCGGTCATGGATCAGCCCGCCGTCGCGGTAACGGTATTTGCTGTCCCAGACGTGGCGGGAAATCCCGGTGGCGAAATGATCGCGGCTCATGGCAGCAAGCATAGCCAACGACAGGCGTGTCGTGGGAGCCGGGCGATGTGCGCCCGGGCATGCCGTCATCGCTCGATAAATCGGGCTCCCACTGCGGACGGGGTCAACGCTTCACGAAGCGGCAATAGACGAAGCGCTGTTCCTTCTGCGCCGGGGTGAGGTGTGTTTCGGTCGTGGTTTCCACCAGGGTGTAGCCGCTGCCCAGTTCGGCGCTCAGGGTTTCCGGACTGTAGCGCTGCACCGGCAGGTTGCTGCACCGCTCCGGGCCGTCGAGGGCGAAGGTGGCGATGATCAGGTGGCCGCCAGGCTGCAGGCCGCGCGCGAGGCGCTCGCGATAGGCCTGGCGATCGGCGGGGTCGGTGAGAAAGTGGAATACGGCGCGGTCATGCCACAGGGCATAGGTTCGGGGCGGCTCGAAGGCGGTGGCATCGGCCTCGATCCAGTGCACGGGAGCGGCGTGCGCACCCAGACGATCACGGCTGTGTTGCAGCGCGGCGGCGGAGATATCGAGCACGGAGATGTCGCCGTAACCCTGCTCGATGAGATTGTCCACCAGACGCGAGGCGCCGCCGCCCATGTCGATAATGGGCTGCGCCTTGTCGATGCCGGCAGCAGCAATGAGGCGTAGCGAGTATGCGGGACGCGGCTGGAACCAGCTCACGTCGGTGGGCTGCTTCTGCGCGTAGACCTGTTCCCAGTGCTGCTTGCGATCCATGGGCTTCTCCGGTGTTATCGCAGGAGCACTGTCCGTGGGCGAAGCGGTGCCAAATCTTGGCGCTATTCGCCGAGAGGACTCGGCTCCTACACTACATTTTTTTCTTGCGTGCGCGCTTCTTTTCCGCCTTCTTGATGTGCGACACCATGCGCTTGCGCTTCTGCATCTGGCGCGGGGTGAGCGTGTTGCGCTTGCCGGCATAGGGGTTGTCGCCGGTCTTGAACTCGATGCGGACCGGCGTGCCTTCCAGCTTGAGATTCTCGCGGAAGAAATTCGACAGGTAGCGCTGGTAGCTGTTGGGCACCTGCTCGGTCTGATTGCCGTGGATGACGATCAGCGGCGGGTTCTTGCCGCCCTGATGGGCATAGCGCAGCTTGATGCGGCGGCCACCGACCAGCGGCGGCTGGTGCGCGGCCAGGGCCGACTCCAGCAGGCGGGTCAGTTCCGGGGTGGAGAACTTGCGCAGCGCCGAGGCGTAGGCGCGCTTGACCGAACCGAACAGATCGCCGACACCGGTGCCGTGCAGGGCCGAGATGTAATGCAGCTTGGCAAAATCGAGGAAGGGCAGCTTCAGATCCAGTTCGCGCCGCACGTTGTCGCGCTGATCCTGCGACAGCCCGTCCCACTTGTTCACCGCCAGCACTAGGGCACGGCCGGCGTCGAGCACGAAACCGAGCAGGGTGGCGTCCTGTTCGCTGATGCCTTCGCGGGCATCGAGCACCATCACCACCACGTTGGCCTCTTCGATGGCCTGCAGCGTCTTGATCACGCTGAACTTCTCGATGGCCTCGTCGACGCGGGCGCGGCGCCGCACGCCGGCGGTGTCGATCAGGGTGTAGTCCTGGCCGTCGCGCTCGAAGGGGATAAAGATGCTGTCGCGGGTGGTGCCCGGCATGTCGAACACCACCACGCGCTCCTCGCCGAGGATGCGGTTGACCAGGGTGGATTTACCGACGTTGGGACGGCCGACGATGGCGACCTTGATGCGATCGTAGTCATCCCCTTCGGCCTCCTCCTCTTCCTCGTCCGGCAGCGCCGCCAGTACCTGCTCCATCAGGCGCGGCACACCGCGGCCATGGACGGCGGCAATGGGTACGGGCTCACCCAGGCCAAGGCGATGGAACTCCGCCGCCAGCAGCGCCGGGTCGCCGGTGTCGGTCTTGTTGACCACCAGCAGCACATCCTTGCCGCGCTGGCGCAGCCAGCGGGCGATGGCGTCGTCGGAGGCGGAAAGGCCGTCGCGGCCGTCGACCATGAACAGCACCACATGGGCCTCGTCCACCGCCTGCTGCACCTGGCGCACCATCAGGCCTTCCAGGCCCTGCTCGTTGCCGGACAGGCCGCCGGTATCGACCACGATGTAGGGCCGTTCGCCCACCTTGCCGATACCGTACTGGCGATCGCGCGTCAGGCCGGGCATGTCCGCCACCAGGGCGTCGCGCGAACGGGTAAGGTAATTGAACAGGGTGGATTTGCCGACATTGGGCCGCCCCACCAGGGCGATGACCGGTTTCATGACAGTGGTTGAACCTTAGTTAATCCGGTAGAACGCGCAAGGCGTTGAGGGTGCCGCGTTTGTCCATCGCATAGACATGATCATCACGTACCTGTGGTGCGGCAAGCACAGCGCGATCTTCCCGGTAACCGTTGCCGGGATAAAGCGGCGGAATGGGAAACAGTGCTTCCCAATCCTCCACCCGTACCCGCGCCAGTTCCTGGCCATCGTCACGCGCCAGCCAGTGTACATAACCTTCGAAATCAGCCACCACTACCGCGCCGCCCTGCACCGCAGGGGCCGACAGGGAGCGGCCGCGCAGCACGCTCTGCTTCCACAGCGTACCGCCGTTGCTGCGCGCCAGTGCCCACACACTGCCCTCGGCATCGCTGACATAGAGATCACGACCGGCAATGGCCAGCCCGGACCAGGTGGAGAAGTCCCGTGTCCACAGCAGGCGCCCGCTGTCCAGGGTGATGGCAGCGATGCGGCCCTGATAACCTGCGGCATACACCACGCCGTCACGCACCATCAGGCGCCCGTCCACATCCACCAGCCGCTCCAGTTCCGTGCGGCCGCGCGGAATCGCCAGGGCCGCTTCCCACAACAGGCGGCCGTCCTGCAGCGACACCGCCGCGATACGGCCGTTATCGAAACCGGCAACCACGATGCCACCCTCGATCTGCGGCTCGCCCACGCCGCGCAATGACAGCAATGGCACCTGCTGGACATAACGCCACAGACGGCGACCATCGACGGCATCAAGCCCGAACAGGGCGCCGTCCACGCTGCGCACCACAACCACGTCACCACCGCGTTGCGGTGCTGCCAGCACCTCGCTGCTCACGGCGGCACGCCAGCGCAACTGGCCATCGCTCTTGTTCAGCGCAATCACTTCGGCATCACCGCCGAACAGCAGCATGTCGCCGCCATCACCCGGCCCACCGTTAATCGCTGCCTCCAGGTCAGTGCGCCACAGGCGTGCACCGGACTCCAGCTCGAAGGCATCCACCCGCCCCTTGCGGTTGGCCGCATAGATACGGTCGCGCTCCACCAGCGGCGTCAACGCAATGAAATGCTTGTCCACACCCGCACCGAGCTGTCGTGCCCAGCGCGCTTCCACCTTTAATGCCGGCTTGAACTCGGTGAGTTCGGCCGGGGGATCCAGCGCCAGCCGGCTCGGGCCGCTGCCACAGGCGGCGAGCAGCGTCGCCAGCATGGCCAAAGTAAGGGAACGTATCACTGGGCGGCAACTCCGACGTCGGCAAGATCGTCTACCTTCATGCGCAGCAGCTGTTGCTTGGCCGGCACATCGGCGGCAGCGGCCAGCGCGGCCTGGTAGGATTGCAGCGCCTCGGCACGACGCCCCTGTGCCAGATAGGCATCGCCCTTCACTTCTTCCGCCATCGCAGAGAAGCTGCTGCTCATCCCGGCCAGTTGCTGCAAGGCCTCGTCGGAGCGGCCTTGTGCCACCAGCAGACGTCCCAGACGCACCTGCGCGACCTGTCGCACCTCGGCCACCTTCGCGTTATCCATCACCCAGCGCAGATGCGCGCCGGCACCGTCCAGATCGCCCTGATCCACCGCCTGCTGCGCCAGGCTCAACGAGGCCAGTGCCGCATAGGGCGTCGTGGGATATTCACCAATGATACGGCGCGCGATTTCCACCACCTCACGCCCCTCACCGGCATCGAGACGCGCCAGCAGCATCTGGTATTCACCGGAGGCCGCTGCGGTCTGGGCGCGCGTATTGTCCTGCCAGGTGCGCCAGCCGAACACCGCTGCCAAGGCCAGCACCACACCGATGATGACGCTGCGTCCGTTTTCGCTCCACCACTCCTTGAGGGCTTCGACCTGCTCTTCTTCTGTCCGATAGACTTCCACTGTGCATGCTCCTTCAGGTTAATTTCTGCCCGCCACATAATCCTGCAAAAACGGGACAATCTGATCCAGGGCCAATGTCTGCTGTTCCGCCTGCTCACGCAGGTACTTGATGCCGACCGTGCCGGCGGCGGCCTCTTCCTCGCCCATCACCAGGGCCAGGGGCGCGCCGCTCTTGTCCGCACGTTTCAACTGATTCTTGAAACTGCCGCCACCGTGGTTGAGCTGGATACGCAGTCCCGGTACTTCGTCGCGCAGCCGTTCGGCCAGCAACAGGGCGTGCTGCTGTGCCGTCTCACCCGCCCGCACCACATAGGCATGGGGACGGTAACGCTCCAGCGGCACCACACCTTCATCCAGCAATGCCGTGAGCCGCTCCAGGCCGATGGCAAATCCCACCGCCGGCGTCGTCTTGCCACCCAGCTGCTCCACCAGCCCATCAAAGCGTCCACCGGCACAAACCGTGCCCTGCGCACCAAGCTTGTCGGTAACCCATTCGAACACGGTGCGGCCATAGTAGTCGAGGCCGCGCACCAGGCAGGGATTGATCTGGTAGCGCACACCCAGCGCATCCAGCTGCGAGCACAACTCCTTGAAGTGGAGGCGTGATTCCTCGTCCAGATGCTCGGTCAACTTGGGCGCTGCTGCAACCAGCTGCGCCAACGCCGGATTCTTGCTGTCGAGGATGCGCAACGGATTGGTATGCAGGCGACGCTGACTGTCCTCGTCCAGCTGGTCGTGATGGGCCTGAAAATAGTGCACCAGCTTCTCACGGTACAAGGCGCGGGCATAGGACGAGCCAAGCGAGTTGAGCTGCAGGGTCACCGCATCCTCCAGCCCGAGCAGGCGCCACAGGCGCGCACTCATCAGAATCAGCTCGGCGTCGACATCCGGCCCTTCCAGGCCGAACACCTCCACCCCCACCTGATGAAACTGGCGGTAACGTCCTTTCTGCGGGCGCTCATGGCGGAACATCGGCCCGAGATACCACAATTTCTGCGTCTGGTTATGGAGCAGGCCGTTCTCGATGGCAGCACGCACGCAACCGGCAGTACCCTCCGGACGCAGGGTAAGCGAATCACCGTTGCGATCCTCGAAGGTGTACATTTCCTTCTCGACGATGTCGGTGACCTCGCCGATGGAGCGCTTGAACAGTTCGGTCTTCTCCAGCAAGGGCATGCGCATCTCGCTGTAGCCATAGGAGGCCAGCAGAGTGCGCAAGGTCTCTTCCACGAACTGCCAGGTGGGCGTCTGCTCCGGCAGGATGTCGTTCATCCCGCGCACGGCCTGAATATTACCGCTCAATGTCTCTCTCCAATGAAAACCCAACGCAGAGGCGCGGAGGCGCAGAGAACGCAGAGTTTCTGTTGCCTGTTCAATCTCTGTTTTCCTCTCTGCGCCTCTGCGTCTCTGCGTTATTGTTTTGACGCGCGCCGCGCCAGTTCGGCGCGGATCTGCTGTTCCAGTGCATCCACCAGGTTGGCGTTGTCCACCTTGTGGTCGGGCTTGCCGCCCACGTAGAGCAGGTTGGGCTGGCCGCCGGCCAGGCCGATGTCGGCCTCGCGCGCCTCACCCGGGCCGTTGACCACGCAGCCGATCACCGCTACGTCGAGCGGTTCCAGCACATCCTCCAGACGCTGCTCCAGCGCATTCACCGTAGCGATGACATCGAAGTTTTGCCGCGAGCAGGAGGGGCAGGCGATAAGGTTGATGCCCTTGCTGCGCAGGTGCAGGCTCTTGAGGATGTCGAAACCGACACGGATCTCTTCCACCGGATCGGCGGCCAGGGACACGCGGATGGTGTCGCCGATACCGTCCACCAGCAGCAGGCCGAGACCGATGGCCGACTTCACAGCGCCGGCGCGGAAGCCGCCCGCCTCGGTGATGCCCAGATGCAGCGGCTGCTCGATCTGGCTGGCCAGCTTGCGGTAGGCCTCGACGGTGAGAAACACCTCGGAGGCCTTGAGGCTGATCTTGAACTCCTGGAAGTCGAGCCGATCGAGGATATCGATATGGCGCAGCGCCGATTCCACCAGGGCATCGGCGGTGGGTTCGCCGTATTTCTTCTGCAGGTCCTTCTCCAGCGAGCCGGCGTTGACACCGATGCGGATCGGGATGTTGCGATCGCGCGCCGCGCTCACCACGGCGCGCACGCGATCCTCGCGGCCGATATTGCCCGGATTGATGCGCAGGCAATCGGCGCCCAGTTCGGCAACGCGCAGCGCGATCCTGTAATCGAAGTGGATATCAGTGACCAGCGGCACCGCCACCTGCTTCTTGATTTCACCAAAGGCCTCGGCCGCATCCATGTCCGGCACCGAGACACGCACGATGTCGGCACCGACCGCCTCCAGGGCGCGGATCTGCCGCACCGTGGCCGCGACATCGCGGGTGTCGGTATTGGTCATGCTCTGCACCGAGATGGGCGCATCGCCGCCTACCGGCACATTGCCGACCATGATCTGGCGCGACTTGCGCCGCTTGATGGGCGAGGGGTGATGCATCGGATTATTCGACCACAGGCTTGTTGTCACCGGCCTTGCCAAGGCGGAATTTGGCCACATCGCGGCGCTGGAAGGCGCTGTGATCAAACACCTGGCCCTGGTAGTACACCGTCACGGCGGGGGCAAAACCAAGGAACACGTCGAAAGGCGCCTTGCCGCGTACGGTACGGGTGTTGCCCTGCGCCAGCAGTTCATAGACCAGCTGGTTGCCGCTGGCATCCTTGACCTCGACCCAGCAGTCGGCACTGACCGCCTCCAGCTGAACCTCGGCCATGGCAACCACCACCGGCACCGGAGTCACGCTCACCACCGGCACTTCTTCCACCGTGGCAGGCGGTTCCGCCAACAGCTCCGGCCGGTGTTCTTCCACCGGCAGATTCAGCTCGATGCTATCACCGGGCGTCACGACAGCGGTCGGCGCCACGACCACATCCCGCTCCGGCTGGCGCGCAAACCACCAGGCCGCCAGCAGCGCAATCAGCAGCAAAACAATCAGCCAGGTCACCACCTTGACCGGCCAGTCGCCGCTGCGCTGCTGGTGCGGCGGCATCACCGGCGATACCAGTGCCGGCGCCTCATCACCCCGATCCAGCATGCTCACCAACTCTTCTGCCGGCAATTCCAGCAGGCGCGCATAGCTGCGCAGGTAGCCGCTGACGAAGGCCACGGGCGGCAGATGCGCGACATCATCCTCTTCCAGCGCACGAATCAGCTCCATGCGCAGGCGCAGGCGTGCCGAAACCTCCTCACGACTCAGCCCCGCAGCCTCGCGCGCCTCGCGCAGGCGTTGGCCAGGACCTGCGGTGACGCCGGTCTCTTCCTGTTCCGTCTGTTCGGTATCGGTTTCGTTCACGCTCATTTCGACTTCAGGTAGAGCTGGGTTTCTTCAGCCGTGGGGAAATTGTTGCGCAGCGACATGCCGTAACTGGACAGGGCATTGCGATCGCCAAGCTCTCGTTCAATCTGGACGCCCAACCACAGGCTTTGCGGCGTATGTGGCGCCAGCGCCGAATAGCGCTGCAGAAAGGCTCGTGCCGAAATGTAATTGCCCTGCTGCTGCGATACCTTCGCCAGCGCCAGCAGCGATTTGGACAGGTTCGCGTTGACCTTGAGCGCCTCGCGGTAATAACGCTCCGCCTTGACCACATCACCCTTGTCATCCATGCACTGACCCAGATTCTCATAAGCCTTGTCACGCCCCGGCCAGACCGGATTTTCCAGCGCCAGCAACAGACGTTTTTCACCCTCGTCATACCGTTTCTCGGCACACAGAAACACACCGTAGTTGTTCTGGATCGCCGAATCTTCCGGTGCCAGCGCAGCGGCGCGGCGGAAGTGCTCCATCGCCTTGTCCCGGTGGCCCAGGCGGCGGTACAGCTCGGCGAGATAGTGATGGGCGTTGATCGAGCGTGAATCGTACTCCACCGCCCTGAGCAGCTTCTCCATGGCCAGTTCGTGGTTACCCTGCACCATGTAACGCAGGCCCAGCTCCGAATTGAATTCCGCGGCCTTCTTCGGATCGGTGGTGTCGCGTTCGGAGGTACTGGCACACCCGGCCAGCAGGGTGACAGCAAGCAACAGGACAAAACTGCGCAGACGTATCATGAGGCGATCCTTTGCAAGGTGACGGTCTTCTGGCTGCGGCGGGTACGATCCTGCACTTCACCCACCAACTGGCCGCAGGCGGCGGCAATATCGTCACCGCGCGTCTTGCGCGTGACGGTTATCAGGTTGCCGGCCATCAGGATCTCACGAAAACCGTCGATGGCTTCCTGACTGGAGCGGCGATAGGCGGTGCCGGGGAACGGGTTGAACGGGATCAGGTTGACCTTGGAAGGTGTACCACGCAGCAGCCTGAGCAGGGCGCGGGCGTGTTCCGGCGAGTCGTTGACGCCCTCCAGCATGGCATACTCGAACGTGATGCGGCGATGCGGCACGCCAGCGCAATAACGGCGGCAGGCCGCCAGCAGTTCGGCAATGGGATACTTGCGGTTGATCGGTACCAGCTCGTTGCGCAGTTCGTCGTCCGGCGCATGCAGCGACACCGCCAGGCTGACGTCGATGGCCTCGCGCAATTCATCGATGGCCGGCACCACGCCGGCGGTACTCACCGTGACGCGGCGCTTGGAGATACCGAAGGCGTAATCATCCTGCATCAGCTCCATCGCCTTCACCACGTTGTCGAAGTTGAGCAGCGGCTCGCCCATGCCCATCAGCACCACATTGGTGATCACCCGCTCGCCCTTGTTCTGCGGCAGGCCGATGAGGCGCGTGGCCAACACCACCTGGCCGATGATCTCGGCGGTGGTCAGGTTGCGGTTGTAGCCCTGCCGGGCGGTGGAACAGAAGGAGCAGTTGAGCGCGCAGCCCACCTGGGAGGAGACGCACAGGGTGGAGCGATCCTTCTCCGGGATGTACACCATCTCGATGGAATTACCGTCGGCCAGGCGCAGCATCCACTTGCGGGTGCCGTCGCGCGAGGGCATGTCCACCGCCACTTCGGGCAGGCGCACCTCGGCCTGTTCGGTCATGCGGTCGCGCAGCACCTTGCTCAGATTGCTCATGGCATCGAAATCGTCGATGCCATGGTGATAAATCCACTTCATCACCTGAGAAGCGCGAAAGGCCTTCTCACCCAACGAGGTGAAGAAGGCCTCCATGTCCTGCCGGTTCAGATCCAGCAGATTGGTCTTCATAGGCTATCGCTTCCCAGGCCGCACCACGTTCCTCAGCGGGTACGCGGGCAGAGCTCCTCGGGCTTGAAGAAGTAGGCGATCTCGGCCGTGGCAGTGTCCGGACCGTCGGAGCCGTGTACGGCGTTCTCGTCGATGGACACGGCGAAGTCGGCGCGGATGGTGCCGGGTGCGGCATCCTTCGGGTTGGTGGCGCCCATTACCTCACGGTTCTTGGCAATGGCGTTCTCGCCCTCCAGTACCTGCACCATCACCGGGCCGGAGGTCATGAAGGCCACCAGGTCATTGAAGAAGGGACGTGACTTGTGCACGGCGTAGAAGCCTTCGGCCTGTTCCCGGGACAGGTGCAGCATCTTGGCGGCGACGATCTTCAGGCCGGCCTTCTCGAAGCGGGCGTAGATCTCGCCGATGACGTTCTTGGCCACGGCATCGGGCTTGATGATGGAAATGGTGCGTTCGATGGCCATCTACTCTGAATCTCCGTACAAACCAATAAATTAGGGGGATAAATGCGCTAAACCCGCGATTATACGCGGGCTTGGGGGGCCGTTCCAGCAAAGACTCGCGCCGCGTGGCGCCCCTCCCCCGTGACCGCGGGCAAGCTGGCGATTCGACGCAGGGTCAGTCCCGTTCGTCGATCCAGGCCATCTGTATGGCTTCGAGTATCTTTTCGTTGGAACGTTCGGGATCGTCGTCGAACTCCGGCAAGGCGCAGACCCAGTCATGGAGATCGGTAAAACGCACCCACTGCGGGTCGACGTCCGGATGGGTCTCATCCAGGGCAATGGCGATGTCGAGGGTGTCGGTCCAGTTCATGGTTTTCCTCCGGAAAACAGATACAAGAGGAAAGAGAAAAGATACAAGTCAAAGGCGTGAGCGCAGCGAACACATTCCCTTTGCTCTTGTAACTTGTATCTTTCCTCTGCCTTAGTGCCTCTCCGACACCATGTTGATGGTGTACTTGGGGATTTCCACCACCAGGTCGGTGTCACCTACCACCGCCTGACAGGACAGGCGTGAATCCGGCTCCAGGCCCCAGGCCTTGTCCAGCATGTCCTCCTCCAGCTCCTCGGCGACAGCAAGGGAGGCGCCGCCTTCGCGGATGTAGACATGGCAGGTGGTGCAGGCGCAGGACTTCTCGCAGGCGTGCTCGATCTCGATGCCGTGGGCCAGGGCGGCATCACATACGGTAGTGCCCGGTTCGGCCTGGAACACCGCCCCCTCCGGGCAGATTTCCTCGTGCGGCAGAATGATGATTTGTGGCATGGCACGTTTCCTATAAACCTAAAAATCCCAATTTCACCGCCGAGACGCAGAGGACGCAGAGTATCTTCATGCCCTAGTGTATCCCGACTGAATCACCCGCCGGGCAAACCCAACAATACCGTAGTGCCTTGAAAAGGGTACTCTGCGTCCTCTGCGTCTCGGCGGTGAGTTCTTTTTGGATGACTCAAAGCTCGTCTATGCGGTGTCCGGCCAGGGCCTTGCGGATGCCGGCGTCCATGCGCCGGGCGGCAAATTCGGCGCTGGCCTGGTCGAGCGCCTCGATGGCGCGCTTGATGGCGCGATGGTCGTCGCCGTCACGGGCGGCGCGCAGCGCGGCCATGCCCTGATCAATGGCGGCGCGTTCCTGCGCATTCAACAGCTCGGCGCCGTCGGCGGCCAGGGCGGCGGTCAGCGCCTCCAGCACCCGGTCGGCCTCCACCTGCTGTTCGCGCAGGTTGCGGGCGACCACGTCGTCCTCGGCATGGGCCATGGAATCGCGCAGCATCTGCTCGATCTCCCCATCGGTGAGGCCGTAGGACGGCTTCACCTGAATGCTGCTCTCCACCCCCGAGGTCATCTCGCGGGCCGACACCGACAGCAGGCCGTCGGCGTCCACCTGGAAGGTGACGCGGATGCGGGCGGCGCCGGCGGCCATGGGCGGGATGCCGTGCAGCTCGAAACGGGCCAGGGAGCGACAGTCGCTCACCAGGTCGCGCTCGCCCTGCACCACATGCACCGCCATGGCGGTCTGGCCGTCCTTGAAGGTGGTGAATTCCTGGGCACGCGCCACCGGGATGGTGGTGTTGCGCGGGATCACCTTCTCCACCAGGCCGCCCATGGTTTCCAGACCCAGCGACAACGGAATCACATCCAGCAGCAGCATCTCGCTGTCCGGCTTGTTGCCCACCAGCACGTCGGCCTGCATGGCGGCGCCGACGGCTACCACCTTGTCCGGGTCGATGTCGGTGAGCGGGGTGCGGCCGAAGAACTCGCCCACCACCTCGCGTACCCGCGGCACCCGGGTGGAGCCGCCCACCATCACCACCTCCTTCACGTCGGCGGCATCGATGCCGGCATCCTTGACCGCGCGACGGCAGGCGGTCAGGGTCTTGCGGATCAGCGGGTCGACCAGGGCATGGAATTGCTCGCGCGACAGTTCTCCCTGCCAATGCGTGCCGTCGGCCAGTTCGACCTTGAGCGGCGCGACGGTGGCGCCGGTGAGCGCTTCCTTCGCGGTACAGGCATCACGCAGCAGGCGGCGCATCTGGCGGTGGTCGGCATCATCGCCGATACCGGCCTGGGCCATGATCCACTCCGCCACGGCGTGGTCGAAGTCGTCGCCGCCCAGGGCCGAATCGCCGCCGGTGGACATGACCTCGAACACGCCCCTGGACAGGCGCAGGATGGAGATGTCGAAGGTGCCGCCCCCCAGGTCATACACTGCGATAACGCCTTCGTCGCTGCGATCCAGGCCATAGGCCACGGCAGCGGCGGTGGGCTCGTTGAGCAGACGCAGCACGTTGAGGCCGGCCAGCCTGGCGGCATCCTTGGTAGCCTGGCGCTGGGCGTCGTCGAAATAGGCCGGCACGGTGATCACCACGCCGGTGAGGTCGCCGCCCAGGGCGGTCTCGGCACGCTGCTTGAGTATCTTGAGGATCTCGGCCGACACCTCCACCGCGCTGACATCGCCGCCGGCGGTATGCAGGCGCGGCACGGCCGCATCGGCACTGACAAATTCATAGGGCAGACGCTCGCCCAGCGATTTCACATCCTTTACGCCGCGTCCCATCAGGCGCTTTACCGAGGCAATGGTATTGAGCGGGTCGGCGGCGGCGCCGGCCTTGGCCTCGTGTCCCACCTGCGGCACGCTGCCGGTGCTGTAATACACCACCGAGGGCAACAGATGGCGACCCTGCGCGTCGGGCAGGGTCTCGGCCAGGCCGCTGCGCACGGTGGCCACCAGAGAATTGGTCGTGCCCAGATCGATGCCCGCCGCCAGCCGGTGCTGGTGCGGTACCGTGGATAGTCCGGGTTCGGCGATTTGCAGCAGTGCCATTTTTTATCCTGAAAACGACAGTTTCACCGCAGAGACGCAGAGTAACAACATCATCAATACGTTGCGGCTGGCTGGGTCTCACCCGGCAAGTGATTCAGCCAGTATGCATAACTCATGAATATGCTCTGCGTCCTATGCGTCTCTGCGGTGAGTTTTCTAAGGTTTAAATCCCATGCGCCAGGTCGTCCTCGCGCGCGTCCACCTCATCCAGCAGCTTGCGCATGAACTGCAGCTTGCGCAGCCGCTCCGGCGCCTGTTGCAGCGCCGCGGCATCGCCCTGCTGGAACAGTGCCGCCAACTCCTCCACCAGGCGCCGCTCGGTGGCCTCGGCTATGCCGCGGACCTGATCCAGGGCGGCGTGAGGATCGGCGGCTCTGGGCGCCGCATCCAGGGCCTCGCGCAATTCCATCTGCTCCATCAGGAACATCGGATCCATGCGGGTATCGGTATCCGACAGGGTGATGCCGTTCAGCTCCAGCAGATAGGCGGCCCGGGCCAGCGGATCCTTCAGGGTGCGGTAACCCTCATTGATCAGCGAGGCCTGCTGCACCGACAGCAGGCGTTCGCGCTCGGAGGCGCCGGCATAGCGATCGGGATGGGCGGCGCGCTGCAGGTCACGATAGCGCAGGGCCAGGGCCTCGGCATCCACAGCGAAGCCCACCGGCAAACCGAACAAAGCGAAATAATCAGTCATGGAAAAGATCCACCGCCGAGGCGCAGAGTTCGCAGAGGAAATGTCCGGTACATATGCAAGGTATGGCCTCTCTGCGCCCTCTGCGTCTCTGCGGTGAATACTTAGACGTTGAAGCTTTCGCCGCAGCCGCAGGCATCCTTGACGTTGGGGTTGTTGAAGCGGAAGCCTTCGTTCAGTCCTTCGCGGGTGAAATCCAACTCGGTGCCGTCGAGGTACAACAGGCTCTTGGGGTCGATGATCACCTTGACGCCGTGGCCCTCGAATACCTGATCCTCGGGCTGCATCTCGTCGACGAACTCCAGCACATAGGACATGCCGGAACAGCCGGAGGGCTTCACTCCCAGACGGATACCGACGCCCTTGCCGCGGTTGGTAAGGAACTTCTGCACGTGGCGGGCGGCGGCTTCGGTGATGGTAATGGCCATGGGGAGACTCCTTGCGGGTTACGCCCGGGACTGCTTGGTCTTGTAGTCTTCGATGGCGGCCTTGATGGCATCCTCGGCCAGTACCGAGCAGTGGATCTTCACCGGCGGCAGGGCCAGCTCCTCGGCAATCTGGCTGTTCTTGATCTCCAGCGCCTGATCCAGGGTCTTGCCCTTCATCCACTCGGTGACCAGCGAACTGGAGGCGATGGCGGAACCGCAACCGTAGGTCTTGAACTTGGCATCCTCGATGACACCGTCCGGACTGACCTTGATCTGCAGACGCATCACGTCGCCGCAGGCCGGGGCGCCGACCATGCCGGTACCGACATCGGCGGCGTCCTTGTCCATGGCGCCGACGTTGCGCGGATTTTCGTAGTGGTCGATGACCTTGTCGCTGTATGCCATTTCGCTAAACCTCGCCTTCTAACCGACCCGGTCCAGAGACCGGGACTCGCGATGATAAATCAATGCGCCGACCACTGCACGGTGGAAAGGTCGATGCCTTCCTTGTACATGTCCCACAGCGGGGACAATTCGCGCAGCTTGGAAATTTTCTGGTGGATCAGTTCGACCGCATGGTCGATATCCTGCTCCGTGGTGAAGCGGCCGATGGAAAAGCGCAGCGAGCTGTGCGCCAGCTCGTCCGGACGACCGATGGCACGCAGCACATAGGACGGCTCCAGGCTGGCCGAGGTGCAGGCCGAACCGGAGGACACTGCCAGGTCGCGCAGCGCCATCATCAGCGACTCGCCTTCCACATAGTTGAAGCTGATATTGAGATTGTGCGGTACGCGGCGTTCCATGTCGCCGTTGACGTACACCTCTTCGATATCCTGCACACCCTTCAGCAGGCGGTCGCGCAGCATGCGGATACGCTCGTTTTCCTGCGCCATTTCTTCGCGGGCAATACGGAAGGCCTCGCCCATGCCGACGATCTGGTGAGTCGGCAGGGTACCGGAACGCATGCCGCGCTCGTGACCGCCGCCGTGCATCTGCGCCTCGATGCGAACACGCGGCTTGCGCCGCACGTACAGTGCACCCATCCCCTTGGGGCCATAACACTTGTGGGCGGAGAAGGACATCAGATCGACCTTGAGCTTGTCCAGGTCAATGATTACCTTGCCGGCGCTCTGCGCCGCATCCACATGGAACAGGATGCCGCGGGCGCGGGTCATCTCGCCGATCGCTGCGATATCCTGAATCACGCCGATTTCATTGTTCACGTGCATGATGGACACCAGGATGGTATCGGGGCGCATGGCCGCCTCCAGCTTGACCAGGTCGATCATGCCGTTGGTTTCTGGCTCCAGGTAGGTCACCTCGTAGCCGAAGCGCTCCAGATGGCGACAGGTATCCAGCACCGCCTTGTGCTCGGTCTTGCTGGTGATGATGTGCTTGCCCTTCTTGGCGTAGAACTCGGCCACGCCCTTGATGGCCAGGTTGTCCGACTCGGTGGCGCCGGAGGTCCAGACGATCTCCTTGGGGTCGCAGTTGACCAGCGCGGCGACCTGCTTGCGCGCCTCATCCACCGCCTGCTCCGCCGCCCAGCCGAACGAGTGGGAGCGAGAAGCGGGATTACCGAAAAGGCCGCTATCCAGGGTCAGGAAACTGCACATCTTTTCCGCCACCCGCGGATCGACCGGGGTGGTGGCTGCATAATCCAGATAGATCGGTTTGCTCATCACTCGCTCCATTCCTGCTAGCCGGTATCACCAGGCCGTAACGGCCATGGCCTGCAACCGGGCCGCCTGCGTGCGCAATGCGGCGATAAGGGTATCCACATCGTGTTCCGTGTTGCCGGCTCCGAAGCTGACACGCACCGCGCAGCGCGCGATTTCCGCCGTCACTCCCATCGCCTGCAGCACATGGCTGGGTTCGCTGTAGCCGCTGCCGCAGGCCGCACCGCTGGACAGCGCGATGCCCTGTCGATCCAGCTCCAGCAGCAGTGTCTCGCCGTCGATGCCGGGCAGGGCCAGAAATGCCGTGTTGGGCAGCCGTTCAGCCCCGGCGGCAAACACCACCGCCTGTGGCAGCTGCGCCTGCAGCCCCTGCTCCAGCCGCTGGCGCAGCACACTCATTCGTTCCTGCCGTGCCGGAAGCTCGGCCTGCGCCAGCTCGGCAGCCCGGCCAAATCCGACGATACCGGCCAGGTTCTCCGTACCGCCGCGACGACTCTTTTCCTGTCCACCGCCATGCAGCAACGGCTCCAGCTCCACCGCCTTGTCCACCAGCAGCGCACCGACCCCCTTGGGGCCATACAGCTTGTGCGCCGAGATACTCATCAAGTGGGCACCGCTGGCGGAAAAATCAACCGGCAGCTTGCCCAGCGCCTGTACCGCATCGGTATGCAGCACGGCACCGGCGGCACGCACCACCTCTGCGATGGAGGCGATGTCATTCACCACGCCAGTCTCGTTATTGGCCATCATTACCGAAACCAGGCATGTGTCCGCCCGCAGCGCAGCAGTTACCGCCTGCGCCGTCACCTCTCCCTGGTTTTTCACCGGAATTGTTTCCACCGTCCAGCCCAGGCGGCGCAGTGCCGCCGCCGGCTGCTGTACCGAGGCATGTTCCACGGCACTGACTGCGAGACGTGAGGCCGCCATCCGCGCGGTCACGCCCTTGAGGGCGGCATTATTGGCCTCCGTCCCGCCGGAGGTGAATATCACCTGCGAGGGATGGGCACACGCCAGTGCCGCCACCTGCTCCCGTGCCTGCTCCAGCGCCGCGCGCGCTGCGCGTCCCGGCGCATGAACGCTGGAAGGGTTGCCATAGGCGCCCCTGAGCCAGGGAAGCATTGCCTCCAGCACCCGCTCATCAAGCGGGGTGGTGGCATTGTGGTCCAGATAGATCACAGCATCAGGGACACTGACATCCCCTAGCTGGCAACTGCCTTCCTGCCCGCCGTCAGGGACACGGGTTTGTGCTCATGGTGCGGCGCATGTGCCTCACGCCCATGATGCTGTGCCACCAGCTTGGCCAGGCTGATACCCTGCAGGAAGGTATAAATCTGGTTGCTCAGGTCACACCACAGCTCGTGAGTAAGGCACTGGCCTTCCTCATGGCAGTTGCCCATGCCGTTGCAGCGCATGGCATCAACCTTTTCGTCCACCGCGGTAATCACGTCGGCGACGCAGATCTCGGCGGCATCACGGCTCAGGCGGTAACCACCGCCGGGACCGCGGGCGGAATCCACCAGCCCGTTCTTGCGCAGTTTGGAAAACAGCTGCTCCAGATAAGAAAGGGATATCCCCTGCCGCTGGGAGATATCGGCCAGCGTAATGGGGCCATCCTTGTAATGGAGAGCCAGGTCCAGCATTGCAGTGACCGCGTAGCGGCCTTTCGTAGTCAGCCTCATTGCCTTATCCCTATTGACCCAGTAAAGTTGTGGACGTCGGTAGCGCGTAAATTAACAATACCAACCAAATCAGTCAACTTTTTTTTCCACTCGTTCCGCAGGGCATCCGCTGCACTCCTCGCTGCTCTTGCAGCCGGCCGCCGGCTCCGAACTGTTGCGGATTTCACACGACCCCAGCGGCGGCACCGGGACATCGCCCAGTTCCGCTCCCAGCGCCTTCAGCCCCTTGCACATCTCCTCCATCTTGCTGTCCATGGCATGGATGTGGTCCAGCATGCAATTGATGGCGTTGGCCACCGGATCCGGCATGTCCTGGGTGGTGCCGTAGGCATCGAAGCCAATCTTCTCGGCGATGGCGCGGCGGCGCTCGGCGTGTTCGTCCACCTTGCGGCTAACCACCCGGCCGGGAATACCGACCACCGTGGCCCCCGCCGGCACGTCCTTCACCACCACCGCGTTGGAGCCGATGCGCGCGCCCTTGCCGATGGTGATGGGGCCGAGCACCTTGGCGCCGGCGCCCACCACCACGTTGTCCTCCAGGGTGGGATGGCGCTTGCCCTTGTCCCAGCTGGTGCCGCCCAGGGTAACACCGTGATAAAGAGTGCAGTCATCGCCGATCACCGCGGTCTCGCCGATCACCACCCCCATGCCATGGTCGATGAAGAAGCGGCGGCCGAGGGTGGCGCCGGGGTGGATCTCGATGCCGGTGAGCCAGCGCGCCAGGTGGGAGAAGATACGCGCCAGCCAGCGCCAGCCCCAATGCCACAGGCGGTGGCTGAGACGATGCACCAGTACAGCATGCAGCCCTGGATAGGCCGTAAGGATTTCCAGGGTGCTGCGCGCCGCCGGGTCGCGCTCGAAGATGCAGCGGATGTCCTCGCGTAAGGTATCGAACATGGGGAATAGGCCGTCAGGGATTTCCGATTAAATGTCTCGGCTTCATTCTCGCATAGAAGCTATCCGCAAATGAACGTCGGGAAGGCTAAAACAGCGTTATCTCGCCAAGACGCCAAGTACGCCAAGATAAACCGGAGCACACCAGCTCACCAGCCGCGGCCTTCCGCCCGTGACGGTACCAAGGTCAACCTGGCTTCTGGTTTTCTCTGCGCCTTGGCGTCTTGGCGTCTTGGCGAGAGTACAGGGCATTTTTTCGGGGGTATCGCGGGCGCTCCGGGACATCAGCGCCGCAGCTTCTTCTGCGTCTCGGTGAGGATGCCGCGCAGGATGTTGAGTTCGACACGCTCGGTACGGGCGCGATTGTAGAGCCGGCGCAGGCGGCGCATCACCTGGCGCGGATTGGCCGGGTCGAGAAACCCGATATCGATGAGCGTCTGCTCCAGATGGGTATAGAACGACTCCAGCTCGTCGGCACTGGCGTAGTCGCCCTCCTCGGCAACCAGCGGCGCCTCACCCAGCAGTGCCATGCGCACTTCGTAACTCACCACCTGCACCGCAGCCGCCAGATTGAGGGAGCTGTAATCGGCGTTGGCGGGAATGTGCAACAGATAATGGCAACGCTGCAGCTCCTCGTTGCTGAGGCCGGAATGCTCGCGGCCGAACACCAGCGCCACCTCCTGCCCGGCCACCGCTGCGGCGGTGGCGCGCTGCGCCGCACTGCGCGCATCGGACAGCGGCCAGGGCAGGGAACGCAGGCGGGCGCTGGCCCCCATGACCAGGGAACAATCCGTCAGCGCCTGATCCAGGCTGTCGCAGACCACGGCGCGGGTGAGCAGGTCGTCGGCCCCGGAGGCACGCGCGGTGGCCTCGGCGCAGGGGAACTGCTGCGGTCGCACCAGATACAGGCGCGACAGCCCCATCACCTTCATGGCCCGGGCTGCGGCACCGATGTTGCCCGGATGGCTGGTCTCGATCAGCACCACGCGCAGGCGGGCGAGGGCCGTCAAATTGTCTGCGGCAGGCTGCATTGTTGGCCTTTTTTCATTTAGAATACGCGCCTTCCCTGTTCTTTCTCTTTAACAATCGGAGAGTGCCTCCATGCACCCCATGCTCAATATCGCGGTCCGCGCAGCGCGCCGGGCCGGCGACATTATCGCCCGTTCCGCCGAACATGTGGATGGCCTCACCGTCACCAGCAAGTCGCACAACGATTTCGTCAGCGAGGTGGATCGCCGCGCCGAACAGGAAATCATCCAGATCATCCGCAAGGCCTACCCGCATCACGGCATCCTGGCCGAGGAAAGCGGCGAACACAGCACCGACGCCGACACCTACCAGTGGATCATCGACCCGCTGGACGGCACCACCAACTTCCTGCACGGCTTCCCGCAGTACGCCGTGTCCATCGCGCTGATGGTGAAGGGCCAGCTGGATCAGGCGGTGATCTACGATCCGGTAAGCCAGGATCTGTACACCGCCAGCCGCGGCGGCGGCGCCCAGCTCAACAACCGCCGCCTGCGCGTATCGCGCCGCAACGAACTGGACGGCACCCTCATCGGCACCGGCTTCCCCTTCCGCCAGCCGGACCTGCTCGACCCCTATCTCAACACCTTCCGCGCCATGGCGCCCAAGGTAGCCGACATCCGTCGTGCCGGCTCCGCCGCGCTGGATCTGGCCTACGTGGCCGCCGGCCGCCTCGACGGTTTCTGGGAATTCGGCCTGTCGCCGTGGGACATGGCCGCGGGCGCCCTGCTGATCCAGGAGGCCGGCGGTGTGGTGAGCGACTTCGGCGGCGGGCAGAATTACCTCAGCAGCGGCAACATCGTCGGCGGCAACCTGAAGCTGCACGGCGCCATCCTCAAGACCATCCAGCCGGCCCTGCCGGAATCGCTGCGACGTTAAAAGATAGTGCAGGAGCCCACTCCGTGGGCGAATCGGTGCCTGACCCCGGCACATTCGCCGAGGCGACTCGGCTCCTGCAATAGTGCAGCGCTCAAGTTCCCGGCACTGTGACCGACAACCTGAAGGACTCTTTACTTCAGGCAACGGAACATCAGCGTGCAGGCACTCCGCATCAACCACATCACGCCCCTCGAGCTCACCATGCGTGAAGTGCTCGACGGCATGGACGATCTGGCCAGCGGCTTTGCCTGGCAGAGCACGCCGGACGTGTTCGAAATCATCGCCATCGAGGCACCGGCGGCGCAGCACGACAGTCACGCCGCCGCCTGATCCCTAGCGGTTGTACTCTCCGGCCGCCTCCGGCTGATAGGTCACTTCCCGTACCCGCAGACGCAACACCTGCCCGCCCGGACCCGGCCAGTCGATCTCCTGTCCCGCCGCCAAGCCCAGCATGGCCGTCCCCACCGGCGCCAGGATGGACACCCGGCCCGCCGCACCATCGGCCTCGGTCGGATAGACCAGGGTCAACTCATATTCCCTGCCTTCACCCTCCTCCACACAGCGCGCCGTGGAATGCATGGTGATCACCCCGGCCGGCATCTGTTCCGGCTCCACCACCTCGGCCCGCTCCAGCTCCTGGCGCAGGGCCTCCGCGGCCGACAGGTGGCGATACTGCGGCCGCTGCAGCATGGTATCCAGGCGGTCATAATCGCTGCTGGTGATCTTGATTGCGGGCATGCTCATGTCACTTCACTCCTCATTGCTGCACTGCAACGCCGTTCCAAAAAACACAGGGCCGGCACCTTGCGGGCCGGCCCTGTGTTGTCACCTTACGGGCCGGCCGGCGTCTTGCCAGGCTGCCCGGATATGTTCCGTACAACCTAGCGGATTTCCTCCACTTCCTCTTCGCCCTCGCCTTCCTTCTTCACCGGCATCAGGTTCTGCTTGCTGATGCCCAGCGCCAGAGCGGCGGTGCTGGCCACATAGACTGAAGAATAGGTGCCGATGAGAATGCCGATGAGGAAGGCAACGGCAAAACCGCGAATCATCTCGCCGCCGAAGATCACCAGTGCCAATACCACCAGCAAGGTGGTACCGGAGGTCAGGATGGTGCGTGACAGCGTCTGGTTGATGGACGTGTTGATTACCTCCACCGGCGTCGCCTTGCGCATCTTGCGGAAGTTTTCGCGGATGCGGTCGTAGACCACGATGGTGTCGTTGAGCGAGTAGCCAATCACCGCCAGCATCGCCGCCAGCACTGTCAGATCGAAATTCCACTGGAACAGGGCGAACAGGCCGAAGATCAGGATCGGGTCGTGGATCAGGGCGATGATGGCGCCCACACCGAGACGATATTCGAAGCGCAGCGCCACATAGATCAGAATACCGATCAGGGCATACAGGATCGCCAGACCACCATTTTCCAGCAGTTCCTTGCCCACCTGCGGGCCGACAAACTCCACCCGGCGCAGATCCAGCGGCTCACCGGCCGCCTGCTGCAAGGTCATGTGCACTTCATTGCTGAGCGATGCCGAAGTCATACCCTCACGCGGCGGCACACGCACCATTACCTCGCGTACGGTACCAATGTGCTGCACCACGGAGTCGCCATAGCCATTGGCCACCAAGGCGGCACGCACCTCGGTCAGTTCCGCCGGCTTGGAATAGCCCAGCTCGATGAGGGTGCCACCGGTGAAGTCGATGCCAAGGTTGAGTCCGCGCGTCATCAGGGCACCGATGGACACCACGAACAGCACGATGGAGATCACCACGGCCAGCTTGCGCTTGCCGAGGAAATCAAAGTTGGCGTTACGGAATATCTGCATAGTCAATTTCTCATGCCAGCGGCAGCTTGGCCAGGCGGCGCTGGCGGCCATAGGTCAGATTCACGATGGCGCGGCTCACCATCACCGCGGTAAACATCGAGGTCAGGATGCCGATGGACAATGTCACCGCAAAGCCCTTGACGGGACCCGTGCCGAAGCCGAACAGCACCACTGCCGCAATCAGGGTGGTGATGTTGGCGTCGGCGATGGTGGCAAAGGCGCGCTCATAGCCGGCGTTGATGCTCGACTGCGGCGAGTTGCCGTTGTTCAGCTCCTCGCGGATGCGCTCGAAGATCAGCACATTGGCGTCCACCGCCATGCCCAGCGTCAGCACCACGCCGGCGATGCCGGGCAGGGTCAGCGTTGCCTGCAGCATGGACAGCACCGCCACGATCAGCACCAGATTGAGCATCAGGGCAAGGTTGGCGATCAGGCCGAACGAGCGGTACCAGAACACCATGAAGACCACCACCAGGGCGAAGCCGATGAGCACCGAGGCCACGCCCTGGTCGATGTTGTCCTGGCCGAGGCTGGGGCCGATGGTACGTTCCTCGATGATCTCCATCGGCGCCGCCAGTGCGCCGGCGCGCAGCAGCAAGGCCAGATTGCGCGCCTCGTCCGCGCTGTCCAGGCCGGTGGTCTGGAATCGCTTGCTGAAGCGGTCACGGATCACGGCGACACTGATCACCTCTTCGGTGCGCGAAGTGGTGCGCTGCGACTGGCCATTGACCACCCTGGTCTCGGTCTTGGTTTCAATGAACACCACCGCCATGCGCTTGCCGACATTGTCGCGGGTGGTGTCATCCATGCGGCGTGCACCCTGGCCGTCCAGGGTAACGCTGACCATCGGCCCGCCGCTTTGCGAATCGATGCCGGAGGCCGCATCGATGATCTGATCGCCGGTGATGATCACCTGACGCTGCAACAGGAGCGGCTGACCCTGACGATCGTAATAGATGCGGCTCATGGCCGGCACGCGCCCGGCCAGGGCCTCTTCCACGCTGCGCTCCTCGTCCACCAGGTGGTATTCCAGGGTGGCAGTGGCGCCGAGGATATCCTTGGCACGGGCGGTGTCCTGCACGCCGGGCAACTGCACCACGATGCGCTCGTCGCCCTGCTGCTGGATCACCGGCTCGGCCACGCCCAGCTCGTTGACGCGGTTGCGCAGGGTAGTGATGTTCTGCTGCAGGGCGAACTTCCTGATGTCGCGCAGCTCCTGTTCGCTCAGGGTTCCCTGCACAAAAAAGGCGCCCTCGCGCTCGCTGACATCCAACTGCAGATCGCGATACTCCTTGCGGATCAGTTCCTGTGCCCGATCGCGTTCCTCGATGCTGCGGAAACGCGCCTCCACCCGGCCGGTGTTGGTGGCGATGGTAAGGTAGCGCAGCTTGTTCTCGCGCAGCAGGGTGCGCCAGTCACTGACGTAGCGCTCCAGGGCCTGCGCCGCTGCCGCATCCATATCCACCTGCATCAGGAAATGCACGCCGCCGCGCAGGTCGAGGCCGAGATACATCGGCAGGGCGTTGACGGCGCCGAGCCAGCCCGGTGTGGCCGGTGCCAGATTCAGCGCCACCGCGTAATTGTTGCCCAAGGTCTCGCGCACCACCTCGTAGGCCTTGAGCTGGGACTCGGTGCCGGTAAAGCGCAGCAGCAGGGTGTCGCCGACCAGTTCGGCACGCTTGAGTGCGATCCCCTGCGCCTGCAGCGCCTGCTCCAGGCGGCCGAGGGTAGCGTTGTCGACCTTGCCGGCCCGTGTTGCCAGCACCTGTACCGCCGGATCGTCACCATACAGATTGGGCATTGCATAGAGCACGCCCGTCAGCAGGACGATGGCGATGAGCAGATATTTCCACAGGGGATACTTGTTCATGGACACAGCTCCAAAGGCCCGCTGCCGTGGCGGCAGCGGGCCGGGGTACTCAATTGTTGTTACCTGGGATTACAGACCGCCCTTGATGGTTCCCTTGGGCAGGACGCTGGCCAGCATCTGGCGCTGCACCTTGACGTGGATATTGTCGGCCACTTCCACCTCGATGAAGTTGTCGCCCAGATCCACCACCTTGCCCACCAGGCCGCCGCCGGTAACCACTTCATCACCCTTGGCGACGTTGTCGATCATTTTGCGATGTTCCTTGGCGCGCTTCTGCTGCGGACGGATGAGCAGAAAATAAAACACCACGAACAGGATGATGAAGGGCAGCAGGGCGCTGAACAGATCCGGCTGTCCAGCGGCGGGGGCGGCTTCGGCCCAGGCGTCGGAAATGAAAAAGCTCATGGCAATTCCTTGTATTGGCTGTTGTTGATGGTACGCAGAGGCCCCGTACAGGCCCCGCGAAAGGCCCGCATTATGGCACAGGCGGCACGGCTTGTCCGCGCCGGCCATAGAAGGCCGCCACGGCCTGCTCCAGGGTGCCGGACTGGATGGCGGCGCGCAGGTCGCGCATCAGGCGCTGGTAGTAATGCAGGTTGTGGATGGTGTTGAGGCGCGCCCCCAGAATCTCGCCGCACTTGTCCAGGTGGCGCAGGTAGGCGCGGCTGTAGTGGCGGCAGGTGTAGCAGTCGCAGTCCGGGTCCAGCGGACGGGTATCGTGCTGGTACTGGCTGTTGCGGATGCGCACCGCCCCCTCGCTGGTGAACAGGTGGCCATTGCGGGCGTTGCGGGTGGGCAGCACGCAGTCGAACATGTCGACGCCGCGGCGCACCGCCTCGACGATGTCCTCCGGGGTGCCGACGCCCATCAGGTAGCGCGGTCGGTCGGCCGGCATGTGCGGGGTGACGGCCTCCAGGGTGTGCAGCATCTCGTCCTTGGGCTCGCCCACGGAGAGGCCGCCGATGGCGTAGCCGTCGAAGCCGATGTCCACCAGGCCGGCCAGGGACTCCTGGCGCAGCTGCGGATACATGCCGCCCTGGACGATGCCGAACAGGGCGTTGGGATTGTCGCCGTGGGCCGCCTTGCTGCGTGCCGCCCAGCGCAGCGACAGCTCCATGGACTTGCGCGCCTCCGCCTCCGTCGCCGGGTAGGGGGTGCACTCGTCGAAGATCATCACGATATCCGAGCCCAGCGCCCGCTGCACCGCCATGGACTCCTCCGGCCCCATGAACACCTTGGCGCCGTCCACCGGCGAGGCGAAGGTCACCCCCTGTTCGCTGATCTTGCGCATCTCGCCCAGGCTGAATACCTGGAAACCGCCCGAATCGGTGAGGATCGGACCGCTCCAGTGCATGAAATCGTGCAGATCGCCGTGCAGATTGATGATGTCGGTACCGGGACGCAGCATCAGGTGGAAGGTGTTGCCGAGGATGATCTCCGCGCCCAACTCACGCAGCTCCTCCGGCGTCATCGCCTTCACCGTGCCGTAGGTGCCCACCGGCATGAAAGCCGGCGTCTCCACCGTGCCGCGGGCGAAGTGCAGCCGGCCGCGGCGGGCCTGGTGGTCGGTATGCAGCAGTTCGAAGTTCATAGGGGCAGATACAAGATACAAGAGGAAAGAGAAAAGAACATCGCACTCATCATTCGTTCTCCCCTTGCATCTTTACTCTTGTATCTTTGCTCTGAGGTAGAACAAACATCGCATCGCCGTAGCTGAAGAAGCGGTAGCGCTGTGCCACCGCATGGCGGTAGGCAGCCATCACGTTCTCATAGCCGGCGAAGGCCGACACCAGCATCAGCAGGGTGGACTCGGGCAGGTGGAAGTTGGTGAGCAGCGCGTCCACCACGCGGAACTGGTAGCCCGGATAGATGAAGATATCGGTCTCGCCGACGAACGGCTCCAGCGCACCGCCGCGCGCCGCGCTCTCCAGGCTGCGCACCACCGTCGTCCCCACCGCCACCACCCGGCCGCCACGGGCGCGGGTCGCGGCAATGACGGCGCAGGTTTCGGCGGACACCTCCAGGTATTCGTGGTGCATGACGTGCTCGCGGATGTCATCCACCCGCACCGGCTGGAAGGTACCGGCGCCCACGTGCAGGGTGACAAAGGCGCGCTCGACACCCTGGGCGGCCAGCTGCGCCAGCATCGCCTCGTCGAAGTGCAGGCCGGCGGTGGGCGCCGCCACCGCCCCCTCGCGCCGGGCGTAGACGGTCTGGTAACGCTCGCCGTCCTGTTGCGCCGCCTCACGTTCTATATAAGGCGGCAGCGGCATGCGGCCATACTGCTTGAGCAGGGCCAGCGCCGGACCGGGGAAGCGCAGCTCGAACAGATCGCCGGCCCGGCCGGTGACCTCCACTTCCAGTTCATTTTCCAGCGTCAGCCAGGTACCGGGCCGGGGCGACTTGCTGGCACGCACATGGGCCAGCACATTGCGCTCATCGGCGATGCGCTCCACCAGCACCTCCACCTGGCCGCCGCTGTCCTTGCGCCCGAACAGGCGCGCCGGGATCACCCGCGTGTCATTGAATACCAGCAGGTCACCACGGCGCAGCAGGCCGGGCAGGTCGCGAAAGGCGAGATCGCGCCGCATGCCGTCGGCGCCGTCGAGCAGCAGCAGCCGGCTGCCGCCGCGTTCGGCGGCGGGGTGCTGGGCGATGAGCTCCGGGGGAAGCTCGAAATGGAAATCCTGACGGCGCATGGGGCGCGCATGTTAGCAAATTAGCCTTAAAAACGCAGATGAGCTCTCGCCAAGGCGCCAAGTACGCCAAGGAAACAAGGCATTGGCAGACCCGTGTTACCTCACCGCCTGCACCTCGGCTCGGGAGGGTAAATGTAATTCACCGTGTTTCTTGGCGCCTTGGCGTCTTGGCGAGAATGACTGCCGTTAGGATGAAATACAGCCTTTGCCGCCCGTGGAACGTTCGGGCATAATGCGCCCTCCCCTGCCGGGGTGGCGAAACTGGTAGACGCAGCAGACTCAAAATCTGCCGGGGGCAACCCCATGTCGGTTCGATTCCGACCCTCGGCACCAAACTTTATAGCAAGCAATAACAGTCACTTATCCGCTGCATGCGCCCCGGCTGCGCGGATAGTCCCGGCCTCAACGGGCAGAGCAGGACAGTTACCGCGGGCAGACTCGCGGACGGGATACAACCGGCCCCATGACACCCCCAGCGCATCGCCTTTTGCTTCGACTGCTGCCGCTGCTGCTGTGCCTGAGCGCCACGGCACAGGCGGAACGCATGGCGCTGCAGCCGGTCAGCCTGCAATTGAAGTGGTACCACCAGTTCCAGTTCGCCGGTTACTACGCCGCGCTGGAGCAGGGCTACTACCGCGATGCAGGCTTCGACGTCACCCTCCGCGAGGGCCACCCGGAGCACGATCCGGTCGCCGACGTAATTGCCGGCAAGGCCGACTTCGGCGTCGGTGCCTCGGAGCTGATCCTGGCCCACGCCGCCGGCCAGCCGGTGGTGGCCGTGACGGTAATATTCCAGCACTCGCCGCTGATCCTGCTGGCCCAGCGCCGCCCCGATGTGGAGTCGGTGCACGACCTTATCGGCAAGACCCTCCAGATCGTCCCCCACGAACACGAACTGTTCGCCTTCATTCAGGCCCTGGGCCTGTCGCCCGGCGATTTCGTCATGGAACCGCGCAGCGAGCACCTGAACGATATGCTCGAAGGACGCGTTGCCGCCGTCGCCGCCTACTCCACCGACGAACCCTACGAGCTGTTGCAGCGCAAGATCGATTATCTGGAGATCACGCCACGCTCCGCCGGCATCGACTTCTACGGCGACAGCCTGTTCACCAGCCGACGGCTGGCAGAGCGTTCACCGGAGCGGGTCAAGGCCTTCCGCGACGCCACCCTGCGCGGCTGGGCCTACGCCCTCGCCCATCCGGAGGAGATGGCCGATCTGATCCAGCGCACGTACAGCGACCGCAAGAGCCGCGACCACCTGCTGTACGAGGCACGCGCCATGCAGCGCCTGATCCTGCCCGACCTGGTGGAACTGGGTTACATGAACCCCTGGCGCTGGAAACATATCGCCGACAGCTATGCCAACCTGGGCATGCTGCCGCACGATTATGATTTTGCCGGCTTTCTGTTCGACCCCGAGCCGCAGGCAGATCTCACACTGTTTTACTGGACTGTCGGACTCGGTGCCCTGGTCACCCTGTTCGGCGGCGCCATCATTCTTTACATCATGCGCCTCAACCGCCGCCTGCGCGCCAGCGAGCAGCGTTATCGCGTGGTGTACCAGAACGCCCCCATGGCCATCATGGTCACCGATCAACAGCAGCGGGTAACGGCATGGAACCATCAGGCGGAACAGATATTCGGCTGGCGTGCCGACGAGGTGATGGGGCGTAGCTTCCTCGACTTCATGGTGCCGGAGGATGAAAGGGCGCAGGTGCTCGATGCCGTGCAGCGGGCCGGTTCCGCCCAGCCGGACAGCCGTTCCCTCAACTGGAATCTGACCAGATCCGGCGAACGCATCCTGTGCGAGTGGATGAACGCCGCACTGTACGACAGCGATGGCCGGCTCAGCGGCGTGGCCGCCCTGGCCATCGACGTCACCGAACGCAACCGTCTGCAACAGCAGCTGCGCAATTCGGAAGAGAACTACCGCACCCTCACCGAAACCGCGCCCTTCCCGGTGGTGGTCACCTGCCTGGCCGACAACAGCGTGCTCTACATCAACAGCCGCGCCGAACAGCACTTCCATCTCCGCAAGGCCGAAGCGATCGGCCGCAGCGCGCCGAACTACTGGGCCGACCCGGCGCAGCGCACGGAGATGCTGACGCAGTTACGTAACCAGGGACAGGTGCATGATTTCGAGGCCAGGCTCAGGGATGACCACGGCAACGACTTCTGGGTCTATCTCTCAGCCGCCCTCACCACCTTCGACGGCAAGCCGGCAGCCTTCGTCTCCTTCAACGACATCAGCGAGCGCAAACACATCGAGCAGGCGCTGCGTGACAGCGAGCAGCACTACCGTCTGCTGGCGGAGAATGCCTTCGATGTGATCTGGACCATGGACATGCAGGGCAACTTCACCTATGTCAGCCCGGCAGTGGAACGGCTGCGCGGTTACACCGTGGCAGAGGTGATGCAACAGACGGTGGAACAGGCGCTGACGCCGGAATCTGCGCAGCGTGCTGCCGCAGGCATACGCCATGTACTGGAAACAGGCGAGGTATTGCAGCACCACTGGGAGCTGGAGCAACCGTGCAAGGACGGCTCCACCGTCTGGACCGAAGTGATGGTAAGCATCATGCACGATGCCGACGACCAGCCCAGCGGCATACTTGGCATCACCCGTGACATCACCGAGCAGCGCCGTATCCGCGAGGAATTGAATACCCGCAGCGTGGCCATCGAAGCAGCGGCCGAGGCAGTCGTCATCGCCGACCCCGAGGGCGTAATCGAGTACGTCAACCCGGCCTTTACCCAGATGACCGGATATGCTGCGGACGAAGTCAGAGGCCAGCGTCCCAGCATCCTCAAGAGCGGCCACCAGAGTGCCGCATTCTACCAACAGCTCTGGAACACCATCACCGCGGGCAAGGTCTGGCGTGGGGAAGTCATCAACCGCCGCAAGAATGGCTCGCTGTATACCGAGATCATGGCCATCGCACCGGTACATGACAGCCAGAACAACATCATCCATTACGTCGCCATCAAGCACGACATCAGTGCGCGCAAGGAACTGGAGGCACGCCTGGAGCACCTCGCCCACTTCGACGTGCTGACCAATCTGCCCAACCGCCCGCTGTTCTTCGACCGGCTGGAGCGCGCCATCGCCAGTGCGCGCCGCAGCGGCGGTGCCGTCGGCCTGCTGTTCCTCGATCTCGACAGCTTCAAGGAGGTCAACGACACCTGTGGCCACGACATGGGCGACAGGCTGTTACAGGAAGTGGCACGACGGCTGCTAGGCTGCGTACGCGAAGCCGATACGGTAGCGCGCATGGGTGGCGATGAATTCACCGTTATCCTCAGAAATATCAGCACCCCGATCAACGCCGAGGCCGTCGCCGGCAAGATCATCGCCAGCCTGTGCTCCCCCTTCCACCTGGACGACCATACATTCCACATCGGTGCCAGCATCGGCATCAGCCTCTACCCGCTGCACGCCGACAATCTGGAAAATCTGGTGAACTACGCCGACCAGGCCATGTACACCATCAAGCGCAAGGGTAAAAACAACTACGCAGTTTATTCACCGCTGAATGTGGATTCCTTGACCTGACACGGTTCTTGCTCAGTCGCGCACCCCGCGCCCGGGAGACGTCAGAACTCCAGCGTTGGCCGCAGAATCAGCGTGAGATGATCACGTCCTGCATCGGCCAGCGCACCGCTGTATTTCCTGGCGCTGTACCAGATCAGGCCGACATCCAGTGCCAGCGCCGCACCATAGCGCCTGAGCGGCCATTTCTTGCCCACGGTCAGCTCCTGATCCACCAGGGTGAAGTGTGCGGTATCGGCGCTGATGCGATAGGCAATATTGCTGTTCTCCAGCAACGGTAACAGGCGGGTCGGGGCGTTGTAATCGAGATGGTTGCGCCGCAGGCCGAGATAGATCACATCGGTGATGTCCTGATTGGCATGCAACTTCACGCCGATACGATAGCTCATGCTGAGGCGGTGATCACGATAATGGCGGTCGCTCTTCAGCTTGTATTCGAACTCGAACCAGTCGTCGTGGATCAGCTCGCTGGCCTTGATGTGGTAATTTCCCGCACTGAACAGATAACCCACATGTCCCTTGTTGATCTCGCCGCGCGTTGCCTCCGGTGCGGCGTAATCAACCACATTGCCGAAAAAGGCCGACAGCGCATAGGGCTCCTCAAAGCCGGCGGTAACGGATTCAATGAGATTGAAACCGTTGCCGAAATCGGCGCTGTCGTAAATGCCGCGATGATTCTTCTTCAGGTAAACACCGGCCAGCGGCATCGGATAGGCACTGGCCTCCAGCAGCATGAAACGCGGCACGAAGGCATCGAGCAACAGCGTACGGTAGATTTGCAGCTCACCGGCGCTACCCAGGCGCCGGATCGGTTTCTCGCTCAGCGGTACATAGACCCCAATGCTGCTGTAGTAGGGTGCCAGTTCATAGACCACCTCCACCCCGCCTGCACCGGCAGGCGCCGCATCGCTGGCGGCCACAGCGAAACCCGTCATCAACCCGCCTGCGGCGAAAGCCGCCATGAAAAACATGCGCCGCATCCTGCCTAACGTCCGTTCGCGACTGCGGCTGGATTCATCGAGATGACGAGGGAAACCCGACGGTTCTTCGCCCGCCCTTCCGCCGAGCCATTGTCATCCAGTGGACGGGTGTCGGCATGGCCGATGGCGCGCAGGCGCTCCGCCGCCACACCCTGGGTGATGAGGTGGCGCACCACGTTAGTGGCGCGTGCCGCCGACAACTCCCAGTTGGAAGGGAACATCTCGGTGGCAATGGGTACGTTGTCGGTATGCCCTTCCACGGCAATGGCGTGGGAGTCCCGACGCAGCAGCGGCACCAGGGAGTCCAGCAGATGACGTCCTTCCGGCCGCAGATCGGCACGGCCGGTGTCAAACAGAATGCTGTCCTTCAGGCGCAGTTCGATACTGCCGGTATGGGTGAGCAATTCCACATTGTCCGTCAGTCCCTGCTGCACGATGGTCTGGCTCAACTGCTCGGCCAGCGCCTGTTCCTCGCTGATCGGTTGTGCCTCCGGCTGCACCACCCGGCCCATCTCCCGCGATACGGCTTCGGACAGTTCGCGATATTCCTCGGCATCGGTCTTGGCGTAGGCCAGCATCACCACGAACAGGGTGAGGATCAGGGTGAGCATGTCGATGTAGGTGAATACCCAGGCGTTGTCATCCTCGTAGGTGGAATCAGGTCTTGCTTCGTGAGTCTGCGCCCAGGGCAGCGGCGTGCGCCGCGCCTCTTCCAGTTCGGCACGCAATCGATCGGTATCAAGCCTGTACTCATCCTCAAGCAGCGACGTGCTGCTGCCGTTCAGGTGGTTGTTGCCGGGAGTTTCTGCCATGGCCATTCCCCGCTACTGGCGGATTTCGTCCTCGTAGCGCGCCATGAACGACTTGAGGGTTTCGCGGATATAGGCAGGTGAGCGTCCCTTGCTCATCAGCGTGATGCCTTCCAGCACCATGTTCATCAGCATCACGCGCTGCTCGGTGCGCCGCTCCATCTTGATGGCGATGGGCTTGAATACCAGATTGGCGAGGATGATGCCGTAGAAGGTGGTGATCAATGCAATGCCGAGATTGACACCGATGCTTTCGAAGTCAGAGCCCTCCATGCCGAACAGCATGTTGATCAGGCCCACCAGGGTGCCGAGCATGCCGAAGGCCGGGGCGTACATGGCCATGGTGCGGAACACCTGTGCCTCGGCGGTCTCCTTGGCGCGCAGCCGGGTCATGCGCCACTGCAGCAGGTCGAGAATATCGTCCAGTGGCGTGTCGTCGATAACCAGCTGGATGCCCATGCGCAGGTAGGGATTGTGGATATCATCAAGGCGGCTTTCGATGGCGGCGAGGTTGCCCTTGAACCACTGCCGCGACACCTCGACGATCTCCTCCATGTCCTCCTTGGCATAATAACGTTCACTGCGCAGCACGATGATGAAGATGCGGAACACCCGCAGAACCTCATGCAGCGGATAACTGACCAGGGTGGCGGCGATGGTGCCGCCGAGCACGATGCCGAGTCCGGGCAGATTCCAGAACACACCGTAATCCCTGGCGGTGAACGCAACCGTCACCGTGAGCAGAACGATACCGCCGATCATGCCGAGTACGGTTGCCGGATTCATGAGCCATTCATCCCCTGATTTTTTCTGTTGCCATGTTAGCGCCTATTCCAGCTCCCGCGCCATGCGTCGGCCCTGCGTCAGATCCACCCGACTGAGAAACCAGGCGCCGAGGGCAAACAGCACCAGCAGCGACAGCAGCGACAGGCGCGGCTCGCCGCTGGCCAGGGACACCCAGCCCACCATGATCGGGCCCACCACCGCGGCGAACTTGCCCAGCATGTTGTAGAAACCGAAGAACTCGGCACTTTTATCCGCCGGGATCAGGCGCGCGTAGAGCGAACGGCTCAGCGACTGGATGCCGCCCTGCACCAGGCCGATCACCACCGCCAGCACATAGAACTCGGCCTCGCTCTCCATGCGCGCTGCCCACAGCACCACCAGACAGTACACGAATATGGCCACATAGATGCCGGCCTTGGGGCCGTAGCGTTCGCCCAGACGGCCGAATATCACCGCCGCAGGGAAACCGACGAACTGGGTGATGAGCAGCGCCACAATCAGGCTGTCGGCAGCCAGGCCGATGGCCAGACCGTAGTCCACCGCCATGCGGATGATGGTGTCCACCGCATCGATGTAGCACCAGTAGGCGAGCAGGAACAGGCCGACATGACGCAGTCGCCGTATCTCGCGAAAGGTATCGCGCAGCTGGCGGAACCCGCCCGTCACCGCCGCCATCCCGGCGCGCCCGGTTCCCGGCGGTTCCGCCACCCACCAGGCCAGCGGCAGGGTGAACAGTGTCCACCACACCGCCACGGTGAGAAACGAGATGCGCACGGCCTCGGCGGCACCGGCCAGACCGAACCAGTGCGGCTTCAGCGTCATCGTCACGTTTACCGCGAACAGCAGGCCACCACCCAGATAGCCGAGGGCAAAACCGAGGGCGGAGACGCGGTCGTAACGCGCCGGCGAGGCCACCGCCACGATCAGGGCGTCGTAAAAGATCAGGCTGGCGAAAAAACCGATGGAGGCGCCTACATACAACAGTGCGGCGAGCAGCCAGTCACCCTGAGCGACAAAATACAGCCCGCCGGTCATGCCCACGCCGAGGGCAGTAAAGGCATAGAGAAAGCCCTTGCGCACCCGGCCCTGATCGGCGATGGCGCCCAGGGCCGGGGCAATGAAGATGATCAGCAGGCTGGCCAGGGAGTTGGCCACACCGAGCTGGAAGGTACTCTCGGTGACGTCGCTGCCGGCACTCCAGTACTGCTTGAAGAACAGCGGAAAGAAACCGGCCATCACCGTGGTGGCAAAGGCGGAATTGCCCCAGTCGTACAGGGCCCAGGCGTAAACGGATTTCTTGTTGTCGACGTGCCGCTCCATCGGCACACCTTAGCATGAGCCTGCTACAGCGCGAACCGTAATGCCACGCCCACCCCCCAGTCCGGACTGGTGTCGCTCAGGCCCTTCAGCACATGACCGATGACCCGGGTCTTGCGATCCAGATCCTGCCCCAGATACAGCGTCAGCTCGCGCTTGCCGTCGACGCCGTCCAGCGGTGCCTGTTCGCCGTACAACTCGACACCACCGTCGGCCCGGCCGACGGGAAAATTGAAGCCCACGGCGCCATACCAGATGTTGCGGTAATCGACACCCGGCGGGTCACCCGGCAGCTTGTAGCCCACCTGCCCATACAGCGCCGCCTTGGCCAGTTCCAGTTGCAGCGCATAGTCATTGGCGCCGGTACCGAGGCGGCGTGTTTCGTCGGCGGTGCCGAATTTTGCCTTGGCGGTCAGTGCGGCCCAGGGGCGCTGGGCTGTTTCCTCCCACAGGCGCAAAGTGCCGGAGGCAGTCACATCACCCAGACCGCTGTCGGTACGCGTGCTGGTCGTGACCTTGGTCGGACTGAGTCGCCCCATGCCGCTGCCGCTCACCACCACGTCACCCGGCCCCGAAACCCACAGATACGGCACGGACAGCGACCAGGCATAACGTGCCTCGGCATACGCCAGCGTCAGCGGCAGTGACAGCAGATTGACGTTGCTGCCGGTGCCGTAATCGCCGCGTGTATATTCAGCGCCGATACCCAGGCTGTAGCCGGACTCGGCCGCAGCCAGCGGTGCAGCGACCAGTGCCGCCACCAGCGTCCAGCCTGGATGCATTATCTTCATCATGCTCGTTCATTCCTGATGTCAGGGATTCCACAATCAGCGGCGGCCACCCATGCCGCCGCCGCCAGAGTCGCGCCGCTGCTCCATCCGATCACGCGTCGGCCGGTCACGCCGTTCCTGCTCGCGACGCTGCTGCGCCCGCTCCTGTACCTGTCCACGTTCAGCGGGGGACATCTCCTCCCAGCGCTGACGCAGATTCTGCCGCTGCTCCGCGGGCAGTCCGCGGAACTGCTGGGCACGCTGGCGGATGCGTTCCTGCTGCTCCGGCGGCAACTGGCGAAACTGCTCGTAACGCTGGCGAATCTGCGCCTGCTGCTCCGGTGCCATGCTGCGCCACTGCTGGAAACGCTCCTGTGCCTGGTCACGCTGCTGTGGTGTCATCGCCTGCCAATGCCGGGCACCTTTCTGCAGCCGTTCACGCTGTTCCGCATCCAGGCTGTCCCAGCGCCCGGCATAGGGTGCCAGCACCTTCTGCTCTGCCGCGCTCAACTCACCCCAGGCCAGGGCGGCCCAGGCCTGTGTCAGCGGCAACAGCAGAGCCGCAACCAGCAAGTACCACTGTCGTCTGTTCATCATTGCTCCTGCCCTCCACGCTCGGCACCATCCCGTTCAGGCATGGGTGCGTCCAGCTGGGTCGGATCCAGCCATTGACCCTCGGCGGTCTCAAAACTGCCGAGAAACTCCAGCAGCTCCAGACTTGGTGCCTCGTCTTCCGCCGCCACCGGGGCGGCCAGCAACAACACGGCCAACACCAGCGGCTTACCCCGCATGCATGCCTTCCTCTTCCAGCCAGTGATAAAAATCCAGATCCTGATACAGCTCCAGACTGTCGGTGGAGGTAAGCAACTCGAAATCCGTCGCCCCGTTGAAACCGTTGCCGGGCAGCGGTACCGGCTGCCCCAGCCACAACACCGCCGCCAGTACCGAGGCAAACACTGCACCACCTGCCGGCAACCACCACAACCGCATCCTGCGCCGCGGCGCCAGGGCGCGCGACCGTGCCTGCGCCAGGCGTGATCGCGTGGCGCCATCCAGATTCGCCACGCCCTCATCCAGCGTGGCACGCACCTGTTCGATCAGTTGTCTGTCGTCGTCATGCATGGCGGTGTTCCTCCAGCTGTCCTCGCAGCGCCTGCACCGCGCGCGAGTAATGTGTCTTCACGCTGCCTTCCGAGATGCCCATGGCCGCGGCAGTCTGCGCCGTATCCAGCCCTTCCCAGGCGCGCAGCAGAAAGGCCTGCTGTTGCCGCAAAGGCAGTTCACGCACCGCCCGGTCGATCGCCGTCAGCGTCTGCTGCCCATCCATCTGTCGCTCCGGTTCGCCGGCCGGGTCGGCCGGAAACCCCTCCAGCGGGTCATCCTCATCCTCGGCATCACGGCCAAACCACACCCGCAGGCGCGACCGCACCTTGTCACGCCGGTACCAGTCACGGATGCGGCTTTGCAGGATGGTGTGAAACAGCGGCGGCCACTGTGCCGGCTCGCGCCCGCCATAGCGCTGCACCAGCGTGATCATCGCCTCCTGCACCAGCTCCAGCGCATCGTCGCGGTTGCCGGTGGCAAACCAGGCGATGCGGAAGGCGCGCCCTTCGATACCGGCAAGAAAACGGTTCATCTGCGCATTGGAATTCAGGGCATTCTCCTTCCGCTCCCCCCACCGGCAGCGCGGTGCGCGCTGCCGGTATCGTGCTCACTGTGCTAGCGGCCCTTGCCACCGCCTGCGCCGCCGGCACCGCCCATACGGCCACCACCGCCCCCCTGCCCACTACCACCATTGCCCTTGCCCATACTGCCGCCCTGGCCCTTCTGGCTGCCGGAGCCACCTTCATTGAGACGCTGCTCCAGATTCTGGCGGCGCTGATCCATCGCCTGCGGCACCTGGTCATCACGACGCTGCATGGCACCATCGGCACGCTCATTGTGACGCTGCATCGCATCACCCACCCGCTGCTCGCGCTGCTCCATGCGCTGCTGGTTTTCCGCGCGCCGCGCCTGCTCCACGTCAGCCTGATTCACCCGTTCCTGGGCACGGGTGCGGGTCTGTTCCTGCGTCTGGGTTTGGGTATCCTCAGCCCATGCCGGCATGGTCAGCAGAGCGGAAATCAGGCCGGCGGCCAGCAGGGAATGATTGAAGTTCTTCATGATACAGGCTCCTGGGTTCAGTGAAGTTAAAAGTGGACTTACAGTGACAGTTAACGCACCACTGCCCCAAAGGGTTGACACGGAACCGGAAAAAATCTGCGCGGCTGCGCTGATTCAGGATTGCAGGCGCAGCACCGTACGGGCATTGGCCGTGGTGGCCGCCGCCAGAGACGAGGCATCCACACCGCGCACCTCGGCCAGGGCAGCAAGGACTTCAGGCAGGTATTCCGGGCTGTTGCGCTCGCCGCGGTGGGCGGCGGTGACGATGTCGGGGGCGTCGGTCTCCAGCACGATGGCCTCCAGCGGCAGCTCCCGGGCCAGGGTGCGGATACGGCTGGAGCGCTCGTAGGTCAGCGTGCCGCCGAAGCCCAGCTTGAATCCGAGTTCCAGGTATTGCTCCGCCTGCTGGCGGCTGCCGGAAAAGGCGTGGGCGATACCGCCCTGGGTGAACTTGAGCCGGCGCAGGGTGGCCAGCACCTGGTCATGGGCCTTGCGCACATGCAGCAGCACCGGCAAGGCAAACTCCTCCGCCAGACGCAACTGGGCCTCGAACAGGGTCTGCTGCGCCGCCCGATCCAGTTCCTCGACGAAATAATCCAGCCCGATCTCGCCCACCGCCACCGGCCGCTCCTCGGCCAGCAGCGCCCGCAACTGCTCCATGTGCTCCGGCCGATGGATGTCGAGATAGATGGGGTGCATACCCAGGGCCGGCAGCAGATCCGCCTCCCAGCGGCACAGGGCCTGCAGGAACGCCCAGCCCGGCTGGTGGATGGCCGGCACTATCTGCCGCACTACACCGGCGGCACGGGCACGGGCCAGCACCTGCGCGCGATCGGCGGCAAATTCCTCAACGTCTATATGGCAATGGGTATCGATGAGTTCCATGGCTCTATTAAAGCAGGATCGGACAAACCAGCACTCACTATCGTCGAGTAGCCAGGCCAAAACAGGCCGACCCCGAGTCTCTTCCTTGTATACTGGCGCCCCTGGCCCTACCTAATTCATTCCATTGATTACCGCTCACCGCGCAGGAACCCGATGAATCAGCCCACCACCCATTCCGCCTTCCAGTGGCTGCGCAGCAGCCGCATTCCTTCGCTCAATGTGGAGGTGCAGGAATTCCGCCACAAGGTGACCGGGGCACCCCACATCCATCTGGCTGCCGATGACGACCAGAACGCCTTCCTGGTGGGTTTCCGCACCGTGCCGCAGGATTCCACCGGCGTGGCCCACATCCTGGAACACACCACCCTGTGCGGCAGCCGGCGCTACCCGGTGCGCGACCCGTTCTTCATGATGACGCGGCGCTCGCTCAACACCTTCATGAACGCCTTCACCGCCAGCGACTGGACCGCCTATCCCTTTGCCAGCTGCAACCGCAAGGATTTCTACAATCTGCTGCAGGTGTATCTGGATGCCGTGTTTTTCCCCACCCTGGATGAGCTGGACTTCGCCCAGGAGGGCCACCGCGTCGAATTCGACGAGCCGAACAACCCGGACAGCCCGCTGGTGTTCAAGGGCGTGGTGTTCAACGAGATGAAGGGAGCCATGAGCGCGCCCAGCTCGGCGCTGTACCAGTACCTGACCAGACACCTGTTCCCCACCATCACCTATCACCACAATTCGGGCGGCGACCCGGAGCGCATCCCGGACCTGAGCTACGCCCAGCTCAAGGCCTTCCACGCCCGTCACTACCATCCGTCCAACGCCCTGCTCATGACCTACGGCGACATGCCGGCCCATGAGCACCAGCTGTATTTCGAGGAGTACGCCCTCAAGGACTTTGAGCGTCTCGACGCAGACATTCACGTGCCCGACGAGCAGCGCTACGACGCCCCCCTCACCACCGAGGAGCGCTACGCCCTCGACGGCGAGGAGGACACCGCCGACAAGACCCACATCGTGCTCGCCTGGCTGCTCGGCAACGGCACCGATCCGGAGGCGCTGCTCACCAGCCATCTGGTCTCCGATGTATTGCTCGACAACAGCGCCTCGCCGCTGCGCCAGGTACTGGAGACCTCGGAACTGGGCAGCGCGCCCTCGCCCATGTGCGGCCTGTCCGACTCCAGCCGCGAGATGTTCTTCGCCGCCGGCCTCGAAGGCAGCAATCCGGAACACGCCCAGGCGGTGGAACAGCTGATCCTCGACACCCTGCACCGCGTCGCCGCCGCGGGCGTGCCGCAGGAGCAGGTGGAGGCCATGCTGCACCAGCTGGAACTGTCGCAGCGCGAGGTGAGCGGCGACGGCTTCCCCTACGGCCTGCAGCTGATGGTGCATGCGCTGTCGCCGGCCCTGCACGGCGCCGATGCCGCCGCCGTGCTCGACATCGACCCGATCCTGAACCGCCTGCGCGAGCGCATCAGTGACCCGGAGTTCATCAAGGGCGAGGTGCGCAAGATCCTCGACAACGCGCACCGCGTGCGCCTCACCATGCGCCCCGATACCGGCCTCTCCGCCGAACGCGCCGCCCAGGAGGCGGCACGGCTGGCCGCCATGCAGGCGGCGCTGAGCGCAGAGGAGAAGCAGCGCATCATCGCGCAGGCGGCGGCGCTCGCCGCACGCCAGGCCCAGCAGGATGACCCGGAGGTGCTGCCCAAGGTCAGCCTCGACGATGTGCCCACCGAACTGCACGTACCGCAGGGCGAGGTGGCCCCCGTCGCCGCCATCCCGTCCACCTGGTACACGCGCGGCACCAATGGCCTCGTCTATCAGGAACTGGTGGTGGACCTGCCGGCGCTGGAGCCGGACCTGGCCGACCTGCTGCCGATGTTCTGCAACATCCTCACCGAGGTGGGCAGCGGCGGCCGTGATTATCTGGCCACGCAGGAATTGCAGGCCGCGGTCACCGGCGGCCTCTCCGCACGCAGCACGGTGCGCGGCTCCATCGACGACGCCAATCAGGGCCGCGGCGTATTCGTGCTGTCCGGCAAGGCCCTGGCGCGCAACCATGCCGCACTTACCGACCTGCTGCGCGAAACCTTCGACAGCGCGCGCTTCGATGAACTGGATCGGCTGCGCGAACTGGTGGCGCAGGAGCGCCTGCAGCAGGAACAGAGCGTCACCGGCAGCGGCCACGGCCTGGCCATGATGGCCGCCGCCGCCGGCCTCTCCCCCAGCGCTGCCCTGAGCCACCGCTGGTATGGCCTCGCCGGCATCAAGGCACTGAAGCACCTCGATGACGCGCTGGACGACGAGGTCGCCCTGCGCGCCTACGCCGATCGCCTGCAGCGGCTGCGCAACGCGCTGCTCAAGGCTCCGCGTCAGTTCCTGCTCATCGGCGAGGACGAACAGCGCAGCGGCTATACCTCGGCCCTCGCTGCACGCTGGGCCGATGCCGCCGCGGCCCAGGAAACCGCTCCCTTCACCCTGCCGGCCAGCAGCGAACCGCGCAACCAGGGCTGGACCACCTCCACCCAGGTCAACTTCTGCGCCCGAGCCTATCCGGCCGTGCCGATGGAACACGCCGACGGCGCCGCACTGATGGTGCTGGGCGGCTTCCTGCGCAACAACTTCCTGCACCGCGCCATCCGCGAACAGGGCGGCGCCTACGGCGGCGGCGCCGGCTACGACCCGGACAGCGCGGCGTTCCGCTTCTATTCCTACCGCGACCCGCGCCTGGCCGAGACCCTGGCCGACTTCGATGCCTCGGTACAGTGGCTGCTGGAAAACGATCACGAGTGGCGCCTGGTGGAAGAGGCCATACTCGGCGTGATCTCCTCCATCGACAAACCGGGCTCACCGGCGGGCGAGGTGAAGAAGACCTTCCACGCCGCCCTGCACGGCCGCAGCCCGGAACAGCGCCGCCGCTTCCGCGCCCGCGTGCTTGCCGTCACCCAGGACGACCTCAAGCGTGTCGCCGCCAGCTACCTCCAGCCGGAGGCGGCCAGCACCGCCGTGATCAGCAACCCGGCCACGCTCAAGCAGGCCGACCTGGGGCTGGAAATCATCGCTCTGTAGGCAAAAAGATCAACGCAGAGGCGCAGAGTACGCAGAGATGAATCATTTCAAGACCCTCTATTTTCTTCTCTGCGCCTCTGCGCCTCTGCGTTAGATTTTCTGAACCATGACCCACGCACTGGACATCAGCGGGCTGCGCAAGACCTACCGCAGCGGCCACGAGGCACTGAAGGGCATCGACCTGCACGTGGCGCAGGGCGACTTCTTCGCCCTGCTCGGCCCCAACGGCGCCGGCAAGTCCACCACCATCGGCATCGTCACCGCCCTGGTGAACAAGTCCGGCGGCACGGTCAAGGTGTTCGGCCACGACATTGACCGCGAGCCGATGGCGGCGCGCCGCTGCATCGGCCTGGTGCCGCAGGAATTCAATTTCAACCAGTTCGAACCGGTGATCGAAATCGTGGTCAACCAGGCCGGCTACTATGGCGTACCCAAGGCACAGGCGCTGCAGCGGGCGGAGACCTATCTGAAACAGCTTGGCCTGTGGGACAAACGGCGCGAACTGGCACGCAATCTTTCCGGCGGCATGAAACGGCGCCTGATGATCGCCCGCGCCCTGGCCCATGAACCGAAACTGCTGATCCTCGACGAGCCTACCGCCGGTGTGGACATCGAACTGCGCCGCTCGATGTGGAAATTCCTGCGCCAGGTGAACGAACAGGGCACCACCATCATCCTCACCACCCATTATCTGGAGGAAGCAGAGAATCTCTGCCGCAACGTCGCCATCATCGACGAGGGGAAGATCGTCGCCCACACCAGCATCAAGACCCTGCTCAACCAGCTCAACAGCGAAACCGTGGTGCTCGACCTGAAAGAACCGCTGGCTCATGCACCGCATCTGGATGGTTACGGCAGCTGCCTCACCGATGCCAACACCCTGGAGGTGGATATCCCGCGCGCCGAGGGCATCAACCGCCTGTTCCAGCTGCTCTCCGCCCAGGGCATCGAGGTGGTCAGCCTGCGCAACAAGACCAACCGGCTGGAAGAACTGTTCCTGCGTCTGGTGGAGAACGGGGGCACGGAACAATGAACCAGAAAACCGCAGTTTCACCGCAGAGACGCCGAGGACGCAGAGCAAATTCATGTGCTTATGCATCCCGACCGCACCACCCCTCAGGTGAAATCCAGCAACGCCGTAATATGTTGAGAATGTTGTTACTCTGCGTCCTCGGCACCTCTGCGGTGAGTTTTTCAGGATGAACGGCGCCATCGCCTTGCGCACCATCCTGGTGAAGGAGATCCGCCGCTTCCTGCGCATCTGGATCCAGACCATCCTGCCGCCGATGATCACCACCGCGCTGTACTTCATCATCTTCGGCCAGCTCATCGGCAGCCAGATCGGCGCCATCGCCGGTTACAGCTACATGGACTACATCGTGCCCGGCCTGATCCTGATGGCGGTGATCACCAACGCCTACGGCAACGTGGTGTCGTCGTTTTACGGCGCCAAGTTTTCCCACTATGTGGAAGAGCTGCTCATTGCGCCGATCCCCAACAGCCTGATCCTGCTCGGCTATGTCGCCGGCGGCGTGGCGCGCGGACTCACCGTGGGCGCGGTGGTGACTGTGGTGGCGATGTTCTTCACCACCGTGCAGGTACACAATCTCGCCGTCGTCCTGTCGGTGGTGGTGCTCACCTCGGTACTGTTCTCCCTCGGCGGCTTCATCAATGCCATTTACGCCAAGAGCTTCGACGATATCTCCATCATCCCCACCTTCGTGCTCACCCCGCTCACCTACCTGGGCGGCATCTTCTATTCCATCGACATGCTGCCCGCCTTCTGGCGCGACGTGTCCCTGCTCAACCCGATCCTGTATATGATCAACGCCTTCCGCTACGGCCTGCTCGGCGTCTCCGATATCCCGCTCGGCACCGCCCTCGGCGTCACGCTATTGTTCATCGTCGCCCTGTTTGCCTACGCCCTGTTCCTGCTGCAGCGTGGCGTGGGGCTTAAAAACTGATGAAACTACTCATTAATTGGCCACGCGCAAAAGCGCTATGCTTTAAACAGGTAACCCAAGAAAGTCGCCGTCATGCCCTACGAACCCGTGCAATGGAATCCCAGCTTCGAGACCGGCCTGCAATTCATCGATCAGGAACACGAGGGGCTGCTGACACAACTCAACGCCCTCATCGAACTGCTCGCCAGGGATGCCCCGGTCGCCGAGTGGCAGCCGCTGCTGGATCAGCTCATCACTGCCGTCAGCGAACACTTTGCCCATGAAGAACAGATCATGGACAACATCGGCTATCCCGGTCATCACGCCCACCGCCTGCAGCACCAGCACCTGCTGCAGGAGGTGGCCGAATTTCGCGCCCAGACCATGACCGAGGGCGCCACCAGGGAAACGCTGGCCACCGTGCGCTTTCTGAAATTCTGGGTACTCAAGCACATGGTGCAGGAAGACTCCAGGATCGGACAGCATGTCCGTCGCGGCCTGCCCGACACCAACAAGTAATCCACTTTTCACTCAACACGCGGAGGTAATCGATGAAAGCCCGTACCTTGCAGTGGTTGTTCCTGCTTGCAGCCATCGGCCTCGGCCACCAGGCCAGCGCCGCCGGAACCCAGTTTTCCGCCGACATGGTGCAAAAGGCCAGTGGTCAGACCCACACCATGCGCTATTTTCAGGGCGACCAGAAGATGCGCACGGAAATGAAGACCGAGGACGGCCATCAGGCGGTCAGCATCATGGATCTCAAGGCCAGGAAGATGTACACGCTGATGCCGGAGGAAAAGATGTATATGGAAATCCCTCTCGGCGGCGATACGGCGGCCTGGGCCGCTGACGACAAGACCCGCGAAGAGTATTACGAGATGAAGAAGGTGGGCACCGAGACCGTCAACGGTTACGTGTGCGACAAGTACACCCTCATCCCCAAAAAGCAGGGGCTGGAAAAGAGCACCACCTGGATATCCCAGAAGCTCGGCTATCCGATCAAGAGCGTGGGCCAGAGCTATTCCATGGAACTGATCAACATCAAGGAAGGCACCCAGCCTGCCTCACTGTTCACTGTCCCCAAGGGCTATCAAAAGATGCCTGGGATGGACGACTATTACCGCGGCATGATGCAGCAGCAGCAATCCCGGGAGGATGAGTCCACCAGCACCCGCAACGAGACCAGGGGCGCGGAACAGGAAGATATTTCTGACGCCATAGGCAAGGGCATTCGCGGCCTGTTCGGCAAGTAACAACCCGAACCTCCCCGCGCGGGCCGGACTCTAACCCGACCCGCGCGGCGGCTGATGCGCCATCCGCTGACACAGCCATAGTGAAAAGGTATGCTGGCTTCACATGCGCAACCCTGCCTGCAGCCATAGCACGTGAAACTCATCGACATCATTCACAACATTGCCATGCTGGTGGCGCTGGCGGCCTTGTATCGGGTCATAGTTGCCCGATTGCCATTGCGAACGATCAGTGGTCAGGTGGTGTTCGGTTCACTTTTCGGCCTGGTGGCCATACTGGGCATGATGACCCCGGTTGTCTTCGCCCCAGGCATCATCTTTGACGGTCGCTCCATCATCCTCGCCGTCGCCGGCCTCATCGGCGGCCCCCTGGTGGCACTGGTCAGCGTGCTGGTGGCAGGCGCCTACCGCCTCTGGCTGGGCGGCGTGGGCGCTCCGGTCGGTATCAGCGTCATCGCCGTCTCCGCCGGCCTCGGCGTCGCATTCCATTACTATCGCAAGCGCCTCGGCGGCCACCTGGGTTCTCTGCCGCTGCTCGGTTTCGGTCTGGTGGTGCATATCGTCATGCTGGCGCTGTTCCTGCTGTTGCCGGAGGGTGCCGGCATGCGGGTCATCGACGAAATGGGACTGCTCGTCCTGGTGGTTTACCCGCTGGCAACCATGCTCATCTGCATGCTGTTTCAGGACTACGAGCAGCAGGAACAAACCAAATTCCACCTTGAGCATCTGGCCTACTACGACAGCCTGACCGACCTGCCCAATCGCGCCCTGCTCATCACGCGTCTGGAACAGCTGCTGGCGGCAGAGCATCCGGAACAGGGCGACGGCGCGCTGATGTTCTTCAATCTCGATCGCTTCAAGACCCTCAACGATGCACGCGGCCATGCCACCGGCGACACCCTGCTGCGTGCCATCGGTGCGCGACTGGAACCGCTGCTGCGGAAAGGCGACACGCTGGCACGCGTCGGTGCCGACGAATTCGCCTTGCTGTTGCATCGCCCCGGCGAGCACTCCACCACCCTGCACCTCAACATTGCGGAACTGGCTACGCGACTGCACGAGGCCATCCGCCAGCCCCTGCACATCGGCTCCGATGAAGTCTCCATCAGCATCAGCCTGGGCATCACCCTGTTCGAACCGGGCAGCGCAGACAGTGCCGGCGACACGCTGCGTCGCGCCGATACCGCGCTGCACCAGGCCAAGCAACGCGGTGGCAATCAAACCGTGTTCTTCGAGCAGACCATGGCGAAGGCCGTGGAACACCGATTCCGTGTCGAGCGCGAATTGCGGCGCGCCATCCAAGGCGGTGAATTGCGCCTGTTCCTGCAATCGCAGGTGGATGCCGCCGGCAATATCGTCGGCGCCGAATCCCTGGTGCGCTGGCAACACCCGGAGCGCGGCCTGATCACCCCGGCCGGCTTCATCCCCATTGCCGAGGAGTCCGATCTCATCATCGACGTCGGCGTTTGGGTGTTCACCGAGGCCTGCGCCCTGCTCGTCCGTGAAGAATTTGCCGGCCGGGGGCTGCGGCTGTCGGTCAACATCAGCCCGCGTCACTTCCGTCAGCCCAGCTTCGTCGCCTGGGTCAAGGACTCGCTGCATGCGGCAGGCGCCAATCCGGCCCAGCTTACCCTGGAGATCACTGAAGGCCTGCTCATCGACAACTTCAACGACATCATCACCAAGATGACCGAGTTGGCTGCCATCGGCATACGTTTCTCCGTCGATGACTTCGGCACCGGCTACTCCTCGCTCACCTACCTCAAGCGCCTGCCGATACATGAGATCAAGATCGACAAATCCTTTGTGCAGGACGCCCCCACCGACAGCAATGACGCCACCCTGATCGACACCATCCTCGCCGTCGCCGAACGCATGCAGCTCGACGTCGTGGCCGAAGGCGTCGAAACCAGCGAACAGGCCGCCTTCCTCAACGCCCGCGGCAAGATACTGCACCAGGGCTACCTTTACGGCCGCCCGGAACCGGCGGAAGACTGGCTGGATCGGCTGCGGGGATAATCTTCGGAAGATGGTTTTGATGGAGAGGTTTGACCGAGGCACGACGCCCGCTGTGGCGTCTGGCTTTCCTCCTCAGTCCAGCTTGCCGCGCTGCAAAATTTTTTCCCCGCCCAGCTCCGCATAACGGAAGCAGGAAACAGTGTGGTCGTTGACCATACCCACTGCCTGCATGAAGGCATAGCAGATGGTGGAGCCGACAAACTTGAAGCCCAGCTTCTTCAAATCCTTGCTCATGACGTCGGACAGGGTTGTGCGTGCCGGCAGTTCACCGAGTTCGCGCCAGGCATTGATGAGTGGCGCACCATCGACGTAACGCCAGAAGAAGGCGTCAAGACTGCCGTGGCTTTCACGCACCGCCAGCGCTGCCTGTGCATTGGCAATGGCCGCCGCGATCTTCAGGCGGTTGCGCACAATGCCGGCATCGGCCAGCAGCCGCGCTGTGTCGCGTGCACCGTAACGTGCGATACGTTCTATATCAAAGTCGTCGAAGGCACGGCGGTAGTTGTCGCGCTTCTTGAGGATGGTCAGCCAGGACAGGCCGGCCTGTGCCCCTTCCAGGATCAGAAACTCGAACAGGGCTCGATCATCATGCAGCGGCACGCCCCACTCACGATCATGGTAGGCCACATACAGGGGGTCGTCGCCACACCACGCACAGCGGATCGGTGAACTCATGGAACCTGCTGCCACCGGTGCCTTACTCAAACCAGGTACCCAGCATTACCTCTTCGCACCACAGTCGGGTCAACACCGGCGCTACCCGATCGGGGTCGCCGCTGGTGAGAAAGCGTACCTCTCCCCTGCCCTGCTCCAGCAGCAAACCGCCGGCACTGAGGCGACGGCGTAATTCCGTCGCCACCGCCGGGCCGGTTTCCAGTACTTCCACGGCCGGACCGGCGATATCTTCGATGAGGCCGCGCAGAAAGGGATAGTGGGTGCAGCCCAGGACTATCTGATCGGCACCGGCGGCGAGCAGCGGCGCGACATAAGCCTGCAGCAGACGGCGGGTATCGGCGCTGTCCCAGTCGCCGTGTTCGATGCGTTCCACCAGACCGGGACAGGGCTGCGCCACTACCCTGGCGCGATCGCCGTAGCGGGCGAGCAGCGCGGCATAACGCGGACTGGCGAGGGTGGCACTGGTGGCGAGCACGCCGACCGTGCCGGAGGCAGTACGGTGAACGGCGGGCTTTACCGCCGGTTCGATGGCGACGATGGGCAGGGAGTAAAGCGTGCGCAGGTGCTCGACGGCGATGGCGGTGGCGGTATTGCAGGCCACCACCACGGCCTTGGCGCCGTGCTCCACCAGGTGGCGGGTGATACGCTCGGAGCGGTCGCGGATGCGCTCGGCAGTGAGATCACCGTAGGGGGCATGGGCGGAATCGGCGATGTAGAGCAGATGCTCCGCCGGCAGCAGTTCGCGGATGGCGCGCAGCACCGACAGGCCGCCCACCCCGGAATCGAACACGCCGATGAAGCCCTCGCCGTGCATCTTCGTCTAATACTCCACCCAAAAAGGCAAACACCCAACGCAGAGACGCAGAGGCGCAGAGGTTGCTATTAATTGCTCTGCGTTCTCTGCGTCTCTGCGTTGAGCTGTTGTTTTCGTGACTACTTCTCCCGCGTGTCGAAGAAGCGCACGTCGGGCCAGCGCTCGATGGTCAGGTTCAGGTTGACGCGGGTGGGCGCCAGGTAGGTGAGCAGGCCGGCGCCGTCGACGGCGAGGTTGTCGTGGGCCTTCACCTTGAACTCCTCCAGCTTCTTGGCGTCGTCGCACTCGACCCAGCGCGCGGTATTGACGGTGATCGGCTCGAAGATGCAGTCGACGTTGTATTCATCCTTCAGGCGGTAGGCCACTACGTCGAACTGCAGCACGCCGACGGCGCCGAGGATCAGGTCGTTGTTCTTCAGCGGGCGGAACAGCTGGGTGGCGCCCTCCTCCGACAGCTGCTCCAGACCCTTCTGCAACGCCTTCATGCGCAGCGGATCCTTCAGCACGGCACGGCGGAACAGCTCCGGCGCGAAGTGCGGGATACCGGTGAACTTGAGGTCCTCGCCCTCGGTGAAGGTGTCGCCGATCTGGATGGTGCCGTGGTTGTGCAGGCCGATGATGTCGCCGGACCAGGCATCCTCCACCGCCTCGCGCTCCTGCGCCATGAAGGTGATGGCGTTGGCGATCTTCACGTCGCGGCCGATGCGCACATGCTTCACCTTCATGCCCTGGCTGTAGCGGCCGGAGCAGATGCGCATGAAGGCGACGCGGTCGCGGTGCGCCGGGTCCATGTTGGCCTGGATCTTGAACACGAAGCCGCTGAACTTCTCCTCGGTGGGCTGCACCGTGCGCGTGGTGGTGGCGCGCGGCAGCGGCGTCGGCGCGTAGTCCACCAGGGCGTCGAGCACCTCGCGCACGCCGAAGTTGTTGATGCCGGAACCGAAGAACACCGGGGTCAGTTCGCCGCGGCGGAATGCCTCCAGGTCGAACTCGTGGCTGGCGCCGCGCACCAGCTCGATCTCATCGCGCAGTTCCTGCGCCACGCCGCCGAACAGCTCGTCCAGACGCGGGTTGTCCAGGCCCTGAATGATCTCGGCATCGGCGATGCGCCCGCCATGCTGCGGCGAGAACAGGTAGATGGCGTCGTTGTAGAGATGGAACACGCCCTTGAAGCCCTTGCCCATGCCGATGGGCCAGGTGATGGGGGCGCACCTGATCTTCAGCACCTGCTCCACTTCGTCCAGCAGGTCGATGGGCGGGCGGCTCTCGCGATCCATCTTGTTGACGAAGGTGATGATCGCCGTGTCGCGCAGGCGGCACACGTCCATCAGCTTGATGGTGCGCGACTCGACGCCCTTGGCACCGTCGATGACCATCAGCGCGGAGTCCACCGCGGTCAGGGTGCGGTAGGTGTCCTCGGAGAAGTCCTCGTGGCCCGGGGTATCGAGCAGGTTGATGACGTGGTCGCGGTAGGGGAACTGCATCACCGACGAGGTGACGGAGATACCGCGCTGTTTTTCCAGCTCCATCCAGTCGGAGGTGGCATGGCGTGCGGCCTTGCGCCCCTTCACCGTGCCGGCGAGCTGGATCGCCCCGCCGAACAGCAGCAACTTTTCGGTCAGCGTGGTCTTGCCGGCGTCCGGGTGGGAGATGATGGCAAAGGTGCGACGGCGCGCCGCTTCTTTCTCGATGATGCTCATGGGAATCGTGATGGCCGCAAAAGGGCGCCATTTTACCCTATCCGGGGGCTGGGGTGGACCTCACGGCCCCCCGGATAGCTTCACAGAAAAAAGTCATAGTCCGCAAATGAACGCGAATGGACGCAACTAGGCCTGATAAGACAGATAGCAATGGCGCAGCCACACCTGAGGTGAATCGTCATCCTGGGATAAACCTTGAGCATTTGCGTCCATTCGCGTTCATTTGCGGACTGTTCGAGCTTATCGGCCAGCCTTGCCCGCTCCGTCATGGGTCGATTCCCGCGTTTCCTGCTCATCGCCGGCCACGGTCTCCGCCGCCGCCAGGGTGTGGGTAGCGCTGTCGTACTGGCCCTGGAGGGCGTCCTTGACGGTGTGCCGCCACAGCGGCACCCCCATGATGTAGGCGGCGCGGCCGATGGCGTGGGCGGCCACCGGCGCGGTGAGCATGGTGAAGACGACGATGGCGACGGCGCGGGCGGTGACGCCGATGTCCCAGAAGTACAGCGCCACGCCGAGCAGCATCAGGCCGGCGCCGAGCACGCCGGCCTTGGTGGTGGCGTGCATGCGGGTGAGCAGGTCCGGCATGCGCAGCACGCCGAGGGCGGCGACGAACATGAAGCCCGCACCGAGCAGCATCAGCAGCGCGCTCACGATCTCAATCATCGCGTCCCTCCCCCCGCTCCAGATAGCGGGCAAAGCCCACCGCGGCGAGAAAGGCGGTGAGTGCCAGCACCATGGCCACGTCGAGCAGCGGCGCGCGACCGTACCACACCACATGGGCGGCGATGAAGCCGACGGTGAGCGAGGCCAGCAGTTCCAGCGCCACCACCCGATCCGGCAGGGTCGGACCGCGCACCAGGCGCACGAAGGCCATGAGCAGTGCCAGGCTGAGGATCACGAACACCAGTCCCAGAATGAAATCGAACGCACTCATCGCAGCAACTCCAGCAGGCGGTGCTCCAGCACCTTGAGCTCGCGCACCGTCTGCGCCTCGTCCTCCAGATACATGATGTGGATGTACAGCACCGTGCCGTCGCTGGACACGTCCAGGCTGAGCGAACCGGGGGTGAGCGAGATCAGGTTGGCGAGGATGGTGATCTCGCCGTCGCGCTGCACCTCCAGCGGATAGGCGATGACGCCGGGACGCATGTGGTGGGTGGGTGTCAGCACATCGTAGGCCACTTTCAGATTGGAGCGCAGCAGCGCCCAGTTGAACCAGAAGAAAAAGCGGATCAGCCGCGGCACCTTGGCGATGTAGTTGGCGAACTCGGGGCGGCCGCGCAGGGCGTAGGCCAGTACCACGTAACCGGCGCACAGGCCGATGAGCAGATTGTCGGCGGTGAAGCGGCCGGTGAGCGCCATCCACACCAGGGCCAGCACCAGATTCCAGGTAAAGGCGGTCATGACGCCTCCCCCAGCACCGCGGCGATATAGGCCTGCGGGTCGAGCAATTGCGCGGCGGCCTGCTCGGCCAGGCGATACACCGGCTCGGCGCCGATACCGATGGCGACGGTGAGCGCAGCCAGGACGATGGCCGGTGCGTACAGCAGGGCGTTGTTGGTCGGCGCCACTGCCGCTGCCCCCTGCTCCGGCGCCGCCTTCCAGAACACCTCGTTCCAGATCTTCACCATCGAGTACAGGGTGAGCAGGCTCACCAGCAGCGCCACCGCCACCACGCCATAGCGCTCCGCCTCCAGGCCGGCGCGCACCAGGATGAACTTGGCGAAGAAGCCGGACAGCGGCGGCAGGCCGGCCAGCGACAGCGCAGGAATGAGGAACAGCAGCGCCAGCCCCGGCCGCTCGCGGTACAGCCCGCCCAGTTCTTTGAGCTGGAAGCTGCCGCGCAGACGGTAGACCAGGCCGCTGATGAGGAACAGGTTGGCCTTCACGATGATGTGGTGCATCAGGTAGAACACGCCGCCCACCAGGGCCAGCGGCGTGTACAGCGCCAGGCCGAGCAGCATGTAGCCGATCTGGCTGACGATGTGAAACGACAGGATGCGGCGGAATTCGAACTGCGCCGCCGCGCCGAGCACGCCGGAGAGCATGGTGAAGGCGGCCAGCCACAGCAGCAGTTCATGGGTGAAGGCGGTGTCCTGGGTGAAGATCAGGGTGAACACGCGGAACAGCGCGTACACGCCCACCTTGGTGAGCAGGCCGGCAAACAGCGCCGATACCGCCACCGGCGGCGTGTGGTAGGAGGCGGGCAGCCAGAAGAACAGCGGGAAGGCTGCCGCCTTGATGCCGAAGGCGATCATGAACATCAGGCCGATGGTGGTGACCAGCCCCTCGGCCTCGCCGGTGTCCTGCAGCTTCAGCGCCAGGTCGGCCATGTTGAGGGTGCCGGTGAGGCCGTAGAGCAGACCGATGGCGGAGAGAAACAGCGCCGAGGAAATCAGGTTGAGGGTGACGTACTTGATCGCCCCTTCCATCTGCGCCCGCTCGCCGCCCAGGATCAGCAGTGCGAAGGAGGCCACCAGCATCACCTCGAACCAGACGTAGAGATTGAAGATGTCGCCGGTGAGGAAGGCACCGCACACGCCGGCCAGCAGCATGTGCAGCAGCGGGTAATAACCGAAGCGCTCGTGCTCGGCCCCCAGGGTGGCGAGGGAATACAGGGCGACGGCAAAGGCGGTGATCGCCGCCAGCAATACCATGATGGCGCCGAGCAGGTCGGCGACCAGCACGATGCCGAAGGGCGCCGGCCAGTTGCCCATGTACATCACCTGAATACCGTCCAGCCACACGCGCTGCAACAGCCACAGCGCGGCCAGCAGCAGCGCGCCGGTGCCGAACACGCCGAGCAGGCGCTGGGCCAGGTGCGAGCGCCACAGCGCCAGCGACAGCGCGCCGGCGGACAGCGGGATCAGGATCGGCAGGATCACCGCCAGGCTCATGTGTCGGTGTCCTTCATCTTGTCCATGTTCACCGCCTGCACCACCTCATAGGCGCGGTGGATCAGCACCACGGCGAAGGCCAGCACGCCGAAGCCGATGACGATGGCGGTGAGGATCAGCGCCTGGGTGAGCGGGTCCGCCACAGCGCCGTCGGGCAGCAGCGCGCCCTCGGCGATCAGCGGCGGTGCGCCGCGGGTGAGGCCGCCGGCGGTGAAGATGAGCAGGTTGGCGGCGTTGCCGAGCAGCACCAGGCCGATCACCAGCTTGACGATGGAGCGGCGCAGCATCATGTACACCGCCGCCGCGTACAGCCCGCCCACCACGAAGGCCATTACCGTTTCCATGGCCGCTCCTCCGCCTCCGCCAGCGACAGCACGATGGTCATCACCGCGCCGATCACCACCAGATAGACACCGATGTCGAAGATGATGGGCGTGCCCAGGGTGAACTCGCGCCCGCCCGGCAGCGGCACGGTATACCACTCCGAGGTGAGGAAGGCGTCGCCGGCCAGCAGTCCCGGCACACCGCTCAGGATGGCGATGATCAGGCCGACGCCGAGCAGGCTGCGCGGATCGGTGCCGAGCACCTGGCGCGCCGAACGCATGTCGCGCGAGAAGATGTAGAGTGCAAGGGCGGCCGAGGCCACCAGCCCGGCGATGAAACCGCCGCCCGGCAGGTCGTGGCCGCGCAGCAGCAGGAACAGGGAAAACAGCAGCAGCAGCGGCAACAGCATGTCGCCGGCGGTGCGCAGGATGCGGGAGTGGCGTACTTTCATCGGAAATATCCCACCGCCGAGACGCAGAGGGCGCCGAGTATCGACCCTGCAAAATTTGCTCTGCGTCTCGGCGGTAAAGCATTCTTGTCGACGTTCATCGCCGATCCTCCGCCCGCAGCTTGAGCATGGCGTAGACGCCCACCGCCGCCAGGCCGAGCACGAAGATCTCGCCCAGGGTGTCGAGGGCGCGGAAGTCCACCAGGATCACGTTGACGATGTTGTGGCCGTGGCCGCCGGGCACGCTCTGCTCGATGAAGTAACCGGAGATGGACGGGAACAGCTTCACGTTGCGCGCCTCCAGCAGCAGCCAGGTCATCAGGCCGCCCACCGCCACGCCCATCAGCGCGTCACGCACATGGATCACGCCGCGACTGGTGTTCACGTAACCGGGCAGGCGGAACAGCACCAGCACCAGCAGGATCACCGTGAGCGTCTCCACCAGCACCTGGGTGATGCCGACGTCCGGGGCGGAGAAGATCACGTACAGCAGCGCCACGCCGAAGCCGGCCGCGCCCAGCGCCGCCACCGCGGCCAGGCGATCGCGCGCCTTCACCGCCGCCAGTCCCGCCAACACGATCACCAGGGCGATGACCAGTTCGTGGAAGCGCAGATCGGAGATATCCAGCGCCGGCCACACCGGATAACGCGTGGCGAGCGCATAGCCGCTCACCAGCAGCAAAGTGGCCAGGGTGATGAAGATGTAGCGGCGCAGATAGCCGCTTTGCAGCAGACGCGTCTGCCAGGCGGCGACATCCACCATCCACGTCATCAACGCCTCATAGGCACGCTCGGCGCCGTAACGCTCCAGCGGCAATCGCTGCAACAAGGCCTGCACACGCGCCCACTGCACGTACAGCAACAGACCAAGCAGCAGTCCCGCCACGCTGAGCAACAGCGGCAGATTGAAGCCATGCCACAGCGCCAGTGCCGGCACCACCTCGGCGCCATGCACCGCGCTCGCCGCCGCGGCGAGCAGACCGTGTTCCGCCAGGCCCGGCCACAGGCCGAACAACAGGCCGAGCGCGGCCAGCAACAACGGACCGAGCAACAGGGCCGGCGGCGCCTCGTGCGGCGTACGCGGTGTGGTTGCCTGCACACCGAACCAGGGGCGCACTGCCACCAGACCCGCCACTGCCACCGCAAACATGGCACCGACGGCTGCCACCACGGTGAGCAGCGTGCCAAGTTCCGGCGCCTGCACGGCGGCCTCGAACAGCGCTTCCTTGGCGATGAAGCCGAACAGCGGCATCACCCCGGCCAGCGACAGCGCGGCGATGATCGACGCCGTCGCCGTCCACGGCATGGCGCGGCGCAGTCCGCCCATCTCGCGCAGGTCACGCACGCCCGCTTCGTGATCGATGATGCCGGCGCAGAGGAACAGCGCGCCCTTGTACAGCGAGTGGGCCAGCAGGAAGGTGACCAGGGCCGTGGCCGCCGCCGGCGTGCCGATGCCGGCCAGCAGGGTGAGCGTGCCCAGCGCCATCACCGTGGAATAGGCCAGCACCCGCTTCATGCCGGTGGCGCGCAGCGCCAGCACACCGCCCACCAGCAGGGTGAGCGCACCGGTGAGCGACACCAGCCAGAACCATTCCATGGTGCCGCCTACCACCGGCTGCAGGCGCGCCAGCAGATAGACGCCGGCCTTCACCATCGTGGCCGAGTGCAGATAGGCGCTCACCGGCGTCGGCGCCGCCATGGCGTTGGGCAGCCAGAAGTGGAACGGCGCCTGCGCCGATTTGGTGAAGGCACCGAGCAGCAGCAGCAACAACAGGGGCAGATACAGGGCATCGCCGCGTACTGCCTCGCCCTGGCTCAGCAGCATGGACAGATCGTAACTGCCGCCCGCCTGCGCCAGCAGTACAAAACCCGCGAGCAGCGCGAGACCACCGCCGACGGTGACGAACAGTCCCTGCAGGGCGCTGGCGCGCGCCGTCTTGTCTTCGTGATTGAAGCCGATAAGCAGGAACGAGGTGATGGAGGTCAGTTCCCAGAACACGAACAGCGTGATCAGGTTGTCCGACAACACCAGACCGAGCATGGAGGCCATGAAGGAGAGCAGAAACAGATAGAAGCGGCCGAGGTCGCGCTGGCCGGCCAAATAGCCGCCGGCATAGATAACGATCAGCGTGCCGATGCCGCTGATGAGCAGGGCGAACAGCAGGCTGAGACCATCGAGCAGAAAACCGAGCCGGATATCCAGGCCGGGAATCCAGGCGTACTGGAACAACATCGATTCCCCTGCCGCGATGCGCGGCAGGAAGGAGGCGAAATACAGTGTGAGCGCCAGCGGCAGCACGGCCAGAACCCATCCCGTGCGTGCGCCCAGACGTGCGGCCAGCCAGGGCGCGCAGGCGGCGACGACGAATCCGGCGAGAACGGCGCTCAACATGGCACTGGTCATTTACCTGCGTAACGGAAGAATGGCGCTACGAAAAGCGTAGCCATAAAAAAACGCCTGCGAGAGGCGCTTGTACTCACTGACCGTGTCCGTGGCCATGAGTTCCCCGCGCAGGTACGACTACAGACAACCTCAGCGCACGTAACCCCAGTTCTTGAGACGGCTGAAAGAGTACTGCGCCGCCTCGCCCTGCGGCACCATGTTCAGATAGGCGCGGTACTGCGCCGCAGCCCGCGCCTGGTCGCCCTTGCCTTCCAGCGCCACCCCCTTGAGGAAGGTCACGCCGGCATCGCCCGGCAGCAGACGATCGAAACGTTCCAGCGATTCATAGGCCGCACCCGGCTCGCGCATGCTCAGGGACAGCACGCCGAGCAGCTTGTGCGCCTGCGCCTCCTGCGGGTAGATATCCCTGGCCTTGCCGGCGTACTCCCGCGCCTCCTGATTCTTGTTCTGTGCCTGCAAACACTGCGCCATGCGCAGGTTGGCCGGATAATCGTCCGGCGTGCGCTTCAGCGCCGACTGGAATCTCTCCTCGGCCTTTTTGTAATCCTTGGCGGCGAGGGCGGTCTCGCCCTGCTTGCAGTCGTCGATGGTGGGCTTGATCTTGCGCAGGCTGGCCGTGCTGTCCATGAAGCGCTCGCGCTGCGGACTCACGCTTTTGCTCGCCACATAGCGCGTCTCCGCCAGCTGGCGCGCGGTTTCACGTCGCTCGGTGCTCATGGGATGGGTGGCGAACATGGTCTCCAGCATGCTGGGCGCATGCTTTTCCTGTTCCACCAGCAACTGATGCAGCCGCACCATGCCGTCGGCCGGATAGCCGCTGCGCACCATGTAGTCCTGTCCCAGGGCATCGGCCTCGCGCTCGTTATCTCGCGAATAGCTGGCCAGCAGGGCGCTGGCGCCGATCATGCCACCGAGACCGGCCACGGCACCCCATTGCGAATCCCGCGCCGCCACGTTGATGCCGACCACCGCCGCCTGCGCCACCAGGGCCTGTCCCTGGCGCTGTGCGGCGTGACGCGCGTTGACGTGGCCCACTTCATGCCCCAGCAATGCCGCCAGCTCGGCTTCGTCGTCCAGTTCCGTGAGGATGCCCCGGGTCACACCCATGGCGCCGCCGGGAAAGGTGTAGGCATTGATGTAATTGGCATTGAGCACGCGGTAGGAATACGGCATCTGCGGTCGGTGGCTGCGCTCATGGATGCTGCGGCCGATGCCGCTGACGTAATCGTTGACGACGCCGTCCTGGATGGCGCCCATGTCCTGGGAAAACTGATGCGGCGACACCTGCGCGTCGATCTCGCGCTCCTGCGCCTCACTCATGCCCACCAGGATGGTCTTGCCGGTCACCGGCGAGGTTGCGCAGCCTTGCAGCGACACGCCTGCCGCACTCAGGGTGCTGGCACTGAGCAGCCACAGGGCCTGGCGCCGGGTCACGCGATTGAGGCGCAGACTCCTGGCCAGATCATCACTGAAGCTCATGATGGCTACCTCCCTCTTCAAAATGCATTCACCGCAAAGACGCAAAGAACGCGCAGAAGTTCCTTGCCGCCGCGCCCAAAATTCAACAAAAACAACCGGGTCCGCCAATGAACGCAAATGGACGCAAATTTAAGGACCGTCACTCTCGCCAAGACGCCAAGCACGCCGAGAAAAAATCGTTGCACCCAGCGTGATCGGTGGATGTGCTCCGTTTATGTCGCGGGCGCATGGATGCGCAGGAGCGACGATGTCCATGGATGGACGGGATTTGGCGGGAGGCAGGATGCCGGTAACCATATCCACCCGACCATCTCTGCCTTGCCTGCGATTTTCTTTGCGTGCCTGGCGTCTTGGCGAGATTCAATTGAAGTGTTCAGGTTCATCTTTATTCGCGTCCATTCGCGTTCATTGGCGGACTAATCCTAGAGCGCCAAGGCCATGATCAGCGCATCCTCACGGCCGCGCGTGGCCGGGTAGTAATCGCGACGCAGCCCTGCCTGGTTAAAGCCGATGGATTCGTACAGGCGCACGGCAACGCGGTTGGACGGACGCACTTCGAGAAATGCCGTATCGGCACCGTGGCCGCGCGCCAGATCGAGCAGGTGGGCCATCAGTTCGCGCCCCAGACCGCGCCCCTGATAGTCAGGATGCACGGAAATATTGAGGATGTGTGCCTCACCCGCCCCCACCGACAGAATGCCGTAACCGATCACGCTGGCAGACGCCTCGTATACCCAACAGCTGTAACCGACACGAATACAATCGCGCAGAATGCCTTCAGTCCACGGATAAGGATAGTTGAGCAGCTCCACCGTCATCACGCCCGGCACATCCTCCTCGTGCATGGGACGCAGACGCGGCGCGGCATGATGCAGCACGGCACTCATGCGCCGGCCCCCTGCTGCAGGGTGGCCACCGCCAGCCGCAGATCGTCCCAGGCCTTGCGCTTCTCGCCGGGCGAGCGCAGCAGATAGGCCGGATGATAGGTAACCACCAGCGGAATGCCGCCATACTGATGCACGCGACCGCGCAGCTTGCCGATGGGCGTATCGGTGTTGAGCAGGTTCTGTGCGGCGATACGTCCGACCACCAGGATCAGGCGCGGCTGGATAAGCGCAATCTGCCGTTGCAGATACGGCTCGCAGTTGGCGGCCTCATCGGCCTTGGGATCACGGTTATTGGGCGGCCGGCACTTCAGCACATTGGCGATGTACACCTGCTCGCGCTTGAGGCCGATGGCCAGCAGCATGGCATTGAGCAGCTGACCGGCCCGGCCGACGAAGGGTTCGCCCTGCGCATCCTCATCGGCGCCCGGTGCCTCACCGATCACCAGCCACTGCGCCTGGCGGTCACCGACGCCGAATACGGTCTGGGTGCGTGAGGCGGCAAGTTCGCTGCACAAGGTACAGGTCTGCACCCGTTGTTGCAGCGCGGTCCAGTCCAGGGCGGCGACGTCGTTCGGCAGCGCCGGTTTCAAGTTGCGGGTTTCGGGTTTCGGTGCCTGCGGCGCCTGTTGTTCTTCACTGCCGGTATCGCGTACCTCATCCCGTGTGGTAGCGCGCCGCTCCCACACCTGGATGCCCATGGCATCGAGATACTGCAGTCGCCGCGCATCCATCACGCTAGACCGTCGGCACCTGCGGATGGGCGCGGTCGGACGGAGCCATGATCTTGTTCAGCGCGTTGAGGTAGGCCTTGGCCGAGGCGATGACGATGTCGGTGTCGGCGCCTTGCCCGTTGACGATGCGGCCGCCCTTCTCCAGGCGCACGGTGACCTCGCCCTGGGCATCGGTACCGCTGGTGATGTTGTTGACCGAGTAAAGCTGCAGCGTGGTGCCGCTGTCGATCACGCTCTCGATGGCCTTGAAGGTGGCATCCACCGGGCCGCCGCCCTGGGCACACAGCTTTTGCTCCTCGCCGTCCACCGCCAGGGTGACGCAGGCCTCGGGGGTCTCGCCGGTTTCGCAACACACATGCAGATACACCAGCTTGATGCGCTCGTTGATGTCGCTCTCGGTGGCCGCTTCCGTCACCAGCGCCTGCAGATCCTCGTCGAAGATGTCGTGCTTCTTGTCTGCCAGTTCCTTGAAGCGGGCGAAGGCGGCGTTGAGCGCCTCGTCCGATTCGAACTCGATGCCCAGTTCCGCCAGCCGGCTCTTGAAGGCGTTGCGGCCGGAGTGCTTGCCCAGCACCATGCGGTTGGCGCTCCAGCCCACATCTTCGGCGCGCATGATCTCGTAGGTTTCGCGGTGCTTGAGCACGCCGTCCTGATGGATGCCCGACTCGTGGGCGAAGGCATTGGCACCGACGATGGCCTTGTTGGGCTGCACCGCGAAGCCGGTGATGCTGGCCACCAGGCGCGAGGTCGGCACGATCTGGGTGGTATCGATCTGTTCCACCTGGCAGGGAAACACGTCCTGACGCGTACGCACCGCCATCACGATCTCCTCCAGCGCGGCGTTGCCGGCACGCTCGCCGAGACCGTTGATGGTGCACTCCACCTGGCGCGCACCGTTCATCACCGAGGCCAGCGAGTTCGCCACGGCGAGGCCGAGGTCGTTGTGACAGTGCACCGAGAACACCGCCTGGTCGGCGTTGGGCGTGCCCGCGATGGCCTTGCGCACCAGTTCGCCGAACTGGTGCGGCACGTTGTAGCCCACGGTGTCGGGAATGTTGATGGTGCGCGCGCCGGCCTTGATCACCGCCTCGAAGATGCGGCACAGAAAGGCGATGTCGGAACGGCCGGCATCCTCGGCGGAAAACTCGACGTCGTCGGTGAACTGGCGCGCGCGTTTTACCGCATGCACCGCCTGCTCCACCACCTGATCCGGCGTCATGCGCAGCTTGCGCTCCATGTGGATGGGCGAGGTGGCGATGAAGGTGTGGATGCGGCCGGAGGCGGCCTCCTTCAGCGCCTCGCCGGCGCGATCGATGTCCTTGTCCAGCGCACGCGCCAGGGAGCACACCGTGCTGTCCTTCACCGCGCGGGCCACCGCCTGCACCGACTCGAAGTCGCCCTGGCTGGCGATGGCGAAACCGGCCTCGATGACGTTGACGCCCATGCGCTCCAGCGCCTTGGCGATGCGCACCTTCTCGTCGCGGGTCATGGATGCGCCGGGGCTCTGCTCGCCGTCGCGCAGGGTGGTGTCGAAAATGATCAGGGAGTCTTTCATCTAAAAACCTCAATCCAGTCCGCAAATGAACGCCAATGTACGCAAATAAACACCAGTCGGGGACCACTGGATCATATTCGCTTCACTCGCAGTATTTGCGTCCAATCGCGTTCATTCGCGGACCCCATTTTTGAAGGGTCAAATGTCGGCCGGCGGCGTGCCGGAACTGTCCTGCTGGCGCTCGCGGCGCTTGCGCTGCAGCAGGTAGACGGTCATCACCGGGCCGGACAGGGCGTAGAGCAGAAAGCCGAAGAACAGCACCTTGGGCGGGTCGATGGTGATGGTGACGTAGACCAGCACCACGACGAGGATGGCGACGAAGGGCACCTTGCCGCGCAGGTCCAGCCCCTTGAAGCTGTGATAGCGGATATTGCTCACCATCAGCAGACCGGCGGCCAGGGTCAGCACGAAGGCTACCCAGCGCATGGTCTCGCCCTCCAGGCCCAGATCGTGACTGACCCACACCAGACCGGCGACGATGGCCGCGGCGGCAGGGCTGGCCAGCCCCTGAAAATAGCGCTTGTCGGCCACATCGACCTGGGTGTTGAAGCGCGCCAGGCGCAGCGCGGCAGCAGCGGCATAGATGAAGGCGGCGAGCCAGCCCAGCTTGCCCAGATGCTCCAGCGACCAGGCATACACCACCAGCGCCGGCGCCAGGCCGAAGGACACCATGTCGGACAGGCTGTCGTATTCGGCGCCGAAGGCGCTCTGGGTATTGGTCATGCGCGCCACGCGACCATCGAGTCCGTCCAGCACCATGGCGATGAAGATGGCCACCGGTGCCGCCACATACTGCCCGTTCATCGCCGCCACGATGGCGTAGAAACCGGCAAACAGGGCAGCGGTGGTGAACAGGTTGGGCAGCAGGTAGATGCCGCGGGCGCGTTTGGGCTTGATTTGGTCGGTCATGATCATTCCTCGTACAAACCGCAGTTTAACCCAAAAACTTTCACCGCCGAGACGCCGAGGACGCAGAGGGGTATTTCCTGATGATTTTACTCTGCGCCCTCTGCGTCTCGGCGGTAAGATTTTCGAGTTCTTGCCCCGCAAGCAATAACGGCCGGCCCCCAGAGGGAACCGGCCGTTCGTTGCAGCGCTGTGACCAGAACCTTAGTTCTTGGACTTGTCCACCAGCTTGTTGGCGGTGATCCAGGGCATCATGGAACGCAGCTTCTCGCCCACCACCTCGATCTGGTGCGCGGCGTTGTTGCGGCGCCAGGCGGTCATCTCGGGATAGTTGCTCATGCCTTCCAGGATGAAGCGCTTGGCATAGTTGCCGTTCTGGATGTTCTCCAGCGCTTCGCGCATGGCCCAGCGCGACTCCTCGTTGATGACCTTGGGGCCGGTCACGTACTCGCCATACTCCGCGTTGTTGGAGATGGAGTAGTTCATGTTGGCGATGCCGCCCTCGTACATCAGGTCGACGATCAGCTTCAGCTCGTGCAGACACTCGAAGTAGGCCATCTCCGGTGCATAGCCGGCTTCCACCAGGGTCTCGAAACCGGCCTTGACCAGTTCCACGGCGCCGCCGCACAGCACGGCCTGCTCGCCGAACAGATCGGTCTCGGTCTCGTCCTTGAAGGTGGTCTCGATGATGCCGGTACGGCCGCCACCGACGCCGGCGGCGTAGGACAGCGCGGTCTGCCTGGCCTTGCCGGAGGCGTCCTGGAATACGGCAATCAGATCAGGAATGCCGCCGCCCTTGACGAACTCGGAGCGCACGGTGTGGCCCGGGGCCTTGGGGGCGATCATGATCACGTCCAGGTCGGCGCGCGGCACGATCTGGTTGTAGTGGATGGAGAAACCGTGGGCGAAGGCCAGGGTGGCGCCCTGCTTCAGGTTCGGCTCCACTTCGTCCTTGTACAGCCTGGACTGGAACTCGTCCGGGGTCAGGATCATCACCAGGTCGGCGCTGGCGACAGCCTCGGGCACGCTCTTGACCTTGAGGCCGGCAGCCTCGGCCTTCTTGGCCGAGCCGGAGCCAGGACGCAGGGCAACGGTCACGTCGACACCGGAATCCTTCAGGTTGTTGGCATGGGCATGGCCCTGGGAGCCGTAACCGACGATGGTTACCTTCATGCCGCGGATGATGGAGAGATCACAGTCTTTGTCGTAGTAAATGTTCACAGCATGGTTCCTTTCAGAGAGTTGCAAGTTACAAGTTTCAAGTTGCAAGTAAAAAGCGATTCCCCTTGTTACTTGTCACTTGCCACTTGGGACTGGTTTTCAAATTCGCAAGGCCTTTTCGCCGCGCGGGATGCCCATCACGCCGGAGCGCACGGTTTCCAGGATCAGGCCCTTGTCCAGCGCCTGAATAAAGCCATCCAGCTTGGTGCTGTCGCCGGTCACCTCGATGGTATAGGTGGTGTCGGTAACGTCGATGATGCGGCCGCGGAAGATGTCGGCCATGCGCTTCACTTCGTCGCGCTGCTCACCGCCGGCGGCACGCACCTTGATCAGCATCATCTCGCGCTCGATATGCGGGCCTTCGGTCAGGTCCATCAGCTTGACCACATCCACCAGCTTGTTCAGCTGCTTGGTGATCTGCTCGATGATGTCGTCGGAACCGCGCGTCACCAGGGTCATGCGCGACAGCGAGGCATCCTCGGTCGGTGCCACGGTGAGCGACTCGATGTTGTAGCCGCGCGCGGAAAACAGTCCGGCTACCCGCGACAGCGCACCAGCCTCGTTTTCAATCAGGATCGATATGATGTGTCGCATGACTTACACCAGGATCATTTCGTCCAGGCCTGCACCGGCCGGAACCATGGGATAGACGTTCTCCGTCTGGTCGGTGATGAAATTCATGAACACCAACCGGTTCTTGTGCTTGGTGAAGGCTTCCTTCAGCGCCGCCTCCACGTCCGCCGGCTTGTCGATCTGCATGCCGACATGGCCATAGGCCTCGGCCAGCTTCACGAAGTCGGGCAGCGACTCCATGTAGGAATGTGAATAGCGCTTGTCATAGAAGAACTCCTGCCATTGCCGCACCATGCCGAGGAAACGGTTGTTGAGGCAGATGATCTTGAGCGGCAGGCCGTACTGCAGGCAGGTGGACAGCTCCTGGATATTCATCTGGATGGAACCCTCGCCGGTGATGCAGACCACATTGGCCTTGGGGTGGGCAAACTGTACGCCCATCGCCGCCGGCAGGCCGAAGCCCATGGTGCCGAGACCACCGGAATTGATCCAGCGGCGCGGCTTGTCGAACTTGTAGAACTGCGCGGTCCACATCTGGTGCTGACCCACATCGGAGGTGACGAAGGCGTCGCCCTTGGTGATCCTGTACAACGTCTCCAGCACGTACTGCGGCTTGATCAGCTCGGAGGTCTTGTCGTACTTGAGACAGTCCTTGGTACGCCACTCGTTGATCTGTTGCCACCACTTGGCCAGCGCCTCACCATCAGGCACCTCGCCCGACTCCTTGATCAGTTTGAGCATGTCCTTCAGTACATGCTCCACGCTGCCGACGATGGGCACATCGACCTTTACGTTCTTGGAGATGGACGACGGGTCGATATCGATGTGGATGATCTTGGCGTGGGGGCAGAACTTCTGCACATTGCCGGTGACACGGTCATCGAAGCGTGCGCCGATGGCCACCAGCACGTCGCAGTGCGACATCGCCATGTTGGCCTCGTAGGTGCCGTGCATGCCCAGCATGCCGACGAACTGCTTGTCGGTGGCCGGATAACCACCCAGCCCCATGGAGGTGTTGGTCACCGGATAACCGAGCAGACGGGCAAACTCGATGAGCTGCCTGGAGGCATCGTTGAGTACCACGCCGCCGCCGGTGTACAGCATCGGCCGCTTGGCACCCAGGATCAGGCCTACCGCGCGCTTGATCTGGCCGGTATGGCCCTTCACCACCGGGTTGTAGGAACGCATGCTCACCGTCTTGGGGAACACGTACTTGGTACGGTTGGCGGTAACGTCCTTCGGGATGTCCACCACCACCGGACCGGGGCGGCCGGTCTGGGCGATGTAAAAGGCCTTTTTCAGGGTGATGGCCAGGTCCTTGACGTCCTTCACCAGGAAGTTGTGCTTGACGCAGGGCCGGGTGATACCCACCGAGTCCACTTCCTGAAAGGCATCGTTGCCGATCAGGCTGGTGGGCACCTGGCCGGTGAGCACCACCATGGGAATGGAGTCCATATAGGCGGTGGCAATGCCGGTGACGGCATTGGTGGCACCGGGGCCGGAGGTCACCAGCACCACGCCGGGCTTGCCGGTGGAACGGGCATAGCCGTCGGCGGCATGGGTCGCGGCCTGTTCATGGCGTACCAGGATGTGCTTGACCTTGTCCTGCCGGTACAGGGCATCATAGATATGCAGGACGGCACCACCCGGGTAACCGAACAGGTGTTCGACGCCCTCGTCATGCAGGAAACGGACGATGATCTCTGCACCGCTCAGCTCCACTCAGGAATCCCCCAGAAAAAAAGCCCGCAGAAACGGGCATGTTGCTAAATGGTTAGGTTAGAAGGTGGGAAGCTACTGAGAATCGCCGCCGAGGTCAAGAGCAGCAGACCATTGCCGCCGATTCCCCTTGTCCGCCGCACGGAAAAATCCATAATAGTTGCCATGGCGCCGGTTCGGCGCTCTCAGACAGGATTATCGCCATGACCAAGGGAAGCTCATTCTGGCCCGCTCTGCTGCTCGGCACCGGTCTGCTGGTCGCTTCAGCCAGCGGCCTCGCCGCAACCATGTACAAATGGACCGACAGCGAGGGCAATGTGCAGTACACCCAGACGCCGCCGCCCAAGGGCAGCTTCCAGAAGCTGGCCCCGCCGCCACCGCCTGCCACCCCGGTGGCGGAGCCGGCAAGCGCCACGCCGGCAGCCGAGCCCGCCGACGAGGCCGCTGCCGAGGCTGCAAAGGAAGAGGCGGAAAGGAAAAAGCTGGAAGCCTCCGTAGCCAAGCACAACTGTGAAACCGCACGCAAGAACCGGGAGATTTACACATCCTTCCGCCGCGTCATGAACGACAAGGGCGAGATCGTGATGCTCAGCGACGATGAGCGGGCAGCGAAACTCAAGGAAGCCAACGACATGATCGAGAAGTACTGCCAGTAATGCCCTACCTGCTGGTCAAGACCAATATCACGCCTGTCGACGGAGCCGAGCAGACACTGCTGCGCCAGGCTTCGCGGCAGGTCGCACAGGCACTGGGCAAGCCGGAAGACTACGTCATGGTGGCCCTGGAACATTCCTGCCCGATGCTGTTCGCCGGCACCGACGCCCCCCTCGCCTACCTGGAGCTGAAAAGTATCGGCCTGCCGGCGGCGCGCACCGCCGAGCTGTCGGCCCTGCTCGCGCAGCTGCTGCAGGAGAAACTGGGCATCGCCGCCGACCGGGTCTATATCGAGTTCTCCCCCGCCGCGGGCGAGCTGTGGGGCTGGAACGGCGCGACGTTCTAGTCAGAAAACCCAAATTACTCTCGCCAAGGCGCCAAGCGCGCAGAGAAAATAAGGAAGCCTGCGCGGGCTCGCCCTCTGGTGCGTAGGCCCACTGGCGCAAGACAGCGTTTTTCTTGGCGCACTTGGCGTCTTGGCGAGAGTCCAAACGAATTCTTCAGGTTTAACCTTTTAATCACGTCTCGATTATCATAGGCAGCCCGGCGCCGTCACGGCGCGTACCGCATTGTCATCAACGGAGAACAAGCTTCCCATGCGCGCATCCCGCACCCTGATCGCCACCGTCAAGGAAACCCCGGCGGATGCCGAGGTCATCAGCCACCAGCTCATGCTGCGCGCCGGCCTGATCCGCAAGCTGGCCGCCGGCCTCTACACCTGGCTGCCGCTCGGCCTGCGCGTGCTGCGCAAGGTCGAGGCCATCGTGCGCGAGGAAATGAACCGCGCCGGCGCCCAGGAGGTGCTGATGCCGGCGGTGCAGCCGGCCGAGCTGTGGCAGGAATCGGGCCGCTGGGATCAGATGGGCGAGGAGATGCTGCGCCTGAAGGACCGCCACCAGCGCGACTTCTGCTTCGGCCCCACCCACGAGGAGATCATCACCGACCTGTGTCGCAACGAGCTGCGCTCCTACAAGCAGCTGCCGGCCAATTTCTATCAGATCCAGACCAAGTTCCGCGACGAGCGCCGGCCGCGCTTCGGCGTGATGCGCGCGCGCGAGTTCCTGATGAAGGACGCCTACTCCTTTCACATCAGCGAGGAGTCGCTGCAGGAAACCTACCAGGTGATGCACGACACCTACTGCCGCATCTTCGACCGCCTCGGCCTGCAGTACCGCCCGGTACTGGCCGATACCGGCGCCATCGGCGGCACCGGCTCCCATGAATTCCACGTCCTGGCCGACTCCGGCGAGGACGCCATCGCCTTCTCCGACGGCAGCGACTACGCCGCCAACGTGGAGATGGCCGAGGCCCTGGCGCCGACCGGCAGCCGCCCGGCCGCCAGCGAGGAACTGCGCCTGGTGGACACCCCCAAGGCCAGGACCATCGCCGAGCTGGTGGAGCAGTTCAAGCAGCCCATCGAGCGTACGGTGAAGACCCTGCTGGTGCATGGCCGCGAAGGCGGCCTGGTGGCCCTGCTGGTGCGCGGCGACCACGAACTGAACGCCATCAAGGCGGCCAAGCTGCCGCAGGTGGCCAGCCCGCTGCTGATGGCCTCCGAAGGCGACATCCGCACTGCCATCGGCGCCGGCCCCGGCTCCCTCGGCCCGGTCAAGCTGGCATTGCCGATCATCGCCGATCGCGCCGTGGCGCAGCTGGCCGACTTTTCCGCCGGCGCCAACGTCGACGGCAAGCATTACTTCGGCATCAACTGGGAGCGCGATCTGCCGCTGCCCGAGGTGGCCGACATCCGTAACGTGGTGGAAGGCGACCCCAGTCCCGACGGCAAGGGCACCCTGCACATCAAGCGCGGCATCGAGGTGGGACATATCTTCCAGCTGGGCAGGAAATACTCCGAGGCCATGAAGGCCGCGGTGCTGGACGAGGGCGGCAAGGCCGTCACCCTGACCATGGGCTGCTACGGCATCGGCGTCTCCCGCGTGGTGGCCGCCGCCATCGAACAGAACCACGACGAGCGCGGCGTCATCTGGCCCGACGCCATCGCCCCCTTCCACCTGGCCCTGGTGCCCATCGGCATGCACAAGTCGGAGCGCCTGGCGGCGGCGGCGGAACAGCTGTACCAGAACCTGCAGGCCGCCGGCTTTGCGGTGCTGTTCGACGATCGCAAGGAGCGGCCGGGCGTGATCTTTGCCGACCTCGATCTGCTCGGTATCCCTCACCGTCTGGTGCTGTCCGAACGTGGCCTCGACGCCGGCAGCATCGAATACAAGGGCCGCCGCGACGCCGAGGCGCAGGACGTATCGCTGGCCGGACTCACCGCATTCCTGGACGGCAAGGTCACGCGCTGATGGGATACGGGCGCGCCATCGCTCTGGCCCTGCTGCTCACCACGGCGGCAGCCCATGGCGCGCCGCCACAACTGGACGAGGAACTGCGCCTGCGCCTGGCGCTGGCCATGGCCGAGGACGGCAGCGCCGAGGATCGTTTCGAGGCCGAGGTATGGCTCACCGACATGTCGACCCGACTGGCACGACGTGTACCCGACGAAAAGGAGAGGCTGCAACTGCTGCGTCAGGTCTACCTGGAGGCACGCCGTGCCGACCTGCCGCCGGAACTGGTGCTGGCGGTGATCCAGGTGGAGAGCAACTTCGATCGTTTTGCCATCTCGTCGGCCGGCGCCCAGGGACTGATGCAAATCATGCCCTTCTGGCTCGATGAAATCGGCCGCCCCGACGACAATCTGTTCCACGTCCATACCAGCCTGCGCATGGGCTGTACCATTCTGCGCTACTACCTGGACAAGGAACGCGGCGACCTCACCCGCGCCCTGGCCCGCTACAACGGCAGCCTGGGCAGCGCCAAATACCCGCAACGCATCTACACCGCCCTGCGCACGCGCTGGTACAAGTAGCTAAGGAACAACACCCAACGCAGAGGCGTTGGATATTGGTTTTTTGTCTTGCGTTGAGGTCTTTTAGAGGGTCTGAAAACCGAGCGGCGCCGCGTCCGCGGCCGGGGTGCAGTGCACATCGGTCACTTCCGCCGCCGGCGGCCCCTGCCACAGCCAGTCCTGCAATCGCTGCAGCGCCGCCGCCTCGCCGCAGGCCAGTATCTCGACGCGGCCATCAGGCAGGTTGCGGGCGTAGCCGGTGATGCCGAGTGCCTGCGCCTGGCGTTGGGTGGATGCCCGGTACCAGACACCCTGCACCTTGCCGGCCACCACACAGCGGCGGCAAATCATCAGGGCAATACGACCACGGCACTCTGACCGGCGCGCAGGCGCTCGTTGCGGGGATACTCGAACAGCACGTCGGCCTCGTATTTCGCCACACCACCGGCGGCGATTACCGGCTCCATGCCCACACGCTGTACTGTGCCGCGGAAGGTCTTGCCGCCGGCACGTACCGGCACTTCCATGCCTTTGCGCAGTGCAACCAACTCCGGCTCACCCACCTCGATCCGTGCCAGCATGCGGCCAGTCTCTGCCAGTACCAGCAGCGGCACGCTTTGCAGCCGCGTCACCACCGTCTGCCCCAACTCGGCGCTCCGTTGCAGAATCACGCCGTCGAAGGGTGCGCTGATCCGGCTGTATTCCTGCTCCAGACGCGCCTGGGTGCGCTCCGCTTCCGCCGCCAGCAACTCCGCCTCGGCCTTGCTCAGGGCGATCCTGGCCAGCTGCAATTCATGATCGGACAACAGGGTGCGCTCGTACATCTCGCTGGTACGTTCCAGTTCGCGCTTGGCCTCGTCACGCGCCTCCCTGCCGGCCAGCACCTGTGCCTCGGCCTTTTTGACCTGCGCAGCGAAACCACGTGGCTCCAGATTCAGCAGCAACTGCCCCTTGCGCACCTCATCACCACTATCCACCGCCACATGGGTGATCAAACCTGATGCCGGCGTACTCAATTCCACCCGCCGCACCCATTGCAAACTACCGGTCACCTCTGCCGCTGACAGAATATCGGTCACTACCAGCAAGCACAGTAACGCCACTCCACGCATCGTCTTCATCGTCAATTCCCAACCCTGCATTATTGTTGTGCCGATTCTGCCGTCGCCGGCAGCGCTCCGCCGGTCAGCGCATCCATCCGCTCCCAGGCCAGCGCCGTGGCAAAACGGATATTGGACTCATCCAGCTGCGCCTCGGACAGGCGCACCATGGCATCGCCCAAATCCGCCCTGACCTCCATCTCGTAAGCCACGCGGCTGCGATCCAGATAGAGATCGCGGTAATTGCGCTGCGCCGCCGCACGGTCACGTTCGATACGCAGATTATTCAATTCCGTCCACTGCTCCAGCACGGCCTGTCGTAACGAGCGCTCCGCCTCGGTCAACTGGGCCTGAATCCGATACAGTTCGGCCTGCTGACGTGCCACTGCAGAATGGGTTGCACCGCCGTCGTATAACGGCACCTCCAGATAAATACCGGCCCGCAACTTGTCATTGGAACCCATTGAGCGTGAATACCCCGATGCTTCCAGTTCACCGCTCAGGCGTGGACGCCGCCCGGCATAGGCGCCATCCACGCGCTGTTGCGCCGCTTCCACGCGCTTGCGCAACGCCTGCAGGCGCGGATTGTCACTCAGCGCCTTGTCCAGCAACTGCTCGTAATCGGGCAGCCGCCGCGCCAACTGCGGCAACTCCGGGCGAACCAGATTGGCAGGTAGCATGCCGGGGCGGTTGAGCACAATGGCCAGCTGCGCACGCGCCACCCGCATCTGCCCTTCACTGGCAAAACGGTTGCGCCGTGACTGCTGATACTCGCTCTCCATGGTCAGAATATCCAGATCGGATGCCTGCCCCAGTTGATGCCGGCTGCGCAAGCGATCCAGTGTGACGTAGGCGATGGCCATTGCCTCGTCATCGCGGGAAAACTCCAGATCGGCGCGCAAGACATCAAAGTAGCGTTGCATGACCTCCAGCCGGCGCTGCTGGCTGCCGTCAAGATAGAGCTGCTCGCGCCCCGAGATTTCGGCAACCGCAGCAGCCCGCAATGCACTGCTGCGGCCGAAATCGTACAGACTCTTGCGTGCGAACAGGCTTAGTTTGTGATCCTCATGCGACTGATCCGGGCTGCTGTCGGCTGGCTCAATCCAGCGTGCCCGTCCCTCGGCCCATATATTGATTCCGTCACGCGCCTCCGCCTCCATGAGACCGGCGCGCGCCAGGTCCACATCGGCCTGCACCTGCTGCAGTCGCGGATCGGCCTGCTCTGCCAGCGACAGGGCATGCTCAAGGGTAAGGGGATCAGGCAACGGTTCCGTTTGCGCATGACTGACAGCAGGCACGCACAACAACAGACACGACATCACCATGCAAACGGCGATACGTTCAAACTTGGACATGAGATTGGTTTCTTGTTATTTGAGATGTTCGCGCTTGTAGTTGGTGAACTTCTGGGTCTTGTACAGGCCTTCTGCGACGAACTTCCCCATCAGCATGAATTCGTCCACACCGGAGGTGCGGCCGGTGTGGCGAAATACTTCCTTGCCATCCAGATCGTAAAAGGCAATCACCGGCGTGGCGCGCACCCGCGCTGCCTTGGCGAAATCCTTCTGCGTGGTCGGTTTGCCGGAAAAATCGGTAACCTCGATATCACCACCAATATCGACCGTGAAATTAAGGAAGTTCTCACGGTAGTACTCCTGAACCACCGGCTGGCTCAGCACATTCTGCTTCATGTAGTGACAGAAAGGGCACTCATCCATTTCATAAAATACCAGAACACCCTGCTTGCCCTGCTCCCGCGCCTGTTCCAGCTCCTCCGCATAATTGCCGAAGGACTCGTTGAAGAAATGCGCAAGGGGATCGCGGCCGACAGCCGCCGTGGCGGTGACCGCGGGCAACACTGACATCAGACACAGAATCAGAAACAGGCGTCGCATATTGCTCTCCTTCATCACCAGCAGATTTGGCTATTTACTGTTATTTATAAAAGTCTCTATACCCGCTGCCGTTACGCCACCAACCTGACGCGCCACCAGACGGCCATCAGGATTGACCAGATAGGTCGTCGGCAAACCACTCACCGGACCTATGGTGTCCATGGAAGGCGTACCGGGCAGCACCGGATAGGTAACAAAGTTCTCGTCGACGAACTGCCGCAGTTTTTCCATCGATACCTGTTCCATGCTCACGCCCAGCACCACCGCATTGCTATCCTTGTGCTTGTCGTGAAAGTCTGCCAGTTCAGGTATCTCTTCCAGACAGGGGGGGCACCAGGTTGCCCAGTAATTGACCACCACCCACTTGCCACGGTAGTCGGACAGGCGGTGCTGCTTGCCGTCGAGATCCAGCAGGGTAAAGTCGGGGTTGGCCGCGACCGCCCCCGTCAGCAGCAGCAATACCAGCAGTAAACCTGTGCGTGACACGCGTTGGACCCCTTCATCGGTAAAGTTGCACCAGATAGCGGACTTATTCCCGCGAAAACGGATCGCGGCAGCGATAGTGTAGACAGTCGACAACCCTTGCTGTTCCCCTTCTGCCTTTTATCATTTTCCATCCACACAAAAACAAAGAGCCCCTTGCGGGGCTCTTCAGTTTACTACGCTTTACAGCGGATGTTACTTGGCAAGGTAGGCCTTGTCAGAATCCTCCACCACACCCAGCGACCAGGCACCGCGGGTCTTGGCGTGATTCACAGCAGCGGCAACGTCAGCGCTGGAGGCCGCACGATCGATGGCGAACACCTGGCCCGGGTAAATCAGGTCGGCATCCTTGATCTTGTCGCGGTTGGCCTTGTAAATCAGCGGCCACTGGTAGGGGTTGCCATAAATTTCCTTCTTGCCGGAAATGCGCCACAGGTTGTCGCCGCGCGTCACCTTGTAGCTGTCGGCGCCGGCGGCACCCATACGGGCCAGTTCGGCCTCGCGCTGGGCCTGGGCGGCCTCGGCCTGACTGCGGGCCTGCTTGGCCAGGCTGATGGCCTTGGTGCAATCACCGGCCTTCAGGGCATCCTCGGCCTGCTTGAGGAGGCCTTCGGTATCGCGCCAGATGGCACCGGCAGCGGCGGCCTTCTCGGCAGCCAGCTTGGCTTCGTTGATGGCATTCTGGGCGTCCATGCAAGCGGTATCCTGCACGACGGTCTCGGCTGCCGCCTCTTCCTTCGGGGTACTGGCACAGCCAACGGCGACCGTCAGCACCAGCGCGGTGAGACCGAAGTATTTCATCATATTCTTGATTTTCATAATTCCTGGCTCCATGCGACATGTATTGAACCTTTCCGCGCAGGAAAGGCGAGAATACCTAAGGACAAGCTAACACCCTGGCGAAAACAGTGTCAAGTGAGAACAGAATTATTATCAATCACTTTGCACGCCATGTATGTTAGTCGGCTCACATAACCGCGAAGTCACATTTGAATGTTACGACACGTCGTGACCCGGCGCAGCGACTCTCGCTAGAATGCCGCATTCTTCAGACAACAGGCCCGGCCGACCATGAAGCTGACCATCTATCACAATCCGCGCTGCTCCAAATCACGTCAGACCTTGCAACTGCTCATCGATCGGGGTGCCGAACCTGAGGTGATTAACTACCTTGACACGCCGCCGACACATGCCGAACTGGAGCGCATCCTCCAGTTGCTCGGTCTGGAGCCACGTGAGCTGATGCGACACAAGGAGGAAGAGTATGCAGAATTGGGGCTGGAGCATCCCCGGCTCAGCCGTAGCGAGCTGATCGATGCAATGGTGCGCCATCCGCGGCTGATCGAACGCCCCATCATCATCCATGGCAGGCAGGCCGTCATTGGCCGCCCGCCGGAAAAGGTTCTGGAGGTACTGTAAATCATGCAAGAGATTCTGGTGCTCTACTACAGCCGCCACGGTGCCGTGGCCGATATGGCAAGCCACATCGCACGCGGCATCGAGGAGATTGCCGGGATGGGCGCACGGCTGCGTACCGTACCCGCGGTATCGGCGGAATGCGAGGCAGTAGCCCCGGAGGTGCCTACCGAAGGCGCTCCCTATGCAGAATTGCGCGACCTGGAGGAGTGCGTGGGCCTGGTACTCGGCAGCCCCACCCACTTCGGCAACATGGCGGCGCCGCTCAAATACTTCATCGACCGCACCAGCCCGCTGTGGCTGTCCGGCGCCCTGATCGGCAAACCGGCGGCGGTGTTCACTTCCACCGCCAGCCTGCACGGCGGGCAGGAGAGCACCCTGCTGTCGATGATGCTGCCGCTGCTGCATCACGGCATGGTAGTGCTCGGCATCCCCTACAGCGAAACCGATCTGCTCCATACGCGCGGCGGCGGGACGCCCTACGGCCCCACGCATCATGCCGGCGCCGACGGCAACCTGCCCTTGAGCGAGGAGGAAAAACGCCTGTGCCAGGCGCTGGGACGGCGCTTGGCGCTCACCGCCAAGGGGCAAGTGGACGCCGGCAACATCCCGGCGCTGCGCCGATGAACCGTCTGCTGCTGGCGCGCACCGCCACCCTCACCGGTCACTTCGGACTGCTGGTCCTGCTGCTGGTCTGGCAGGCCTGGCTGTCGCCGTCGACCCTGCCGCTGGGACTGGTGCTGACCGTGCTGCTCGGCCCTTTGCTGCTACCGCTGTACGGCGTCGTGCGGGGACGGCCCAAGAGCCACTTCTGGGCCAGCGTGCTGGCGCTGTTCTATGTCCTGCACGGCGCCGGCGAACTGTTTGCCACGCCGCAGGACCGGTCGCTGGCGATGATGGAGATCCTGCTGGCCGGCTGCCTCTTCGTCGGCGCGCTGGCCTATGTGCGTCTCACCGGCGGGGTGATCCCGCGCCGGCAACGGGACGAATGAACATTGAGTCCGCAAATGAACGCGAATGGACGCAAATTTAACGACTTTCACTCTCGCAAAGACGCCAAGCACGCCAAGAAAGAACAATTGCACCCAGCGCGACTGGTCTATGCGCTCCGCCTATCCACCCCTCCATCTCTGCCTTGCTTGCGGTTTTCTTTGCGTGCTTGGCGTCTTGGCGAGATTCAATTGATGTGTTCAGGTTCATCTGTGCTGCGTCCATTCGCGTTCATTTGCGGACTAACTATTTTCAGATCAGCTCGCGTACGAAGGGGATGGTGAGGCGGCGCTGGGCCGCCAGGGAGGCCTGGTCGAGCCGCTCCAGCAGCTCGAACAGGGCATGCATGTCACGCGGGCAGCGCCGCAGCAGGTAAGCGCCCACTTCCTCGCTCAACTCCATGCCGCGTGCCCGGGCCCGCAGCTGCAGGGCCGCCAGCTTGCCGGCATCATCGAGGGACTGGAGCTGGAATACCGGCCCCCAGGCAAGCCGGGAACCAAAGTCCGGCAGAAGGATACCCAGCGCAGCCGGACTGGCATCTGCCGCCGCCAGCAGACGCCCGCCGGTATCGCGCACCCGGTTGTAGAGGTGAAACAGCGCCTCCTCCCAGGTCCTGTCACCAGCCACTGCCTGCAGATCGTCGAGACAGACCAGCGACATCTGCTCCAGCCCCTCCAATAGCCCGGTGCCCGTACGCAGCAACTCGGTGAACGGCAGGTAGGCCGGAGAGCCGCCACGCGCCGCTTCCGCATGACAGGCCGCCTGCAACAGGTGGCTACGGCCGCTGCCCTGCCCCCCCCACAGGTAGATGAAGGGTTCCTCCCCCTGTTGCAGGGCGTGCAGTGGCGCTGCATTGCCGCCCACCAGAAAATTGGCAAAGGTGGCACTGTCGCGCAAACCGATGCGCAGCGTCAGTTGCCGTTCCAGAGACATGTCAGCGATTGGCCGACGAGTAAAGCCGGCTGTCCAGATAGTGCTGGAGACCATGGCGCAGCAACACCACCACCACCGCCGCCACCGGCAGAGCCAGCAGAACACCGAGAAACCCAAACAGCTGGCCGCCGGCCAGCACGGCGAAGATCACCGCCACCGGATGCAGGCCGATGCGCTCGCCCAGCAACCACGGGGTCAGCACCATGCCTTCCAGCAGCTGTGCCACACCGAATACCACGAGGACATACAGCAGCGGGGTAAACTCCTGGAACTGCATCAGAACGGCAATGCCGGCGGCAATGAGGCCTACGACGAGACCAAGATAGGGGACGAAGCTGACCAGCCCGGCCAGCATGCCGATGAGCAGGGCCAGATCCAGTCCCACCAGCCACAGGCCAGTGGTATAGATCACGCCCAGCGCCAGCATCACCAGCAGCTGGCCGCGGAAAAAGGCGCCCAGCACCTCGTCCACCGACCGTACCAGCTTCACCACCGCGGGTTCCATGCGCCGCGGCAACAGCTCGTGCAGCCGTGCCAGCAGGCACTGCCAGTCACGCAGCAGGTAGAAGGTCACCACCGGTACCAGCAGCAGGTTGACCAACCAGCCGAGCAGGGCCAGGCCGGAACGGGATATCGATGCCAGCAGCTGCGTGGCAAGACCGCCGGCCGATTGCCACTGCCCAGCCGCATAGCTCTTCAGGGTACCGAGATCAGGCGTTCCGGCCAGTCCAAGACGGGTCTGCAACCAGGGCAGGGCATGATGCTGCAACCAGTCGAACAGGGTCGGCAGCCTGGCCACCAGCAAGGCGATCTGCCGCTCCAGCATCGGTACCAGCACCAGCGCCAGCCACACCAGCAACAGGGTCAGCACCAGAAAGACCACCACCACCGCCAGGGTACGCGACAGGCGCCAGCGCGTCAGCCGCTCCACCAGGGGATTCCCTATATAAGCCAGGATCGCCGCAGTAGCGAACGGTGCCAGCACCGGCGCCAGCAGGTAGAGCAGCCATCCACCGAGGAGCACCGCCACCAGCCACAACCACTTCTGTGATTCCGCCATTCTGACTTCCGCCAAATCTAGCCTGGATGTTTCATGAGTTCGCGCGATGATCGCGCCGCAGATTTGATTCCACAAGGGGTTTTTCGAAGGAGCGGCGTATCGGTGATTACGGCCGACTGAGAAAAAGCCTTTGTGGAATCAAAGATCAAGCGAGGGCGCGTGCAATTCATGAAACATCCGGGCTAGGGCAACAGCCGGTAGTGGAACTCCGCCTGCAAGCCTGCCGGTTGCGGCGCAGCACCAGCAGCGACGCTGGCCAGGGTGGAACCAAGGCCGATGGTACGGGCCACCGCAGCAGCCCCCATCTCCAGGGTCAAACGGCAGGTCACCGCCTGCGCTTCCACCTCGGTCACCTGCACGGCGGTGACACCGCTCAGGGCGCCCAGATAGGACAGCAGCCGGGCGTAATCGGCCAGGGTATTGACGTCGGCGATCCGCAGGCTGAGGACGCTGCCACGTTCGGGATCGACGATCTGGGAAAAACGCATGGCAAGGGCGTCAGCACTCCCCTCCACACCAGCCGCCAGAACCATATCGGGGCTGGCGCCATTGCTGTCCCAATTCATCACCTCATCGCCGACGTGCAGGGTCCAGCGTGCATGCCAGTTCCCCTGAGTGTCGTGGTAGAGACGACCGATCAGCACCGCCTGTGGCTGATACCGGGCCGAGGCGGCCAGTACCGGCTCCTGAAAGCCACCCCAGACCTCGGCGGCCGTGAGCCGCGCCTGGTCTTCCAGATCCAGCAAGGGCAAACGCAGCGGCAGACCGCGGCGACGCGCCGCCAGCTCCAGGGCCGGATAACCGGCACTCTCCGCCGCCCCCACCAGACGCCGCTCGGTACCGGTCTCCACCGCCAGCCATGTCAGCAGCAAGGGGCGTGCACTGCCCCACACCGGCTGGCCGCGCTCGCGTAGCGCCTGATTGATGGTGTTGGCCGCAAAGGACATCCACAACACCATCGCTGCCGGCTCAGTCACGGTTGCCGGCACTACGCGGTAGCGATATTGCTGGACATGACGGGGAGCACTGTCAAACAGGTCGGACAGGGCCGGATCCTGAACCACGGCACTGTAACCGGTCACCCGCACCAGTACCTCGGCCAGACCGGCGCGCATGGCCTGCTGCCGGGCCTCGCCCTGCTGGTCAGCCACCGGAACCTCGACCTCATAAAGATCGCGTACCTCCACCGCCATGGCGGTTCCGCCCAGCAACAAGGCCAGCAGCAGGGTATAAAAAGGGAGTTGTTTCATGCCCGCGCACGCTATGTCACTGCCCGCCGCAAGTCAAGCCACGGCAGACGCAGCCTGATGTTCCGGTTACAATAGCGCCCTTTTCGCGCGGCCGGGCCGCGCCCCACACTTCCTCTGCGGGGACTACACGTGAGCAACGACAAGCAGCACAGCGGCGCCGGCCTCAGCTACCGCGACGCCGGGGTCGACATCGACGCGGGCGACGCCTTGGTCGAGCGCATCAAACCCTACGCCAAACGCACCACGCGTCCCGAGGTCATGGGCGGCCTGGGCGGCTTCGGCGCCCTGTTCCGGGTGCCGCTGGATCGCTACAGGGAGCCGGTGCTGGTATCCGGCACCGACGGCGTCGGCACCAAGCTCAAGCTCGCCATGCAGCTGCACAAGCACGACACCATCGGCATCGATCTGGTGGCCATGTGCGTCAACGACCTCGTCGTGCAGGGCGCCGAGCCGCTGTTCTTCCTCGACTACTTCGCCACCGGCCATCTCGACGTGGACACCGCCGCCGACGTCATCAAGGGTATTGCCGCAGGCTGCGAGCAGGCCGGTTGCGCCCTCATCGGCGGCGAGACCGCCGAAATGCCGGGCATGTACCACGGCGGCGACTACGACCTGGCCGGCTTCGCCGTCGGCGTGGTGGAAAAGAGCAGGATCATCGACGGCAGCAAGGTCAAGGCCGGCGACGCCCTCATCGGCCTCGCCTCCTCCGGCCCGCACTCCAACGGCTACTCCCTGGTGCGCAAGGTCATCGAGGTGAGCAACGCCTACCTGGGCGAGGAGTTCCACGGCAAGACCCTGGGCGAGACCCTGCTCGCCCCCACCCGCATCTACATCAAGCCGCTGCTGCAACTGTTCGCCGCGGTGGACGTCCACGCCCTGGCCCACATCACCGGCGGCGGCCTGCTGGAGAACATCCCGCGCGTGCTGCCGGACAACTGCCGCGCCGTCCTCGACGGCAACAGCTGGCGGCGCCCGCCGGTATTCGACTGGCTGCAGCAGAAGGGCAATATCGCCGAGCGCGAAATGCACCGCGTGTTCAACTGCGGCGTCGGCATGGTGATCGCCGTGGCCCAGGAAGACCTGACCCGCAGCCTGGAGCTGCTGCGCGACGCCGGTGAGGACGCCTGGCACCTCGGTGCCATCGACGCCGCCACGGGCGGCGAGCAGGTGGAGATCCGCGGCTGACCATGGTGCAGAGCGAACGGGCACCCCTGCCCATCGTCGTCCTCCTCTCCGGCAGCGGCAGCAACCTGCAAGCAATTATCGATGCCGCGCAGGCTGGCCTGCCGGTGGATATCCGCGCGGTGATCAGCAACAAGGCCGAGGCCTACGGCCTGGAACGCGCGCGCCAGGCCGGCATCCCGACCCAAGTGCTGAGTCACAAGGACTATGCCGATCGGGACAGCTACGACGCCGCCCTGGCGGCGCTCATCGACGGCTGTCAGGCGCAGCTGGTGGTGCTGGCCGGCTTCATGCGCATCCTGAGCGACGGCTTCGTGCGCCGCTACGAGGGCCGCATGCTCAACATCCATCCCTCACTGCTGCCGCGCCACCGCGGCCTCGACACCCATGCCCGCGCCCTCGCCGCCGGTGACGACGAGCACGGCGCCACCGTGCACTTCGTCTCGCCCGAACTGGACGCCGGCCCGATCATCATCCAGGCACGTGTGCCGGTACAGGCGGGCGACACGCCACAGGCCCTGGCCGCGCGCGTACTGCGTGAGGAACACCGCATCTATCCGCAAGCCATCCGCTGGTTCGCCGAAGGACGCCTCACACTGGAGCAGGGTCGTGCCCTGCTCGACGGCCAACCAATCACCCCCTGACACCTTCCTTGACCGGAGATACATCATGCGTCAACGCCTCCTCGCCGCCCTGTTCTGCCTCTTCTGCGCACCACTGACCCACGCCGGTTTTGAAGAGGGGATGACCGCTTATGCAAAGGGCGACTACGCCACCGCCTACGCAGAATTCCTGCAAGCCGCCCAGCAGGGCAACATACACGCCCAGGGCAAACTTGGAGGACTGTATCTGTACGGTGTCGGCGTGGAAAAGAATTACATCCAGGCCTACGCCTGGCTCGACCTCGCCGCCGGCCAGGGCGACAGCGCCGCCGAAAAATTCCGCGATGCCGTGTCAGCCCAGCTCACCATCCCGCAAATGCGCGAAGCGGCGGTGCTGGCGGAGGATTATTACGACAAGTACGTGCTGCCGTTCAAGGACTAGGCACGAGATACGCATCCACCGAGAGCAGGGAGGAAAGATACAAGGGGATGAACTCGCTGCGCTCGTGCTGTTCTTGATCAAGAAATCGTGCGCGCAGCGCACACCTCCACTTGTATCTTGCCTCTTTACTCTTGTATCTGGTTTCGGACGGGGATGCGCTGCGCCTATCCGCCCTACCTCTCGACGATGCTGAGATAGCCCGTCACTTCCTCGCGGTCGTGATAGAGCTGCTTGAACCGGAGCGTATAGCGCAGGCCGGCCTTGCTCAGGCGCTGCTCGATGATCTGCGCGCAGTGCTGCACCTCCTGGTAGCGCTTCTTCATCGGCAGCTTGAGATTGAAGATGCACTCGCGACACCAGCCCTGCGCCAGCCAGTCGGCCATCAGCCGGGCGATACGCGCCGGCTGTTCCACCATGTCGCACACCATCCAGTCCACCGGTTTGGGCGGCCGGTAGCGGAAACCGTCTTCGCGTCGCTGCTCCACCACGCCGCTGTCCAGCAGGGCCTGATCCATCGGCCCGTTGTCCACCGCCACCACACGCAGGTGGCGCTGCACCAGCTGCCAGGTCCAGCCGCCGGGGGCGGCGCCCAGGTCCACCGCATGCATGCCGGGGCGCAGGCGCTTTTCGCGCTCCTTCGCATCGAGAAAGGTCAGCAGCGCCTCGTCCAGCTTCAGGGTGGAACGGCTGGGTGCGCCGGAGGGAAACTTCAGCCGCGGGATGCCCATGTACCAGGGCGATGAATTGTCCGGCTCGGACAGGCCGACCCAGGCACTGGCTGTGGTCAGGAAAAATACGTGCAGGCGCGGCAGGTCGCCGCGTCCTTCGTGCAACCGGCCGCGCCGTTGCAGCTCGGCCCGCAGCGGCGGCGCCAGCTTGCGGCACAGCGCCTGCAATTCCTTGGCCTCGTTGGTGTCGGCGGTCTCCACCCACACCTCGCCCACCTGCGTCTCGCCCAGCGCATCCAGCAGCGGATTGACGCGATCGCCCAGGGGCAAATCATCGACACGCTGCGCCGCGAACATCTGACGCGCAAAGATGAGATCGGCAAAGTTCAGGCGGCGCAGCAGATCCGCTGCGTCTTCCTCATAGAGATTGAACTCCACATAGGCGCTGCCCGCCGTGGCACGGCAATAACCGGCCACGCCGAGGGCGGCGGCGTGCGCCTGCACCTCGGCGGCGCACTCGCCCTCGAACCCGGCACGGCAATAAATAATCAGCGAACCCAAGATTCAAAATCCGCCGCGGAGACGCAGAGGCGCAGAGAATCCAAAACGCATAAAATCAGAGAACTCCGCGCCTCTGCGTCTCTGCGGCAGGTTTGTCATTTTGCGTCGAGGACGGGCCGCAGGGTGTCGAACACCTGGGTGGGGGTGATCACCTGAAGGCAGACGTTGTCGACGCAGGGGGTCTTGCGGTGGTTGCCGGCGCTGACGCAGGGCGAGCAGGCGAGGCCGGCGTAGATGGGCGTGGAGTTGCCCAGCGAGCCGTACAGCTTCGGCGTCTCGGGGCCGAAGATGACGAAGGTGGGCAGGTCGGTGACGGCGGAGAAGTGGCCGGGGCCGGAGTCGTTGCTCAGCATCAGCAGGGAGATGCTGTACAGGGCCGGCAGTTCCAGCAGCTTGAGGCGGCCGGCGAAATTGACGCAGCGTTCGCGTCCCACCCACTTGCGCAGCTGTTCGGCTTCGTCATACTCGCCCGGTGCGCCGGTGATCAGTACCAGTACGTCGTCGTAGCTGTCGACGATGCGCTGCATCACCTCCAGGTAACGTTCCGCCATCCAGCGCCGCTGCGGCAGCAGGTCGGAGGCGTTGGGATTGATCAGCACGATGCGCTGGCGTGCCGGGTCGTAGTCGGCATAGGCCTCGCGCACCTTGTCGCGCATGGCCGCCTGCTGCTCCGGCGTGATCTCCGCCCTGGCCAGCACGATCTCGTCATCAGTGATCAGGGTCTTGGAATAGGGCAGTTCCTCGCGCTCGCTGAGCGCGGTGTTGACCATGGCGACGAAATTCCTGGCGATGTGCATGTGCGGGTTGTAGGCCACGCGATGGGTGAGCAGCTCGCCGCGGTACAGCCCTTCGTTGTGGAAGGCGTGATAGCCGATGCGGTTGTTGGCGCCGGACAGGCCGGTGAGCAGAGCGCTGTAGCGCGAGAACAGCTCCAGGTCGATGACGGTATCGATGTTGTGGCGGCGGGTCCAGAACAGGAAACGCAGGGTGTCGAAGGCGAGGACGAACAGCCCGCTCTCGCGGATGGAAAACACATTCTCTTCCGGCACCGTGCCGAGCAGACGCAGGCTGGCGGCATTCTTCCTGAAGATGACGAAGAACAGCTCGGCGCCGTGCTGCTGCAACTTGCGCATCGCCGGGTCGACCAGAATCGCGCTGCCCATCTCCGACAGTTCCACCAGTAGTACGCGCCGCGGTGCGCTGCGCTGCCAGCGGCGGAACAGGCCGATTATGCGAAAAGCCAGCGTGAAGAGAAAACACAGCGGGACGCCGGCGTAGTAATCCACCTTGCGCATGGTATCCACTTTCATCGCATTCTATCCTCGCCAAAAAAAGCATTTACCGCAGAGACGCAGAATTCGCAGAGAAAGGCGCTTGCCTACCTGGCGGCAGGCCTGTTCCCTCATCGGGTTGCTCTGCGAACTCTGCGCCTCTGCGGTGAAAACGGGTCTGTATTATACGCCACGCGTGCCACGCCCGGGCAGCAGGGCAACAGCGCCGAGCAGCACGGCGAACCACAGAGTGGCGAGGCGGATCAGCACCGTCGCCGCCACCGCCACGCCGGGCGACATGCCGTTCAGCGTCAGTAGCGTCACCATGGTCAGTTCGGCGCCGCCCAGACCGCCGGGCAGGAAGCTTACCGCTCCCACCAGCATGGCAAAGGCGTAGATGAACAGGGCGGTGGCCAGATCCATGTCGGTACCGAGCACCTGCACCAGATACCAGAAGGCCACGCCCTCCGCGCCCCAGGCCACCACGCCGAGAGCGATGCTGTAGCCGAGCAGGGGCAGGGAAAACAGACGCGAGGAATACAGGATGGTTTCGATCAGGCCCGCGGCCAGCACTGCAGGGCGGCCGCTGAAACGGCTGCGCAACCAGCCATCCAGACGTTCCAGCCAGACGCGCCGCTGGATGAACAGCAGCATGGCCAGCAGCAGCACGGCCATGACCACCACCACCCCGCGCGCCGGCGGATAGGCGGCGAGGCCGACGGCGGCCAGCAGCAGGATGGCGATGAGGTCGCCCAGACGCTCGGCCAGCAGCGCCGCCAGGCTGTGCGGCCAGGAGACTCCGCGCGGCTGCAACAGCACGCAGCGCAGCGCCTCCCCCGCCTTGCCCGGCGTGGTGGTAAGGGCAAAACCACCCAGGTAGATACGCAGGCTGGGCCACCAGGGCACGCGATGGCCAAACAGCGTCAGATAGTGCTGCCAGCGCACGAAACGCAAGCCGTAGTTAACCAGTGACAAGACCAGCAACAGCATCAGCACCGGCAACGACACCTCGCGCAGCGCCGCCACCACCTCGCGCCAGCCGCCCCACAGGGAGAAAGCCAGGTAGCCGATCGCCGCCGCCACCACCGACAGGATCAGCGCGCGCAGACCCCGTATCGGGCGTATCGCGGCCTCGCTCACGCCAGCAGCCAGAAGGTGAGCGCAGCCCAGCCCAGCACCGTCAGCAGCAGGTGCGGATCACGCAGCAGGTCGCGCGCAGGATCTTCGCCGGCATCGGTGCTGAAGGTGAGGTGCAGATAGCGAAACAGACCATAGAGCACGAAGGGCACCGTGTAGAGGAGGTCACCGGTGCGGTGGGCGGCGATGGTGTCGGCACTCATAGTGTACAGGCTGTAGGCCATCACCACGCCGGTGGCGCAGACGCCGATCATCAGGTCCAGCATCGGCAGCGAGTAGTTCTGCAACACCTTGCGCGCCGGGACGTCGCTGTGCTCCATCACCGCCAGCTCGGAGCGGCGCTTGGCGAAGCCGAGAAACAGGGTGACCATCAGGCCGGTGAGCAGCAGCCAGGACGAGGGCGGGATGCCCACGCCGACGGTACCGGCGAGGATGCGCAGCATGAAGCCGGCGGCGATGATGAACACATCGAGAATCACTACATGCTTCAGGCGCCACGAATAGAGCAGATTGAGTGCGCCGTAGAGCGCAACGATCAGCAACACCGTCGGCGACGCCGCCCAGGCCAGGGCAAAACCGGCGACGGCGCACAGCAGCCCCAGCACCATACCCTGCCCCGCCGTCACCGTACCCGCCGCCAGCGGGCGGAATTTTTTGTGTGGATGCAGCCGATCGGCCTCGCGATCCGCCAGGTCGTTCACCACGTAGATGGCACTGGACACCAGACAGAAGGCCAGTGCCGCCAGCACCACCGTCTGCACCGTCGCGACGTCGTTCCAGGCGTGACCGAACAGCAGGCCGACAAAGACGAAACCGTTCTTCAGCCACTGGTGCGGCCGCAGCAGACGCAGCATTTCCCGCGAATTCAAGGTTCTCCTCCCACAGAATTATTCCAAAACCAAAGTCCAACGCGAAGACGCAGAGGCGCCGAGGTCGCAGAGGAAATAATAAGGATTACCTGCTGTTTTCTCCGCGCCTCTGCGCCTCTGCGTTAGATTTGGTCTTTCACCGCTTCAATCGGCACCCGGCGGCATGGTGCGGTACCAGGCGTGGTCGGCCAGCGCCAGCAGTTCGTGGTCGCCGCGGCTGTCGCCGTAGGCGTAGATCTCGTAGTCCTCGCGTACATCGAGCAACGCGCACAGCCGCCGCACCTTCTCGACGCCGTAGCAATTGGCGCCATCATAGCCGCCGGTGACACGGCCTGCACTGTCCAGCGCCAGGCGCGTGGCGATGACGTCGTCGAAACCGGCGGTGCGCGCCCACGGCGCCACATAGTGCTCGATGGAGGCGGAGATCACCACACAGCGGTGTCCCTGCCGGCGGTGCCACTCCAGCCGCGCCAGCGCGGCCGGACGCATCATGCGCGGCAGATGCTCGCGGGCGTAGCGCGCGCCGGCGCAGCGCAGCTCCTCCTCGCCCATGCCTGCAAGAAAGCGGCGCAGCACCCGCTCCTTGGCGACGTCGTTGGGCAGCAGCCGCAGCCCGTAGCCCAGCAACGTCGGCGACAGCGCCAGCGTGCCGCGCAGCACGCCGCCCCAGCCCGCCAGCTGCAGCAAAAAGGGCAGCAACGTGTCGCGGCAGGTGAGGGTGCCGTCGAAATCGAAGGCGGCAACGACCGGGCGATTATCGACCATAAAATCTGATCCGCAAATGAACGCGAATGGACGCAAATGAAGCCATATAAACAGACAAGCCATGTACACTCATGCCCGACCAGAGTGATCGAACAGCCGCTTTCCATTCGCGTGTATTCGCGTTCATTTGCGGACTGATTCTTGTCACAGCTTCAACCGCTTGAACAGGCGTTCGGGGATGCTGCGGATGATCAGCATGATCCAGCGCCAGAACCAGGGAACATAGATCACATCCCGGCCGCGTTCGATCGCTGTGACGATGCGCTCGCCCACATAGGCCGGCGCGGCCACCAGGAACAGGCCCGGCATGCCGAAGGTCATGGCGGTATCGACGAAGCCGGGCTTGATGGTCAGCACCCGTACCCCGGCCGGGAACAGGCGATTGCGCAAGCCTTGCAGGTACAGCGCGAAGGCGCCCTTGGCGGCGCCGTAGGTGTAGTTGCTCTGGCGGCCGCGATCGCCGGCCACCGAGGCGATGCCGGCGATGAAGCCGCGGCCACGCTGCTCCAGGTGATCGGCACAGAGGTTGAGGATTGACACCGCGTCGACGAAATTACGATTGATGATGGCGAGGGTTTCGCGGAAATCACCTGCCGCCTTGGCCTGGCTGCCCAGATAGCCGAAGGCCAGCAACACGCCTTCCAGTTCGCCCATCTCATCTGTCACTCGCTGCAGAAAGGCGGGATGGCTATCGTGGGCAGCCGCATCGAAAGCGCCGAAATGCACTGCCACACCATAACGAATGGCCAGGTCTGCCGCGTCGCGGCGCAGGGACTCCACGTCGCGTCCGGCCAGATACAGGCGATAGCCGCGCTGTGCCCACGCCGCCGCGGTGCCGCGGGCAATGGCCGAGGTGGCGCCGAGGATCAGGACTGTGCCGCTCATTGTGCTTCCCCCATGCGCAGCCGGCGCGACAGGCTGGAGCTGAACACGCCCTGCGGGTCCAGTTCATGGCGCACCTGCTGCCACGCATCGAACTGCGGGTACATGGCGCGAAAACTCTCCGGCGCCAGGCGCGCATCCTTGGCCAGGTAGACGCGCCCGCCGTGCTGCAACACCACCGCATCGAAGGCATCGAGCAAGGCCAGTGTCGCCGCCCCCTTCATGGGCAGATCCATGGCCAGGGTATAGCCCTCCATGGGGAAGGACAGATGCCCCTCTCCCTGCGCGCCCATGCGCTTGAGCACACCGAGGAAGGCCGGGTGGCCGCTGGCGGCAAGGCGCTGCATGATCTGTTGCATCGCCGCCAGGGCACCGGCCGTGGGCACCACGCATTGGTACTGCACGAAGCCGCGCTTGCCGTACAGGCGATTCCAGTTGTGCAACGTGTCCAGCGGATAGAAAAAGGTGTCGTAGTCCACCAGGAACGGTGCCGTGCGGCCGCCCTCACTGCGGAAATAGCGGCTGTTGAAGGCACGGATGGAGAGGCCGTTGAGCAACCAGCCGGGCATGTCGATGGGGATGTTGCGCACCTTGTGCGGCGGCAGGCGCAGAGGCGTCAGGCGGCGGCCGCCGGACAGTTCGTCGCGCCCGGCGTGATCGCCGTTCATCACCACGCCGCGGCCCAGCGCCGCGCCCCGGCTCATCAGATCCACCCAGGCGACGCTGTAGCGCGCTTGCTCATCGCTGTCCTGCAACAACTCGAACAATTGTTCGAGATTGGCCGCACCCTGGTGGCGGGCGCGGATCCAGGCGCTGTCGATGGGCTGCAATTGCAGTTCCACCTCGCCGATGATGCCGGTGAGTCCCATGCCGCCCAGCGTGGCATGAAAGGCTGCGGCATTTTCCTGGGGCGAACAGCGCAGCCGCCTGCCGTCAGCGGTTATCAACTCAAGCTCACGCACGCCGCGGCCGAAGGCGCCGTCGTGATGATGATTCTTGCCGTGCACGTCCGCCGCCACGCAGCCACCGAGGGAGACATGTTTGGTGCCCGGCGTCACCAAAGGAAACCAGCCGCGCGGCACGGTGACCGCCAGCAATTCCGCCAGGGTGAGGCCGGCCTCGGCACGGACGATGCCCTGGTCGCGATCGAAGGCCAGAAAACGATTGATCCGTTCGGTGAGCACCACGCGCCCACCTTCGTTGAGCGCGGCATCGCCATAGCTGCGGCCCTGCCCGCGCGCCAGCAGCGACGTCGCCTCCGACCACAGTTCGGAGTGGCGCTCCGGCCGCACCAGCTCGCAACGCTGCACCGGGTAGCGCCCCCAGCCGGCAATATCCTTATCCAATGTATTCATCCGCGTGGCAACCGTTGCACTTCTTCGTCGGGAAAATATCTGTCGTAAAAGTAACACGCACCGGCCGGCAGGAACCACGGCAGACGATAAAACTGCTGCTGGCCGCGCCGCAACACCTCGTCGCGGTACAGCGCGTAACGGAAGCCTCGGCCGAGCAGCAGGTAGTCGGTCACGCCGCGAACGGTGATCTCGTGCACTTCATGCTGCTCGAAATAGCGCGCATGCACTGCTGGTGACTTTTCCGCATACAGCAGCACGGCGATATTCTGACCATCAAGCGCGCGGTAATCGGTCAGCAGATCATCATGTCGGCCATACCTGGAGGCATCACCGAATACATGGAAGCGGCGACCGGAGCGGTGTTCCAGAATGGCCGAGGAAACATAGCTTTCAGTGGCCAGGGCATACCCCTCCACCTGCGGCGCCATCTGTTGCCAGAACTCGCCGCTGTGGCTGCCGAACACCATGTCATGATGCAGCACGGGACGCTCCCGCCAGATATCCGTCGGCAGAACCAGCAACACGGCAATAATGGCCACATGCACCGTGGAGAACCAGGTCATGAAGTGTACGCCACGACGCAACTGGCCGGCGTCGAGCAGCGCCGGCAGGAACAGGAACAGAAAGGGATAAAAGGCCAGTACCCAGTGCAGGCCGATGCGCGCGGTAAACGACAGCAGCGCGAACAGCGCTATGGGCAGCAGCCACAACCACAGGAACATATCCCGCCGGCGCAGTGCCGCCAGCACCGCACCGCGCCGGCGCCAGGCCTGCCACAACAGCGGCGGCGTCACCAGATAAACCAGCATCAGCAGGTACAGCGCCGGTTGCGTCCAGTTGAGGCTGCCGCCGCTGTGCCGACTGTAGAAGTTGAACAGCACGTTGTTCCAGCAGTGGCAATAGTTCCACCACAGATTGATCGCCGCAAAGGGCAGCACGGCGAGAAACAACAGCAACAGCCCCGTGACATTGCGTCGCGACGGCTTGATCAGCAGCAGATAGGCACCGTAGGCCAGGCCAAGCAGCACGGCGAAGTACTTGGCAAGAAAGGCCAGCCCGAGCAGCACACCGGCATAGATAAACCAGCGGTAGCCATTCTTTTCCTGGGCACGCTGCAGGGCCAGCGCCGAAAGAAAGGAAAACAGGATCAGCGGTGTGTCGGTACTGATCAGCACGTTGACGATATTCACCGGCGCCAGCAGATAGAGCAGGCCCGCCAGCACGGCGCGCTCCTCGCCCAGTCCGTCGCGCAGCAGACGGTAGATGGCCCAGGCAATGAAGCTGGTCATGGCATAGGCCGGCAGGCGCAGCCACCATTCCGCCTGTCCCAGCGACAACAGCGCGCTCAGCCACCAGCCCACCATGGGCGGGTGATCGTAATAGCCCAATCCGGGATGGCTGCCCCAGACGAAGAAATAGGCTTCGTCGCCGGTGAGTGGCAGCCAGGCCGCCAGCAGCAGTTTGAGCAGCGTGACACCACCCAGGGCGTAGTAGAAATTGCGGCGCAGGTCGTTCATCAGGAAATTCTCACCGCAGAGGCGCAGGGGACGCAGAGATAACCACGCCAATGGCCAATCCTACCCGAGTCACCCTTGCGGCGCCGGATTCCATGCATGCCGCACACCGAATTCACTCTGCGTTCTCCGCGTCTCGGCGGTAAGACGTGTGCTTTCATGATCACAGATGATGCTTGCCGGTAAGGTAGGCGTAGAGACCGGGCAGGCTGCTGACGATAAGCGTCACGCCATAGAGGATGGACATGGACAGTACCAGGGTCTGATCGGCACCGATCAGCGCAAACAGGCCGATCATGCCGCCTTCGCGCACACCCCAACCCGCCAGCGACACCGGCACCAGGGTCAGCAGGATCACCGGCGGCACGATCACCATGTAAGTGATCAGGCTGAACTCGAGGCCGACACTGCGACCGATGTAATAGATGGCCAGCAGCGCCAGCAAATGGATCAGCAAGGACAGGCCCAGTTGCACACCCAGGTCGCGCCTGCTGGACAGCACCGTGGCCAGCCGCTGCGAGATGCGCAGCAGCACGCGGGTCGGCACCCAGCGCTCCAGGACATGCAGCCGGTGCAGGAACCAGGTGGCGGAAAAACCGGCCAGGCCGAGCAGGACGAGGGCATTGATGGCGATAAAGGCCTGACGTGGCAGCAGTTCCGGCGCCAGCAGATGCGCCAGCAGATTGAATACCAGCAGACCGGCAAGCCCCAGGCCGCGATCCACCGCCACGCCGTAAAAGGCATCGCGCTTGCGATGGCCGGTGCGCGCCACGTCGAGCACGCGCAAGGCATCGCCGCCCACGCTGGTGGGCAGGCCCTGATTGAAGAAGGTGCCCTTGAAATAGCTGCGCAGATAGAAGGTGAAATCGCGACCGAAGCCGAGCCGCTGCATCACCAGCTTCCAGCGCCAGGAGGCGAGCAGGGTGCTGGCCAGCTGGAACAACAGCGCCACCAGCAACAGACTGGGCGCCGCGCCCGTGATCGTCTGCACCACGCCCTCCAGATCGATGGCACGGAAGATGAGCCAGAACACCAGCAGGGTCACCGCCAGACGCAGCAGCAGCGAGAAGGCACGCTTGAGATGGCGCGTCATGTGGCTCTCCGTACAAACAGCGTGCGCAACCCCGGCAACGCCAGCGCCAGCACCAGCAGTGCCAACAGCACCAGCAACGGGCGCGCCAGCGGATAACCGCCGTCGTAATCCCATAACGTATACAGGGCAGCGACCACCAGCAGCAGCGCAATGCCACGCTGCACGCCCGGCCGCAGCCCCAGCGGCCAGCGTCGCCCCAGCCACACGCTGAGCATCACCCCGAGCCAGCCCATCAGCGCACCGGCCGCCACATCCAGCGGCCAGTGGATACCGACGGCGACACGCGACACACCGACAGCGGCGGCCAGCAACAGCACCGTGACCTTGGCGGCAACGGGGAAGTGCATGATGCACACCGCACCGGCAAAGGCGAAGGCTGCCGCGGTGTGGCCGGAGGGGAAGGAACCGGAGATGGCCTTGAAACCAATCACGCGTATCTCATCACCGCTCAAGGTGAATGGCGGCCGCGGCATGTCGAATGTCATCTTCGCCCCGTGGATCAGCAGCGACACCACCACCACCGCCACCATGATGCTCCATACCAGATCGGGACGGCGACCGACAAAGGGCAACAGCAGGCAGAGCAGGGTCATGGTATCGCCCAGCACGGTGATGTTGGACCACAGCCACTCCCCCGCCGGCCACGGTGCACCATTGACGAGGCGGAACAGCGCGGCATTGCCGTCGCTGCCCCAGAGTGCAGCCAGCAGCAAAACCAGCACCACAGCCGTGCCGTAACCCCAGCGCTGCCAGGCATGATCATTCATGAAAAGAGTTTCAGCCGGCATCACGCTTGGTCAGCACCACGAGGCGATAGTTCTTGTACCTGGCGAAGGTGGCACCGGTGCGCAGACCGGAGAAATATTTCTTCTTCACCTTGGGCAGCTTCTTGCGCAGGAAAAACCCCAGCAGCCGGGCCGTGAACGGATAGCTGCCGCGCAGGTATTCCCAGATGGCCTCGCCCGAGGGCTTGAGCTTGTGCATCAGCAGGTCGTCGACGATGTCCATGTTGGGCGCCACCAGCGCGGTGATATCCTCGTCGCGCAGCACATCGAACGGCGCCGCCGCCAGTGCGGCACGGAAATCGCTCAGGTGATGGCCACCGCCGATGACGCCGTCGCCGGGCTGGCCGTCACCGGCCGCCGGGGTCTTGAAGAAGTCGCAGATCACCACCCGGCCGCGTGGCTTGAGCAGGCGCGCGCAATGGCCGAGCACGGTGTTGAGATCGATGTACTGGAAACTCTCGCTGAACAGGATGGCGTCGTACCGCCCTTCCACCTCCGCCACCGGCATGCCTTCGAAGGTAGTCTCGAACACCCGCGCCTGATTGTCCGGCAACTCTGTCAGCCGCGCGTGCACCATGCGCGCCAGCGACGGCGAGGGAATCACGCCGTCGACGCGGTAGCCGCGCTCGGTCAGCTGCTGGAGGATATGGCCGGTACCGCAACCGACGTCCAGCACGCGCACCTCGTCATTGAGCGCCGGCAGCGCTGCGGCCAGGTGTTCGGTGTAACGCTGCTGCGCCTGCGGCAGATTGGCCAGCGACGGCGTGAGGTCCGCCTCCCACAGGCCGTAGTGCAGATCCTCCACACCGAGCAGCTGCTTGCCCAGCACCAGCCCCAGTTCGCGGCTGTCCATTTTATGTGTTGTCGTCATGATGATCCCTGGGTAAGCAAAACAAGCTGGCGCGGAGGCACAGAGAAAACCGTTTGTTTATCGCAGGGTGCGCACTGCGCAAGCCCACGTCATAAAACATTCATAGGGCGCCGTCACCCGCGATAACCATCGCAACGATACAGGCTGTGGCTGGTCGCCACCGTGCCGCGCAGCACAACGCTCACTTCGTCCGCCGGCACGCAGTGTGCAAAGCGCTGCTGCCAGCGCGCCGCGTCGTTGCGGAACTGCCAGGGCACCACCAGCACGCCGCGCGCCCCGGCCTGCGGCGTACCGAACCAGAGGTCGTTCTGGTCGTAGCGATCATCGGCCACCTGTACCGGCCGTGGCCGCGCATGCCAGGCGAGGTGACTGGCGTAGGACCAGTTGCCGGCGAACACCACCGGCTCCGCACCCGGTTCCTGCGCCATCTCCAGCCGCAGCGTCTCGGCACGCTGCGTGGCCTGCTCCCAGCCGTGCAGATCGGCGAAGGGATACTGGTTCTCGGCGAACGGCAGCCAGGGCACGGTCAGTTCGCTGTGCAGCACCAGGGTGAGCAGCAGCGAATAGCCGAAGCCGCCCCAGGTGATGATGCGCACCGGTCGCCGCGACCAGTGCTGCAACAGCCAGTGGGCGATGAGCGGGGTCAGCAGCGCCCAGCCGAGCAGGGTCCAGTGCGGCAGGGTCGGCTCGAAACCGCTGCTCCAGCCGAACAGCAGCAGCGGCGGCAGACCCAGCAGCAATGCGTGGCGTGATGTCGGCGTGCGCCACTGGCGCAGGCCGCCGATCACCGCCGCGATACCGAGCAGGTACAGTGCCGGACCATAGGCCACCAGCTGCCCGGCCTGCGACAGCAGCAGACGCGTCAACTCCCAGGACCGGGCCGGCATGCCGTGACCGAGCTGGTAATGAAAGGAAAGCCAGTCGTGCTGCCAGTTCCACCACAGCACCGGCGCAATGAGCAGGGCCGCGACGGTCACCGCCAGCCAGGGCCAGGGGGTGCGCAGCAGCGCCCAGCGCCCGGACAGTGCCAGCAGCAGCACGGCGCTCAGCGCCAGGGTCACTGCCGTGTACTTGGCCAGTCCCGCCAGGCCGAGCAGCACGCCCAGCCACAGCCAGTCGCGCACCATGCCGCGCTCGAACACCCGCCACATCACCAGCGCCGCCACCAGCCCCAGCGGCAGCAGCGGCGTGTCCGGCAACATCGCCAGCGACAGCACCTGGAAGGCCAGCGCCGAGTGCAGCAGGGCCAGCGCCACGAAGGCGGTCCAGGGCGAGGCCGTCGGGTAAAGTTCGCGCGTCAGGCGAAACAGCGCCAGGCTGGCCAGCGCTCCCAGCAGCACCGGCCACAGGCGCAGGGCGAACTCGCTGCTGGAAAACAGCAGCACCGCCGCCTGCAACCAGCCCACCAGCGGCGGGTGGTCGAAATAGCTCAGGGCAAGGTGATAGCCGTAGAGGGCGTAGTGGGCCTCGTCGCCGGACAGCTCGACGCGACCGGCCGCCAGCAGGTGCAGCACAGAGCTGAACGCCACGAGCAGCAATGCTGCCCGCCCGGGGTTCAGCGCGGCGGAAGCTGGAATCAAGACCAATCCTGGAACCCCGTGGCGGATATAAAGTGGGGGATTATACCCAAATTCACTCCCCGTCCGGTGCTTCCGGCACGTACAAAACATACCAGCGCAGGGACAGATCCGGGTTGCGCGTCTCTACCAGGCTGTGCTGGCGCCAGCCCCCCTCCGGCAAGCGTATGTGTACAGGAATATCCTCGCGTCGCATCGCCTCGGCATCGTATTTGTCGATGAAGAGGCACAGATTTTCCGGCGCCGTCTGCGGCCAGAGATGGTACTGGCTCATACGTGACTGAGCCGTGGCCCCCACCCGCTGCGGTGCATTGAGCAGCCAGGCGACCATGCCGGCGCTGGCATGATTGCCGACGATGATGCCGCAGTCCGCACCGGCCGGATGGGCTGCCTCCAGTTCCGGCAACACGCGACGCAGCTCGGCATCCACCCGATCCCAGCCATAGGCCTGGCTCAGCTGGGTGCGCTTGGGCGTCATGTCCTCCCCCGCCACCTGCTGCAGCCAGTGGGGAAATCGCAGCAGATTGATCAGCAGCAGGCTGGCCAGCACCGCCAGCACCACCGTGCCGAGCAGCAGCGGACGGGCGCGGCCGCGTGCCCGCGCCGGCGGATAGAGCCAGCGGTTGAGGGCGCCGGCGAGCAGGATGGTGCCCGGCACATAGGCGGTCTCCGGCCAGTTGGGGCCGCTGTCGGCGGTGAGGCCGGCGGCGCCGAACACCAGCAGCGGCAACCAGAAGCCGGTGGCGAACAGGGCGCGGCCCCAACCGCTCAGGCGCTGCGGCCCGCCGGCACCGAAGCTGGCCCAGGCCATGGCGAGCAAGGTCCACGGCATCGCCACCGCCATCTGACCACCGATGAACATCAGCAGCATCGTCCAGGGATCGGCGGCAACGCTGCGCTGCACGCCGTGGCCGAACTGGAAGACGAAGGATATCCAGTCGTGCTGCCAGTTCCAGGCCACCACCGGCATGAAGGCCAACAGGGCCAGCAGCGCACCCAGCCAGGGCCAGGGGCCCGCCAGCTGGTGCCGTCCGGCACGCGAGATGAGCAGGGCGAGGAACACGCCCCCCAGCACCAGGACCGCGGGGTATTTACCCAGCAAGGCCAGGCCGGCACACAGCCCGGTCACGATCCACAGTGCCGGCCGCCGCTCCTCCACCGCGCGCCAGGCCAGATAATAGGTGGCCCAGGTGAAGATGATGAGTGGGCTGTCCGGCGTGACGATATGGAAGCCGGCCTGCACGATGGGCAGCGTGCTCCAGATCAGCACCGCCAGACCGCCGGCCCGGGCCTGGCCGTAGGCGCGACGCGCCAGGTCGTAGGCCAGCACCGCACCCACCAGCCAGGACAACACGGCGGGCAGGCGCAACACCGCCGCGCTATGCCCGAGTAGTTCAGTGAAGGGCCACATCAGCCAGCCCACCAGGGGCGGATGATCGAAATACCCCGCCTCCAGCCGCTGCGACCACACCCAGTAATAGGCCTCGTCCGGCAGCAGCCCAAGACTGAGCCAGGCCAGCACATTTCCGGCCAGAGTCAGCGCCAGCAAGGTCAGCAACCAGGGGGGGAAGGCGCGCGCCTCGCGCATCTGTTCGAGAAACATCGTCAGTTCATCCCTTCGCAACAGCGGGCGAGTATATCAGCGTTATATGTCACTGCCGGCGTGGCTTGCTACACTGCCGCCATGAATCGCCTCCTGCTCACTTGCTGCCTTCTGCTTCTCGCCGGCGCCGCGGCCGCCGACGGCTATCGCCCACAGCCATTCCAGGCCCGCTACTCGGTACACGTCAACGGTTTCAAGGTCGGGGAGATCGAGCGCAAGCTGCACATCGAGGCCGGCGGGCGCTACGTGCTGGAAAACATCGCCTACGCCACCGGGTTGGTGTCGCTGTTCACCAAGGATCGCGCCCTGGAACGCAGCACCTGGATCTATAACGATGATCACGCCCTGCCGGTCGAATATTTCGCCCATTACACCGGCCGCTCCAAGGACGTGGTGGAGCGGCTCGACTTCGACTGGCGACGCAACATCGTCGCCTCGCTGCGCGACGGCAAGGTCACCGAGGTGGAACTGGTTCCCGGTACACTGGACAAGCTGATGCATCAGGCCATTCTGCGCGGCGACGTGGCCGCCGGCTCGCGTCACATCGAATACCCGGTGGCCGATCGCAACGAGATCAAACCCTATACCTATGAAGTGCTCGGCAGCGAGGAGGTAATCACCGCCCGTGGCCGTGTGCACGCCATCAAGGTGCAGAAGGGAACCACCACCTTCTGGCTGGCGCCGGAGTGGGACTATCTGCTGGTACAGCTGATCCAGAAAAACGACGACGGCACCTACTCCAGCTATTTGCAGGCGCAGAAGTAAGGGGCTAGTAACTAGGGGCTAGGGGATGAGTGCGCTGCGCGCATCGATATTAATAAATTCGCGAGCGAAGCAAGCTCGATCCCTAGCCCCTAGCCCCTAGCCCCTAGCCCCTAGCCCCTAGCCCCTAGCCCCTGTTCACACAGCGGCGCCACTCCCGCACACCCAGCACCAGCGCCGCCAGCAGCAACGGCAATCCCACATACATGGCCATGCCGCCCAACTGTGCCGTGACATCGCTCAACACCACATCGCCCCGGGCGGTAGTGGCATAGAGTTCCACACCGCGCCAGAACAGCACGCCGCCCACGCCACCCAGCCACGTCACCAGCAACAGGCGCATGACGCGCATCCCGCGCCGCGCCAACGGCGCCGCAGCAGCAATGAGCAGCACGCCCCACAGCCACCAGCCGGCCACCCGCGGCCACGACAGCTCGGCGGCGTAACGTGCGGTTTCCACGAAGGGAGTGAATATCAGGCGCAGGGTGGACGGCGGGCCGAGATAGCCCGCCACCACCGGCGTGATGGCGGCGCGGTCGCGCGCACGCAGGATGTTCACCACCGCCGCGGCGCGCTCGTCCGCCGTCATTTGCGCCGCGCCGGGGATACGGAAGGCAGTCCAGGTACGGGTGAAGCCGCCCCAGCCATGCCAGTCGGTGGACGACACCAGCACCACCTTGCCGGCGCGTTCCAGTTCCAGCATGGCCTCACGCACCTCGTGCGGAACGTCGGGATGACCGTTGTTGACGATCTCGAAGCCATCGACACCGGCATCGGCCAGGGCGCGTATCGCCGGCACATCCAGGCGCCAGGCCATGGAGATCACCGCACCGCCGTGATCGTCATGCACGGCATCAACAAAACGGCGCGCATAGTCGCTACGGTCAGTCCAGAAGTCGGGCAGTGCCACCCCCTGGCGCAGGCCGAGACCGAGCAGAAAGCCGCCGTACTCGCTGCCCACCTCGATGCCCGGGATCACCGCCATCGCCGGGAAGTCGCGTGCCGCCACGGCGTGGGCATGGAAGGAACCGGCGGGGTCGTCGTGTTCGGTAATGGCGGTGACGTCGTAGCCGCGCGCCGCGTGCCAGGCGAGATTCACCGGCGCACGCACCAGGCCGTCGTGCGACCCCAGGGTGTGGCTTTGCAGGTCGGCAATGGCGAAATCAGGGTCATCCACCGCCAGGCGCCAACCGGGAAAATGCACGTGGGAGGCAAACAGCACGTAGGCGGCCAGACACCACACCGCTGCCAGCGGCGCCAGCGTCATGCGCAGCGCGCGGCGCCACCACACCCCGCCGCGCCACCAGCCCCAGACCAGCGCGGCCAGGGCCAGCCAGATCGCGGTGGCACCGAAGGCAAGACGAAAATCCGGCGCGCCGAGCAGGTAATGTCCCGGCGCCACCAGCGGCTCGATCACCCCGGCCCAGGCCGGATACTCCAACGTCATGCCGGGGAGCGGCGAGTAGTCGCGCGCATCGAACGGCCCCATGGGATTCCATGGCAGCAGCGTCGCTGCGGTCAGCACCAGCAACAGGGAGAGAATGAGAGTACGCAGTCGTTCAGGGTTCATGGTCATGTTAGTGGCAAGTTGCAAGTGACAAGTTCCAATTGGCGAGAAACATCCCGTCCTACCACAGCCGGCAAACCGGTTTGGCCGTTATTTGCAACTTGTATCTTGTCACTTGTATCTGCCTCACCGCGCCCACCGGTTGTCGCGCAGCAGCTCGAAGCTGAGCTGATCACGCGCCAGCAACTGGCGCTCCAGTTGTGCGAAATAGGCCTCATCCGCACCCTCGCCCAGCGCCTCCAGACGCCGATCAAGATTGTGCTTCACGTAGCCGTGTGCACCGACCAGGGCAATGCTCTGGCCACCCTCGGTGACGAAGGCATGGCCGCTCTGCTTGCGCAACATCGATTCGCCCAGGGCGGCGAACTCTTCGGACAGGCCGAGCAGATCGATGATGGTGGGCATCACGTCCAGCTGCGAGGCGATGCTGTCGTTGGTGCCGGCGGCAACAAGGCCCGGTGCGTAGATGAGCAGCGGTATGTGGAACTGCTTGAGGAAGCCGCCGCGCTGATAGTGGGTGGCGTGATCGGCGGTGAAGATGAAGATGGTGTTGGCAAACCACGGCTGCTGCCGCGCCGCACGGATGAACTCGCCTACGCTCCAGTCGGAGTAGTGCAGCGCGTTGATGTAGCCGTTTTCGTCATCGTAGCCGTGCGGCTCGCGGATGACGTGACCGTCCAGCGCCGGATAGGGCGTGTGGGTGGTGCCGGTGAAGGCATAGGCGAGAAACGGCTTGTCGGTGGCATCGAGCCGTCCCTTGAGGAACTGCAGCATGTCGTAATCCCAGCCGAAGGTGGCCATTTTGGGATCGGGATAGTTCAGCAGCAGCGGTATGTCTTCCTTGCCGTAGAACTCGCGAAAGCCGGTGGCGCGCGCCACGCCCTGGATCTTGAACGAGTCGCGATCGGAACTCTGCACGAACACGCTGTGATAGCCGTGGCGCTCGGCCAGGGCACCGAGGCGAGTGAAGTTGGATACGCCGATGCCGGCATCGATGCGCGGCAGGCCCTTCAGCGCCGGGATGCCGGTCAGCGTCGCCTGCACACCCTCGATGCTGCGCTGGCCGGCGGCATAGAAACGGGTGAACTTGAGCCCCTCCGCCGCCAGAGCATCGAAGTTGGGCGTCGCGCCGGTGCCACGCCCGGCAAAACTGTCCACGTAGTCGAAGTTCCAGCTTTCCAGCAACACGAACACCAGGTTGTGGCCACTGGGGCTGACCTCGTAGCGCTGCAGCATGGGAAAGTGCGGGTCATGCACAGTGCGTTCCTCGGCCAGGATCGCCACTGCCTCTTCAGTGGGGAAAAAATGGTGATTCACCTGATCCAGGTTGAGCGAGAACACCATGGTGGTGAACACACCGTTGAGGGCCAGGTGGCCATAGGCCGAATCGCCGTCAGCGTAGGCATCAATGATCTCGACCACCTTGCCGCCGACACCACCACGTCCCACCACGGCAAGCAGCAGGAACAGGGCCAGATACTGCGCCGCCGCCCAGCGCATCGGCTGCAGCGGCACCCGCAGCACGCGTTGCCACAGCCAGGCCAGCACCGCGGCGAATACCACAAACAGCAGCAGCGCCCACCAGTAGGCATGCAGCGCATAGTGCAGAGTAAAGCTCCAGTCTTCACGCAGCATGATAAGTTCGTAGGAGACATGGCGCCGCACATGTTCGAAATAGATGATGTCGGCCACCAGCAACAGCACCATTGCCAGGGTCAACAGCCATAGCACCCAGGCGAGGGAGTCAAACCACCAGCGCCGATCCAGCCAGCGCAGCGGCAACGCCATCAACAGCAGGGGGATGGCGAACACCCGCGCGATGACCGCGCCGTCGAAGCGCAGGCCGTGGACAAAGGCCGAGGCCACTGCACCGAAAGCCAGTTGATCAAACTGCTGCGGATAGAGCACATAGAGCAGCGCACGCCCCAGAGTGAACAAGCCCAGGGCGATGGCGAACAGCAGCAGGCTCTTGTGCAGGCGGGTCATGGGGAAAGGTTCAGGTCACCGGCCTACATTCACCCGAGAAACTCACCGCAGAGACGCAGAGTTCACAGAGTAGATTCATACATTTATGCATCTCAACCACTCCACCCGTCAGGTGAAGTCCAGCGATGCCGCGATGCTCTGAAAATGTTGTCACTCTGCGTCCTCGGCGTCTCTGCGGTGAAACTGCGGTTTTCAGGTTCACTGGTTGTCAAAACCGCCGCAGCAGTTGCTGCATGATCTTCTGGAAGAAACCACCGGGCGCGACGGTGATGCGCGCATTGTCGACGTTGATCTCCTCCGGCGCATACACCGTGATCGTCACCCCGGCCTCGCGGTACATCTCGTAGGACAGTTCCAGGTCGTCGGCCCAACGTGACAGGAAGTCCTCGCTCGGCGCAATGAACACCACGCGACCGATTTCGTCCTGGATCAGCTTGGAAGCGCAGCGCGGACAGGGCGGATGGGTAACGTAGACAGTGCAGCCGCGCAGATCACGCTTGGCGAAGATCAGCGCGTTCTCCTCGGCATGGATGGTGAGGTTCAGCTTGCGCGCCCGGTCCACCAGGCGCTCGGTGGTATCCGCCACGCCGGCGGCGAAGCCGTTGTAGCCCAGCGACACGATGCGGTTGCCGTCGGTGATCACCGCGCCCACCTGCGACGAAGGGTCCTTGCTCCAGGCCGAGATGTGGGCGGCAAGGCCCAGGAAACGGGTATCCCACTTTTTCGTGGCGGCGGAGGTGTCCGTGCTTTCGTTGCGGTTCATGGTGGTCAGTCCGATGCGGTAGCGTCGCAAGATACAAGTTAAAAGATACAAGATACAAGTAACTACAAAAAGAAACGGGGCGTTGTCACGCCCCGTTACTCAAGATCATTCCTTGTATCTTTCCTCTTGTATCTTGTATCTGCTTTTATCTGCCTTACTGAATGACGATCTTCGGGAACTTGGTGCTGTAGTCCTTGGCCTTCAGCGCCAGCTTGGCGGCAACGCGGCGGGCGATGTCGCGGTAGATCTGGGCGATGCGGCTGTCGGGCTCGGCCACCACGGTGGGCTTGCCGTTGTCCGCTTCCTCGCGGATGCGGATGTCCAGCGGCAGGGAACCCAGGAACGGGATGCTGTACTGCTCGGCCATGCTCTGACCGCCGCCCTGACCGAAGATGTGTTCTTCGTGGCCGCACTTGGAGCAGATGTGGATGGACATGTTCTCCACCACGCCGAGGACCGGCACCTCCACCTTCTCGAACATCTTGTAGGCCTTGCGCGCGTCGAGCAGGGCGATGTCCTGCGGGGTGGTGACGATCACCGCGCCGGACACCGGCACCTTCTGCGCCAGGGTCAGCTGGGTGTCGCCGGTGCCGGGCGGCAGGTCGATGACCAGGTAGTCCACCTCACGCCACTGGGTGTCGTTGAGCAGCTGTTCCAGGGCCTGGGTGACCATGGGGCCGCGCCAGATCATCGGGGTGTCCTCGTCGATGAGGTAGCCGATGGACATGGACTGCAGGCCGTGGCTGAGCACCGGGTTCAGGCTCTGGCCATCACTGGATTCGGGGCGGGTACCGCTCACGCCCAGCATGCGCGGCTGGCTCGGGCCGTAGATGTCGGCGTCGAGGATGCCCACGGTGGCGCCTTCGGCCGCCAGGGCCAGGGCCAGATTGACCGAGGTGGTGGACTTGCCGACGCCGCCCTTGCCGGAGGCCACGGCGATGATGTTCTTCACGCCCTTGATGTGCTTGACGCCCTTCTGGGCGGCATGGGAGGCAACCTGGGTCTTGACGCTGACGGCGGCGCTGCCGACACCGGCCACGGCGGTCACCTTGCCCTGGATGGCGGCGGCCAGCTCGTCGGCATAACCCTGGGCCGGGAAACCGAGCACCACATCGACGGTCACCTTGTCACCGTCGATGGCGATGTTCTTGATGCAGCCGGCGGAGACCAAATCCTTCTCCATATAAGGATCGATATATTGCTTGATTGCGTTCTCGACCTGGGCTTGGGTCACATTGGACATCTTGAGCACTCCGTAAAAGGCCGCGTCCGGGGAGCGGCGACAAAATTACCTAGCAAGCGAATCGGGTATTATACGGGCCATGGCGACCGTATACAAAGACCCGGCATGATACCAGACCCGAAGGTTTCATGAATTCGCACGATGTTCGCACAGGATATTGGCCGCACAAGGGATTTTCCGAAGGAGCGCCGTATCGGGTAATACGGCCGACTGAGGAAGATTCCTTGTACGGACAAGAGACCAGCGAGGGCGTGTGCAATTCATGAAACGTTCGAGTCCCCATCCCCTGCCCCGGGGTTCGGTGGCAAGTCCCATCCATAATTGGTACTGTATGCCCCTTTTTCAAACCCGCGTAAGCTACTGATAATTACCGCCATGACGGACACCCCCCGCAAGATTCTGGTCACCAGCGCCCTGCCCTACGCCAACGGGCCGATCCACCTCGGCCATCTGGTGGAGTACATCCAGACCGACATCTGGGTGCGTTTCCAGAAACTGCGCGGCCATCAGTGCCACTACGTCTGCGCCGACGACACCCACGGCACGCCGATCATGCTGCGGGCGGAGAAGGAAGGCATCACCCCGGAACAGCTCATCGCCCGTGTCTGGGCCGAGCACAAGGCCGACTTCGACGGCTTCCTGGTGGAGTTCGACAACTATTACTCCACCAACACCCCGGAAACCCGCCATTACGCCGACGACATCTACACCAAACTCAAGGCCGCCGGCCTCATCGAGGTGCGCGCCATCGAGCAGTATTTTGACCCGGTGAAGGAGATGTTCCTGCCGGATCGCTTTATCAAAGGTGAGTGTCCCAAGTGCCACACCAAGGATCAGTACGGCGACTCCTGCGAGGCCTGCGGCACCACCTACTCGCCCACCGACCTGATCAACCCCTATTCGGCGGTATCCGGCGCCACACCCATCCGCAAGCAATCGGATCACCATTTCTTCAAGCTGGGTGCCTGCGCCGACTTCCTGCGCGGCTGGATCAAGCCGCCCCAGGTGCAGGCCGAGTCCGCCAACAAGCTGGCCGAGTGGCTGGACGCCGGCCTGTCCGACTGGGACATCTCCCGCGACGCCCCCTACTTCGGCTTCGAGATTCCCGGCGCCCCCGGCAAGTACTACTACGTCTGGCTCGATGCCCCCATCGGCTACATGGGCAGCTTCCGCAATTACTGCGACAGGAACGGCCTCGACTTCGACGCGTTCTGGGACAAGCAGAAGGCGGCGCAGGCGGGCACCGAGCTGTACCACTTCATCGGCAAGGACATCCTCTACTTCCATGCCCTGTTCTGGCCCGCCGAGCTGGAGAGCGCCGGCTACCGCACACCGACCGGCGTGTTCGCCCACGGCTTCCTCACCGTCAACGGCACCAAGATGTCCAAGTCGCGCGGCACCTTCATCACCGCGTCCAGCTTCCTGCAACACCTCAACCCGGAATGGCTGCGCTACTACTTCGCCGCCAAGCTGGGCAACGGCGTCGACGACATTGACCTCAACCTGGAGGACTTCGTCGCGCGTGTTAACTCGGATTTGATCGGCAAGTACGTCAACATTGCAGCGCGCACCGCCAGCTTCATCGGCAAACGCTTCGACGGCCGGCTCGGTACCCACGACGACTCCACCAATCTGGAAAGCGAGATCACGTCCGCCGCCGGCACCATCGCCGAGGCCTACGAACAGCGCGAATACGGCAAGGCCGTGCGCGAGATCATGCGCCTGGCCGATCTCGCCAACCAGTACGTGGACGGCAACAAACCCTGGGAGCTGGCCAAGGACCCGGCCAACGACACCCGCCTGCACGCCATCTGCACCACCACTCTGCAGGTGTTCCGCGACTTGTCCATTTATCTCAAACCGATCCTGCCCAAGGTCGTCGCCCAGGTGGAACAGTTCCTCGGCACCGGAGCCTTGTCCTGGGCCGACATCGACACGCGCCTGCCCGCCGGCCATAGCGTGAATGCCTACAGCCACCTGATGACCCGCATCGATGCCAAGCAGATCGACGCCCTCATCGCCGCCAATACCCAGAGCATGGCGCCGACGCCCGACAGCCATTCCCAGGTGCGCCACGCCGAGCATCAACAGCACGAGACCCAGCCGACCATGGACCCCATTGCCGAAACCATCAGCATCGACGACTTCGCCAAGGTGGACCTGCGCGTGGCGCGTATCGCCGCCGCGGCCTACGTGGAAGGGGCCGACAAGCTGCTGCAGCTGACCCTGGACCTGGGTGGGGAAACCCGCAATGTCTTCGCGGGCATCCGCTCCGCCTACGACCCCAATGATCTGGTGGGCCGCCTCACCGTGATGGTGGCCAACCTGGCACCGCGCAAGATGAAGTTCGGCCTGTCCGAGGGCATGGTGCTGGCCGCCGGCCCGGGCGGCAAGGAGCTGTTCATCCTGAGTCCGGACGACGGTGCCCAGCCGGGCATGCGTATCAAATGAGGCAGATGCAAGATACAAGAGCAAAGAGAAGAGAGGGGATTGCGAATGATCATTCTTGCTTTACCCCCGCTTCTGTTATCTTGGTACTAGTATTAGATACTTGTATCTTTTAACTCTTATCTTGTATCTGCCTTCATGACCGAATACGCCCTCATCCTCGTCAGCACGGTACTGGTCAACAACTTCGTCCTGGTGAAGTTTCTCGGCCTGTGTCCGTTCATGGGCGTGTCGCGCAAGCTGGAAACTGCCATCGGCATGGGCCTGGCCACCACCTTCGTGCTCACCCTGTCGGCCATCTGTTCCTATCTGGTCAACGAATTCCTGCTGGCGCCGCTCGGCATCGAATACCTGCGCACCATCGCCTTCATCCTGGTAATCGCCGTGGTGGTGCAGTTCACCGAAATGGTGGTGCACAAGACCTCGCCGGTGCTGTATCAGGTGCTCGGCATCTTCCTGCCGCTGATCACCACCAACTGCGCCGTGCTCGGCGTGGCCCTGCTCAACACCAAGGCGCAGCACAGCTTCCTCGAATCGGCGGTGTACGGTTTCGGTGCCGCCGCCGGTTTCTCCCTGGTGCTGGTGCTGTTCGCCGCCATGCGCGAGCGCATCACCGTCAGCGACGTCCCTGCCGTGTTCCGCGGCCCCGCCATCGCCCTGATCACCGCCGGCCTGATGTCGATGGCCTTTATGGGCTTCTCCGGACTGGTAAAAGGCTAAACGGCTTGAGTCCGCGAATGAACGCAAATACACGCAAATTTGCAAAACATGGCCATGGTGCCGCATCGCGCATGAAACAGATTCGCGTTTATTCGCGTTCATTTGCGGACTGCATTTAAGCGATGCTTACCGCCATCCTCGCCCTCGCCCTGCTCGCGCTGGTCTTCGGCCTGCTGCTCGGCTATGCGTCGATCCGTTTCAAGGTGGACAGCGATCCCATCGTCGACAAGGTCGACGCCATCCTGCCGCAGACCCAGTGCGGTCAATGCGGTTTCCCCGGCTGTCATCCCTATGCCGAGGCCATCGCCAGGGGCGAGGCCGATATCAACATGTGCCCGCCCGGCGGCGAGACGGTGGTGATGGCACTGGCCGATCTGCTGGGGCGCGATGCCAAACCGGTGGAAGGCGGCGCGAAGGAAAAGATGATCGCCATCATCGACGAGCAGACCTGCATCGGCTGCACCCTGTGCCTGCAGGCCTGCCCGGTAGATGCCATCCTCGGCGCCGCCAAGCAGATGCATACCATCATCGAGAGCGAATGCACCGGCTGCGAGCTGTGCGTGGAACCCTGTCCGGTGGACTGCATCAGCATGATCCCGGTAAAGGTGGCGCCGGCAACATGGACCTGGCCCTATCCAGTCGCGACCACACAGAAGCAGCCGAACGCATGATGCAGAATCACACCGACACTGCCCGAGTCCATCGCCATCTGTGGCGTTTCCACGGTGGCCTGCATCTGCCTGATCACAAGTCGCTATCCAGCGGACAGCAGATCCAGCCCGCTGCGCTGCCCAAGCATCTGGTATTGCCCCTGCAGCAACACATTGGCGCGCCGGCCAAGCCACTGGTGGAGGTGGGGGAGCACGTACTCAAGGGGCAAATGATCGCCCAGGCCGACGGCTTCGTCAGTGCACCGCTGCACGCGCCGACCTCGGGCACGGTCAGCGCCATCGAGGAACGTGCAGTGCCGCACCCATCGGGCCTCACGGCCCTCTGTATCGTCATTGAAAGCGACGGCGAGGAACGCTGGGTGGAACACAGCCCGACCACCAACTGGGCTGCGCTCGATGCCAGCGAGCTGCGCAACCTCATCCGCGAGGCCGGCATCGTCGGCCTCGGCGGTGCCGGTTTTCCCAGCTTCATCAAACTCAACCCCGGCGCACGTACCGAGATCGACACACTGATCCTCAACGCCGCCGAATGCGAACCCTATATCACCTGCGACGATCGTCTGATGCGCGAACGCGCCGACGAGGTCATCGCCGGCGCCCGCATCATGCGCCACGCCCTGCACGCGCGTCATGTGGTGATCGGTATCGAGGACAACAAACCGGAGGCCCACGCCGCGCTGCGTGAAGCACTGGCCCGTCTCGACCGCAGCGACATCGAACTGATACAGGTACCGACGCTCTACCCCACCGGCGGCGAGAAACAGCTGATCAAGATACTCACCGGCAAGGAGGTGCCGTCGCAGGGCCTGCCCATCGACATCAACATCGTCTGTCACAATGTAGCCACCGCCGCCGCCGTGCACCGCGCGGTGGAACTTGGTGAACCGCTGATCTCGCGCATCGTCACCGTCACCGGCGGCGGCGTGGTCGCGCCGCACAATCTGGAAGTGCTGATCGGAACCCCGATAGACGATCTGCTGGCACAATGCGGCGGCACCCGGCCCACCCTGGCGCGACTGGTGCTGGGCGGCCCGCTGATGGGCATCACGCTACCGCACCGCGCCCTGCCCATCACCAAGACCGGCAACTGCATCCTGGCGCTGACGCCGGGCGAGTTCGGTCAGCACGGCCCGGTGCGCAACTGCATCCGCTGCGGTGAATGCGCCCGTGTCTGTCCCGCCAGTCTGCTGCCGCAACAACTCTACTGGCACGCCCGCGCCAAGGACTTCGATCACGCCCAGGACTACAATCTGTTCGACTGCATCGAGTGTGGCTGTTGCGCCTATGTCTGTCCCGCCAACCTGCCGCTGGTACAGTACTATCGTTACGCCAAGACCGAGATCTGGGCCCAGGCACGCGACAAGAAAAAATCCGAGCTGGCGCGCGAGCGGCACGACTTCCGCACCGAACGGCAGGAGCGCGAAAAGGCCGAACGCGCCGCCAGGCTGGCAAAGAAAAAGGCCGCGCTGGAAGAATCCCCTGCCGCCGACAGCGAGGAGGCCAAGAAAGCGGCCATCAAGGCGGCGATGGAGCGCGCCAAGGCCAAGCGCGAGGCGGCCGACGTGGCGCCGAAGAACACCGACAACCTCACCGCCGATCAGCAACGTCAGATCGAAGAGGCGGAGGCACGGCGCGCTGCAGCGGCGGAAAAAGAAGAAGAGGTCCGCAAATGAACGCCAATGTACGCAAATGGAAATTGAAAATCAGCCGTGCTGCTATTTGCGTGCATTCGCGTTCATTCGCGTTCATTCGCGGATAGAGATCGATAACCATGCCCACTACGATCATCAGTTCGCCCCACCTCCACGGCCCGGCCAATGTCAGCAACGTGATGTTGCGCGTGGTCTACGCACTGCTGCCCGCGATTGCCGGCTGCATCTGGCTGTTCGGCTGGGGCGTGCTGATCAATCTGCTGGTTGCCATTGCCACGGCGCTGGCCAGCGAGGCCGCTGTCCTTGCCCTGCGTCGTCGTCCGATCCTGATCACCCTGCGCGACGGCAGCGCCCTGGTTACCGCCATGCTGCTCGCCATTGCCCTGCCGCCACTGGCTCCCTGGTGGCTGGTAGCCGTGGGCACCGCCTTCGCCATCGTCTTCGCCAAACAACTGTACGGTGGCCTCGGCTTCAATCCGTTCAATCCGGCCATGGCCGGCTACGTGCTGCTGCTGGTGTCCTTCCCGCAGGAGATGACCAGCTGGGCGGCACCCGCCGGACTGCGCAGCGCCGATCTCGGCCTGGTGCAGGTACTGCTGCACAGTCTCACCGGTACACTGCCGGCCGGCATGTCCATGGATGCGCTCACCTCCGCCACGCCGCTCGATACCCTCAAGGTGCAGCTCGGCATGAGCCACACCGTGAGCGAGATCCGCGGCGGCCCGATCTTCGGTCTGTTTGGCGGCAAGGGCTGGGAGATCATCAATGGCCTGATCCTGCTCGGCGGCCTGTGGCTGCTGTGGCGCCGCGTCATCACCTGGCATGTGCCGGTGGCGGTGCTGGGCAGCCTGGGGCTGATTGCCACGCTGTTTCACCTCATCAATCCGGAACTGTACGCCAGCCCGCTGTTTCACCTTGCCAGCGGCGGCGTCATGCTCGGCGCCTTCTTCATCGCCACCGATCCGGTGAGCGGCGCCACCAGTCGTCGTGGCCAGCTGGTATTCGGTGTCGGCATGGGCATCCTCATCTACGTCATCCGCAGCTGGGGCGGTTTCCCTGACGGTGTGGCCTTCGCCGTGCTGCTGATGAACATGGCCGCCCCCGCCATCGACTACTACACCCAGCCGCGGGTGTACGGCCACAACCGGGGATGACGATGCTGTTCAAGAAGATGCTGCTCAGTGCTGCGCTGCTCGGCCTGTTTGCCGTGTTTGGCACCGCGCTGGTCGCGTTCACCTACGAAGGCACGCGTGAACGCATCGCGCAAAACGAGCGTGACAGCCTGCTGCACAGCCTGCATGCACTGATCCTGCCCGAACGCTACGACAACGATCCTGTTGCCGATAAACTTGAAGTACACGACCCCGTCCTGCTCGGAAACCCGTTACCGCAACAGGTGTACCGTGCGCGCAAGGAAGGCAAGCCGGTGGCCCTGGCACTCACCGCCGTTGCCCCCGACGGTTACAGCGGCGATATCAATTTGCTCATTGCCATCAATCACGACGGCAGCCTGGCCGGCGTACGCATCACCGCCCATCGTGAGACACCTGGCCTGGGAGACAAGGTCGATGTAACCCGCTCCGACTGGGTGCAGGGCTTTGCCGGCCGTTCACTGATCAATCCCGTGCCGGAAAAATGGAAGGTGAAGAAAGACGGCGGTGTCTTCGATCAGTTCACCGGCGCCACCGTCACGCCGCGTGCCGTGGTGAAGGCCGTGCACAACGCACTCAGCTACTATCAACAGCACCGCGACACACTGTTCGACGGCGGCGGCACAACGGCACCGCAACAGGAGGCCCCTCATGGTGGATAAAACCCTGCGCCAGATCGCCGGCGACGGCCTGTGGCACAACAACGTTGCCTTCGTGCAGATCCTGGGACTGTGCCCGCTGCTGGCGGTGACCTCCAGCGTGGTCAACGGCCTCGGCCTCGGCCTCGCCACCCTGCTTACCCTGGTACTGTCCAACGTCACGGTGTCGGCCATCCGCAACCTGATCCGCCCGGACATCCGCATCCCGGTGTTCGTGCTGCTCATCGCCAGCATCGTCACGGCCATCGAACTGGCCATGAATGCATGGTTTCACGAACTGCACGGCATCCTCGGCATCTTTATCCCGCTGATCGTCACCAACTGCTCGATCCTTGGCCGTGCCGAGGCCTTCGCCTCCAAGAACAGTATCGGCCGCTCCTTCATCGACGGCCTCACCATGGGTCTCGGCTTCACCGTTGCCCTGGTGCTGCTCGGCGCCATGCGCGAACTGCTTGGTGCGGGCACCCTGTTCGACCAGGCCCACCTGATGTTCGGCGAGGCCGCCCGTACCTTCCGCCTCACCGTGTTCGAGGACTACAAGGGCTTCCTCCTCGCCATCCTGCCGCCCGGCGCCTTCATCGGCCTGGGGCTGCTCATCGCGCTGAAGAACGTCATCGACCAGCGCCGCGCCACTGCACCACAGCCGGCAGCCACCATGGAACCTGCCACGGGGATGACAGGCGGCGCGAATTAGGATATACATAGACCGATGTATATCCAGCCCATAGGTACGCACCATGCAGATATCCAAGTGGGGTAACAGCCTCGCCGTCCGCCTGCCTGTGGCAGTAGTGGAGACCCTGGGCCTCCGGGAAGGCGACAACATCGACATCCATATCGTCGGCGAACGCACCTTCGAAATCGAGAAGGCCCAGCAGGGCGCGGCGCTACTGGAGCGCCTGCGCAAATATCGCGGCCGTCTGCCCAGCGACTTCAAGTTCGACCGGCTGGAAGCCCATGAGCGGCGCTGACTCTTTCTTCGATACCAACGTCCTGCTCTATCTGCTCTCCGCCGATGCGACCAAGGCCGATCGCGCCGAGGCGCTGATTGGCGGCGGTGGCACCATCAGCATCCAGGTGCTCAATGAGTTCGCAGCAGTGGCATCACGCAAGCTGGGAATGACCTGGGCGGAAATCCGCGAGGTGCTGACGCCGATCCGCACGCTGTGCCGCGTCGAGGCGCTGACCGAGGTCACCCACGAACGCGGCCTGCTGCTGGCGGAACGTTACAACTTATCCTTATACGACGCGATGATCGCCGCTGCTGCATTGCTGGCTGGGTGCAAGACGCTATATACGGAAGACATGCATCATTCGCTGGTGCTGGAAAACCAGTTGGTGCTGTGCAACCCGTTCAGTGACAAGTGACAAGTGACAAGTGACAAGTGACAAGTGACAAGTGACAAGTGAC
>DYFR01000040.1 GCA_020725115.1 Thiohalomonas denitrificans
TACCGCCGCGACGAGGCCAACATGCCCGGCTCCAAGCGCGAGGTGGCCAACGCCAGGGAAGAGGGCGTGCAGTTCCTGTGGAACCGCCAGCCGGTGGAGATCGTCGGCGAGGACCGCGTCGAGGGCGTCAAGGTGGTGACCACCGAGATGGGTCCGCCCGATGCGCGCGGCCGCCGCACGCCGCAGGTGGTGGAGGGCTCGGAAGAGATCATCCCCGCCGACCGCGTGCTCATCGCCTTCGGCTTCCGCCCCAACCCGCAGCCCTGGTTCGCCCGGCACGGTATCGAGGTGGACGAGCGCGGCCGTGTCAAGGCGCCGGCCAATGGCCAGTACAAGTACCAGACCAGCAACACCAAGGTATTCGCCGGCGGCGACATGGTGCGCGGCTCCGACCTGGTGGTCACCGCCGTATGGGAAGGCCGCCAGGCCGCCGAAGGCATCCTGGATTATCTGGACGTTTAAGAAAAACCCACTCAACGCAGAGGCGCAGAGGATCGCAGAGAACGCAGAGAACTCCAGAGATAACTCTGCGACCTCTGCGTCTCCGCGCCTCTGCGTTGGACTTTTACAATGGCTGAATTGAAAAACGATCGTTTCCTGCGCGCCCTGCTCAAGCAGCCGGTGGACGTGACCCCGGTGTGGATGATGCGCCAGGCGGGGCGTTACCTGCCCGAGTACCGCGCCACCCGCACCAGGGCCGGCAGCTTCATGGATCTGTGCAAGAATCCGGAGCTGGCCTGCGAGGTCACCATCCAGCCGCTGGAGCGTTTCCCCCTCGATGCCGCGATCCTGTTCTCCGACATCCTCACCGTGCCCGACGCCATGGGCCTCGGCCTGCGCTTCGCCGAGGGCGAGGGACCGATCTTCGATCGCCCGGTACGCAGCGCCGCCGACGTCGACAGGCTGTTCGTGCCGGATCCGGAAGGCGAGCTGAAGTATGTGATGGATGCGGTACGCACCATACGCCGCGAGCTGAATGGCCGCGTGCCGCTGATCGGTTTTTCCGGCAGTCCGTGGACCCTGGCCACCTACATGGTGGAAGGCGGCTCGTCCAAGGAGTTTGCCCATGTGAAGGGCATGCTGTACGACCAGCCCGCGCTGATGCACAAGCTGCTCGACGTGACGGCGCAGGCGGTGACGCAGTATCTCAACGCACAGGTGGACGCCGGCGCCCAGGCGCTGATGATCTTCGACACCTGGGGTGGCGCGCTCACGCCGCGTGACTACCAGGAGTTCTCCCTGCGCTACATGACGAAAATTGTTTCCGGACTCAAGCGCGAGGCCGATGGCCGCAAGGTGCCGGTGGTGCTGTTCACCAAGGGCGGCGGCCAGTGGCTGGAGTCCATGGCCGAGGCCGGTGCCGATGCCCTGGGTCTGGACTGGACGGTGGATATCGGCGCGGCGCGTGCACGCGTCGGTGACAAGGTGGCCCTGCAGGGCAACATGGATCCCTGTGTGCTGTATGCCTCCCCCGAACGCATCCGTGCCGAGGTGGCCTCCATCCTCGCCGCCTACGGCCAGGGCAGCGGTCATGTATTCAACCTGGGCCATGGCATCCACCAGCATGTGAACCCCGAGCATGCTGCTGCCTTTGTCGAGGCGGTGCATGAGCTGAGTGCGTCTTATCATCCATGACCAGGGCGCCAGCCGTAAGGCGCAGTGCAGTGCCCGTGATTTTTTGCAAAGGCCCGGCCATCTGTCGGGCCTTTTGCATTTCTGCGGCACATTACAATATGTGCAGGTACTAATAATATTGCTTAATAGACCGGCTGGATTTAGTGTTCGAGACATGGGCACGAGGATGGGGGATAGGTGGATGCGGGCGGCGAGACTGATACTGCTGTTGCTGGCAGGCGGTGGGATGATGGGCGCCGCCCACGGGGCGGATGACGATTACCTCAAGGCGCTGCAGGCGGAGACCCAGAGCTTGAGCAGCGGTGAGACGGCCACGGTGGCGCCGGCTGCTGCTGCGGCAAAACCGCAACAGGCATGGTCGGCCGCAGGGCAGGGCCTGGGCGAGGGACTGCCCCCCAATCTGTCGCAGGAGCAGTTTGAGGCTGCGCTGAAGAGCAGTTACTTCGGTACCTTCATGTTCTATTCCAAGCTGAAGGAGCAGGACAAGGGTGCGGTCTATCAGGCTTACCAGAGCAATGGACAGATTGATCATATTCGCGAAACAACAACCAGCCTGCTGAAGAAGTGACGGCAGGCAGATATCCCGGGGGATGACAATGAGACAGATGCGACTGATACCCGCCGCCTGCACCATGCTGCTGATGCTGCCATGGCTGGGAACGGCACAGGCACTGGACGTGAGGATCACGGCAGAGCGCGAAACCGTGACGGTGCAGCATCACGGCAAGCCCTTCGTGATCCAGCGGGAGCAGGATCCCAATCACGTGGTTGATACGGCCTGGGGCAAGACCTCGCGCAAGTGCCCGCCGTTCTGCCTGCAGCCCAACGTGCCCCTGCCCGGCATTCATGCCGTGGGCGAGCTGGAGGTGCTGGACTTCATGGAGAAGTTCGTCAACACCGGCGAAGGCGTGCTGATCGACTCGCGTCTGCCGTCCTGGTATATGGCCGGCACCATCCCAGGCTCGATCAACATCCCCTTTACCGTGTTTGGTGAAATTCCCACCGCCACCGACGTGGAAAAGGCCTTCAAGCTGCTCGGCGCGGTGCGCCGTCCCAACGTCGGCGGCTTCCGCCGTTCGCTGGAGCGCAACTTTGCCGACTGGGGCTGGTTCGGTGCCAGGCACAAGACCGCCTACTGGGATTTCACCGACGCCAAGGAGATCGTGCTGTGGTGTAACGGTCCCTGGTGCGGTCAGTCACCACGTGCGATCAGGAATCTGGTGAAGCTGGGTTATCCGGCGGAGCGTATTCATTACTACCGTGGCGGCATGCAGATGTGGAAGGTGCTGGGCATGCCCAGTGTGGTACCGGATGCAAGTACCGTCCTGTTCGAGGTGAGCGGCGGCGAATAAGCATTGCCGGGAGTGTTAAACGACAAAGGCCGGGGAAACCCGGCCTTTGTCGTTGTGGGAGTCCGATGAATCGGACTCCCACAGTTTCCTGCCTACTGGATGACGAAATCGGTGAAATACAGTGCTTCCAGCGCCTCGCGCTGGAGGCCGGCATGGGTCTCCAGCACGGTGCGCAATTCCTCCAGCGCCTGCAGGCGTACCTGTTCCCGCACCTGCACGTCATGCATGCCGTCCACCGTCTGTGCCGCCAGCAGGCTGATCAGTGCATGACGTACCGGACCGGCATGTGCCTGCAATGCTGCCAGCACCTTGGCGTCCCGGCTCATGGCCTGCACCTTCACCTGCATGAAACGCGCCCGGCCCGGGCTCTGCAGATTGACCACGATGGCCGGCTCCAGGGCCAGATATGGGCCACTGGCGGCACTGCCGCCGCCGGCGGCAAGTACGGGCGGGGTGACGAGGGTGGTACACAGCAGCAGGGCGGGAAGCAGTCGTTTCATCGTTGGGCAATTGGGTAGGTTAGGGCGGATATCATGCCACGGTGTTAGACCAGGGGCTAGGCTGAGAACCTTAATCTGTCCGCAAATGAACGCAAATAGACGCAAATATTCATTATGTGACAAAGGATGATCGGCTCACTTGGCGGGTGATGCGTTACGACTGCTCCGGGTTCGAGCCTGTCGACTTATTTGCGTCCATTCGCGTTCATTCGCGGACCCGATCGCCGTTAGTCGCCCGATACCGCTGCGCTATATCAGGCCTGCGTCCAGCCTCCCGTCCTTGACCGCTATTTCTTCTTCGCCCGCGGGTGGGCGGCATCATAGACCTTGGCCAGATGCTGGAAGTCGAGGTGGGTGTAAATCTGGGTGGTGGCGATATTGGCGTGGCCGAGCAGTTCCTGCACGGCGCGCAGGTCGCCGCTGGATTCGAGCATGTGGCTGGCAAAGGAGTGGCGCAGCATGTGCGGGTGAACGGGCATGGCGAGCCCCTGCGCCAGCGCACGGCAGCGCAGGTGGTTCTGTACGGTACGGGCGGTGATGCGTTTGCCGCGCTGCCCGAGGAACAGTGCGGCTGAGCCGGCGGCGCCGGGCAGCAGATGACGGCGCTGCAGCCAGACCTGCAGCGCGGCGAGGGCCTTGCGGCCGACGGGGAGGATGCGGGTCTTGGCGCCCTTGCCGGTGACGCGTACGGTGGCGTCCGCCATGTCCACGTCGGCACAGTCGAGGCCGACCAGCTCGGCCAGGCGCAGGCCGGAGGAGTACATCAGCTCCATGATGGCACGGTCACGTACGGCGGCATCGTCGTCGCCCGGGATTTCCATCAGGCGTGCGGCCTGATCCACATCGAGGGTTTGCGGCAGCTTGCGCGGGTTTTTCGGCGCCGGTATGTCCTGCGCCGGGTTGTGGCCGGCAACGCCTTCACGCAGCAGATAATTGAAGAAGCTGCGGATGGCGGACAGTTCCCGCTGCAGGCTGCTGCCGCCGATGCCGGAGCGATGACGCCATGCCACGTAGGCGCGTATCTGCGGGGCGTTGAGCGCATTCCAGTCATCAAGGCCCTGCCGGTCGCAGAATTCACACAGGTGGCGCAGATCACGCAGGTAATTGTCGAGCGTGTGCGTCGAGAGGCGGCGCTCGTGGCGCAGGTGCTGCGCGTAGCGCTCGATCCAGTCCAGCGCCGCGTCCTGCATCATGCTAGGCCGTGCCATCCTTGCGCAGCAGACGCGCCACCACGGCGCCGAGATAGCGCAGAAAGGTCGTGCCCATTTCAGCGTGGAAGCGGCGTGGGTCAATGCTGCCGATGCCGATCAGGCCGATGCAGTGATGGTCGCTCGGGGTAAACAGCGGGATCACGGCGCCGGAGGCCAGTTCTTCCGCCGCCTTGTCGAACAGGTAGTGCGCCTGTGTCGGGGCGATGTGGCCACACACCGGCTCACCGCGCCCGATCACCTTGTCGAACAGTTCGCGTTCTTTCGCGCTGTCGTCGGCGAACAGCCTCAGTTCCACCGCATCGGCATGAAAGTCCTCGCGCAGTCCCTCGCGCAGGCGGCGCAACAGCTCTGTATCACCTCCCGCTTCCATCAGGCCGAGGATCAGGTGTTCGATGCGCTCCAGCAGGTGTTCATTATCGCGTGCGGTCTGGGTCAGGTGTTGCAGTTTGCGCTTGAGTTCCTGGCGCTGTTCACGCAGCACGGCGACCTGGCGTTCAATCAGCGATACGGCGCTGCCGGCTCCGGTGTGGGGCAGCTCCAGTTCGGCCAGCAGGTGGTCGTGACGCAGGAAGAAGCTGGTGTTTTTGTGCAGGTACTCGGCGACTGCCTGTTCGCTCAATAGCGTATCGTTAGTTTCGACTTTTTGTGTACTCACAGATCGATCTCCCCCTGAAAAACCCGTGTTGCCGGCCCCGTCATCCACAGCGGCGCATCACCGCCGTCCCAGCGTATGGTAAGACTGCCCCCCGGCAAGTCTACGCGCACGGTGTCGTCCAATTCGCCCCAGCGCCTTCCCACCGCTACCGCGGCACAGGCGCCGGTACCGCAGGCCAGCGTTTCGCCCGCACCGCGCTCGAACACGCGCAGGCGGATGTGACCGCGATCGACGATCTCCATGAAACCCACGTTGACGCGGCGCGGAAAGCGCGGGTGCGACTCCAGCTGCGGGCCGAGGCGCTCCACCTCGGCCGTGGCGACATTCTCCACGCGCAGCACGGCATGGGGATTGCCCATGGACACCACACCGAGGGCGAGCGGTTCACGTCCGATCTCCAGCGGATACTTGTCCGCCTCGGCCTCGGCAGTGAACGGAATCTGCGCCGGGTCGAAGCGCGGCGCCCCCATGTTGACGCGAATTTCGCCGTTGGCTTCCACGTACAGGGTGATCACGCCGGAGGCGGTTTCCACCACGATGCTGTCCTTGCCGGTCAGACCCTCGTCGCGCACGAAGCGGGCGAAGCAGCGCGCGCCATTGCCGCACTGTTCCACCTCGCCGCCGTCGGCGTTGAAGATGCGGTAGCGGAAGTCGACGCCGGACTGACCGGGCCTTTCCACCATGAGGAGTTGATCGCAACCGATGCCGAAGCGGCGGTCGGCGAGAAAACGCACCTGATCGGCGCTGAGCTGGATGTCGCGGCGGTAGGCGTCAATGACCACGAAGTCATTGCCCAGGCCGTGCATTTTGACGAAGGGGAGGCGCATGGAAGGTCAGGTTACCCCTAGTCGGCGGTGTTGAAAAGGGCGCCGCAGGCGAGATAGTCCCGATAGATGCAGCGGTCCATCACCACCCAGATCCCCGCCGCACGCGCGCGTAGTGCTGCCGCCTCGTTGACCACGCCGTCCTGCAGCCACAGCGCCGGTACCTTCAGCTCGATGCAGGCGTCGACGATGGCATCCACATGTTCCGGCGCGCGGAACACGTCCACCAGATCGATGGGGCCGGGTACGGCATGCAGGTCGGGCCAGGCTTGTTCACCCAGCACCTCATCCAGCGCCGGGCGCACCGGCACGATGCGGTAGCCGAATCCTTGCAGCGCCTGCGCCACGCAATAGCTGGGGCGATTGGCCTTCGGCGACAGGCCTACCACGGCGATGGTGCGGATCTGGCGCAGGCGTAGGCAGATTTCCGCCTGGGAGGGATTTTCAAAGCGTTCGCTCATGAGAGGTACCCGCTGACGGTGAAGTGGCGATCGCTGACCACCGTGACGGCAAGGTCGAGGCCGGCAACAGTGAGCTGTGCCTGGACTTCACCCGGCGTGTAGGCGGCGAGCAGGGAATGGAAGAAGTCCTGACGCAGCACCTCCGGCTCCCCGGCGGCGTACTGTTCCACCATGGTCGCGGCCGTGGCACGGCTGTCCGGGCGCATCAGGTCCATGATGAACACCGCCGCCCCCGGCGCACCATGGGCGCGGATGCTCTGCCACAGCACCTGCGGATCGGCCAGGTGGTGCAGCAGACTGTTGCTGATGAGGGTGGCGTAGTGCTGCTGCGGCAGCACCGCGCCGGGGAGATAGCCGTGGATGTAGCGGATGCGTTGCTCCAGTTCACTGCCGTGTTGCAGCTCCGCGGCGTGGCGCAGCATGGCGGCCGCGCCGTCGATGCCGTGCAGGGTACAGGCGGGAAAGGCTAGCGCGAAGCGACGGGTGATGTCGCCGGGGCCGCAACCGAGATCGAGCACGGCGCCCTGCGGCTCCAGCCCGGGGAGCTGTTCACGGAACAGTTCGATGAAGCGTTGATGCGGCGCGCTGAAGTCGGCCTCGGCATAGGCGCGGGCCTGCGCCGCTTCATCCATCAGCTCGGGTTCGGCAACCCGCTTCATCATTCCGGCAGCAGGCTCTCACCGGCGTACAGCGCGGCCAGGGTTTCCCGCTGCCGCACCAGATAGCTCTGGTCGCCGTCCACCATCACCTCGGCGGCGCGCGGCCGGGTGTTGTAGTTGGAGCTCATGGAGAAGCCGTAGGCGCCGGCGGAACGCACTGCCAGCAGGTCACCCTCGCGCAGCGCCAGCTCGCGGTCCTTGCCGAGGAAGTCGCCGGTCTCGCAGATCGGGCCGACCACGTCGTAGTGCTGTGCCGGCACATCGCTGCGCGGTACGGCGGGGACGATGTCCATCCACGCCGCGTACAGGGTAGGGCGGATCAGGTCGTTCATTGCCGCATCCACCACCGCGAAATTCTTGTGCGCGGTGTGCTTGAGGTATTCGACGCGGGTGAGCAGGATGCCGGCGTTGCCGATGATGGCGCGGCCCGGTTCGATGATCACCTTGAGGTCGCGGCCGGCCAGGCGGTCGAGCAGCGGCGCGGCGTAGTCGCCGGGCAGCGGCGGGGTCTCGTCGCGGTAGGTGATGCCGAGGCCGCCGCCCAGATCGAGGTGGCGCACGGCAATGCCGCGCTGGCACAGCGTATCCACCAGCGCCAGTACGCGCTCCAGTGCATCGACGAAGGGGCGGGTCTCGGTGATCTGCGAGCCGATGTGGCAATCGACGCCGATCACCTCGATGTGCGGCATCTCGGCGGCGCGGGCGTAGACCTCCGGCGCGGCCTGGATGTCGACGCCGAACTTGTTTTCCTTCAGGCCGGTGGAGATGTAGGGATGGGTCTTGGCGTCGACGTCGGGATTGACGCGCAGCGACACCGGCGCGCGCAGGCCTATTTCGCCGGCAACATGGTTGAGCCGTTCCAGTTCGGCTTCCGATTCGACGTTGAAGCAGTGGATGCCCACCTCCAGTGCACGGCGCATTTCATCGGCGCGCTTTCCGACGCCGGAGAACACCACCCTGGCAGGGTCGCCGCCGGCGGCCAGTACCCGCTCCAGCTCGCCCACCGAGACGATGTCGAAGCCGGCCCCGAGCCGTGCCAGCACGTTGAGCACGCCGAGATTGGAATTGGCCTTTACCGCATAGCACACCAGATGCTCGGTGCCGGCCAGGGCGGCATCAAAGGCGCGGTAGTGACGCTCGATGGTGGCGCGGGAATAGATATAGCAGGGCGTGCCGTAGCGCTCCGCCAGGGCAGACACGTCATTCTCTTCGGCAAACAGGCGGCCGGCGCGGAAATTGAAATGGTCCATGATCTCGCAGGGATTATCGGGATTGTTGTTGTTGGCTGTCCTGCGGCAGGTAGAGATCGCCGCGCGCGCCGCAACCGCTTTGCATGCTCATGATGCCGAGCACGGCGATGACGGCCCAGAGGGCGTATTGTCCCCAGCAAAAGCGCATGACGGGTAAACCTCGAAAGGGCAAGAGGCGCTAGTATACCTGCAACAGACCACCGATTTCAGGAGCCATCCCCATGGAAGCCATGAGCGAATCCACCTTCAACCGCCGCATTGATGACACCCTGCGTTCCATCGAGGAGGCGCTGGACGCGGCCGGCAGCGACATCGATTATGAAAGCAGCGGCGGTATTCTGACCCTGTACTGCAGCGGCGGCTCGCAGCTGATCCTCAACCGTCAGACGCCGGTGCGCCAGCTGTGGCTGGCAGCGCGCAGCGGCGGCTTTCATTTCGACTGGGACGAGGCGGCGGGCGGCTGGGTGCGCGACAGCGACGGTGCAGGACTGCTTCCGGTGTTGGAGGAACTGCTCGCCACGCAATGCGGCGAGCACGTGTCTCTGTAGTTTCAGGGTGTTTCTAACATACAAGGAGCCCACTCCGTGGGCGAACGCTTGAGTCAGGCACTGCTCGCCGAGGGGACTCGGCCCTACGGGGCCTTGCGCCACACCAGGGTGCGGTTGTCCGCCGGCATGTCATAGTCCTGCGAAAGCGTCATGCCGGCATCGTGCGCCAGCCTGTCCAGCGCCTCGAAATCACGCACGCCGCTGGCCGGGTCGCGCTGGCGCAGCCAGGCGTCGAAGCGGGCGTTGCTGGCGGCGGTGTACTGACCGCCGTAATTGAACGGGCCGTACAAGGCGAACACCCCGTCGACCTCCAGGATGCGGCCCACCCCGGCAAACATGGCCTCCACCGCCTCCCAGCCCATGATGTGCGCGGTGTTGGCGCTGAACACCGCATCCACCCTGAGTTCAGGCCATGGGCTGCAGCATACGTCCAGTTCCAGCGGCGGCAGGATGTTGGCTGCGCCCTCGTCGGCCAGCCAGGCGTGGATGGCAGCGTGATTCTCCCTCAGGTCGGAAGTCTGCCAGGTGAGGTGGGACAGCTCGGGGGCGAAATAAACGGCGTGCTGACCGGTGCCGCTGCCGATCTCCAGCAGGCGCCGCCGCTCGGCCAGCACCTCGCGCAGCACGGCCAGGATCGGCGCGCGGTTTTGCAGGCAGGACTCCGCTATCGGTTTCATCGGCTTGTATCCCGTGTTGCTATTGTCCGACAATGGGCGCGTTGAAGGACGATATCAACGCGTCAGATGGATTTGTTGTGCAGCAAGGGGTTAGGAAGACGTGATGCGAGTTGCCTGGTTGATTCTGTTGAGCCTGCTGGCCCTGCCGCTGGCGGCGGCCCCTGGAGGGGCCGAGCTGTATGCCCAGAACTGTGCCGTCTGCCACGGTGCCGACGGCCGCGGCGGCGTGGGTGTGCCGCTGGCCCTGTCCAGCTTCCTGCCCAGCGTCAACGATGACTACCTGGTCGCCACCATCCGCCACGGCCGTCCCGGCCGCGTGATGCCGGCCTTTGCCCAGCTGAGTGACGCGCAGATCAAGGCCATCATCGGCCACCTGCGCAGCTGGATGCCGGCGGGCAGCAAGGTGGTAGCCCTCTCTGCCCAGCCGGTGCAGGGTGATGCGGCGCGCGGCAAGACCCTGTTCGCCGAGCGCTGCGCGGTGTGTCACGGCGCCAACGGCGAGGGTGGTCACGGCACCGGCGTCACCTTCTCCCGTCCGCGCGACCTGCCCATCATCGCCCCGGCGCTGAACAATCCCGGATTTCTTGCCGCGGCCTCCGATCAGATGATCAAGACCACGCTGATGAACGGCCGTGACGGCACGCCCATGGTGTCGTTCCTCAAGCAGGGCCTGAGCGAACGCGATATCGACGACGTGGTGGCCTACGTGCGTTCGTTCGCAGCAGGTACCGGCTGGAAGCCCGGCAACGACGATACGCCGATGCTGGAGATGGATTCGCCCTATACGCTGGCCGAAACGGTGGAAGCGGTGAAGCGCGCCGCCGTGGGCAAGAATTTTCGCATCATCCGCGAGCAGTCGCTGGAGAACGGCCTGTTTGCCGAGGCGGAAGAGAGCCGGGAGGCGCACATCGTATACTTCTGCAATTTCAATTTCATCAACCAGGCGCTGGCGCTGGATCCGCGCGTCGGTCTGTTCATGCCGTGCCGCATCACGGTGGTGGAGCACGAGGGACAGGTGAAAATGATGAGTATCAATCCGAAGTATCTGAGCCGCCTGTTCAACAACGCCGAACTGGACAAGCCCTGCGAGGAGATGTACCAGCTTTATCTCGGCATCATGGAGGAGGCTTCGCTGTGATGCTGCGCAATAGCGTTCTGTTGCTCACACTGTGGCTGGGCCTGTCAGCGGCAGCGGCAGCCGACGAACTGTTCATGGTGCGATCCAGTCACGCCTTTCCCGAAACCATGGCTACGCTGCAGGAGGTCATCACCCGCCACGGCTACACGGTGTCGCGCGTGCAGCGTGTCGACATCGGCCTCACCGACAGTGGCTTCAAGACCGACATGTATCGCCTGGTGTTCTTCGCCAAGCCGGATGAGCTGCGCGATCTGTCGCAGCGCTATCCGCATCTGATTCCCTACCTGCCCTGGCCCGTCACCATCTTCGCCGAAGGGGAGGAAACCCTGCTGGTGACCGCCAATCCGGCAGAACTGCACGCCCTGGCGCACACTGACGAACTGAAGCAGCTGTTCCAGCGCTGGGGCAAGGAGTTTCACGCCATTCTGGAAGAGGTAAGGAAGGGGGAGTAAGGCAGTTTCAAGTTGCAAGTTGCAAGTTACAAGTTACAAGATAACCCCCACACAATCTTGCTTGTCACTTGTCACTTGTCACTTGTCACTTGTCACTTGTCACTTGTCACTGCTC